>JAXLUT010000005.1:0-131886 GCA_046329385.1 Saprospiraceae bacterium
TGTTTGTATTGGTTTTGCATTTTTAATGAAGCAACAAGCCATATTTTTTATTTTGATGGGTGGAATTATGGTATTGGTTGAATGGATGAATAGCCAAAATAAATCTTTTAGTAAATTATTGACCAATATCTTAATCTTTACATTTGGAGTGATTTTGCCATATCTTTTGACTTTGCTATGGATCAGTGCTCAAGGAGATTTTACAAAATTTTGGTTTTGGACAGTAGAATATGCGCGCAAATACACCACTTCAGTAGTGCAATGGAAGGACGCACCAATGATGTTTTATCTTTCATTCAAATCAATGTGGGCAGAGTTTCCTTTAGTTTGGCTGACTGCTTTGGGCGGCATCGCTACATTATGGTTTTCTGACTACACAAAAGCTCAAAAGCAGTTTTTGATTATATTTTTCATATTTTCGTTTCTCACCATTTGCCCAGGACTGTATTTCCGACAGCATTATTTCATCACTTGGATACCATCGTTGGTGCTATTTTCAAGTTTGTTTTTCTACTGGTTGGCCCAAAAGATATCCCAAAGTGCATTCGTACAAAACGCTGTAATGGTAGTAGCGGCATTGGTTATATTGTTGTATTCTTACAATCACAATAAATCGTATTGGGCAACTAAAAATGTGAATATGCTGAGTAAAGACATTTATGGTACTAACCCATTTGTAGAGTCAAAAGAAATAGCTGCTTACATCAAAAGAAATAGCTCTCCAACAGATAAGATTGCAGTTTTGGGTTCAGAGCCACAGATTATGGTGTATGCAGATAGAATTTCTGCTACTGGGCACATTTATACATACGGTATGATGGAAAAACAAAGTTATAATGTAAAAATGCAAAAAGAAATGATCAAGGAAATCGAAGAAGACAAACCTAAATTCATTGTCTTTTGCAAGGTTGGACTTTCGTGGATGGAGTACACAGATTCACCTAAGAACATTTTTGAATGGATGCCAAAATACATAGACAAAAACTATGAAATGGTTGGCCAAGTTGAAGTAACCAACTCCAATACTGGAGAATTTTTCTGGGACGCTAAAGCTTTGGGTAGGCAGCCACTATCCGAAAATCATATTGTAGTATTCAGAAGGAAGCCAAATATATGATCACATTTTGAATTTATTGATTTGTTCACTGACCTTGAGGTATTCGCCCAAGGCCGCTGATCCGTACCAAGGTAAAAGGACGACATCAAAAACACCTGCTTTGACTGCTGGGTCTGTATCACATAGAGTTTGTGCTTCTTCTATCGTTTTGACATTGAGAATGAATAGCCCGCGATAGGTCAATTCATTTTTACCAAATGGACCAGCAACGTACAATTTTCCTTCTTTGGTGAGCCGTTGAATATTGGCAATATGCCCATTGAATAGTGCGGCTCTTTGCTCCTTGTCTTGGATATCGACTTTACCGGTCTTTAAGATAACCAAAACATAAGATTTCATGCCATAATCATCTGCTCCCAGCGAATCTGCTAATACTTTGTTGTATTGGGGATTAGGAGATTGACCATATAAAAAAAATGTTGGCATCAATGCAAAGGTAAAAAAGATCAAGTATTTCATATTCTTGAGATAAATTTGGATCAAAGGTATAAAAAGTACACAAACATGTACCTAAAGCTTCCAGCTTTGGCAGTAGTTTATCTTTTGCTGAAGCAGGATGCTCTGAAGTGTGTCCAAAGCTTCCAGCTTTGGAAAATCGGCATACCTTGCTGAAGCAGGATGCTCTGAAGTTTGTCCAACGCTTCCAGCTTTTGCTGAAGCAGGATGCTTCAGGCACTTTAGATGCTTCAGGCACTTTATGAAACAAACATCGCAATTTCCGGTAGTTGAATACCAGCCTTTACGGGATTTAATTTGATATATTGGCGGATATTTATTAGCGATTCTTCATTTCTAATGATATGGTCATAAGACTCATGACGCCACAATTGTCCATTTTTACCTAAGAATTTATTGATTTCATTGGCTGTAAATGATTTCCATGAATGTGTGATTTGGCTCAATGAATATCCAGAAAATGGAGCAACTATGATATGGATATGGTTAGGCATGATGACATAGCTGTCTAATCTGTACCTTATTTCATCAAAATGTTTTAAAGCATTCACAACAATTTTTATAATTTCAATATCTTTCAAGACGCAACTTCCATATCCTGCATCCAACCACTTTTCTATGCGTTGATGAAAAAGCTCATTGTAGGTTTCCCAATCTTCTTTGGTAAAATCATTATGATTTCTGTTTCTGTTTATTCTCAGCCATGTCTCTCTGTCTTCCATGATTTGTTTCAATTGAGTTTGTGACAAAGAATCAGCTAATCTGAATGTAACAAAATAAATCACACCATCTTGTCGCCAATGAGGTAAATCGCCGTAGTAGATTTCAAGATCATCAGCTGGATTGAAGTAGCCGAAGCATTCCCTGTCATGAATAGTCCGAGGCAGGGATGCTTCGGCCACAAAAGGGGATGCTTCGGCCACTATATTATGCTTCATCGTCGTCGTCGTCCTCAATGTCCTTGACGAGATCGTTGACATCTTTGGTGGCTTTTTTGAGCTTATCAACATTACTATTTTTTTCTACCTTGGGCTTGTCTTTTGAATCAACTGGTGATTCTGAAAAAACAAATCCTTTGGCATCTGTACCTATATAGATAGTATCTCCAGCACTAAATTTGCCACTCAGGACGTTTTTGGCCAATTCGTTGACGATTTCTTTTTGGATGACACGTGCCATCGGCCTCGCTCCAAACTGTGGATCATAACCCAAGTCTGCTAATAAATTGAGGGCTGAATCATCAAACTGAATGCCTATCTCTTGTTTTTTTAGATTGGATGTCAATTTTTTGATCATCAATTGTGCAATCTGCTTGATTTCTGCTTTAGAAAGCGGTAAAAACATGATTTTCTCGTCAATTCTGTTGAGAAATTCAGGTCTTAGATTTTCTTTGAGCAGGTCAAAAACTTCAATTTTGGTTGTTTCTATGATGTCAGCTTTGTGCTTATCTCCAAGAGCGTCTAAGTCTTCAAAATTTTCAAGAATGATCTCCGAGCCCATATTGGAAGTCATGATGATAATGGTATTTTTGAAGCTTGCTACTCGGCCTTTGTTGTCGGTCAATCGGCCATCATCTAAAACTTGGAGCAAAATATTGAAAGTATCAGGATGGGCTTTTTCAATTTCATCCAACAAAATGATGCTATATGGTCTTCTTCTGACCGCTTCTGTCAATTGGCCACCTTCATCATATCCAACATAACCTGGAGGCGCACCTACCAGTCTCGACACTGAATGCTTCTCTTGGAACTCGCTCATATCAATCCTTGTGATGGCTGTTTCATCATCAAATAATACCTCTGCTAAAGCCTTGGCCAATTCTGTTTTTCCTACCCCTGTTGGCCCTAAAAATATAAATGAACCAATAGGTTTCTTCTCGTCTTGCAAGCCTGCTCTCGATCTACGCACAGCATCAGCGACAGCAACAACGGCTTCTTTTTGACCTATGAGGCGCTTACCCAACTCTTCTTCCAAGTGTAGAAGTTTGGTTCTCTCGCTTTGCATCATCTTAGATACTGGTATGCCTGTCCACTTGCTGATGACATCAGCGATATCATTGGCAGTAACCATTTCGTTGGTGAAGCGACTGTCTTCTGGCAATTGTTCCAATTTTTCAGTAGCTACTTTGAGTTGTGCTTCCTTCTCTTTAAGATCGGCATACCTGATTTTTGCTACTTTTTCAAAATCACTTTCTCTCTCAGCTTTTTGAGCTTCGTATTCCAATTGTTCTATTTGCTTGCGGATATTTTGAATGGTATCTACAATCTCTTTTTCTGACTGCCATGCTGCTTTGACAGAGTCCAATTTCTCTTTTGTATTGGCTATTTGTTCGGTGATCACTTTGAGCTTTTTGTCATCTTTCTCTTTTTTGATGAACTCACGTTCTATCTCCAATTGGCGCAATTTGCGTTCGAGTTCATCAACATCTTCAGGTACAGAATCCAGCTCAAGGCGCAATTTAGCTGCTGCTTCATCGATCAAGTCAATGGCTTTATCGGGAAGTTTTCGCTCAGAAATATATCTATTGGACAGTTCTGCTGCTGCGATCAATGCCTCATCCAAGATACCTATTTTATGATACACTTCGTACTTCTCTTGGATACCTCTAAGGATCGAAATAGTATCTTCGACAGATGGCTCATCAATGGTTACTGTTTGAAATCTTCTTACCAAGGCTTTGTCATTTTCAAAATACTTTTGGTATTCGTCCAATGTTGTTGCGCCTATTGTTCGGAGTTCTCCCCGAGCAAGAGCAGGTTTTAAGATATTGGCAGCATCCATTGCGCCTTGTCCTCCACCAGTACCTATGAGCGTATGGATCTCATCGATAAATAGGATGACTTCACCATTGGATGCAATAACTTCATTGATGACAGCTTTGAGCCTTTCTTCAAACTCACCTTTGTATTTTGCTCCAGCAACCAAAGCCGCCATATCCAAAGTGAATATTTTTTTCGTCTTAAGATTTTCTGGCACATCTTGCTGTACGATTCGCCAAGCGATGCCTTCTACAATCGCTGTCTTACCTACACCTGGGTCACCCAATAAGATAGGATTGTTTTTCTTCCTACGGGACAGGATATGCAAGATACGTCTTATCTCCTCGTCTCTACCTATGATGGGATCTAATTTGCCATTTTCGGCCTTTTCGTTGAGATCAACTGCGTATTTTTTAAGCGAATTGTATTGGTTTTCGGCATTTTGATCGGTTACTTTTCTTCCTTTTCTCAATTCGTTGATGGCGGCTTTCATTCCATCTACGGAGGCACCATGGTTTTTAAGGAGTGATGCTGCTTTGTCATTTCCCATGATGATGCCCAATAGCATGAGCTCGATGGTGATGAATTCGTCACCAAAATCTTTCATCATTTTGCGGGCTGCTGCCAATGCCTTATTAGCGTCATTGGTCAGGTACTGCTTATCTCCACCCTCTACTCTCGGATATCTTTCGAGCTCTACATTAAGATCTCTCTTCAACATCGGGATATTGACACCCATTTTGTTCAGTAAAAACTCTGTCAATGATGGGTCGGTCTCCAAGATTCCTTTGATGAGATGTATGGTGTCAACAGCTTGTTGGTCTAATGATCCTGCCAGTTGTTGCGACTTCAATATCGCTTCCTGAGCATTGACCGTAAAGTTATCGTATGTCATATATTTTTTTAAAATTTATCTTTAAAATTGAAATTTTCATGAAATATATATCAAATTATTGACCAAAGTTAAAGAAACGTCAATATGGCAGCAAATAATGAGTTGAAATGCCAAAAAGTCTTTGGAATTGCTAATTTTCAGTCAAATGGACTTGAACTAAAAGACATTTTTTTAAAATGCGAATGTTATTATTAAAAAAGTAGTCAAGTGGTAGGATATGAAAACGTAGGCATCAATTTGAACATCAAAATACAAAAATATCTTTATCTCACTTGACAACCATTTGAGCAAAATATGGATGCTCAGGATTGACAAGCAACTCTTGATTTAATGGATGAATGATGAGATCCATATCTTCCATAGGAATGGCTCCAAAAAGTGGCTCTGAATTGCCAGGAAGCACCATAGCTCGACATGTAGTAGCGCGATTTTTAAACCTTACCTGTACATTGTCAACGACATCATACTCTTCAATAGTCCCGTTAGCCAACTGTGCTTTTCGTTTTTCAACTACTGGCAATTGCAGTTGTTCTTGGATGACTTCATTGATACAAAGATTGTAAGCTCCAGAGTCCACCAACATGGTCACAAACATACGTTTCACATCGTCCTGATCCATGAGGTTTCTACGCACCATACCTAGATCATCGCCATTTATTAATTCTATTTCTGCATGTATTAAACCCATATTGACAAGTTTCTATTTAAACACCAACTCTTATGTTCAAGTTCAATTGAGGTCGAATTTAAACTCAAGAAGGAAAGGCTACCATAATGGCAAACCTTTCCTTCTGCTTTATATACTGATGGGGAGTAAATCCTAAAAGACAATCTTACTCGATTCTCAAGATCTTGACTACTTCGTTCAAGTCATTTGATTTTATCTTGACAAAGAATACGCCTGTCTTATCACCCAATTTTTGTTGGTTGATCACTACATTGTGTTCACCTACAGGTAAGAAGAGACTTTGACGGCTTACTTCCATTCCTTTTGCATCAAAGATTAGAATATTTACTTGACCTTCTGCGCTTTGACCTATCTTGATGATGGTTTCGTCTTTAAAAGGATTTGGCTGATTTTGTGATAAAAATGATGCTTGGTCTGTTGTTGCGGTCTTGAATCTTAGGGAGAGATCATTCTCTTTTGCATCATTGCCAAACATCTTTGATTTAGTCACCTTGTTGCTGATTTTGATCAAATTACTCACCATCTCATTGGTGTTGGATTTGACGATGATGTGGAAAAGTGGTCTATTGTCTTCGATTTTCAATCCATCTATATCATCTACTGAAAAAGTAATGTACCTCTTGCCATCATAGGTGATCTCAACAAAGTTTTCGCTGCTAAGTTTCAACCCATCCGCTTCGATACCATGATACTGGATGTCAGGAGATAATTCAAAACTCCATTGCATACCTACTATCTTTGAAGGGTTTTCAATACTCACTGGTATATTGGACAGTTCGCCTTTTGAAAGCATAACTTCATTGATCACCAAGGAAGTATTTTGAGCACTTCTATTGCTTGTCTTGCCCAAAAGGTTTTCTGAAATGGTGCCATTGACATCTCCTATTTTTACAGCTATGAAGTCTGAAGCATTCATACTGGTCTCCAAGCCATCATAATTTAGTGCTTCTGCAAATGGCCATGGTTGCGTCATATCATCAAATACATAAGCTGCATCTACAAATCTCCATGATGTGTTGTTTGGAAGTTTTGTATTGACACCCAAGATTAATTTTCGCAATTCGATGATATCTGAAGCAGTCACTGAACTACTATTATTAGCATCTGCTGCTATCAATTTATATGGAGAATTCAGCCTTTCTATACCCAAAATATGACGTTGGATCAAGACGAGATCAAGAGTAGAAATACCTTCTGTTGCTTGGTCATCTTTGTAAGGCAGCAATTGGTAATTATTGTACATGGCCAAATCGTCAAAATGGTATTGTCCGTTTTCATTTGTCATGAAACTACCCTCGGTCTCTCCACCATCTAAGATGATCTTTGTGTCGGAAACTTTAGCATTCTCCTCTGTATAAACGTTGCCTGCAATCACAATTCTACCATTGTCAGGACATAAGCCATGATTGTCTTGGACAGTGATAAAAGTGGTGACTTTTGATTGATTGCCAGCCAAATCTGTTACCCAAAATTCGATCTTTCGTTGACCCAAACTATCGCAGGTAAATACTCTCTTCTTGTCATTTACATTGGATGAGAATGAATATTTCAATTGATTGGCTGGTGTACAATTGTCAGAACTTAGATTGTTGAAATCTGATGCCCATATTTCGGCCATAGCCATCGGAGCTGTGAGATTGATGGCCAATCCTTGTTTTGCTACAGCTACAGGTGCTTTACAATCTTTGACGGTGAATCTAAAGGAACACATAGAGACATTGCTACATCCATCTTTTGCCTCCCAAGTAAGCCTGTGCACACCCATTGGATATATATTGGTCACTGAAGATCCTGTACCACTGTATTCAGGTGTACCACCATTGTCATTGATATCAATCTTGTATGACCATTTGATGTTGACAGGCAAACAATCATCTGTCCCTGTTGCATTGAATGTTACATTGGCAGTGCATCCATTGCCCGTGCAGATGATGGTATCTTTACAGACCTTGCTTCCAATAGTTGGAGGCACTGTATTTTTTACGTAAATATTTTGGGTAAAGACCCATTTGCCTGGGCTATTAGGTACATTTGTTTGGTATTGACACCAATCTATAACGGTCCATGTCCTACGTATATATTTGCAGTGGATAGGATGGGCAAAACTCATATCCGTGTAGGTAGCTGCTGCTTGGCTGCACTTGTCGTTATTTAAGATTGGCTCACCAGTGACAGATTTAGGAGGATTGCTTACATTACAGTCGTTATAATCTACATCGACATTTGGCCAAGTTATATCATTAGCATCAAATTTATCTACATCAATTACATTTATAGTCTGCGTAAAACTCGCTGTATTGCCACTACCATCTGTGACCACAAAGTCTCTTTTGATTTGACCTGTTTTACACATGGTCAGCAAATTTCTGACAGTAAATGTCACTGTTGATCTAGGACAATTGTCGCTATATACTCCGTCTTGTCCTACATACCCTGATGGTGGGTAAAATGTATTAGGGTCGGAGATGATAATATTTCCTCTTGTAGATCCTTGAGCTACAAATGTTCCGAATGCACTTAGATTATTTAAGTTTAATGGATATTCGCAACTGACACTGACATCTGGCAATGGTGTCACAATGGTTGGAGCTAATTTATCCTGGACTGTCACTGAAGCCATACATTCGGTATAATTGCCTCGACTATCAGTAACTCTTACAACGATGACGATGGTCTGATTGACATCATCACAACAGAAATTGACATAGTTGCCAAAATCATCTGGAGTCGATGTGCCGCACAAATTACCCATTCTCCTTGCTGTATAAGTCAATGTACCACCACAATTGTCCGTGGCGGAAGTAATAAATGATGCTGCTGACAATTCAGGTTCGTCACTTATTGATATGATTCTAGGTTGACGACATACAATATCTGGACCCAATCTGTCTTTGGCTGTGACCGTAATCGAACAAGTGGCTGTATTGCCAGCATTGTCGGTGACAGTAAATGTTACAGTATGTGTCTGATTGTGTGAAGATAATAAAACTGTACCAGCTACAGGTGATTGTGTTATCGAAGTTGTAATACAATTGTCATTTCTTACAACCAATGATGTAAAATTGGGAAGTACTAACGAGCAATTTTGATTCAAATCGGCCTCTTGATTGGCAGGACAAGTGATCGTAGGATTTTGATTGTCCACTACCACTACTGTTTGAGTACAAGTCGCAGTACGACCATTAACATCGGTGACCGTCCAAACTACCGTATTGCTTCCTACTGGAAATTGAGTGGTTGCAGTGGTTGCTGTACCACTCAGTGTAGAGACAGTACTTTGTACACCACAATTATCTGCTGTGGTAGCAGTGCCTAAACTTACATTTGTAGCATAACATTGACCAGTATTGGCATTGACAGTGATGCCAGCTGGACAAGTAATGGTTGGATTTTGATTATCCACTGCTACAACCGTTTGAGCACAGGATGCAGTACGTCCATTGACATCAGTCACTGTCCAAATGACTGTATTGATTCCAACAGGATATTGAGTAGTTGTAGTGGTTGCTGTACCACTCAAAGTGGAGATAGTACTTTGTACACCACAATTATCAGCTGTGGTAGCTGTACCTAGACTTACATTAGTGGCATAACATTGACCAGCATTGGCATTGACGGTAATATTAGCAGGACAAGTGATGGTTGGATTTTGATTGTCCACTACCACGACTATTTGACTACAAGTAGCGGTAAGACCATTATTATCAGTAACTGTCCAAATGACTGTGTTACTTCCTAAAGGGAATTGTGTGGTACCAATGACCGTTGTCCCGATTAATGTAGGTATAATACCTTGTACACCACAATTATCAGATGTTGTAGCTGTACCTAAACTTACATTAGTGGCATAACATTGACCAGCATTGGCATTGACAGTGATACCAGTAGGACATGTGATGGTAGGATTTTGATTGTCCACTACTACCACTGTTTGGCTACAAGTAGCTGTACGGCCATTGATGTCTGTTACTGTCCAAATAACTGTATTGCTTCCTACTGGGAATTGAGTGCTTGACGTCACAACCACACTATTGAAAGTTGAACTTGTACTTTGTACACCACAATTGTCTGATGTCGTAGGTGTGCCAAGAGTGACATTCGTAGCATAACATTGACCAGAATTTGAATTGACGGTGATGCCTTCTGGACATACGATTGTCGGATTTTGATTGTCCACAACTGTTACGATTTGGCTGCAAGTAGCAGTAAGACCATTGACGTCTGTTACTGTCCAAATAACTGTATTGCTTCCTACTGGATACTGAGTAGTAGTCATGGTTGTCGTACCACTCAAAGTTGAACCTGTACTAAGTACACCACAATTATCAGTTGTGGTAGGAGTACCTAAACTTACATTAGTAGCATAACATTGTCCAGCATTGGCATTGACGGTTATATTAGTTGGACATGTGATGGTAGGATTTTGATTATCCACCACTGTTACAGTTTGACCACAAGTAGCAGTATTGCCAGAACCATCAGTTACGGTCCATATTACCGTATTAGTACCTGATGGAAATTGAGTAGTTGATGTTAAAGTCACACCATTGAAAGTAGGGATACCTGGATTCATTGGCAGACAATTATCAGAAGTGGTGGCTGTACCAATTGATACATTTGTAGCATAGCAGACGCCCTCATTTGCATTGACTGTTACTCCAGCTGGACAAGTGATAGTTGGCGGAGTAATGTCCATGACCATGACAGTCGATGTACAAGTAGCAGAATTGCCACATTCGTCAGTTACTATGAGAGTTACTACCACTTTTCCGCCAGCTACTACATCATTACAAGCAAAAAATAGATTGTGATCAGAACTAAATGTTAAATCACCACCACAATTATCTGTACTATTATTATCAAGGCTATCGGCTGTTATTGAGACCATACCATTTGGTTCTAAATTGACAGTAATATCCTTGCACAAGGCAGTAGGAGGAGTCGTATCATTGACATTGATGATCTGAAAACATGTATCCATATTTCCATTAGTATCACCTATTTTATAAAATCTCTTCACTGTATATTTATTAGTACAAACAAGATTCTGAATAGAATCAACCACATGCATAAATGTGGACGTATCTAATGCTGTCTCATCAGTAGCCGAGCCTCCTGCAGCCAAAAACTGAGCGTAATACTGGAAAGCATCTGGCTCACTACATTGAACATTGAGAGTATCAGGACACATGATAGATGGAGGTGTGTTATCATAAACAGTGATATTCATGCAACAAGATGCACTATTGCCGCTGATATCAGTAGCTGTCCAACAAACTACAGTTATACCTAAAGGATATTCGCCACTTGCATCATTCGGATCCATACTATAAAGGGAATTATGCGTAAAAGTAATGTCTGCATCTGGAGTACAATTGTCGGTGGCTGTGGGTTGACCAACGTTGACAGGCGTAAACATCATCCTGTTTCCATTATGGATACGGCGGCCATCTTCATTATTGCCTACAGAAACATCAGCTGGACAAGTAATTACTGGATCAATATCATCAATGACGATTAATTGATTGCAAACAGCACTTGTCGGAAGTGGTGGACAATCATCCCTGACATTCCAAGTGACATTGTATTTACCAAAAGGCCAAAATCCCAAATTGATAGAAGTTGGAAATGGCGATGTAAGTGTTACTGTCACATTATTACCAGAAAATGTATATGACATCGCCGTGATGTTACCACAAGTAGATATCGGTGGTGTGAGGATTATTTCTGCTTGACAATCACTATTTGCAGGAAGTACCATTGGACCTGGACAATTGATAGACTCAGGTGCTACAATAGACTGTTCTTGGGAATGGGAGCCCGCTTGATTTGAAATAAAAGTTTGAAGTAAATTGCTTCTCCATAAAGGGAAGGTAGCTGATCCTATCACAATGGTACTCACCAATGTCAGGACAATAAGAGAATTGAATTTCATGGCAAATTTTTTATTCGATGAAAAAATGGTCACTGTTTTTGGGAATGAGACCCCGAATAAAATTTACTGTTACTATACATAAAACAAAGACTGTGCCAAACTTATAAATTATTAAATTTTATAATATAATTCATTTTGTGTGAATAGTTTAATAAGAAGAAATTGAAAAAGATGTAGGTAATTGCTTTTGCACATTTTTTTGCCCATTATAGCATTTTACCAAATAGCTAATAATGAGTTCAATTTTAAAGAATTTTATCCTAATTCTGTCATTAATAGGATTTAATCAATCCTATCAAACAAAATAACATTAACAGCTTGATAATCCAAATTACTTTTCTTTTTTGACATAGATGATCTTTTATTCTTCAATGAATTTGATGTCCGATTTAAGATAAGCTGTTTTAAGGTCATTGGTGGGATGCTATATTGGACCAAATGCATAAAAGACAAAACTGGATTTGCAGTCAAGTGAATATTCTTCTGCAAAACGAATTTTTAGTAAAAGTACATTGGTGTGAGACAAATGTATCTTTAGTGTGATGAATCATGTTCTAATATACCTTAAATGCATCATCTGAAGTAGTTAATTTATGAAGATTTTTATAAAGAAGTTGACGAATAGTTAACTCCAAGATATAAGACATAAAACATAAAATGTTATCAATTTATCTATGACCAATTTCCAATTTAACCTACTTTTCATAAAGTAAGTTGATCAGGAATTAGGATTTGAGATTTGATGCTGTAAAATAACAGATGAAATCCTATCAATCAGTGAAGAAAATATAAGCAATATAAGATCCTCCATGAATTGGCATCATCACCTTACTCCAAAATTATAATCAATGCTTTCCTTATGCCATGCTCTTGATTTCTGATACCAATTTTGTCAGGGCATCTTTGGCATCGCCAAACAACATGGATGTTTTTGGTTGGAAAAACAATCCATTTTCGATTCCTGCATAACCAGGTTTCATACTTCTCTTATTGACTATGACATGGGATGCGTCTTCTACATCCAAGATAGGCATACCATAGATAGGAGAAGCGGGATCAGTTTTTGCCGCTGGATTGACCACATCATTGGCGCCCAATACTAAGACTACATCTGTTTGAGCAAACTCAGGATTTATTTCTTCCATATCGAGGAGTTTGTCATAAGATACGTCGGCTTCGGCCAAAAGTACATTCATGTGACCAGGCATACGTCCAGCTACGGGATGTATAGCGTATTTGACTTCTACACCATTTTGATCTAAGACTTTCTCGAGTTCATGGCAAATATGTTGAGCTTGGGCTACTGCAAGACCATATCCAGGTACGATAATTACTTTTTTGGAATACATCATTAAAACAGCAGTATCCGTAACAGAAATTTCTTTATAAGTACCAGCTATACCAGCAGCACTACCACCAGCTTTGTTGCCTCCAAATGACCCAACGATCACATTGGTCAAGGATCTATTCATGGCCTTGCACATGAGTACAGTCAATACAGTACCTGCACTTCCTACCAAGATTCCGCCAGTCAGCATCACTGAATTATCGTACAAAAATCCACCAAAAGCAGCTGCAACACCTGTAAATGAATTGAGCAATGATATCACCACAGGCATGTCTGCTCCGCCAATGGGCATTACAAACAATATACCGTATAGTGCAGATATAGCTAATAAGACGTACATCATCGTCATTGGATCGGCAGAAATAAATCCAGTCACTATTCCTACCAAAACTATGACAATAAGCATTAGTAGTCCAATATTGACAACTTGCTGAAGGGGCAATGTTTTATCATTGATATTACCATTCAGTTTGCCGAAAGCGATCATACTACCAGTAAACGAAACAGTACCTATCACAAGACCCAATAATATTACAATTGTCATCACCGGTTGCGTAGTGATGTCAACACCTGTATGGATGAGATGCTTAAACTCGACTACTGATATAATGGCAGCACAAGCTCCACCCATACCATTAAACAAACTTACCATCTGCGGCATTGCTGTCATTTGCACTTTTTTTGCCGCATAAGTACCAAGTATTGACCCAATGATCAAACCAGCAAAGATCCACGTATGGTTGCCCAAGCCTACACCGTCTTTCTCATACAAAAAGATTGTAGCGACGATAGCCAAGGTCATCCCAATGGCTGCATATAAATTTCCCTTTCTTGCTGTGTCTGGATGAGAAAGCATCTTGAGGCCAATGATAAAAGATAAGCTTCCTATTAGATAGCTTAATGATAAAAGTCCGTTGCTCATATATTTTGATTGATATTAAATATCAGAATTTTAAAATTTAAAACTTAATTTTTCTTACGTTTTTTAAACATTTCAAGCATTCTATCTGTCACCACAAAACCACCAACTACATTGAGTGTACCCAAAATAACAGCTAAAAAACCGAGAGTCAAAGCCAAATAATTGTCGCTTTCAGCTTGACCCATGACGATGATGGCACCAATAATCACCACTCCATGTATGGCATTGGCACCACTCATCAATGGTGTGTGCAATACTGCTGGTACCCTTGAGATGACTTCAAATCCCAAAATAATCATCAAGATGAGTAGGAAAATAAAATTAAAATTCTCTGAAATAAGGTCTAATATTTGGTTCATTGTTTATGCTTTAGAGATGAGGGCAGATTTAATGATTTCATTTTCTTCATTAAGAGTAGCGACGCCGTCTTTGACTACAATCTGAAGGAAATTCAAGATATTGTTGGAGTATAGCGTACTCGCTACACCATTGAGCTCATCGGCCAAATCAGAATTGCCTATGATGACAACTCCATTTTTAACTATTGTCTTGTTATTTTCGGTATAAGCACAGTTGCCTCCAGTAGATGCTGCCAAGTCAACAATGACCGAGCCTGGTTTCATGTTATTGATGGTATCTTCTGAGATCAAAAGTGGCGCTTTGCGCCCTCTCACTTGTGCAGTTGCAATGACTATATTTGACTTTAATGCTTTTTCTTGGACCAAAGCCCTTTGCCGAGCAAGGTATTCTTCAGATTGTTGTACAGCATATCCACCAGCACCTTTGTCATCAGCGGCACCTTCTACCTCTACAAATGTGGCACCCAAACTCATCACCTCTTCTTTGGCAGCTGCTCGAGTATCAAATGCCTCTACCACTGCTCCGAGCCTTTTCGCAGTGGCAATGGCCTGCAATCCAGCTACACCAGCGCCCAATACCATCACTTTGGTAGGTGGTATGGTGCCAGCAGCCGTCATCATCATAGGAAACATATTGTTGTAATGATCAGCAGCTTTCAACACAGCTTTATATCCAGCCAATGATGCCATTGACGAGAGTATATCCATTGATTGTGCCAATGTGGTACGAGGTATCATGTCCATACTTACTACATTAATTGGAAAAGCCCCAAGTTTACTTTGAACTTCAACATTCTGATAAGGTGCGAACATAGAAATATATAAAGCGCCTTTTTTTATTTTTGAGATCTCATCATCACTGATAGGCTCAATAGAAAGCACAATATCTGAATTTTTAAGGATATCTTCTCGGCTGGAAACCGAAAAACCATTGTCCGTATAAGATGTGTCAGAAAAACCAGAATTTTCTCCAGCTCCTTTTTCTAATGTGGCTTTTAAACCCATTGCAGCCAATTTCTTAATAGCAGTTGGTGCCAAAGACACTCTTCTAAAATTTTGTTCTTTTAATATACCTATTACCATTCGTTGCCATGATTAATGCGTGCGAAGGTACAAATTTTGTTTTAAAATAAGAAGTAGGGTAAGGTCTATTTTTAGCTAAAAGACAATTTTACATCAATGTTTGATCAATTGCCTAAATGGGTCTTCGGAAAAGTCGTAAATTTGAAGATTATATTTTTGGATTTTGTCAATGAGCTTTTCTGAATATTGTTCATCTGTGGCATATCCGCACGTTTTCAGGCCGTAAGCCCATGATAGATAGTCTGTTTTGTCATAAGCAAATAATGATGCATAGCGCTCTGTCTGCATCAAGAAATTGGATCTATCAATATATGAGTCAATATCTGATTCGTACGCTCTAAAACAAGATTCCACCAATTGACCTCTTTTGTTATAATCATCATCTTTGTGATAGTAGGTCTTTCCTGTCCAATAACTTTTACATTTGATACCAAAGTGATTGTTGGCTTCTTTGGCCAATTTGCTAGTGCCATATTGAGATTCGTGCAGGCCTTGAGCCAAAGTAATGCTGGCTGGTATTCCAGTGCGGTACATCTCTACTATTGCCAAGTCTTTGTACGCTTCTATATAATCATTGGCAGCCACCTCAGGATTAAAATCAAAAGACACCAACCCAATACTCATCAGTAAAATACTAACCCGTAATAAAGACATATTGCAAAAAATTATACTATGACATTTCCAAATGTCGTGCCAAAGATAGAGGAATTTAAAATTTTTAAAAAAATCATTCAGATTATTCAAATCATTCGTCGTTCATTCGTCAATCGGTTCATTCGAATTGTTCAAATCATTCGAATTGTTCAAATTCACATTCTATCCAAGAGTCGTGCAGTGATCCGTAAAAACTCAGTCTCTGAAATCAAACCTACCAATTCGTCTCCATTGACTACTGGCAAGCAACCTATTTTGTGTTCTTTCATCAGCCTCATAGCATCCATAATATTGGTCTCCTGTGTGACTGTAATGGGTTTGTCTATCATGATATCAGATACCAAGGTTGTCTTCTTACTGTTGTTTTGTTTGCATCGTATGTAGTGTCTCAACAATAATCTTGCTGTGACCAGACCTACGAGCTTGCCCTTAGTATCTTCAACAGGTGTATATCTTATTGTATTCCAATCCATCAGTTCAGCAACAAGATCTACAATATCATCTTTTTGTACTGTAGTAAGGTCAGTCAACATAAATTCTGACACTTTCAGATGAGATGGTCGGTACATTTTCAAATCACTCATAGATGGCAATTCCCATTCGTGGACAGGTTTATTGGATTGTTGATTTTGTATCATGGTGGCGGTTAATACGCTGAGTGCTTCGTCAGTATTGGTATTTTCATGCAGTTTTGTAAATGCTCTCAGCATCCATCTTGCTCCAGTCATGTGTTTTTCTGCTCTAGCACTGATGATACTAAGATATTTATCTATGTCTTCTTTATTTACATTGCGAGATTCCAGTCCTTTCCTGGCTATTGGTATTAACTCCATAATGAGGTCACTTGCCGATATCTTCCTATCATGAAACCAAGTAAATTTAGTATCAATTCCAAATTTTGCCGCCTTTCCGAAATTGTCTCTTGCATCAACAAACGACATTTTGGTGCGAATGTCATCTACTTCCATTGCCATCCCAATCATACATCCCAACCAAAAACAAGCATTAGCTACCTCGTCTATTACAGTTGGGCCTGAAGGCAATATTCTATTTTCAATCCTTAGATGCGGTTTACCATTTTCGCTGATGCCATAGCAAGGCCTATTCCAACGATATACAGTGCTATTGTGCACTTGCAAAGCCCTGAGTTTGGGTACTTCACCATTTTTTATTGTTGATAACGAATCTTCCTCTACATCACTACTCAGCAAGACCCTAAATCTGGCAATATCTTCTTTATAAATCTCCATGATGGATTCATTGAGCCAGTCACGACCAAAACTGACTCGTGGACTTCTTTCGCGCATGTGATCATGTGTAGTCCGCGTATCCAATGATTGTTGAAATAAAGCAATCCGTGTCTCATGCCACAATCTTTTGCCAAATACAATAGGGCTATTGGCTGAGATGGCCATCATTGGGCCAGCCAAAGCTTGGGCAATATTGTACATCTTTACAAATTCCTTAGGTGCTACTTGCAGGTGTACCTGAAAACTGGTATTGCTTGCCTCCAACAATGGTGAACTGTGTTTTACCAACAATTCGTCAATACCTAAGATTCTTAATTCATAAGACTGGCCAATCAATTGTTTATCGAGAGCCTCCATCAACGCAAAATACCGCTTCTTAGGAGTCAGATTTTCCATCTCCAAATGATACTTGCGAAGTGTTGGCAAGATTCCTGTCAAGACTATAGACGTATCCATACCGTCGAGTACTTCTTGGATCTTATTGAGCTTTTCTGAGTTTTCATTCTCTAGCAAAGCAAAACAGTCCTTTTCGAAGACACGTGGCTCGATATTGGTTTCAAGATTGAACTTTGCCAACTCAGTTTCTACCCACGGATAATGCTCCATTTTTTCTAATACCTCCATAGCTACTAAAGATGGCTTAAAAGTAGTTTTATCTACCATAACCATCTCTTGCTCTGCACCAATCCTGATGACATCAGACTCAAACCCATTCATTGTCCAACATATATTCCAATGCACTGACGTCATTGAGCAATGATTTGACAAATTTTTGCATTTGTTTTTGGTCACTTACCAATGAAACTTTCTGCTCTCCCATAACTCTTATTAAAAATATCGCTGTTATTAATGTGATTGACAAATAAAATTGCCAATTTTGATGCAAGATAGCTTTCTGCCTTAATTCTCAAAATAACATTGTAAAATATTTTTCAAAATTATTTCAAAACAGCATTAAAAATCCATTCGACGACCTTAATTGTCATCAAAACGCCTAAAAAAAAATACAATAAAGTTATCTTTTGGGAAAAGAATTAAAACCAAAAATGCACCTTAAATATCCATCATGAGTGTCATTGGGTCTTCGAGCAATTCCTTCACTCTCACCAAGAAGGTTACCGAAGTACTGCCATCAATGATCCTATGGTCATAAGACAACGCCAAGTACATCATAGGTCTGATCACTACTTGACCATCAATAGCGACTGGTCTGTCTTTGATAGCGTGCATGCCCAAGATGGCAGATTGTGGTTCGTTAATGATAGGCGTACTGACCAATGACCCGAAAATACCGCCATTTGTAATGGTAAATGTTCCACCTTTCATCTCTTCTAAGGTTAATTTTCCGGTTTTAGCCTTATCTGCCAATTCTTTTATTTTAAGCTCTACATCGTGGAAGCCTATAGATTCAACATTGTGAACAGGCGGCACCACCAACCCATTTGGTGTAGAAATAGCAATAGAAATATCTACATAATCGTGATATACTATGTCATTACCATCGATCATAGCATTGACATCGGGCATTTCCATGAGTACTTTAGCACAAGCTTTTGCAAAAAGCGACATAAAGCCCAACTTGATACCATACTTTGCAACAAAGCGATCTTGGTACTTTTTACGGAGCTCGTTGATAGCAGTAAGATCTACTTCATTGAAGGTGGTCAACATAGCAGTGCTATTTTTGGCAGAAACAAGCCGAGCAGCTATGGTCTTGCGCATACGGCTCATCTTTTCTACCCTGATGTCTCTTGATCCAGGAATGATAGACTGTTTATTGACTGAATCTGCTATCGATACTTCACTGACGTTTGGTATTGCTGGTGCTGCAGATTTGTTTTCAGCAGCTTTGAGGGCATCTTCCTTAGTGATACGGCCATCTTTGCCAGTACCACTTACGGACTGGGCAGAAATATTTTCTTCCCTTAGGATTTTGCCTGCTGCTGGAGAAGGATGGCCAGAAGCATAATTTTGAGTTGACCCAGTTGAAGGTGTTGGTTTGACTTCAGGTGTTGGTGCTAATGTGGGAGCAGCTGGAGATGCTGAACCTTCTGCCGATGTATCGATTCTAGCTACTAATGCTCCTATTGGTAAGTCATCGCCCTCTTTGGCTACATAAATCAATTTACCTGATGCCTCTGCTGGAAATTCTAAAGTTGCCTTATCTGATTCAAACTCACAAATAGCCTCATCTACCTTGACAAAGTCACCATCTTTTTTTAACCATTGTGATAGGGTAACTTCAGTAATTGACTCGCCTATGGTAGGCACTTTCATTTCAACCAAACTCATATTATTCTAAAATTTGCGCAAAGATATGGCCTAAATATGGGATTTTAAACAAATTAAAAAGTTTTGTGAATGATCTATGATGATAGAAGCTGCGTGCTGTCTCATCAAATTTACTAATTTGATGTTGATTTCCTCATTATGTCCACGATATTTTGGAATAGTCGCTCCAACAAGCTATACTCTTTGGTAACGATGGTGACTTTGGCAGATAATAATGCCGATTCAGGAAGTACTTTTTGATAACTGGTCTTGAGCCCATCGGGAAGACTGACTTTGACTCGGTATTTTTGATCTTGTGGTAATAGACTAATGTCCTGCACGATACCATTCAAAGTACCAAATTGTGGTGAAGGGTAGTTTTCAATATTTATGATGGCACTTTGACCAATTTGCAAGGTACCCGATGCAGAAATAGGCAACAATCCTTCAATGGTCATAGCTTTGGATCCACGAATTGGAATGAGTGTACATACTGGCTTATTGGTTTCTATAAATGTATTGGCTTCGATTGGTAAAGTAAAGGAAATAACACCATCCATCGGTGCTTTGAGTTGATGTTTATTTTCCCATTCTTTGATGTAGCCTTTGAGTTCTTTGATTTGTTGCTGGATGTTAAAAATGCGATTGTTTACACCATTGCGCCTGTCTGCAGTGAGATCGTTAATCTGAGTGTTTAGCTGTGTCCAGTGCATATCATTGTTTATTTTTTGGCTTTTGAAAGCTTCGAGATTTCTCTTTTCGGTATAGAGCGATACTTCAGCTTTTTCTTTTTCTGAGGGCGCAATCACACCGTCCTTTAAGAGGCTTTCAAACCTACCAAAATCCTTTTCTGTCAAAGTCATATTTTTTTCATAGTAATTTTCCTGCTTGTGGAGCGATTGATTAATGAATTGTAGGTGTTCCTTTTCCTTTTCTAGTCCTTTGATCTTACTGAACACAGAACCATCATTAAGGAAAAGATGAAACTCTTCCACGGACTTGACCAGACCTGAGTAGGATACCGTCAACTCTCCCAAATCCAAATTGCCAGGTGCAAAAACATCTAAATAATCAGGTATGTGTGTCACTTTTTCCCATCTGTCTGAAAAATGATAAAATTCCTGAACCGATGATGGCAATAATGTAGATTGGATAGTCAATATAAAATCGCCCGATGATATAGTATCTTTGTCTGCCACATAAACACTATCTATGACACCACCAGTTTTTGGAACTAAGTCTAAAGGTCGGCTGCCTGCTATCAACTGACCTTCCATATACAACTTGTCTGGATATTTCACAAACGCAGCTAAACCTAAAAGTCCTAAAATTAATATGATACCTACCGTAATGCCCCAATGCAAGATCTTGTATTTTTAAATTTCGTAAGTAAATAGACTTAATTATATTATAACTTCGGTTAGCATTTTTTGCATTTGTCGCATTGAAAATGTTATTCACTATTTTTCTATTAAAATTTTTAGTGTTGTAAGCGTATATATCTACATTGTTACCATGTGATGAAACTTCTTTTTTAATAAGCAATGAGTCTTTAAAAAAAAGGATGTCTTCAAATGTGTCATCATACTTTTTTCTTGAAATCGTTGATTCTTCTTTCACATTAAAATTTGGATTTTTATTTAGAGTAAATGGTAAACAATCGTTAGTCCCTACCAAATAATTATAAATTCCGGTGATACTGACCCACCATTCCGGTGATATTGACCCACCCCAATTTTAGGGTGATGATTTTGAATTACATGACAAAATTACCGATTTTTTCTAAGACTATCCCCTTTTATTTCAATTTTGTATGATGTGTGTGCCAGACGATCAAGGATAGCATCTGCAATCGTTGGTTCGCCAATGATGTCAAACCAAGCATTCACGGGCAATTGCGATGCTATGATGGTGGCATTTTTACCATGTCTGTCTTCGATTATTTCCATCAAATCCATCTGTTGTTGCTTGTCCAAATGTGCCAAACCGAAGTCATCTATTATGAGCAATGCTGTCTTGGCTAGTTTTTCTATGAATTTATAGATGGTGCCATCAATGCGTGCCATTTTAGTATGTAGCATGAGTTTGTGCACACTGAAGTAAATGACTTTGTGTCCTAATAAACATGCTTGATGACCAAAGGCAGAAGCGATGTAAGACTTGCCACAGCCAGTAGCTCCAGCGTTGGTCAGCCAGAGCCACTAAAACATGATTTGTCAGGATTCTGGAGCAGAAGAATCAATAAGAAGGACAGACTTATATATCAAGTAATCGAAGAGCCCGAAAAATGGGTAGTCATAATCAGTGAGCTTGGTCACTATTAAATGGAAAAATTTTAAATCATCTTACTTTAATGATAATTCACCATCTATGTAAAACAATCACCGTTCGGATCGTTCAAATCATTCATCGTTCGAGTTGTTCAAATCATGCTACGTCCAGATTTGCAACGCTTCGAGCTTAAGATCTTCGCCATAGAAGTTGCGAGCCGTTTCTTCAAATGATGAGGTGTAGTCCGACACATAAAATGCATCATGGCCGTATCGCTTATCGCAAAGCAAGTCTTCTTCACTTAAGATGCGCTTGACTTCGTCTCTTACCACATCAGTAGAGTCAAGGATGGCTACATTGCCTTGATAATAATCGTTGATCTCTGTCCTAATGAGCGGATAATGGGTACAGGCCAATAATAGGGCATCTATATCTTGCAAGTCTGGATGTGATAGGTAGTTTTCGATGACACTCTTAGAGATGTTACCGCTATAAAATCCTTCCTCTATCATAGGCGCTAACAATGGTGTAGCCAGTTGATTTACCTTTACTTTTTGGTTGAGCGCCTTGATTTTGTTTCTATAGATAGATGAGTTGATGGTAGCTTTGGTAGCGATGACGCCTACATTTTTATACCCTTCGGTGATCACAGCATTGACCAATGGATCGACAACATTGACAAAGAGTGCTTTGCCTTCAAAAAAATCAAGCAACATATCATAAGCAGCTGATGAAGCCGAGTTGCAAGCGATGACGATCATTTTGCAGTCTTGCTCAAGCAGAAACTTGCTGATGCGTAAGCTGTAATATCTGATAGCATCTGCCGATTTATCACCATAAGGCAAGTGTACCGTATCGCCAAAGTATATCAACCTTTCTTCTGGTAAGAAATGATGAATGGCATTGGCAACTGTCAAGCCACCAATGCCACTATCAAAAATTCCTATTGGTTGATTCGGGTTTCTAAACATCTTTGGGCTTATTGTGCGATGCCCAATTTTGCCTTCACTAATTTAGTGGCGTCAGATGCTGGATCTGCATACAGTACTACACCCATACCTGAGTCAAAGAGATAAAGGAAGCCATTTTCGGCAGCTACATCTTTGATGGCTTTATTGACTTTGTCTTGTATAGGCTTAAGCAACTCCTCGCTTTTGGCAATAATGGTTTGTTGGCTTGTTTGTTCAAATTGTCCTAAAGCTGCTTCTTCTTGTTTGAGGGCAGCTGCTTGTTTTTCTATTTCTACTGGAGCGAGCTCACCGCTTGTTTGTTTTTGCTGAAGGGCTTGGTACTTAGTTTGAAGCTCTTTGACCATTTCTTCTCCTTTCTTCTGAAACATAGCTTTCATGACATCAATATCAGAATTGGCTTGTTTGATTTCAGGTAATGTGGCAAGTATTTCTTGCGAATTAACATAGCCAATTTTCTGAGCATAAGTGCTGAGAGAAACTGCGAAAAACGCAAGGGCTAAAATTACTTTGTTCATTTTGTTTTAAAATTGTGTGATGGTTGTTTGATATAATATTATTACTTAATGCTCAATCTCTTTTTGAGGTCAGCTGTTTTGTCGTATTCCGCATTTGCAAATAGTAAACCAGTGGCTCCACCTTTATCAAAGATGATGTCAAATCCTTTCTCTGCTGCGTAAGACTCGATAGCGGCAAACACTTTATCTTGTATAGGAGCTACCATCTCTTGACGCTTTTTGAATAAGGCACCTTCAGGTCCAAATTTAGCTTTTTGCAATTCGCGCACTTCTGTTTCTTTTTTGACTATTTCTTCTTCTTTTTTAGCTTTGTCATCAGCGCTCAATAGTACTTGTTCAGCTTGAAATTTCAGATACATACTCTTGATTTTGTCAAATTCCTGTGCTATCTCTTGCCTCCAAGTAGCAGAAATTTTGTCCAATTCTTTTTGAGCGTTATCGTACTCAGGAAGAGAAGAAAGTACCTCATTGATGTCAACAAGAGCTATTTTTTGGGCTTGCATATTGGTCATCATTCCAGCCACCAAGACTAAAATCGAAAAAAAGTGTTTGATATTCATTTTAATTTTTTTAAAAAGGTTTTTAAAAATTTTGTCAAAAGTACAATTTTATTGCTTTTTAACTATCTAAATGACATTTTATAGCATTAAAAAGTTACTTCATCTTGATTCTAATAAAAAGGTTAAATTTGCTTATAGTGTTGTATATCAATTTATTAATATCATTTTTTATTGTTTAAAACATTGACATTTAACTATTGTTTAACGTCAAGGGTATGCAACAAATTATATTTTGACATATTGTAGTTATGATAAAATGCATCGTACCATTTGCAATTGCAATATTGATTAAGCCAATTTTTTGTAATTTTGCACCTTTCTTTTTTTTACCTTAGCCAATTTCAACCATGGACTTTTTGACTATTGACGGACAGTTGTTAGATTTTCAATACATACATGAAGCAATGCTGCGTCGTGTCAAAGTTCGCCTTTCGGCCAATGTTCTTCAAAAGGTACAAGACAATCGCGCATATTTAGACAATAAGATGCAAGACCCAAAGGCCATCATTTATGGTATCAATACGGGTTTTGGGTCTTTGTGCAATGTACGCATATCAGATGACAATCTTGGAAAACTGCAAGAAAACTTAGTCTTATCTCATGCTTGCGGTATGGGAGATTTGGTACCAACGGAGTTATGCAGACTTATACATTTGCTCAAAATCATCAACCTTTCTCATGGATATTCAGGTATCAGAGTGGAGCTTTTGCAAAAACTCATAGATATATACAATGCTGGTATTGTACCGGTCATCTTTCAGCAAGGATCGCTCGGCGCATCAGGAGATTTAGCACCTTTGGCGCACCTGAGTCTTATGCTACTGGGCAAGGGAAAAGTATATTATAAAGGTGAAATGTTGGAAACTGCTGCTGCTTTGGCACAAGAAAATATATCTCCAATATCTCTAAAATCAAAGGAAGGACTTGCATTATTAAATGGTACACAATTTTCATTGGCCTATGCCACCAAAATTGTCGTTGAGGCTAAGGCACTTTTTCATTTGGCCAATCGAATCTCTGCCTTATCTATGGAAGGCTTTGTGTGCGATATAGCTCCTTTTGATCATTTGCTCCATGACATTAGACCTCATGAAGGTCAATTGACCGTAGCTCGTGAAATCTACAGTCTGCTTGCTGAAAGCGAATTCAGAAATTTACAAAAGCAAAGTGTGCAAGACCCTTATTCGTTTAGGTGTGTGCCACAAGTACATGGGGCGAGTTACCAAGCCATCCTTCATGCATCTGAAATTGTCAATACAGAGATCAATGCTGTCACTGACAATCCTATCATTTTTGCCGATGAAGACAAGATACTCAGTGGTGGCAATTTTCATGCTCAACCTTTGGCATTAGTATTGGATTACCTAGCGATAGCACTTTCTGAATTGGGTAGCATCTCAGAGCGAAGGGTCTATCAATTGATCAATGGAGATCGAGGATTACCAGCATTTCTGACTAAGTATCCAGGATTGGATTCTGGATTTATGATAGCTCAATACACAGCTGCATCGATAGCCAGTCAAAATAAACAATACTGTACGCCTGCATCTGTTGACTCTATCGTTTCGAGCAAGGGACAAGAAGACCATGTCAGTATGGCCGCCAATGCTGCGACAAAAGCCCACAAAGTGCTGAAAAACTTAAAATCATTGTTGGCTATTGAAGTGTTGACCGCGGCACAGGCTATGGAATTCAGGCGACCAGCAAAGTCTAACGACAAACTTGAAAAAATGATGTCAGATCTGAGAAGCAATATACCAGTGCTTGAAGAAGACCGATTGATGCACGATGATATGGTGGCTGCGGAGCAATGGATCGAAAAATGGATGGAAGAAGAGGTTTGGAAGAATTAGTCCAATTTGTTTGAGATTTTCGTATCTTTGAGCTTCATTTTGTTAATATGAGTCATTTTGTTGTTTCTGCCCGCAAATATCGCCCAACCTCTTTTGATGAGGTAGTAGGTCAGGATCACATAGCCAAGACGCTAAAAAATGCACTATTTACAGATCATTTGGCTCACTCTTTTCTTTTTACTGGGCCACGTGGTGTAGGTAAGACCACTTGTGCCAGGATACTTGCCAAAATAATCAACTGCCAAAACCCAATAAATAAAACCGAAGCCTGTAATCAATGTGCCTCTTGCACTTCATTCAACGAGAATGCATCTTTCAATATCTTTGAGCTCGATGCTGCCTCCAACAATGGAGTCGAGCACATCAGATCATTGACAGAACAGGTACGATATCAGCCACAACAAGGCAAATACAAAGTCTTCATCATAGATGAGGTACACATGCTTTCTACAGCAGCATTCAATGCCTTTCTCAAGACATTGGAAGAGCCGCCTGCCTGGGCAATTTTCATTTTAGCCACCACAGAAAAGCATAAAATCATACCTACCATCTTATCAAGGTGCCAGATTTTTGATTTCAAACGCATCACCATCACTGATGCTGTGCTACAGTTGGAGAAAATCTGTCAAAAAGAAGGTATCAATGCCGACAACGAAGCGCTGCATACCATAGCTCTGCAAGCAGACGGCGCCATGCGTGATGCTTTGACCATTTTTGATAAAATAACGAGTTCGACGGTAGGAGACATCATCACATACAAAGATGTGGTCGCCAATTTAAACTTATTGGATTATGAATATTATTTCAAGATAACTGATGCTTTCTTGAGAGAAAACATATCGGATGTATTGCTGACACTGGATGATATAGTCAAATCAGGTTTTGATGCCGAGCATTTCATTTTAGGTCTTGCAGGACACTTTAGAGACCTATTAGTAGCCAAAATGCCAGCAACCATTCATATCCTGGATGTGAGTGAAGAATTAAAAAAGCGATATTTGCACCAAGCATCGTTGGCGAAGACTTCATTTTTACTTTCGGGTTTGAATATTTTTGAAGATATCAATGTCTTGATCTGGATCCGTGCACTTTAAAGCAAGAGGCTACAAGTAGAGCTTGCCACTCTGAGTAAACTCATATCTAGGCAAAGCCACAGAGAAAAATCTGTTTGAAACAACGACAGATTCACAGGAAAAAAAAACTCAATTACATTGACACACAGTTGCTGCAGGAAAATAATCAAAATATATAAAACTAAGACAGAATCAAGTAGTACCAAGAGTGACTTTCCAGAACAAGTATGACAATCAGTGTTAGAAAAAGCAACTATCATTGAACACCATTGAAGCAATGTGCTGAAAATCAAGCAAGGACAGTAAAGCTAGGCCATAAACAACAAATATACAAGTGATCAAAGTCATTTGGGATCAATATATTGAGTCATCTACATCCAAAAGTGTCCAGTCTGCACTCAATATTGCACTCTTGAGTTTGACAGATCAAAGGGTACACATCATCGTGCCAGCACAGGTAAATAAAGACATGATCTTACAAGAAAAAAACCTTCTTGAAAAGATAAGAAACGAAACTGGCATCCATGATTTGATATTTGAAGTGGTAGTTGATAAAGATTCCTTTCCTGATATGGACGAAACAAAACCCGTTCAGATCATGACACAAAAGGAGAAATATCAATATATTTCTGAAAAAAGTCAACATTTTGGTAGTTTTGTCAAAAAGTTCGGATTAAAATTGGATACTGAAGTTTAATAATTGGGATCATTTATGCACCAAGAAAACAATTCAAAAAGGTATGCTCACAAGATAGATCTGGCTTCATTGTTAGAAAATAACGATGTATTACAAAAGGAATTTACATCTAGAAAAAAACTGATTAAAAAAGGAAACTACATTTATGTGCCAGACGATATTTCAGATAGAATCTATATCATCATGGATGGCAAAATCAAGGTAGGTTATTACAGAGATGTGGACAAAGAAGTTGTCACAGCTATATTTGAAAAAGGCAATGTTTTTAGTGAAAAAACTATACTTGGCGAACAAAAACAAAAAGAATTTGCTATTGCTGTGGTTGATAGTGAGCTTGTGTCATTTTTGCAAACTGAGCTTGACCAATTATTGAAAATACATACCGATTTGAATTTGTTAATGATGCAAATGATGGGCGATAGAATGGTAGAGATGGAGTCAAGATTAGAGTCATTGGTTTTCTTGGATTCGAAGAGCAGGATTATAGATTTTATTATAAAAAGTATTGAAAAAAGTGGTCAACGTATAGGTTATGAATGGGTATTGAGAAATTTTTTAACACATCAAGACATTGCCAGCCTTACATCTACCTCAAGACAATCGGTCACCATGGTACTCAATGACCTACGCAATGACAACATCATCCATTTTGATAGGAGAAGGCTTTTGATACGCGACCTTGATAAACTTAAAAATTTATTAAAATAAATCTCTCAACACTCCTTAAAATGTTAATGATACAAGACATCCTGATCAGTGATGATATAATCCACGAAAATTTCCATTGTGATCTACAAAAATGCAAAGGCGCTTGCTGTACTGAAGGCGACTATGGCGCACCTGTGACAGAGGCAGAAATGAAAGAGATCAAACAGTTTATAGATATTATTTCGGAAAATTTACCTGAAAGATCGACTCAGTCATTGGGGAAGGATGGTGGATTTACCTTTTATGAAGAACCCAAAGTTTGGGGTACACGCTGCCACGATGACGGTGCTTGTGTCTTTTTGACTACCGATGAAATGGGAATTTCAGTTTGCGCCATAGAAAAAACTTGGTCAGAAGGGAAAATACCTTTTCAGAAACCCATATCGTGTCATCTTTATCCCATCAGAGTATCACAAAATGACATCATTGGCTTTGAAGCTTGGAACTATGACAGATGGGACATTTGCTCTGCTGCTTGCAAAAAAGGAAATGTTGAAAAAATGCCTGTCTATAAATTTGTAAAAGATGCCATCATCCGTTTTAAAGGAAATGAGTTTTACGAGGAGCTGCCTTGCACCAACAATAGGCTGATTGTTAAACATTTTGGTGCAAAAATTTGTAATAAATTGCTTAATTTTGCATCTCAATTCATTTCAATTACAAAATGGACATTTCCAGTTGGACAAGGCACCTGCAAATTTTACTCATCATCATGGTGGGTTTTTGTGGCGACATCAGCGGTCAAAAAAAGAATATAAACGTGTATGCATCACCATCCGTACAGAAGATGATGGATAGATTTATAAGCAATGGTAAAGCCAATGAGACCATCAAAGCATGGCGTATTCAGATTGTAACTACGGATGATCGTAGAGAAATGGAGGCAGCCAAATCAAATTTTTCTGCGATGTACCCAGGTATGAATATAGATTGGAAACATGTAGCACCTTACTATCAAGTGAGAGTTGGATATTTTGAAAATAAAAACAAACTCATGCCGTTTTTACTTGAATTGAAAAAGACCTATCCTTCTGCTACACCAGTATATGATAATGTGAGCAAAAGAGCTTTGGTCAGCAACTAATAATAATGTCAAAAAGAGCGATATCAAAAGACAAAACTTATGATTGGGTCAGTATGGCTGTTTATTTCAGCTTGGTGACTATAGGTTGGTTTATGGTATTTTCTACGCTATATGACGAAAAAAATCCTTATGCTTTTTTAGATATTACCAGCCCTATCGGCGCACAGACGCTTTGGGTAGTTTTGTCTATCATGACATTTATGATAGCATTGACTTTGGATTGGAAGTTTTGGAATACCTTGGCATTTCCAATATATGGAGTCACGGTATTTTTTTTGATTTTAGTCCTATTTTTAGGAAAAGAAATCAATGGGGCAAAGGCTTGGTTTTCATTTGGGTTTTTTTCATTCCAACCATCCGAATGGGCAAAATTTGGAACAGCATTGGCACTATCTAGTTATTTGAGTTTTTTTAAATCTTCCATCACCAATACCAATGTCATGGCTATTTCGCTGGCTTTGTTTTTGGGGCCAGCATTATTGATACTTTTGCAACCAGATTTTGGCTCTTCATTGGTATATCTTTCTTTTTTCATTCTATTGTATAGAAGAGGTATGTCGCCAGCTATATTTTTAATAGGCTTTAGCTTGGCTGCTATTTTCATCTTATCATTGTTATTCTCACCTTTTCTGGTAAGTATATTTTTGATTTTTATTGGTGGTACTATTTTTATTTTTGATCAGGAAAAATGGCAGAAATCTACATTGGTGAGTCTCATTTTTTTAGCCATCACTACATTCTTATTGTTGCAGAATGACAAAATAATGGCCATCATACCAAGCCTCCTTTTTTTTGGATATTATTTGTTGGTACAATTGAAGAAAAGAAATTTCAAAATCATAAGTTTTGTATTGCCTATTGTGGCTGTAGCTATAATATTTTCTTTTGGTGCAAGTTTTGTATTTGACAATGTACTCAAGCCACATCAGCAAGAAAGGATAAATGTGTGGCTAAGACCTGAAAAATGTGATCCAAGAGGCTCTTTGTATAACATCATCCAATCAAAAATGGCCATTGGTTCTGGTGGTTTGACGGGAAAAGGTTTCTTAAAAGGTGAGATGACAAAATTGAATTATGTACCTGAGCAATCGACAGATTTTATTTTTACATCGATAGGCGAAGAACAAGGTTTCATAGGAAGTCTTGGTGTAATCATTCTATTTACTATCCTACTCACCAGATGCATCGTGATAGCCGAAAGAGCCAACTTAGAGTTTATACGCAATTATGGCTACGCTGTAGCTGGCATTTTTTTAGTCCATTTTGTATTCAATATAGGTATGACGATGGGATTACTGCCAGTGGTAGGCATACCCTTACCTTTTTTAAGCAAAGGTGGCTCTTCACTCATAGCATTCTCCATGATGATGGCTGTCTTGATCAAAATGGATATGGCTCGTTTCAGATCAAATTAACCCATCAGTATGACATTTGATATTCAATACCAAGATAAAAACTGCGCTGCACGCACTGGTACAATTACTACTGCACATGGAGTCATTCATACGCCCATATTTATGCCAGTAGGTACTCAAGGTACTGTCAAGGGCATTCATCAGCATGAGCTAAAAGATGTGGTAAAAGCGGAGATCATCTTAGGCAATACTTATCATCTCTATCTTAGACCAGGTACTGATATACTGAAACAAGCAGGAGGATTGCATGGATTCATGAACTGGGATAGACCAATACTGACTGACAGTGGTGGATATCAAGTGTATTCGCTCAAAGGTATGCGGAAAATCACAGATGAGGTATGGTAATCTCATATAGATGGGTCGAAGCATCTTTTCACACAGAGTCTGTGATGGATATACAGCGTATCATCGGTGCAGATATAGTGATGGCTTTTGACGAATGTACGCCTTACCCTTGCGAATATAGATATGCTCAAAACTCTATGAATATCACTCACAGGTGGTTGAAAAGATGCATCAATAGAATGAAGATACCTGAATCCGTTTATGGACATTACCAAACATTTTCACCCATGGTGGGGTAGTACTTTCAAGGACCTTCGGGTACAATCGGCAGAGTTTATTGCAAGTCAAGACCAAGATATGAATGCCATAGGAGGACTTTCTGTAGGTGAGCTATCATGAAGGTATAATGCCATGACGGACTGAGTTTGTGGCATCTTGCCAAAAGAACGACCAAGATACCTGATGATTGGCAGGTTTGCCAGAAAATATTTTGGAAAGCTTTAGGTATTGATATGTTTGATTGTGTATTGCCATCTCGCAATGCTCGCACGGCATCCTTTACACCAAAGCGCATCAATATAAAAAATGCAAAGTGGCAAGATGATTTTAGTCCAGCGAAAAGTGAAGCTACCAGTAGAATACACACTAAGGCATATTTGAGACATTTATTCAAAGTGGAGGAGTTATTGGCAGCACAGATTGCTACCCTGCAATTTGTGTTTTCTTCTTGTGGTTGTTGAAAGTGAAAACGGAATAAAAATAGCTGATGGCGTTTGCCAACGGAAAAATGAGATGGTGCGCCTCTGTATCTCAGAATTGTAATTCTTATCATGATAGACATTTTGTTTGAATGAAAATATTAGATTGGTATGTGTCAAAAAGTATTTGAGCACCTTCTTTTTACGATGCTGCTCATCACGATGATTGCTGTCATGATAGACTATTTTGAACGAGTAGATAAGTTTATTAATGCTGATTTATCATTCAAAGGAAATCGTATTGGACTACTACCTTCATTTTGTGCCGTGGATCAATGGCTTGCTTTGGCCTTTATTTACTATTGGCTGTCATATTTTTTATCAAGGATGGCAAAAAACTCTGAGATCATCAGCATCAAGCGCCAAGGTGAAATATGCTAGATTTTAAGGCCGACATCATGGAATGGAGGTATTTTGGCAGTACTATTGTGGCTCGGTAAATAATTACGTCATACCACATAGCAATAGATTGAAAAACAGGTGAAAGTGAACATATACGCAAAAGTGCCCGAGGCAAGCAACTCGAAATCATAACATACATTTTTTGGCTTTCGCCGAATGAAAAAGTTTACATCAGAAATTACTCCAACAGCGATAGTTCTGGACGCACGTTTAGATTGGAGAGATTCAATGGCAACCAACTTGTTTACACTCTCAAAGCCAATAAAATCAAATTTATAGGTCCACCCAATAAATGGAAATTAGAAGGGTACGAAATCAGGACATTTGTTAATCACAAGGAAATCTCATACCCAAAAGTGATCAACATTTAGATACAGTGTTTAACGCCACCTAAAGACTTCACGAGATATACCAAACAAATGGAGATGATGAATACATCAGACCTAAGAAAATTTTAAAATACGAAAAAGAGCGTGGCCTTGATTCAGGCAAAATATAGTATCGAATTATATGGGCACTTTCTGCTGATCCATTCACCATTTTCATATTAACTTTGATCGGTGTATCCTTGGCTTCTCACGCAAGTAAGAGGAGGAATGGGCTTTCATTTGGCTGCTGGTATAGTGATGGAGCAGTATTTGTGATCTATCAAGGTAGCACTACATTTTCACCAATTTGTCGTTGTAACTTAAGGATTGGGGGTACAATATATTTTTCTCAATAATTGGCAGCAATTTTGATCAGGAATGCACAAAAATAATTTTCTACATTTATCTTTTTTTGGTTATCACTTGATTTTTTAAACGTGAAAAAAAATTCAATGGTTAATGTAGTTTAGGGGTTATTGATATTGCATACTCATTATCTCTTAGTGATTTCTTTCTATGTTTTTTAATGTGCGGTACAAAATCTATACGTTTGATTGTATGCGGGTTGTCACCAACCACATCAGCCAATTCATCAGCCAATTTTGCCATCTGGTCTTCTTGAGTCATTGGTATCTTAAACGACTGTTCTCCATATATTCTTGCCATTAATCTTGCAACTTCACCTACTTCTTCGGTCAAAATGGCCATATTGGTTAGCTCTGAAAAATATCTTACTCCGACATTTCTGATCCAATTATCTACCTCAACCTGATAATCTTTTATTTCCATTATTCTTTGTTTTTAGTGTCAATAATGATAGTAACAGGCCCATCATTGACTAAGGAGACGGCCATGTCAGCTCCAAAAATACCCGTGCTTACTTCTTGTTCTGCCGTGAGTGTCAATTTTTTAATAAAATCATTATACAATGGTATGGCTATCTCAGGTTTTGCAGCCAATATACGAAGGTCTATTACCTTTTTTAGTACTATGCAAGTAAATTGACTTACAACCAAATATGTGTCCACCAATGTCATGGTTACTAAGATTCATTATTCCGTCTTGATCATTAAATATGCGCATATTATTGGATCTTTGCCACTAACCACTTTGTATATCATCTTCTGAATCATCTTTCTATTCCCAATAGTATAAGTAGTCCAGATTTGTTCTGCATGAACAGTACGCCAATGCTTACGGAGGCTTCTGCAACTCGTTGGATGACAGCTCTCATACTTGAGTTATAAACATTTTAATTAAAATATATATATAATATTAATAAATTCAATAAACCTACGTTTTGACTTATGCACACGCTTTTTGTAAACACAATTGTAAAATTAACAAATCAGCCTTTTCCATCATACATATATACAAATATTAAATATAAACAAAAAAGGTGTCTCAAATTTGAGTTATCAAGCAATCATTTTGCCATACTAAAGTATGTGGATAAGTGAAAATTCAAAATGTTATAATGTTAATATAATGATATTCATATGTTAAAAACAAATATCTTATTGATAAAGTGTGGAAAAATCCAAAAAATTTTAGGTACTTTATAAACATATGAAAACATTTCTATGTAATAATAATATATAGAAATTTTGTAAATTAAATAATATAATTATTACAAAACAATGCTCTATCTTTTCAATTTTGAAAAATTAAAATTTGGTTTTGTTTTGCACTAATTTAGAAACAAATATCCCAAAGTCGTTTTGTATTGGCTTTTAGTTGGTGTCATCATGGTTTTTGTACAAGTTGTTTGGGTGGCATTACTCGACTGACAGTCTGGGCTATCTATTACTAAAATGGGATGTGTGTCTGGCACGTTGCCATGACTGAACAGGAGCATTTGAGATGTATAAGACCACTGCAATATTGAAATCAATGAAGGTAGTTTTTCAGATTTTAAAGTTTATTTATTTTGGGAGATATGTACACGAGGTTATGGGCTCGTTTGATGGGTTTGTATTTTTGTTTCCTTTTTTGTTACATGACGAAAAGGTATTTTGACAAGGATACTCATCAGTAGAAGTAAGTTATTTTATTGGTATTTTGGCAGCAACATTTGGCTGGATGTAATTGTCAGTGGACTTGTATTGAGACCATGGGTCGAAATGCTTACAAATTGTCATACATTTGATCATAGCTTTTAGTGTTTATATTATGCTTCTTTGGACCTATTTTCAAGCTAAATATTTTGTAAGTTGGAGTTTATTGGGATCAAGAGGCAGATGGTATTTGGTTTATTTCGTTGGTTTGGTTTAATTTTATTCAAATTTTCTTGAGTATTTTATCTGGAATGAAACAGCTGTTGTTTTCCTACTTGGCCAGACATGACAGGAGAATTGATTCTAAGATACTTTTTAAAAGTAGTGAGGAAGGTGTTGAGAATTTTAATGAATATGATAAAAGTATCTTTATGCCAGCCTTGATTCATTTTATGCATAGATGTACGAAATGTATAATTTGGAAAACAGATTTAGATAGAACAATAAATAATGAGCAGTAAAATTATTTATTTTTAGTATTGGTCTTTTGGCACAGTGACCGGGTTTAGGAATACTAACGGTTGTTAACAGTAAGGGTAGTGTACACGTAGGACTTGAGTCATGCCTCAGGCGAGGTGCCATGCTACTTGTAAGTATTACGGTTGTCATATTTTCATGCCAGACCTAATCAAAATTAGAGAGGTAGTATGTGCGTCAAATTTTTATCAAGACCTTATTTTAATAACTTTAGAATGATTGATACGGTGCAGTAGAAGGAAAATTCAAATTTATAGAGACAGGTGGAACGGGTTCCATTGGTTCTGTTGCATGGTTTACTGGGTGCTTTGAGCAATTTTGAAAGTACATTGTCAATCATTTTGCAGCAAGATATATTGGTGGTACCTATTTTGCCGCTTGTTTGAGATTTCTTTACGTAGTCTTTCATTTAACCAGTGGTGGAATACGTTGAGGATTTTATTGATTATAAAGGATACGACAAGGTACATGTATTGGGTAATTCATGAGGAGGACACATAGCTCAATTATATACATTGAAGAATGCTGATAGATTTATGAGTATGACTTTGACTGGTAGTAGTGGCCTTTTTGAAAGTGCTATGGGTACAACCTTTCCAAAAAGAGGAAACTACGAGTATATGAAGAACAAAGCGGAAAGTGTATTTTATGATCCTGCTATTGCGACTAAAGAATTGGACGCGTTTATGCCACTGTGAATGATTTGAAGAAAGCAATGTGTAGTTGCTAAATCTGCTGTTAGACATAATTTGGAAGATAAACTTAATGATGGCAAGTCACCAACTTTATTGATTTGGGGCATTCAGGACTCGAAGTAACACCTATCTGGGTGGGTGAGAAGTTTCATGAATTGATACCCAACTCTGAGTTGGTCAAGTTGATTAAGTGTGGTCATGCGCCGATGATGGAGAGACCAGATTTGTTGGACATTGCTTTGGAGAGTTTTTGGATCGGTAGATGGTGGTAATTACACCAACCGCAAAAGGTCAGAGTATTAAGTTAAAGATTTTTCTGTGCATTTAATATGAAAATAATTTAGTGTAGATAGTTTGAATGTTTCACGTGAAACTTTTTCCCCAACTTGACAATATACAAAATTAAAAAGGCCAGCGATTGCTCACTGACCTTTTTGCTAACTTATTTATCATTGCAAAGATATAAAAACTATTTAATAGTGAAACAATATTTATTCATTCTTCCGCATAAATATTGTCTTATTCTTGATTTGACCAAATTTTTACATTATTCAATTATAAACTTATAGTATGTTTCACGTGGAACCTTTAGGATTAGATAAATTGTCCTGTATATGAATTTACAATATTTTTTAATCCTTCTGGATAACCCTCATAAAGTAAATACCCACCATCTTTACCACCAGTTGGACCCAAATCTATCACCCAGTCTGCTGCTCTTATGACATCCATATTGTGTTCAACAATGACTACGGTATGACCATTTTCTACCAAGGCATTGAAAGCATCCATTAACTTATTAATGTCATCAAAATGTAAACCCGTAGTAGGTTCGTCAAAAATAAAAAGTATGTTTTTTGACTGAAACTCCTTGGTAAGAAAACTTGCAAGCTTTACTCTTTGTGCTTCACCACCTGACAATGTACTAGATGCTTGTCCTAGTTTTATATAACCCAAACCTACATCAAATAAGGGCTGCAACCTTATCAAAATATTTTTCTTATCTTTAAAAAATTCTAAAGACTCTTCAATGGTCATTTCCAATACATCGTATATGTTTTTGTCCTTGTACTTAACTTCCAATACTTCATCCTTAAATCGGTGTCCTTGACACTCTTCGCATAACAAAGTGACATCAGCCAAAAACTGCATCTCTACTGTCAAATATCCTTCACCTTTACAAGTTTCACATCGGCCACCTTCTACATTAAATGAAAAATGTTTGGGTTCAAAACCTTTGATCTTTGATGCCTGCTGATCAGAAAAAAGCTTCCTTATGTCATCATAAGCTTTCACATAAGTGACAGGATTGGATCGAGATGATTTGCCAATCGGGCTTTGACTGACCATTTCTACCATTTTGATGCTCCTTGTATCCCCTGTCAATGTATCATATTTACCAGGAGATATTGCCACAGTATCATTTACTAAGAGCTTTAAAGCTGGGTAAAGGATATGTTTGACCAAACTAGTTTTACCTGAACCAGATACACCAGATACTACCGTCAATGCTTGCAATGGAATGGTAACATTTATATTTTTTAAATTGTGCTGTTTAGCCCCACTCAGCTTGATTTTTTGAATGATTTTTCTCTTTTGAATAGGACTGTTTATTTTCTTTTGTCCTTTCAAATATGCAGCTGTAAGATTGTTTTGATGACCATCAATGAAGGTTTCATAAGGTCCCGCATATTCTAAAAATCCTCCATGTACTCCAGCCTTTGGTCCAATATCCACGATGAAATCAGCATTGCGAATGACTGCCTCTTCGTGCTCAATCACCACTACAGTATTGCCTAAAGCTTTTAGATTTTTCAATACTTTTACTAACTTTTCGGTATCCTTGGGATGTAATCCTACGCTTGGCTCGTCCAAAATGTAAAGAGAATTAGTCAAATTACTTCCCAATGTTCTAGTGAGATTGATGCGTTGTGTTTCTCCACCACTCAGTGTTGAAGCCAGTCTGTCGATAGTAAGATATCCCAACCCAATGTCATCCATTGTGCGGAGTCTATTTTTTATTTCTGTCAGTATTCTATCTGCTATTTTTTGATCATAAGGACTCAATTCCAACTTTTCAAAAAATTCGAGCAATTCATTGATTGGAAGATTGATAAGTTGAGTAATATTTTTATTTCCCACCTTTACATAAGTAGCTTCTTTACGTAATCTCCCACCTTTACATATATTACATTGAGTTTTGCCCCTATACCTTGACAACATTACTCTGTTTTGGATTTTATAAGCTCCGTCTTCCAATTCCTGGAAAAAGGAATCTAAACCATCAAAATATTGATTACCTACCCAAAGTAACTCCTTTTGATTGTCTGTCAAGTCACGATAAGGCTTATGAATAGGGTAGTCAAACTTAGAGGCATTAGATATTAATTGTTGCCACCATTCTTTTCCTTTCTCACCTTTCCAAGCTGCAATAGCTTCTTGATAGACGCTGAGAGACTCATCAGGTATCACTTTGTCAGGATCAATACCCAACATTTTGCCATAACCTTCGCATTTAGGACACGCACCATAAGGATTGTTATAATTGAACAATTGATGTGTTGGTTCTAAAAACGATATTCCGTCTAACTCAAAACGATTGTTAAAGTATTTTTCTTCACCATCAATAGTACTTACATAGCACTCTCCTTCAGATTCAGAAAAGGCCAATAATATAGAATCAGCTACTCGTTTTTTATTATCATCATCATCATTGACTACAAATCTATCTATTAATATTTGAATTTCTGATGTGGTAGTTGTGACAGAGTCTTCTTTATGTAAAGTACTATCTTCAAGCAAATCTTCAATATTGGTCAATACACCTTGATAATAAACACGACCATAACCTTTTTGCATTAATAAATTTAGCTCCTGACCTACCGAGCGATCATGCCGTTTTTGGAGTGGAATTTTTATTAAGACCTTAGTATCATGATTCAATTGAAAGATGTAATTGACCACATCACTGACATCATGTTTTCTTACTTGTTGGCCAGATATAGGTGAGTAAGTCTTACCAATGCGAGCGTACAACAGACGCATATAATCGTAAATCTCCGTCATAGAGCCCACTGTAGAGCGGGCATTGGATGTACTCACTTTTTGTTCAATAGCTATGGCTGGGCAAATACCTTTGATGAAATCCACTTCAGGTTTTTTCATCCTATCCAAAAATTGACGAGCATAAGACGAGAGGCTTTCTACGTATCTTCGCTGACCTTCTGCATAGGAGTATCTATGATCAATGAAGACTTGCCAGAGCCCGACACAGGTTACTACCACCAATTTATTTTTTGTATGAATAGTTCGATGTCTTTTAAGTTGTTTGATCTTGCGCCCTTTATATGAATAAATTTACGCAATTCAGCTTTTTGTTCTTTATCATTGATGACTACGGCTGATGTAGCAGACATATATTTTGATTTTTTTATAAAATTACAATTTGTTGACAGTCTAAATATTGTAAGATAACACCATATACTACTGTCAAATATTACTAAAAGATATGTTAATCGTTGTAATATATTTGATGCACCACCAATAGCCAGCTATAAATTAGCTTATGAAGATGTATTACTGTGAACATTTGTTGTCAGACAAAGGACAAATATAACAATCAGTCCATACAAATTGTTATGACTTCTTAAAGCGATAATATATGAATCAGTATTTGGGTTTGGTTTCTATTTTGGTAGATGACTATGACAAAGCAATAAGGATATTTTACCGAAGTGTTGGGTTTTGATTTATTAGAAGATACTCCTCTGTCAGACATCAAGAAGATGGGTAGTAGTAGGTCCTCCAGAGCAAAGAATGTGGATTATTATTGGCTAAAGCAGCCACAGATTATCAAAAAAGTATATAGGCAATCAAACTGGAAGTGATTTCCTTTTTTACTATACTGATCATTTTGATGAATTTTTTCAATCGTTTAGTCTCTCATGATACCAAGATAATTCATGCGCCTCGCATCGAAAATTATGGAAAAGTGGCATTTTTCAAGATCTCTATGGCAATTTTGGGATTTGATAGAGTCCAAAAAATTGCACTTTTGATTTATAATTACTCATTTGTAAGAAAAACTAATTTTGGAACTTCTATAAATTGGGCAATAAAAAAGCCAAATAAACTCATCGCTGACATCTATTTGGCTTTCATTGCCATCAAAAATCGGAGATCAAATCATCCTACCAATGCAGTATATGCTGTAGAATCCATCAATTCATCCAATTCTGATGGTTCAGTAAGTTTTACCTTAACAATCCAGCCATCACCATAAGGGTCAGAATTGATCAAGCCTGGATTGTCTCCATCTGATTCGTCCAGCATACCATTAAACTCGAGAATCTCACCAGAGACTGGCATATAAAGGTCTGAAGTTGTCTTGACAGCTTCCACTGTACCAAAGATGTCATCTTTAGCCACAGTCTGTCCGACGGTGTCCACCTCTACATACACCAATTCACCCAGTTCGCTTTGTGCAAAATCAGTTATACCGACATAAGCTACATCTCCATCGATGCGAATCCACTCATGCTCTTTAGTATATTTTAGATTTTCAGGAAAATTCATTATTCAATTATATTATTTGGTTAGTTAATAGCAAGATAACTCTTCAGCCAATCTGTGGTGATAGACTTTGGCCTTTCTAATGCCAGACCTAATGCTCTATCCCAACATAGGCCAGCGCATACACCCAATGCCCTTGAAACACCAAATAAAACGGTGTAAAAATTGTATTCGGTGAGGCCGTAATGTACTAACAGTGCTCCCGAATGGGCATCAACATTTGGCCATGGGTTTTTTACTTTGCCTAAGGCATTGAGTACTTCAGGTACTATTTCGAAAAGATCCCATACAATCTGTACAGTAGGATCATCTTTTATGTTTTCTTGGGCAAAACGCATCTGGGCTATAAATCTAGGATCTGGTTGGCGCAAAACTGCGTGTCCATAGCCAGGTACTACTTTACCTTCTGCCAAAGTTTCGTTGATATAAGTCCTGATTTGATCTTTTGTAGGTCTATTGGTACCTATTTCTTCAACCATTTCAAAAATCCACTTTATTACTTCTTGATTGGCCAATCCGTGTAATGGCCCTGCTAATGCATTCATAGCACCACTAAATGAATAATATACATCGCTTAGTGTGGATCCAACCAAATGCATGGTATGTGCTGATGCATTACCACCTTCATGATCAGTATGAATAGTGAGGTACAATCTCATCAATGCTAAAAAGTCTCTGTCTTCAAAACCGAGCATCTTTGCAAAATTTCCGCCCCAATCCATAGTAGGATCAGGTGAAATGTGCATATCATTGTGAAATGTACGTCTATAAATAAAGGCTGCAATTCGTGGAAGCTTTGCAATCATATTCATTGAGTCTTCGTACATAACATCCCAATAGTCATTTTTGCTCATACCTTCTTCATATCTTTGGGCAAAAATACTGTCCTTTTGCATCGCCAAAATAGCGATACTAAACTGAGTCATCGGGTGAGTATCTATAGGCAATGCCCTCAACGCCTCAAAAACATGGACTGGTACATCTGCTCTCCGACTCCACTCAGCCGAAAGCCATCTGACATCCTCTACCGTGGGCAACTCACCCGTCATCATTAACCAAAACAAACCTTCAGGTAGTGGCTCTTTGCCATTGGGTACTCGGGGCAACAACTCACGAAGCTGCGGAATATTATATCCTCTGAAGCGAATACCTTCTTCAGGATCAAGTGATGATGTATCCCATATCATGCTTTTGACACTGCGCATACCACCTATCAACTGCTCGACAGTGACTTTGTCCACTATGGTTTCGCCATGGTCTTTTAAGATGTTTTTGATTTCGGCTTTGAGGGCGACCGATTTCTGATAAAATTTTTCTTTTAATGGATCCATTGTTCAGGGATTGATAACAATTCAAATATTAAATTAATAATCGGGGAATTTATAACAAAATTAAAACGCTAAAGTAAGCATATTTATAAATATTTTATTTATTATGTTAAAAATCATTTTTCTATACGTAAATATACTCACACTGAAACTACTTTCATACCCCAAAACAGCATGATAGCACCTAAAATTATACTCAACAAAATATATGAAACACCAAAAGCGAGTTGTCCTTTTTGGATATACTCCATAATCTCGAAAGCAAAGGTTGAAAAAGTACTCATTCCACCACAAAATCCAATCGCTAAAAGCCACTTTGCTGGATCATCTATTCGGTATTCAAGGTGTTTTGAATGACAATACCTAAGATAAAGCAACTGTAACATTGGCCATCAAGGTACCCAAGGCAAAGTTTGACTGTAAAGAATTTAGGTATTTACTTATAAAATATCTGAGTAAACTGCCAGCTCCGCCTCCTATAAAAATTAGCAGATACTGCATCATTTTGACAATTGCTTTTTGCGTACTGCCAAACTCGATGCAAACCAAGTCAATATCCATGCAAGTATCAAAATAATAACCAGCAACATAAGATTGCCAATATTTTGTAGCATGATGGCCAAAAGAATAAATAATATATTAGTCACGAATAGTACTCCTGTTGCTTGCATGTGTGTAAGACCTACATCTATCAAAATGTGGTGAATGTGTTTTCTGTCTGGATTGAATGGTGATTTTCCTTCCATCACCCTCAAGATAAATACTCTCAGTGTATCAACAAAGAGTAAGATCAAAATAGCAATTGCCACTGAAGGAGCTAGATTGAAGGTGTAAGTGAGCCTTGAAGCTGATTGTGGTGTTCGATAAATTGTATTGTCAAAATAGAACAAACCAAGCCTAAGAGCAAGGCACCAGTATCTCCCATGAATATTTGAGCTGGTGAGATATTGTATTTCAAAAATGCCACCAATGCTCCTCCCAAAGGCTACGATAGCTATCTCAACACTACCTACCAAGTAAAACCATGTGCCTAGTACCGTCGTGATCAGTATGGCTCTCCCCTACACTGCCAGAAGAGCCAAGTGATACCATCGATAAGATTAGATACATAATGATGATGACAATGATAGTGAGAATTGACGGAATCACTGGGTATCTCAGGAAGCTCATAGATTCCAAAATCCATACAAGAGCTGGTCAGTTTGACATTTGATCTGAATACCAAGATTCCAGCAGCAAATAATTCGCCCAGAAACTTTTTGAAGTGATATTGGGTCGATATCATCTTTGGCTCGATGAAGAAAACGATGATATTTTAAAACATATTATAAATGCCAGAAATACTCAAATGGTATCCATAGTATGATAGAAAAAGTGTGCCTGCAAATGTAGCAATTCCACCAGAGATGGTGTACTTACTTTATATGACCTTCTCTCTTCAGGCTCATCCATCAGGTTTTTTGATGGCCAGATTGATGATAGGTGGTATTGTAGCCAGATGAGTCGTGAAAAGGAAGTAATAAAAGCAAGAATAATATCATACATATATGCAATGATTAACGGGTCATCATGATTATTAGACTTTGAAGATGTATGAAGGTCTCTGATTTATTGTTTATCAACATTTCAAATGATGCTTTTATATTATTTCAATTCTTTTCGCAATCTTGCGACTGGTACTATTAGTTGCTCACGGTATTTTACCGTGTCGTTCCATTATGGCTATATTATAACCTCGTTCTGATTTCCATCAATCTCTCGTCAGACAAAGGCTTGGTTTTATCTTCTCTTGATACTTCATCACCCAAGATGGTTTTACATCAAGGGTAGAGACACTACCATCTTGAGCTTGCATTGATTCTGAAAGAAAATCCTTTAACTTTTTGGTGCCAAATTCAGTTTGCACAAACTTACTATTGCCACCCGACTGACTGTAGATACTCCAGACCCAGTGACCCCACACTTTTGCCTTTGCTTTGCTTTGCTTGCTTCCACCATAGCCTCAACTAAGTCTTTGAGTATCATAGGTTGATCCTTCTTTCATCGCCAGTGGTGAAGTAATCCTTATTGATACTGCATGATAGCATACATGGTCCTATAAAAGGTATCTTGTCTTTGTAATGGCATCAATAAACCATTTTGCTGAATCTATTTTTTGTTTGATGAAAAGTACTGCTTCTTTTTCTGGTTTGGTGGCTCTACGACCTGACACTGTTTCACGATACCCTTTAAGCATTTCCATGTACTGGTCATTGATACGTAAATCAGGAGCATTTTTACTATTTAGAGTCAGTTCTAACTCTCCATCTCTATTATAAATGATAAAATCAGGAATGATATATTGACTCCCAAGGCCACTACCTTCGATGGTAGATGCTGGTTTTGGGTTTAGCTTGAGAATTTCGTCTATCGCCTCTTTTAACTCACCATCCGACAGATTGAGCAATTTTTTCATCCTTAGGTAGTGCTTTTTGGTAAATTCTTCGAAGAAATCGGATAAGATTTTTAAAGCTGTCTTCCTTTCTGTAACGTGCTGAAGCGGCTCTTTTTCTATTTTATCTTCTAGCTGTAGGATAAGACATTCTTGGAGTGTACGAGCACAAATCCCTGCTGGTTCAAACTTCTGAATCAATTTGATGATACTTTTCACTTCTTTGACATCTGTATCGATATTATGCGCAAAAAGTACATCATCAACTATAGAATTTGGCTCTCTCCGCAAATATCCATCTTCGTCAATTGAGCCAATGATTTGATTAGCAATGATTTCTTCTTTATCAGAGAGATCCAATAAACCCAATTGTCTTTCTAAGCTTTCGTGAAAAGAGTTTTCAACAGGTACAGGCATTTTTCTTTCCTCCTCGTTAATGAAATCTTCACCCTTCATTTTATAATTGGATGGATCATCATCAAGATATTCGTTGAGATAATCGTCGAATTCAAATTCAGGTTCTGAACTGTCATTGTTGTTATCACTATCTTGAGTAGATCCAAAACCTTCGTTGTCCAGATCAAATACATCATCATAGTCGTCTCCCTCATCAAGCGCTGGGTTAGCCTCCAACTCCTCTTTAATTCTTTCCTCCAAACTTGCCGTAGGTATTTGCAAAAGTTTCATCAACTGAATTTGTTGAGGAGACAGCTTTTGCAACATTTTTTGGCTAAGACTCTGCTTTAACATATTTGTTCAATTTTCTATACTCACTTTTACGAGTATTCTTAATAAACAAAAGAAATTTTTAAAGAGTTTCTTTTGTTTAGTGTAAATACATCGTATGTTTACGGGACAAAAATAATAGAATTATTTAATATATAAAGATTATTATTAATATTTATGTATTTTATTATTCAATTATAAATATATAAATCAAATTTCATATATGTTTAATGTTCCACAAAAGTTGGCAGCTCTTAGGTCGGCAATGAGAAGTCACAATATTGATGCCGTTTTGATTCCATCTTCAGACCCACATCAAAGCGAATACGTGGCAGACCATTGGCAAGAGAGATCTTGGATATCTGGTTTTACAGGATCGGCGGGTATAGTGGCTGTTACCAAAGATCATGCTGGGCTCTGGACGGATTCTAGATACTTTTTGCAAGGCGAAATGGAATTAAAAAATACTGGTTATTTATTGCACAAGATGACCAACCAGTTTGGTGTACCATATATTGAGTTTTTAGCAGACAATTTGCCTTCTGGGTCCAAAGTTGCCATTAATGGTAAAATGTTTTCAAAAACTGTAGTCAGTAGTATGAAAGATGCCTTTAGTAAAAAAGGCATTGACCTTAATTACAAACTTGACTTAATTTCAGAAATATGGCACGATAGACCCAAACTTTCGGATGCACCAATCACGCATCACGAGTCTAAATACTCGGGCAAAACCATTGCAGAAAAGCTCAATCATCTCAGAGAAGAAATGAAAGAATTGGGAGCGGATTATCATCTGGTCACCACGCTGGATGATATAGCTTGGACATTCAATATAAGAGGCAAAGATGTAGAGTACAACCCAGTAGCCGTTGCTTATGCAGTGGTAGGTATCAAGGGAGCTGAACTTTTTATTGATGAAAATAAATTGACCGATGAAGTAAAAAAACAATTGGACAAAGCTAAGGTCAATGTGCAGCCATACCAAGAAATCATTGGCTATCTCAATGGCATGAAAGATCAATCTACAATATTGATTGATCCACTTTTGTGCAATCAGACAGTCTATGATGCTGTCAATGCAAAGATAATCAATGGCACTTCGATACCTAAAAAATTGAAGGCTATAAAAAATGAAGTGGAAATCCAACATATCCGAAATGTGATGAAAAAAGACGGCGCTGCGCTGGCAGAAACTTTCTACTGGATGGAACAATGTCTTTCTCAAAAAACTAAGATAAATGAGGTAGATCTTGCGTTAAAATTGGCTGAAAATCGAGGTAAGCAAAAATTTTATCAGGGTGAGAGTTTCAGCGCCATTGTAGGTTACCAATCTAATGGAGCTATCATCCACTATAGACCAGAAACCAATTCTTGCAAAGAGATACATCCACAAGGTATCATATTAGTAGATAGTGGTGGACAATATTGCGATGGAACTACGGATATCACAAGGACATTTGCGCTTGGAGTACCTACTGATGAACAAAAAATGGCCTATACATTGGTACTCAAAGGTATGATTGCACTCTCGATGATCAAATTTCCTGAGGGAACAACTGGCGGCCAATTGGATACCATAGCAAGGCAGTATTTATGGTCAGCTGGACTGAATTACGGTCATGGCACTGGACATGGAGTCGGATTTTTCTTGAATGTACACGAGCCGCCACAAGGTTTTACACCATTAGCATCGGAGCGCAGCAGGACAGAACATGTAGTAGGAATGCTGACAAGTAACGAACCAGGATACTATAAAGAAGGTGAATTTGGAATAAGAATTGAAAACTTAGTTTTGACAAGTCCATCACAACACAAAGGTTTTTTAGAACACGAGACAGTGACTTTATATCCATTTGATCACACACTGATCGACAAATCACTCTTGACAAAAGATGAAATCAATTGGATCAATAATTATCACAAACAGGTGTATGCTGGATGTAGTAGCTTGCTAAAAGGCGACATCAAAGCATGGTTTAAAAATAAATGTAGGAAGGTATAATTAGAAAATTTGAGTTTAAAACTCAATTTTAATCGATAAAAACCCTAAGTAGGTCGTTAAGGTGAAATTATTTTTTTTACGAAATGTTAAACATTTCAAATCAAAAACAACAAAATGAAATATCAATCCTTGACTTTCTTACTTTTAATGGGTTTAATAGTGTTTACCTTCGCATCATGCAACTATGCCAAATCTAATCAGCAAGTAGTGGTTTCGACAGATTGTGGTATGAATTGGAAGGGCATCAAGGCTGGTGATGCAGTACCAAAAGGTGTTGCGAATCCGTGTTACATGAAGGTAGTGATACCCAATTACCCAATGCAAGGTGATAGTAGATTTATCACCAATTTAAAAGATAGAGTAAGGGCATTTGTACACATTGATTATGATTATTCTATCACTGAGCCATTAGAATTTATTAAGCAAGCTAAGTTTTTGGGCAAAGCCAATGCCCACGCAGATAGCGATGGTGCATTAGATCCGTCTGCATTTGAAGGAGCAGAGAATATGGTCATAGATAAAAGAATTAGAGACGTATCTAAGTCCATTTTTATCAATGAAGATATTGTAGAGTTGGATCAAGCAGATATCGAAAACAAATTGTTAGTGACTTCAAATAAAGTATTAGAACCATTGGGAGTAACGCTCAATTTTGTAACCCTTACATTTGATCTAGATGACCAGACGAGACAGGCTATTGATGTATCTACGGCCATGAAAATTTATGAAAGTAAAAACCTTTCAGATCTTGGCAAGTTAGTCATTGTTCAAAAAGCTGGTGCAGCAAGATTGACAGTTGAAAACACTAAAGTGGAAAAAATAGAATCAGAAGAAGATTAATGGCACATCACAGGATGTTTTAATGCTTCAAAGAAGTCAAGCTCCATTGGGAGTTTTGACATTGTACCACGGTAGATGAGATAAGCTCCCATGAGCAATGATATGATAGGATAAATTTTGCGTAAAGACAAACGAAGTTTTTGGCTGAATACATGATGTCCCAATGTAATGCCTATCATAGCTGGAAATGTACCTAAGCCAAAAAACAGCATAAATCCCATGCTACCCCATAGATTACTCAGGCTTAATGCACCTGCCAATGCAATATATACCATACCACAAGGCAAGAAGCCATTAACCATTCCCAATAAAACAGATGGTACATTTCGGCTTTGTTGAATCATCGAATGCAGTTTTCGGCTAATGTATGAGTAAAATTTTCCAAAGGCAGGCATCTTACTGATGAGTTGATCTGGATTGCTTGAAAATAGGAAAAGCAGTATCAAAATCACTCCCAATACGATTGACATCCATCGCTGTACACCACCAAAACTTGCTACACTTCCAAAAATACCCATGACAAGACCTAAGGAGACATATCCTATCAAGCGTCCAGTATTGTATTGTAATGATTCTAGAAAAGCACTGATTCCTTTTGGTCCTTTAGTAGTATGGATGGCAAGAGCCAACGGGCCACACATACCGATGCAATGCAAGCTTCCAAAAAATCCAAGAGTGAAGGCTATCCAGTACAATGAAAGGTTTTTATTTAAAAAATGACTTCCTCTTCTTGGTAATATTCTTTGTCACCTTGTTTCCAGTCCATTTTAAGCTTCCACCTACCAGGTTTTATGTCTTTAGTATCAATGAGATACACAGCATCTTTGCCAATATTGATGTCGTATTTGACATCTGACTCGGCTGAATAAGGATTGTAGAGTAAGATATGGCCGCTCGTGCCAGAGACAGAATCAACAGGAAATGTCACTTTGATTTGTTGGTTTGCTTTATCATGTTCGGCCTTTGCTTTTACAGCGAGCAGAGCGACATTTTGTTTTTTGTCGTACATACTTTGGTAATTGATGTCCTCTTCGTAATAGTTTTCAACGACCAAGCTGTCATGTACTTTGGTCGATTGATATACTACAAATACCAATGAACCAATGAAAAGTATAAAAAAAGCAACCAATCCAATAGGCCAATTAAATTTCATTGATTGAAAATATTAAGGTTAAAAAATACATGTTATTTCATTGGACCAAAAAATGTGGTCTTCACTTTTGTAATCAGCTTGTCGCCAGAATAAACACCAATGACCAGATTATTTTTGCCACCTTCCAACTTATCTTTTGGCATTTTTATGAATATAGCACCTTCAGATTTGTTGTTTTTACCTACTGAAGGTGTTTTTCCACCTACTATTTCAAATGTACCAACAGCAGGTTCTAACATTTTAAATTGTACAGCAAGCGAATCTGCTGTTTTGTTGATCATTTGATAATTGTACAGATTGCTTATGGTGCCATCGCTCTGCTCTTGTGAAAGTTGGCCTCCCACGCGCAAAAATAGAACCTCAACATCTGCCCGAAGCGAAAATAATACAACTTCGACACCTATCAAAATTGCCAATACAGCAGTGTAAGCCATGGTACGTCCATTGAATAGTTTGTGTTTCCCCTTTTCAATACCCTCTATACTATCCAATCTGATAAGACCGGTAGGTCGATTTACTTTCTCCATGACTTCGTCACAGGCATCCATGCAGGCAGTACAATTGACACATTCCAGCTGAGTACCATGGCGGATATCAATTCCAGTAGGACATACATGGATACATAGTTTACAATCTATACAATCACCTAGTTTGTTTTGGACAGAAGTGATGTATTCTGTGGTTGCATCTGTAGCAGTTGCAGCCAATGTCTTGCTTTTTTGTATTTTTCCTCTTGGCTCACCACGCACAAAGTCATAAGCCACAACCAATGATTTGTTGTCAAGCATGACACCTTGTAATCTTCCATAAGGGCAGATGGTAGTACAAACTTGTTCTCTAAGTCTGGCAAATACTAAGTAAAACACAAATGAAAATATAATCATTGCCATGAAACCACCAAAATGTTTGGAAATTGGATCGCTAATGATTTTAATAACCTCATCCAGTCCTATAATATAGGCTAAAAAAGTATTGGCTATCAAAACGGCTATCCCAAAGAAAATAGCATGTTTTGAGATTCTTTTTATGATCTTATCTGTAGTCCAAGGAGCAGCATCCAACTTTTTCTGAGCATTAGCGTCTCCATCTATGGCATACTCGATCCGACGATAAACCAACTCCATGAATACAGTTTGTGGACAAATCCATCCGCAAAATAACCTGCCGAAAACGACTGTAAACAGGATAATGAAGACTAACAATATCAACATGGCTATGGCAAAAAGGTAAAAGTCCTGTGGACCAAAGTGCATTCCAAAGATGATAAAATTTCTTTCTATAATGTTAAAAAGAAAATAAGGTTCACCATTTACCTTGATGAAAGGCAATCCAAATAGTATCACAAAATAAAGGTAAGATAACCATGTCCGATAGTTGGTAAATTTTCCACCTGGCTTTTTGGGGTACAACCATATTCTTTTACCGCTTTTATCTACAGTCGAAATTTTGTCTCTAAATTGCTCTTCAGCGTTGTGATGTATATCTGACATATTATGTTAGAATATTTATTTGCAAAATTAAGTGAAAATCTATCAAATAAGGCAACTTTTGTTGCACAATAAAAGAAAAAGGCAGGAAGAGTTTTTGTCTCCCTGCCTTTTTAGTATTCATTTGTCTCCAAAGCTTATAGTATATTACTTATGTGCTTCTGTAGGTTGAGACACTTTTGTGGTATCAGTTGCTGTGGGAGTTGCAGTGCTACCATTTGCTGCGCTTGGTTCATACAGATCTCCTTGAGGTGCTTTTGCGTTAGGGGGATTTGTACCTTGGAATGTCAATATAAAACTTGCTACTTTTTGTATAGAAGCAGGCTTCAACTGTGCTTTCCAGCTGATCATACCTTTTTCAGGTACACCGTATTTGATGGTCGTAAAGATATCATTAATACTTCCTCCATGCAACCAATACTTGTCAGAGAAATTGGGACCTACTGTACCTTCACCATTGGCACCGTGACATACTTGACAATTGGTAACATAAATTTCTTTTCCCTCCGCAATGGCAGCTGCATCAATAAGAGCAGTAACTGTTTTTTCATCAACAATGTCAGCTTGGGTTGCTAAGAATTTTGCTTTTTCTGCATCTCCAATTTCCATTGCAGCTATATATTCTTGCTCTTGATTGGGCCCTTTGCCCGAGATATGATAATACCATATATATACAGCCGCCCATATAATGGTGCCATAGAATAGCCAAAGCCACCAAGGAGGAAGAGAGTTGTCCAATTCACGAATGCCATCGTATTCGTGGCCAAGATCGATGTCGGCTTCTTTATCCTTTGGTACTAGATTCCAAGCCTTTTCAGAAATAGTACTCCAAAGGGAGCCCGAAGCAGTAAGATTGGCTTTTTCAAGTCCTTCTGGGCCAAACTTTTCAAGAAGTTTCATTTTTTGAACTTCAATAAGCGCCCAAATCAGACTCAATCCTGCTAAAATAACACCAATCAACACCAATACAGCTAAGATCAATAGTATATTGTTGTAGGCTGAATTGAAAACATTTGGAGTTGACTGGCCTGCACTTTCAGCAGTCGCAGCTGCATCTTGAGCATAGAGACTTCCTACACCCAAAATGGTGGTAAATAATGTGATGATGGTTAAAAAAAGCTTTTTCATCATTTTATTTTTGGTTGATTATTTAATAATGAATGTTAATAACGTCAATACTTATGCATCCTCGTCCAAAGGAAGGTTTTCCATCCTCTTGATCACTGGATTGTTTTTTCTAAATACCATAATGACACTGGTGATAAAGACAAACATAAAGGTAAGCAGTGCAAAAATGGCCATCCAGTTGAAATTGCCATCTAAGATATATTTTGCCATAAAGTTTTGTTTTATTGGTGAATATTATTTTGATACTTCCTTTACTTTAATATCTGTACCTAATCTCTGAAGATAAGCAATCAAAGCTACGATTTCCTTATTTTCAAGATTTTCTTGAGTGATTTTATCCTTTTTAAGGTTTTCAGCCACTTTTTTAGCTTGAAGTTTTAAATCTTCTAAAGCTTTATCTGCAAATCCGTCTGGATAAGGGGTACCCAATGATTGTAATACTTTGATTTTTGATGCTGTGTATTCAGTATTCAAATCATTTTTGTGTAGCCAAGGATATGGAGGCATGATAGAACCAGGCGCCATGGACGTAGGATCCATCATGTGGTTATAATGCCAGCTATCAGGATATTTGCCACCAACTCTATGTAAGTCTGGTCCTGTACGCTTGCTACCCCAAAGGAATGGCCTATCATAGATAAACTCTCCAGATTTTGAGTATTCACCATATCTCTCTGTTTCAGATCTGAACGGTCTGATCATCTGTGAGTGACAACCAACACAACCTTCACGAATATATAAATCACGACCTTCAAGCTCAAGAGGTGTATAAGGCTTGACTGATGCTATCTTAGGTACATTGTCATCGATCATCATCATAGGTATGATTTCAACCAATCCACCAATCAATACCAGCACAGCACTTACCAAAAGCATTTGAATAGGTTTTCTTTCTATCCATTTGTGCCAATATTCGTTGTTATGAGCCTCATAAGCTACCAATGCTGGAGCAGATGCCTCTTGATTGGCAATAAGATGACCACTTTGTACAGTTTTCACAAGGTTATAAATCATAACTATCACACCTGTAAAATAAATGGTACCTCCAATGGCTCTAATCATGTACATTGGGAGGATCTGAGTGACCGTTTCTAAGAAGTTGCCGTATTGCAAAAATCCATCAGGTGTAAATTGCTTCCACATCAGAGATTGTGTCCAACCAGCCCAATATAATGGAATAGCATAAAACAAAATACCCAATGTACCGATCCAAAAGTGCGTATTGGCAAGCTTGATAGAGTAAAGTTTGGTACCATAGATTCTAGGTATCAACCAATACAACATACCAAATGTGAGCATTCCATTCCATCCCAAGGCACCGATGTGTACGTGACCTACAGTCCAGTCTGTATAATGAGTGATAGCATTTAGTGATTTGACTGAAAGCAATGGGCCTTCAAGTGTCGCCATACCATAAGCAGTGACCGCTACAACAAAGAATTTAAGAATAGGATCTGTACGTACTTTGTCCCAAACACCTCTCAATGTCAAGAGACCATTCAACATACCTCCCCAAGATGGAGCGATCAACATGATAGAAAATACAGTACCCAATGACTGCGCCCAGTCAGGAAGTGATGTATATAATAAATGGTGTGGGCCAGCCCAGATATAGATGAAAATCAAAGCCCAAAAGTGAATGATAGACAACTTGTAAGAGTACACTGGTCTATTGGCCGCTTTTGGCATAAAGTAATACATCAAACCAAGATATGGAGTAGTAAGGAAAAATGCCACAGCATTATGACCATACCACCACTGAACCAATGCATCTTGTACACCAGAAAAGACATACATCCCTTTAAACAAGCTGACGGGAATCTGTATATTGTTGAAAATATGCAAGACTGTCACTGTGATCCATGTGGCAATGTAAAACCAAATAGCCACATACAGATGCTGCTCGCGTCTCTTCAAAATAGTACCAAACATATTGATACCAAAAATAACCCAAACTACAGCTATGGCAATATCAATAGGCCAAATAAGCTCTGCATACTCATGACTACTTGTCAATCCCAATGGAAGAGTAATAGCTGCAGAAAGAATGATCAATTGCCATCCCCAAAAGTGAAGGTTGGAAAGTAAGTCGCTAAACATCCTTGTCTTGAGCAATCTTTGTAATGAGTAATAGACACCTGTAAAAATGCCATTACCCACAAATGCAAAGATTACAGCATTGGTGTGAAGTGGTCTGATCCTACCATAAGTGGTCTCTGCCAGCCCAAAGTTCATCGCAGGAAAAACTAATTGCAAAGCCGCAATGATACCTACCAACATACCGATCACACCAAAAATGATGGAAGCGAAGGCAAAGTTGCGTACAATCTTGTTGTCGTAACTAAATGTTTCTAAATTTGCCATAAGTCAGTTTTTATATTAATATTAATTGGTTTTATCTATCATATCATCATCCAGTAGTATTCTGACCCCTGGAGTATATTCATCGTCGTATTGACCATTCCTTACAGCCCAAAAAAAGGCAGCTAAAAAGCCTCCAGCCACGACCAAGCTTATAATGATTAGGTATAAAATTATATTCATCTTACTCGAAATTCGCTGCAAAGTAGAAAGTTGTTGTGCCTTGATAGATGATATAAATCATTATAAAGGATGATTTTTGTTAACTTTACAAAAAACACACATATCTTGTTAAATTGCAATGGTTTATGTATTTAATTTGAATTAAAACATAGGGCTACCAATCAAAAATATTTTCGAACAAATTTAATAATTTTACATTAATATGATAATACATACCCTAAAATTAAAACTTTCTTACCCTAAAAACATTTATTTCTAAGCCATATCGATCTACCATAAAATAGGATTTAAAAAATATAGTTGCACAACATTCCATTGGAGAGTTTATCACTTAATTATAAAATAGTAGGACAAGGAATGCCTGTCATCATCCTGCATGGGCTATTCGGGATGCTTGATAATTGGATGAATATTGCCAAAAAACTCGAAGCAAAAGGATATATGGCTCTCCTCATAGACCAACGAGACCATGGTCGCTCTCCTCATACTTTGTCATTTACCTACACAGATTTGGCCAATGATTTGCATCAGTTTATGGATACCAACTGGATACATGAGGCAATATTGATAGGACATAGTATGGGAGGCAAGACAGGATTAGAGTTTGTAAAAGAATACGAATCTATGGTATCCAAGTTGATCATAGTGGACATAGGTATTAAGAGATATGACGGACATCATAGCGAGGTATTTCAAGCACTTTTTGATATTAATATTGAAAATTTAAAAAGTAGAGAAGATGCATATAATATAATGAGTAAAAGATTGCTTGACGAAGGTACTGTACAGTTTTTGATGAAAAACTTGACAAGAAATAAAGATGGTGGTTACGAATGGAAAATGAATTTACCATTGCTCTACGAAAATTATCAAAATATTTTGGCCAGCATTGACTTTACTCATTCATGTGATACCAAGACTTTATTTGTGCGTGGAGGTAGATCAAATTATATCAAAGATTCAGATTGGCCAGAGATTTCTCATGTTTTTCCGAATGCAAGACTCACCACTATTCAAAATGCAGGTCATTGGGTTCATGCAGATCAGCCTATTGAACTTTTTGATGCAATTATTGATTTTATAGAAGAGTAGGTTTAAACTTTATAAGTTACATATATATAATACATGACAAAAAAAATAAAAGTACTATTGCTTGCAGTAGTGATGATGTCTGGTGTAGCAGCAGTATCCATTCAGAATGATAAACTCTTTGAAATAAGTAAAAATCTCGAAATCTTCATCAGTGTTTATAAGGAACTGAATACCAATTTTGCAGACGATTTAGATCCATCGACATTGATGAGGACAGCTATAGATGCAATGACTCACTCACTGGATCCATACACCAATTATGTGTCTGAATCTCAAGTGGAGAGTTACTGGATAAATGAAGATGAGAAATATCAAGGCATTGGAGCTAAAGTCAGCATCATTAATAATAAGCTGCTGATCATGGAGCCTTATGAAGGTGGACCAGCATTGAAAGCTGGCATCAAAGCCGGCGATGAAGTTGTAGCAGTAGATGGAATCAATATACTAGGCAAAAAAATAGAAGAGGTCAATGCTATATTAAGAGGCATACCTGGAACAAATGTCAAACTAGGCATTATCAAAAATGGTCAGACAGCAACAACAGATGTAATCCTTACAAGAGGAGAGATAAATATTCCGAATGTGCCATACTCAGGATTTGTTGCAGACAATGTGGGATATATTTCATTGACTACCTTTACACAAAATGCTGGAGCTAATATTTCCAAAGCATTGAAAGACATGAAAGCAAAAAACCCAAATATGGCAGGAGTCATTCTAGATTTAAGACAGAATGGTGGTGGATTGCTCCACGAAGCGGTAAATATTTGCAATATCTTTATACCTAATGGAGAGATAGTGGTCACTACTAAATCTAAGGTAAGAGAAAGAGATCAAACTTTCAAAACGATGGCTCCACCTTTGGATCTTGAAATTCCACTAGCGATATTGATAGATAAAAGGTCTGCATCTGCTTCAGAGATTGTCTCTGGTGTCATCCAAGATCTTGACAGAGGAGTCTTGATAGGACAAAGATCGTTTGGTAAAGGTTTAGTGCAAAATACTAAGGAATTGCCATATAATGCGAGACTAAAATTGACAACATCAAAATATTACATACCCAGTGGCAGGTGCATACAAGGAGTAGAATATGAAAACGGTGAGCCCAAAGATATTCCTGACAGCCAAAGATCAAAATTCAAAACAAAAAATGGAAGAATAGTGATGGATGGTGGAGGAGTCTCACCGGATGTCAAGCTACCAGCAAAATTGGTTTATCCAGTGACAGAAGCCCTTCTGAGCCAAAACATGATCTTTCTTTATGCCAATAAATATTGTCAAGGTAAGGATAGTATAGCTAAAGTAGGCGATTTCAAATTCATTGACTTCGCGGATTTTGAGGCTTTTTTAAAAAACCAAAATTTCAAATATGAATCAGAATCAGAAAAACTTTTGGCCAAAGCACATGATGCCATGAGTACTGATGAAACCAATGTAAAAGATGAATTATCGAGATTGCAACAAAAGATAGCTTCTTCAAAAGTTGGTGAGCTCCAGAGAGCCAAAGACCAGATCATAGACGAAATAGAAAAGGAGATCATCACAAGATATTATTTTCAAAATGGTAAGGTACAGCAAACACTAGACGATGACCCAGAAATTAAAGAGGCTATTTCAGTTTTGAAAGATACAAACAGATATAAAAAACTCCTAGGTGGTAAATAATTGAAGAAATCATGGCTAAAATCCTGCAGATAGAAACCTCTACTGAGATATGTTCAGTAGCTATATCTGATGATGGTGTCTGTATCGGTCAAATGTTGTCAGACACACCCAATAGCCATACTGAAATGCTGACTATTCTGATACAGCAATGTATGGATGAGGTAAGAATGTCTCTAAATGATCTTCATGCTGTGGCCTTGAGTAGTGGTCCTGGATCCTATACCTCTCTCAGAGTGGGTGCATCAACAGCCAAAGGAATTTGTTATGCATTGGATCTGCCACTGATTGCAATCGATAGCTTGAAAGCTTTGGCTTATGGGATCAATTTGTCAGAGGTAGCAATAGATGATGTCATAGTCCCAATGATTGATGCCAGGAGGATGGAAGTATATACAACTATATATAATACGGCACTTCAACCATTGCAGCAGATGGAAGCTATGATATTGGATCAAGATAGTTTGAAGCAATACACTACGAGAATACATATTTGTGGTTCAGGAGCAACCAAGTTTCACAATTTCCACGGTCGCTCCAATTTAGTTTTACATCATGTGACAGGCAATGCACAATACCTGACAATACCAGCAGCAGAAGCTTATGCCAAAGGCCAATTTTCAAACATGGTAAGTTTTACACCTGAGTACCTGAAAGCTCCAAATATCATAAAATCAGAAAAAAAATATTTTTAAAAAACGCAACATTATAACCAGAATAATAGTTAATTATATATTGGTAAAAATATCATATAAAATTAATTTCAAATTTGTAGTTCATATAATATGTTTTGGCAAGGTTATTGGATTATACAATCCGAATTCCGTGAACGAACAAATCATTTCACATGAGAAATAAGAAGAACGAAACCGTTACTTTAAAAAAGGGAAGTAAAGAGGTACAACTTGATTACGCAGACCTAAGGAAGGCTGTCTTGGTACTCAGAGCTGTAAACCACAAACTTCGCCAGAGAATCATCGATCTTTTGGAAGATGGTGAGACCATGACAGTCACTGATATCTATATCAAACTGAGACTGGAACAGAGTGTAGCTTCGCAGCATTTGGCGATCTTGAGGAGAGCTGGTGTAGTGGCGACTGACCGACAAGGTAAATTCATTTATTACTCTTTGGACAAAGAGAGATTGGGCCAAATTTCTACTCTTGTAGAAGATTTGACCAGTTAATGACTTACTTTCAGTGAAGTATTATTAATTAGTGATCATCAACAATTTATATCGAAAATATTTACTTTTGTCATCGTTTTGAGTGAACTTTTATACTCAAATAAGTTTTTTTATTACAAATTAAATTTTTTTTATATATTTTCTTTGTCATATTAAAATTACTCTTCATATTTGTGCCAAGGTCTTAAAACAAAAAATAAGGAACACAAAATGAGAGGTACAAAAGTTACTTTTGACACCGGCAAATTGAATTATTCGTCGGAGTTGATGAGAGCATTAGCTCACCCGTTGAGGTTGAAGATTTTAGAATTTATTGATGAGTATAAATCCATCAATGTTAATAAAATCTACAGCAGTCTTGATCTTGAGCAAAGTATTACATCGCAGCATCTTAAAATATTAAGAATGTCTGGTGTAGTAACGGTAGAAGTTACTGGAAAATTTCACATCTATCAAATCAATTATGATGTGATCAACAAGGCTAGCTTTGCAGTCAATAGATTTGTAGGCAAAGCGTAGGCCTTATCAACAAAAAAACAAAGATAAAATAGCGGTCGCGATATGTATATTGCGACTGCTTTTTTAGTTTCTGATCAGTTTAGACATTGGCCACTATATCCATTATACTCCCATTTGAGACTTATTAACTGAAGAGAAAGCTCACGTCATCTTTGCTTAGACTTTTGAAAAACGCTGTATCTTCTTGTACTATTTCCTTGCTGATAGACAACTTTTTTTCTTGGAGAGTTATTATTTTTTCTTCTACTGTGTCTTTACAAATCATTTTATAAGCAAAAATTTTGTTTTTTTGACCAATTCGATGCGTTCTATCTATGGCTTGTTGTTCTACGGCAGGATTCCACCACGGATCTACGATATAGACATAATCAGCTTCAGTGAGGTTGAGACCCACACCTCCAGCTTTTAGGGATATAAGGAATACGTTGATGCTTTTATCACTTTGGAAAATTTCAACCTGATTTTGCCTACTTGCAGCAGGTGTACTACCGTCTAAATAGCAGTATTTGATCCTATTTTCATCCATTTCTTCGCGGATCAGGGCCAACATTTCTGTAAATTGAGAAAAGACAAGCATTTTGTGATTGCCCATATTTTCTTGGATTTCGCGCACTAACTCTTTGATTTTGATACCTTTGAATGGCTTAGTATCTTTGTCTTTGACAAGCCTTGGATCATCACAGATCTGTCTGAGTCGCAGTAATCCTTCCAAGATATATACGCCTGCTTTTGCCATACCTTCAGATTCGATTTTTTGCATCAAAGCATGTCTGTAGTAATCCTTGTACTCATCATATAGAGTCTTCTGATTTTTGTCCATCTGACACCAAAGTATTGTTTCGGTTTTTTCTGGTAGGTCAGTAGCAACTTCTACTTTTGTACGTCGCAACATAAAGGGCTTGATCAGTCGCCTTAGCATCAGACTGGCATCTTTGTCACCATTTTTATCAATTGGATTGGCAAATTCTTGTCTGAAAAACTCTCTGCCACCTAACAAACCAGGATTCAAGAAGTTGAATTGGGCGTATATATCATAAGTATTGTTTTGTAATGGCGTACCACTCAAGATAAACTTATTTCGAGCGGACAAGAGTTGTACAGCTTTAGTAGATATGGCATCAGGGTTTTTAATGGCTTGACTTTCATCCAAAATAACGTATTCCCATTTGAATTTTACTAAAGATTCGATATCGTTTCTTACTATACCATAAGAGGATATGATGATGTCATACTCATTAAAATGTTCTTGGCCAAATGATCTACCTATGCCGTAAAATATATGGTACTTCAGATCAGGAGCAAACTTGTTGAGTTCGCTTTCCCAGTTATATATCAGCGATGTAGGGCAGATGATAAGGCTCGTCGGATTGTTGTATTTTTTCTTTAGATAGCTGAGAAAAGTAATGGCCTGTAATGTCTTGCCCAATCCCATATCGTCTGCGAGGCAGCCTCCCCATGAGATACTATCTAATACTTGCATCCATTGATAGCCAGTCTCTTGATAAGGTCTCAATTGTGCTTTAATCTCTGATGGTATGGCGTCTGTAGTTATATCTTCAATATGTAGCAGTTTTCGTTTTTTGTCTTCGATTTCAGCTATGATATCTTCATTGTCTATCTGATCAAACAATAGCTCTACGATATTAAACTGTTTTTTACTTACTTTAATGCCGTCTTTTTCATCTACACCAAACTTAAATAGGTTGCTGTATTTTGCAATCCACTCCTCTGGCAACATGCCAAATGATCCATCACCCAATACCACGAAATTTTGCTTATTCATGATGGCTTTTTTGATATCTTTAAAACCAATCATCTGATCATCCCACGATGCAGTCACTTTTACATCAAACCAATCAATGCCACTGGTGACATTCATATTCCATTTTGGAGTTGCGTTATTGTACTTAAATCGCTTTAATTCGTTAACACCTATCATCTTGATGCCTTCATCCATCAGCTCCTTCGAAAAGTTGATAAACCAATTATTGCGCATTACCTCATCAAAAGCCAATGTAAAATGCGGTAAAAAGCCTTGTTGTTTGAACATTGGATGCATAGATTGGATGTACTCCATAAACCCAGCTTCTTCATTACTTTTTCTAAAAAGTAGTTTTTTGGCACCATCATCTTCTATATAAAGGTCTTTGGTGTCCTCTCTATCAATGGTATGTTCGCCATATTGAAATTTGGGTGTGATATACAAAAACTTATCTAAGTGTTCGGTCAAATGGACTACTGGCGTCATCGGCAACTCTAAAACTTTGAGGGTAAGTTCTGAAGGTATTTCTACGCCATAAAACATTTGTAGTGGATGCAATATCTCTTTCATTATTTTATCTGCATACTTGTGTGGAAATTTGAGTATGCCGGTAGGTATTGATGTTAAAAAACCTACCAATTCTTCTGATTTATTGATGAATAGTTGGTTATTTGATATGATAAGCTTCCCTCTAATGATTTGCATCGAATCATCCTCGCCAATGATGACCATATCATCAGCATCTACAAATGTTATCTTTATGAGAATAAATTTTTCGTCAGTAGTCACATGAATTTTAGGAAATATCGGACTCTCAACGATCTGGATGTTGATTAAATTGGATTTGGAGAAATTTTCGTTTTCTGGCAGAAATTTTATGTCAACCCAATTGGACAACTCATGCCAGTGTTCTTCTATTTTGTTAAAAAAATATTTAAGGTAGGTTTTTCTGGTATTGTCATAATGCTGCGTGGTAAATAAACTATAAGATTGGGTATAATAATTTGCAGTAAAAATTTCTTTGAAAGTCAAATAGCTAAAGTCCATTAATACGCTCAATTTTTCAGGCTCCATGACAGATAAAATGCGTGCGTTTTCTTCTTTACCAATCAATACTTTGGTAAATTTTTCTTCTCCTTTTTTACCAGATTCAATTTTGAAGGCTTCGACTTTGCATGGATTATTGGTATTATTGGCATTGGAAAGCTGCAAGTATATGCCAATACTATGGTTGGCCTCTTTTGTTTTGTATATTTTTTTTGTGAATTTGTTGTGTGTAATAGTTGTATTAAAATCATTAAGTTTGGAAAGGCTCATATATTGTGGTGGAATATAAGAAAGACTAATTCTACCAGTATAATCTTGAGAAAACTTAAATTCCGCGGCCTCTTTATCGTTGATAGTGATACCAAAATCGTCCAAAAGTCGGTTTTTTTCTGCCTCTTTATTGACGTATGGCAAAAACTGTAGATAATGACCAGAATCCATAAGATACAATATAGCATCCAGTGCGTGATTGCAAATTTGATCTTGATAACTTTGACCACAGCTACATGTTATTTCTATTTCGTCTTGTTTGTTGACATAAAATGAAACATTTTCAATTTTTTGATTTGACTTGACAACCACTTTAAATCCATGTTGGTTTGCACCACTTTTTGAGAAACTCCTACCTTTTCTGACAGCAGAAACTAAATTTGGAAGTTCTCTGTATAACTTAGAAGAGCTAAAATCCTTGGCATTTTCGATTATAAATGGTTTGTCAGAGACAACCTTTGTTGCCGCTTTTTTACTTGATGTTTTTTCTTTAGCTTTTTTACTTTCTATTATCTTTAGCTTTTTGTCATTTTCACTTTTTTCATTTTCAAGAGCAACTTCAAGAGCCTTTTTTTTAATTTTTTCAGCGTTCAATTGTGTTTCACAAGAGGTCAGAACAATGGCAATATGTCTGCATTTATTATAGATTTGAAAGGGTATACAATTGCAATGCGGTAGAATATTTTTTCTCTCTTTTTTCAACATGACCGAGTATGTAGTCTTATCTTCAGAGACAAGATAAGTAAGGTAGTTGCCAAGCAAGCGTCTGGGAGCTACAGATTCAGTAATGGGCTCAAATGGTTTTACAAATTGGTCATGTAGGTCTTCGATATGAATATCACCAACAAATTCAGAAATAATCATATTTTGAGATTCCGAAGAATTCATTTTAGGTTCGATTTGGTAAAACCGCAAAACTGATGATTAAATCAGACACGTAATAGTTTTTTCTAATTTATTTAGTTCATTTTGGTTTAAAAAGATGTATTTTGGGTTTTTAGAATGAAATTTTGCTAGATATTCTTGCTCAGATTGACCTGGAGTAGGTACAAAAATGGCTTTAATATCCAAACCAAAAATATCCATCAAAGTAGTATATCCAGATCTTGCAATTAATAATTTGGATGCGTTGAGTAAAAATTCAACTTCTTTGCTGTTTTGAAGTGGTTTTATATAAATATGTGGAAAATCTGGATTGTGTAGCAAGGATTTAGTACCAGCCATGCATATTTTGTATTGTTTGAGTTTGGACAGTTGTTTCCAAATTAATTTTTCAAAAATTGTACGCTGAGGCTCTGGTCCTGAGAGTAAGACCAAGAGATCATATTCCAAAGTGATATTTAATTTTTGAATTCTTGTCAGTGGTCCGATGTAAGAATAGAATGGATTTGAACTATAGGAAAGTGAAGGGCAAAGTGATTGTTCTCCTTCAAAATCAGGAATCAAACTATGATCAAAACTATCAATAAAATAACCATGTAAGCGAGTGCCCAATTTTGAAACCAATAAATTACGATGTAAGATATTTACCTGATGAGTGAGATATATATTCTTTGTAAATTGACTCTTGAAACCAAGGCGATTGTCAGAAATGATGACCGTAGCGCCTGTTTCTTTTGCTATATGATGTGCCAATTTTTTTTCTTTGTTTATTGCTTGAAATACTTTGAAGGATGACGCAAAAACATTGAAAGCTATATCATTGTATTTGTATTCAATGCCATAAGAAGGCAAGATAAAAGAAGGCAATAAAGGATACTGCGACCTGAGCAAATCAAGTGCCTCTCCATCAGAAGCGATTATTACTTTTTGACAAAATGTACACAACCAATCAATCAAAGGGATAGATCGCGCAGCATGACCAAGTCCCCAATTGAGTACACCTACTATCACTATATCATCTTTGGACACAAAGCGACGGATGATAGATAGATTGGTATTGCTAAGATGGCTCATAGCAGTAAAAATAGTAATAAAAATTATGTCAACCTGATTTCGTCGTCGGCTTCGTCATAAAATTTATACTCGAAGAGATGGAAATTGGAGTTGCTGGACATTTTGATCCATTTTTTATATTTTGCAAACCACTTCATTTGTATGCTTGGAAATCCTTTGGTCAGGTAAGCGTGTATAAACTGATTGGCCTCTAGCTTGATGCTTGATTTTGGTCTAGAATTAATGATATAATCAATGTCACGCTGTATATTATCAATAACAAGGATAGAAGGATTTACCTTTCCAGATCCTTGACAAGCAGGGCAAACCTCTGTGGTATCAATGTTGACTTCAGGCCTAGTGCGCTGTCTGGTGATTTGCATCAAGCCAAACTTACTAAGAGGCAAGATAGTATGCTGCGCACGGTCACCTTCCATAAAATCTCTCATTTTGTTGTAGAGACTTGTCTTATTGTCTGGAGTACGCATGTCAATAAAATCGATGATAATCAGACCACCGATGTCACGCAAGCGCAATTGGCGAGCTATCTCTTCAGCAATATCAAGATTGACAGAGATGGCGGCTTCTCTTGGTCTTTTTCACCATTTTGGGGCCACTATTCACATCAATAACGTGCATGGCTTCTGTATGCTCTATTACAATGTAAGCGCCGCTACCCATTGTTGATGTCTTACCAAAAGACGCCTTAATCTGTCTATTGATATCATAATGATCAAAAATGTGTCTTGATCCATTATACATCTGCAAGATTTTTACTTTATCAGGAGCTATGGTTTGCAAATACTCTTTGATATTTTGGTATAAATCTTTGTCGTCAACAGTTATTTTATTGAAATTGTCATTTAAGATATCGCGAAGGATGCTTGATGTTTTGTCAATTTCGCTAAGGATCTTATCAGGAGATTTTGTTTGTTTGAGTTGCGTGAAAATGGTTTTCCACTTATCTTCCAGCTCTTTGATATCATTGTGTAAGTCAGCCACCTTCTTGCCTTCTGCTGCTGTGCGAACTATGACTCCAAAGTTTTTAGGTTTGATACTTTCTACCAGTACCTTGAGTCTTTTTCTCTCGTCATTGGAGGCTATTTTTTTTGAGACAGCGACGATATCGGTAAATGGCGTCAGTACCACATACCTACCAGGCAGTGTCAACTCACAACTTAGTCTTGGACCTTTGGTAGAAATGGGTTCTTTAAGTACTTGTACCAGAACGTGAGCATTTTTGTCAAATACTTGATCAATTTTTCCAGTTTTCGAATTGTCTGGTTCAAGCTCAAACTGGTCTAACAGTGGACTATTGTAAGAACCTTTCATGACAGCACTAGTGTATTTGATCAGTGATTTGATCTGAGGACCTAGGTCGGTATAATGTAAGAAAGCATCTTTTCGATGGCCAATATCCATAAAACCAGCATTGAGGCCAGGCATCAGTTTTTTGGCACTCGCCAAAAAAATATCTCCTACAGTGGAGCTATTGTTGGTTTTTTGTCTGTGAATCTCAACCAATCTTGAGTTTTCAAGCAAAGCTATTTCTACCTCTGACAGAGATGTTTTAATTACTAATTCTTTTTCCACAAAAATTGTGACATTTTGTTGTTTGCAAAAATAAAAACAAAACATTGTACTTCTCACAGTGGAGAGCCAAACATTATTATTGATTTTGGGCTTTATGTTTCAAACCCATTAGTCAATAGAGGGCATTTACAAATACTTGTAAATCACTTATGTCTCGCCACATTGAAGCCAAATACAAAATAGAAGTATGTCTGTGGAAAAGTATGAGTGGAAGTAGGAAGCGAAATTTATATTTATATTCAGACAAAACGATATTTGTCAATTCGGATTTCTTTTTACATTTGGTTTATACTGTTTGGCCTATTTTTAAATATTTTCCTAACAGTGTATGTATTACCAAATGTTATTTTTCAGTATTGTTTTCTTAATGTTTGAGAATGGTTTTGAGTATTTGGGGTTTGTTGTGTTCGCTACACTTCATTATAGACTTCTCGAAAAGGGCTGACTACATTTAGACATCATCGTCATGATGTAGTCAGCACCATATACAGACCTAATATCCTATCTGTTCTTTTTCTTATGTCTGTTTTTTCTCAATCTTTTCTTACGCTTATGCGTCGATATCTTATGACGTTTTCTTTTTTTACCACAAGGCATAATTCAATATTTTTAAAGTAAATTAATTAACACATTTTTTACGAAACTCTTCTGCTTTGGCAGCATTTCCTATTTGAGAATATGCTTGTACCAGGAGACAAATAGTTACATTATTATCAGGTTCGATCGCTAGTGCATCTTCCAATCTTTTGATGGCTTTATCGGTCTGATTGGTCTGAATGGCGAGCTTGCCCAATTGATTTAAAATTTCAACATTATTAGGATATTGAGTGTTCAAATCTCTCAACATCATGATACCTTGCATCGGATTTTGCTGATTTGGATTATCTACATAGCAGATGGCCAAATTGATCCTATGCTCTATTTTTTGCGGTGATAATGAGACGGCTTTTTCAAAGGCTTTAACAGCTCTTTTGGAGCAAAATTCCTTTGTTTTAGCAATGCTATCTGACTTAACGCACAAGGCATAAGTGGTGCCAGCAATAGACCACGTTGTATCACTATTTTGAATATCTGCTATGTTTTCAGCATAATGACCACTGATGGCAGGAAATCCAAAATCTAACCAAGTGCCAGAAAGGGATTTTAATATTTTCAGCATTTGATTGGTATCGAGTTTGGTCTTTTCAAGATCCAGATTGAGAGCTTCGATGACAGATTTTTTATTGCCATCTAGGTGAGGACTTGCTTCTTGGATCAGATTGTTGATACCTGTTGATTCAATATTATTGGATCTAGACTTTTCCACATCCTTTTGCTTGGGAGGCACTATTCCAAAACCCAGATAAAGCATTAAAAATAGAGCTATTGCTCCAGCGATGGCCCAAATCTGAGGTTTTCCCATTATAAATTATCAGAATTAATCATCATCACCTTCATCTTCAGGTAGTGAATCTACATTTGCTTTTACCTGATCTACAAATACTTTTGCAGGCTTGAATGATGGGATGAAATGTTCTGGTATTTCTATTGATTTATTTTTTTTGATATGACGGCCAATTTTCTTTGCTCTTTTTTTGATAACAAACGACCCAAAACCTCTTACGTAAACATTTTCGCCGTCTGACAATGAATTTTTTACTTCCTTAAAAAACATTTCCAAAGTGACAAGTACATCAACCTTTGGAACGCCAGTTTTTTCTGTAATGATGTTGACTAAATCTGCCTTACGCATATTATTGATTTTTTAATATTTCTGTGGTTAAAAATTTTCCTTTCTTTGAAAAGTGGCGCAAATTTCGTAAAATATTGGAATTAAGAAAATTATTTTATTGTTTTTTCAAATTTCATGCCATTTTTTTTCAGTTTAAGTGGCTCATTTACAATATTTTACTATTAAAATATAAAGTTAAACTCTATTTATCTGCTTTTTGCTACTATATTTGCAACCACAAATTTTTGAACAATGATATTATCAATGACTGGTTTTGGCCATAGTAAGACAGAGTATAAGGGCAAGGTCATCAGAGTAGAGCTCAAGTCTCTCAATGCACGATCTACCGAGATCAGATGTAAACTGCCCAATACTTATAGAGATAGGGAGATGGATCTGCGCAAAAAAATCATTGATACATTGCAAAGAGGCAAATTAGATTTGACCATCATATTGGATGGTTTTTCTGATGAAGAGAATGCTTTTATCAATGCTGATGCCTTTAGAAAATACTACAAAGAGCTCCATGCCATCCGTCAAGAATTGGGTATCACAGAGGGCGATGTATTGCAATCTATCTTGCGGATACCCAACGTCATAGGCCAAAACGAAGATATGGCAGATGATGATGAATGGGCCGTAGTAGATTCAGCACTGGATGAAGCATTGGTCAACATTAAAAAATTTAGAGCCGACGAAGGACTGGTATTGAAAGCTGATCTGTTAGAGAGAATTAAAGGCATAGAGAGCCATTTGAAGTCTATAGAGCCATTTGAAGCCACTCGTTTGGAGAGAATAAAAGATAGACTCAAAAAAAATATGGAAGAATTTGTGATCAACCAGCAAGTGGATCAAAATAGATACGAACAAGAAATACTATACTATATCGAAAAACTTGATATCAACGAGGAGAAGGTAAGACTAGGTCAACATTGCTTGTACTTCAGAGAGGAGTTGAACAATAAGGACGATCAAAAAGGACGAAAACTTTCATTTATAGCTCAAGAAATAGGGAGAGAGATCAATACCATCGGAGCGAAAGCCAATGACTCAGATATTCAGCAATATGTAGTAATGATGAAGGATGAACTCGAAAAACTCAAAGAACAACTTGCTAATATCCTGTAAATGATAGAGAGACAAAAGGGTAATAAAATGTTTATTTTTACTGCTCCTTCTGGTGCAGGCAAGACCACAATAGTCAAACACTTACTTGCAAAATATAGTAATTTGGGTTTTTCGGTTTCAGCGACAACGAGAGCTAAGAGAGATCATGAGACCGAAGGCAAGGATTACTACTTCATGTCGGTGGAGGAATTTAAACAAAAAATAGCTCAAGGTGCATTTGTGGAGTGGGAAGAAGTGTATAAAGATCAATATTATGGTACGCTCAGATCAGAAATAGATAGGATTTGGGATGAAGGCAGACAGTTAGTGTTTGATATAGACGTGAGAGGCGCTCAAAACATTAAAAATGATTTTGGCAATCAATGTATGTCAGTATTTGTACGGCCTCCATCGGTAAGTACACTGATACAAAGGCTCACAGATCGTAATACTGAAACTCCAGAAAGCCTTGAAAAACGAATCAATAAAGTAAAGAAAGAAATGGCTTTTGAAAACAGTTTTGATATGGTACTTGTTAATGATAAATTGGAAATTGCCACAAAAGAGGCTGAACATATCATACAAACATTTATAAGTGGCATGACTCAAAATGACAGATAAAACCAAAATATATACACAAACCACTCACGATATAAGTATCAGCATCATTCCATCGTATGAAGCTGGCGACTCCAATCCAGCAATCGGAAAATTTATCTATTCATATCAGGTCACTATCGAAAACTTAAGTCAAAATACTGTGAAGTTATTATACAGGCATTGGCATATCATAGACTCAATACAGATCAAAAGAGAGGTGAAAGGAGAAGGAGTGGTAGGGCAACAACCAGTGTTAAAACCAGGAGATGTTTTTCAATATATGTCTTGGTGTCCGCTCAATAGCCCAATCGGCAAAATGTATGGAACGTACACATTTCAAAATTTGAACAGCGAACATACATTTGAGGTCATTATACCAGAATTTATCATGGTTTCGGACTTCAAGTTAAACTGAAGAGCATTAAGACAATCAATAAGGATATTTTCATAAAACCGAAGAGTCAACAACATTTAGTTTTGAATATCGTCATCTACCTGCTTCCTTGACCATAGTTTTGATTTGCAAATTTAAAGTATCTGCATCGAGAAGCGATTCCATAGGAAGGTGGAATCTAAATCTCCAATAATGCTTAGGATTGCTTGGCTCGTTGATTTGTTCAGCAGCAGCGTCTGGATATCTAAGGTTTTCGTCCATACCTACCAAGTCTTGTAATGGGAAAATAGCCAGCATACTTGGAGATGCTAAGTGATCGGCTACTATGAATCTAACTATTTGAGTGGTACATTCTTTGGGAGCTGACCCCAAACCATGGATATATTGATGATAAAATCTATTAGCATTTTCTGAATCTGCTTCCCACCAACCTCTTATTGTGGACATATCATGACATGATGGACTACAGACCGAAAAATATGGATAATTGCGAACTACTCCATACTGCGAATTACCTTTTGGCATTCGTTGTATTTCTAAAGAAAGAAGATTCATTGCTTTCATGACTCCAGGTACCGATGCAGGTATCATGCCTAAATCTTCGCCACAAATCAGCATATCACTTGCATCGAGTATAGCAGGCAATTTCCACAAAGCTTGTTCTTTCCAAAACTGGTCATGCCTCTGGAAATTATAATCATTGTACAATGCTGTAAAACTAGACTTTTCTGAAGGATGGAGTTGATCATAAGAATGCGTAGTAGATAATGTGATGCGAGGATTGAAATATTGTCCATTTGTATTTGGTTCTTCCATCAGCAAGACTTCTGTCATGAGATGAAGGAGTGCTTTTTCATGCTGACTAAATTTTGAATTTTTGGAGATAAAATGATTGATTTTATGTTGAGACACAAACTCGTTTTTAAACTTGATCTTATGGTTTTCAACTGTAAAAAAAGTATCGAAAACTTCATTTACAGTATCTCCAAAATAATATCTCAAAGATTCATCTGTGATATATGGTTGTGTATATCTTGAAAGATCGCCAGAGATGTTGAAGCTTTGGAGTTCACCTATGGAGTAAGGAAGTCTTGGATTGAAAGAGCCTAATGTGCCTTCAATCTGATCGATAGGAATTTGCCAAATTCTAAAAAATCCAAGAATATGATCTATACGGAGTGCATCAAAATACTGATTGAGCTTTTGCATTCGGCGTCTCCACCATGCAAACCCATCTTTTGCCATGACTGACCAATTGTACGTAGGAAATCCCCAATTTTGGCCCAAAACTGCATAATCATCTGGTGGCGCACCTGCTTGCTCGCTCATATTGTACAATTCTGGAGCTATCCAAGCATCACAACTATATCTATAAATACCTATAGGTAAGTCTCCTTTCAAAACTATACCGTGAGTTCTTGCATATTCTTTGGCTTCTAAAAGTTGTTTGTCAGCATGGTATTGGACAAAATAGTAGAATTCTATTTCTTGATGTTCGGGATAATTATTGGAAGTGTAGTACTCTAAAATATCTTGAGTAAATACAGTATTTTGTGGCCATTGGTTAAAATTGCAGGTTGCATATTTGTCTCTTAAATGGCAAAAAGTAGCGTACTGTGGCAACCAATCACTACTTTTTTGTAGAAAATCAATATAGCTTTTGTTATCTTTAAGTGTGCTGTATTCTTGATCGAAAAGGATTTTAAGATATTTGAATTTCGAATGCAATACGCTTTCAAAATCAACAGTAGAAAGTTTATTTAACACCTTCAAATCCTTGTCGTAGCTTTTGGCGATTGTTTTATTTTCAAAAGAAGCGATACTTGCTATGTTGATGTACAATGGGTGTAATGCAAAGACAGAAATAGCGGCGTAAGGATAGCTATCTTGCCAAGTTTTATTGGCAATGGTATCATTTACAGGCAAGACTTGAATCATACTGAGACCTGTTTTATTTGCCCAATCTATCATTAATTTTAGATCAGAAAACTCGCCTATTCCCATACTTTGTTGGCTCCTAAGAGAAAATACAGGTATGGCTACACCTGCTCCTTTCCAACGTGTATCTTGAAACCTAAAATGATCATCGGTAATGATGACTTCGTGTTTTTTGTCGGCATCAAATGCAAAATGACAGCTTCTATTGGAGCCATCTTCCCATATCAAGATACTTTGGTCTGTTGGATCGACAATGACAAACTTATATTCAACTACTGCATGATGTAAATCTGTTGGAATGCTGATTTCCCATTGAGGAAACTGGCTATCACTCATCAAAATAGGTGTCTTCCAATCGCCAAGTTCCTTCAAATTGCCAATCACACCGAAGCATAGATTGGGTTGAATGGTTGAAGAATTTAGGCGAAAGGTAAGCGTATTTTTTGTGGGTTTATCTAGATTTACCTTGATAGAATTGTGCTGATTTCTTTTGAATATGGCATCAACAAATGCAGTAGATAGATAAGCATTATTTTCGTTGGCTCTGTCTCTCCACTTATCATAAGCAATTGTTTCTTGAGTTTTTTTAAGCTTTACTTTGCGATATTTTCCCCATTCGGCTCTGGTCAAAACATTATCTTTGAGTATTACATATTTGTATTGAATGACAATATCTTTGTCCAACTCCAGATGGCCAACCCAATTTTCACCATCAAAGGTGAGTAAAGTATAAAAGGTCTTTAGTTGTTGATTATTGTCGGCAAAATACTCAATACCTACTTGCTCACCAAAAGATGTTTTATAATGAATATGAAAGTGAAAATTCATAAATAATGTTGTAATACACCAAGATGAAAGGTGTAGGTGAAAATCAGGTGCAAATATACATTATGACCTTGATTTTATATGGAGAAAAAGCAATTGGTTTTAGTAAAGAGTATTATTTTTTCCCACACTTTTGTTGATAGTCATCCAAAATGGCATTGGCGGCATTTTCAAGCCTTATACCACTGAGACTGTCTGATTTCAGGAGTTTTTTGATACCCGAACTTGGCTGGATTTTGTATCTTTTATCTTCAAATTTTTTTGTAACAAAACTACAGCCTTCAAAAAATGACTTATAGTTTATTTCTTCGATCGATTTTGCTTTTTCACCCACTTTATCAATCAGAATATCATAAGTTTCTATTGATTCTTTGGTCATTTCGGCGATGGACTCTGGATTGTCGTAATCCTCGTCTGTGATGATGGGTGGTTGATAAAATCTCAGCAATCTGATGTCACCATCTCTGATTACTTCGGCAAAGAACTCCATATTTTTTTCACCTTTTATTTTGTCCATGGTGGTTTTTATGGCATCGCTGCCTTTTGTTTTTGGTAGGTAATGGATGTGTACATATTTTTTATTACCAAAACCATATTCAACCACTTCACCTGCCATCAAAACCTTTTTAAGTTCGCGTTTGATTCGCCCTCCAGTGAGCAAATTTTTGTCAAAATATTTTACGCCATCTTGATAGGTCCATGGCTGGCTGGCATCTTCAACTTCCAAACCCACTTCAGATCTTGTTCCATCTGCCATGATGATATACCCAGCCATTTGGTTGTCCTTTGGTTTTTGGGCATTGGCTGTTAATACTCCAAAGGTCATTATCACTATTAAAGAGAAATACTTCATTATTACTTTGATTTTTTAATTTGACTACCATTTAAGTTTTTGCCTTTCCTTTCATCTAAGATGGGTTTAGGACGTGGTGCTGAATCCATGACCTCAGTGGCTATTTTGTCGATTTTGTTCCAATAACCATTTTTGTATTGATAACCTACATAGCTTCCGTCAGGTACCAGTGTTTCGCCATGCCCAGGCATACGACTCATCCGTCTGATGAGATTATCCACCATGATCATTTCCATACCTGGGTTATAATTGACCGTCATCTGAGCATCAGCAGCATACTTGAAGGCCAATCTGTGAAACAATTTAGGTTCTGAATTCTTGTTGGTTTCATCTTTAAATATTGGCATTCCGAAATATGGTCGTCCTTCTTTACTGAAAAATAGAACGTCAAGAAGCTTGACATTTTCGAACTTGCTCCATTTTTTCATACCAAAAAGCAGATAATATTTCTCATTATTTTGGGTTTTGCCTTCCATGATTTGGTAATAAATGGCACCCAACCAGTTTTCATGGCCAAATTCTTCTTCAGAAATATTTTCAGCGGTATCAAATCCATCTTTCAACTCATAAATAGTACCATCTTTTTTTTGAATGATACCAAAGTTTTTGACATCACCTTCTCCCACATTACATTCCCAAGTAAAGATTCTAAATGATTGATCTTCAGGAGCTTTTTTTGAAATCCATCTTAGTTTATCAAAAGAGTAAGTGTAGGAGCCATCTTGAGCCAAAACATCTCTAAACAATGCGTTAAACCTATCCATGCCGAGTATCCTATGATCTGCTTCGGCTGCATTGACCATGACATCTGCATGAAAAGCAAGCTCTTTTTCCAATACATCAAAGGATGATTGACCATGTGTGCTGAAATTTAAAAAGCACAAAAGTATTCCTAAAAATAAATTTATTACCTTCATAAGTATTTGATTTGCAATACATAGTACCAAACGAAATCAGCTTATCAAATATTACAAACAAAAGGTTAAATAATAAGTTTATAAAAGATGGTTTGGTTGAGATGTATAAAGCTTTTGAAATCTTTGCATAAGATTTATCTTTGCATCATGTTTGAAAGTATTAAAAGATTTTTTAGCTCAACATCTCCAGATCCAGATCCCATGAAATATCTTATCGCAGGTTTAGGCAATATTGGTTCTGAATACCAACACACACGCCACAATATTGGATTTGATGTGGTAGATTATATGGCAAAAGATGGTAATACTTATTTCCGTCAAGAGACACATGGTGACATCGCTGAGATAAAATATAAGGGTCGTACTCTTATCTTGCTCAAGCCATCAACATACATGAATCTCAGTGGCAAAGCCGTGAAATATTGGATGGAAAAACATAAGATTCAACCAGAAAACCTCTTAGTCATTGTGGATGATCTCAACCTTGATTTGGGCAAAATGAGATTGAGAGACAAAGGCAGTGATGGTGGTCATAATGGACTGAAAGACATACATGACAAGCTTGGCACCAGTCAGTATATAAGGCTTCGCATGGGAATTGGTAACGATTTTCGTTCAGGACAACAGGTCAATTTTGTATTGGGAAAATGGAAGCCTGCCGAAATGGAAGCAGTAGAAAAAATGATCATCAAAGCATCTGATGCTGTAAAAAATTTTACAACAATTGGTTTGAAACTGACGATGGACAATCTCAATAGATAAGCAAAAAAGTTAATCTATCACAAGATCTTCCATACACCTAAAGTGACCTTTCGGGCAATGATCAAACCCAAGCTTTGAACAAGGTCTGCACGATAAGTCACTCACTTGCAAGTCTTTGTGTTTATCTTTGTTTTTGCTGCCATAGTAAGGATACATGCCAAATTCTGGAATAGTATTGCCCCAAAGTACGGTAATATCTTTTTGTAAAGCTGCTGCAATGTGCATCATGCCTGTATCACCTGTCACCACTCTTGAAGCGTGCTTGATCAATCCTGCGCTCACTCCTAGACCAACTTTTCCGCAGAAGTTGACTACTTTTTCAGGATTTTCTATAGCCAATTGTTTGGATAATTCTGATACATCATGCCCACCTACCAAGACGGTATGTCTATCAAAAAGATCAATGATTTCTTGACATTTATTATAAGGAATACGCTTGGTAAAATATGTAGCACCCAATACCAGCACTTGATAATGATGCATTCCTTTGACTAATTCTTGAGCATCGTACTCATCTTCGGGCATGATAAAATAATCCAATCCTTGACAGTCATTGACAATGTTTAATTCAGCCATTGACTCAAAATATCTATCCACTAAGTGGGTTTGTTTAGGCAATGTGTTTATTTTAAGATTTACAGCCAACCATTTTTTTACATTGAGCTTTGTAAATCTTACGGTTTTTGCTCCTAATGCTTGAGATAATCGAAGAGATTTCAGATTTTTTTGCAAATCAATGATCAATGAAAAATTGTATTCTTTTAGCATTTGAATGGTGTCATCCATTTCATCTGCTAGCTTATGTATATGGTCGATGTAGGGATTCTCATGCAAAACATGTGCAAAAGCAGGTTTAATAAGAAAATGAATTTCTGCATTTGTTTGCATTTTGACACAGCGGATCACAGGAGTTGTTAAAACTACATCTCCAATTGACGAAAATCTTATGATGAGAATTCTGTTATTGATAGCCGTAAATTTTTATGTTGACAAAAGGTCATTATTTGTGCTCGACCCAATAATCCATAACACTTTTTGAAATAGGAAGTTTAATACCAAACTTCATGTCTTGAATCGGCTCCATTGCTTTGGTAACTAAAGGTATTTGACCAGACCAAACTTCATTCGTTTTTGACTCGTCGCCCAGTGGCCCACCTGTTCGTACTTTGGCGGAAAGTTTGTCTATTTTGATTTTAATGACCATAGTTGCCTTCAATTCATTTTCATCTCCAATAGGTACTTCATCCCAACGACCTTTGATGACATTTTCGGTGATGATTTGGAGACCTTCGATTCTTTCATCTTGATCTTCCACCAATTGAGCCTTACCAAAGATCACCAAAGATCTATAATTGACTCCAGTATCAAACAATGTGCGAGCGAGGACTATGCCATCGAGATGAGTTATTGCAATACATACTGTCTGACCATCCAAGATTTGGCGCATCATCGCATTTTTTGTGGAGCCGTGTATATAAATTTCATCATTTTTGCGACCATACGACGTCGGTATGATCTTAGACTCACCTTCGCAAACATATGAAATATGACACATGAAGCCTGCATCCATGATATCGTATATCTCATCGAGATCCGTTGTGGTTTTGCTAGCTCCTCTTATTATTTTGTTGAATTGCATGATAGTATTTTGTAAAAATCAAAGCAAAAGTATCAAAATCTAAGGACTCAATACTCAAACCGTCAATGCAAAAACTCGATGATGCCTGCTATACCTTGGCCTCCACCTACACAAGCAGTCACCATACCATATTTTTGATTTCTACGTCTTAGTTCATTGATGATTTGGATGGTAAGTTTTGCTCCAGTACAACCTAAAGGATGACCAAGTGCAATTGCTCCACCATTAACATTGACAATGTCTGGATTTAAACCTGCTTCTTTGATGACAGCCAGCGCTTGGACAGCAAAAGCTTCGTTTAGCTCTATAAGATCAATATCATTCAATGACAAACCTGCTTGTTTCAGTGCTTTTGGTATGGCTACTACGGGGCCAATTCCCATATACAAAGGATCTACACCACCTACTGCACATGAAACTAATCTTGCTTCTGGAGTTAGTCCCAATCTGTTGACCATTTCTTCACTCATTACCATGACGAAGGCAGCTCCATCAGAAGTTTGAGAAGAATTGCCTGCTGTCACTACGCCACCCATTTTGAAAGCTGGTTTTAGTTTTGAAAGTCCCGCCAGTGAAGTATCTGCACGTACTCCTTCATCTGTATCAACGATGATACCCTTTTCTACTCTTTTATTATTTTCAACATACACTTCTTTGACATTGACAGGGACGATTTCATTTTTAAATTTTCCATCATTAATCGCCGCTGCTGCTAATGTATGTGATCTTACCGAAAATACATCTGCCTCCTCACGAGTGATATGATATTTTTCTGCTACGGCTTCTGCAGTGTGACCCATACTGACATGATAATTGATATTTTGCATGGCTGCATTATAACTAGGTGCCAGCTTATACCCAGTCATAGGTATAAGAGACATAGATTCCGCTCCACCTGCCACAAAACAATGTCCTAATCCTGCATTGATTTTGGCTGAGGCTATGGCAATGGCTTCCAAACCAGAGGCACAATATCTGTTGATGGTCATGCCTGGTACTTCCTGACCCAATGCTCTGGAAGCAATCAATCTGCCTACTTGCAAGCCTTGTTCGCCTTCAGGGTTGGCACATCCTACTATCACATCATCAATCTCTTTTGGGTCTAATTGTGGCAACTGTGATGCAAGATGTGTAAGAATATCTACTGCAAGATCATCAGATCTATAATTTCTGAAACCACCTTTTTTGGCTTTTCCAACGGCAGATCTGAATCCTTTTACTATATATGCGTTCATGATTTTTTAAATTTTTTGAATTAAAATAAGAAAAAGATCTTAGTTCCTAAGTGGTTTGTTGTTCATTAATAAATATTGGATTCTGTCAAGTGTTTTTTGATTGCCCAAAAGCTGTAAGAAAGCTTCTCTTTCTATATCTAATAGGTACTGTTCGGATACTTTTTGTTGACCAGTCAAGTCACCACCACATAATAAATAAGCGACTTTACGAGCGATTTCAAGGTCGTACTCAGACATATATTTGCCAAGATAAAATTCATTGAGTGCTGTGTATAATGTAGCTAATCCACCTCTACCGAGTACAGTGACGGTTTTGGGTACTGGAGCTGTATAGTTTGCCGCTAATTCTATTACTTTTTCTTTGGCAGCACTCAAGACATTGCTCAGATTCATCTCTACTTTATCTCTATCATGAAGTAAGTATCCGTGTGTAAATCCTTCATAAGCTGATGTGGCAACAGTAGCAGTAGCTATAACCTTTAATTTTTCTATCAAGGTAGGAATTTGTACATCACCTTCGAAGAATGATTCTGATGCTCTTACCGCAAACTCTTTGGTACCTCCACCACCTGGGATCAAACCTACGCCGACTTCTACCAAGCCTATGTATGACTCTGCGTGGCAAATAGCTGCATCTGTGTGCATTAAAATCTCACATCCACCACCGAAGACATAACCTTGTGTTGCAGTGACTACTGGAATCGGAGCATATCTCAATGCCATATTGATCTGTTGAAAGGCATTGACCATCTCGTCAAGTTTTTTGAAATCCTTTTGCATCGCCACCATTCCTACGTTCATGAGATTGGCACCTACTGTAAAATTCTTGGCATTATTACCAATAACAATACCTTTCCAATCACCACTTTGCGCAATATTTAATGCTTCCAATGCACTTTGACCAATTCCTTCGCCTATAGCGTTTGACTTTGATGTAAATTCAAAACATAAAACACCATCACCTATATCGTGAAGTATGCATTCAGAGTTTTTGTACACTGGAGCATTGTTTCTTAGATTGTCTAAATGGATGAAGTGTTCAGTTCCAGGTATCACTTGATACGTCTTGGAATTGATGTCGTAGTATTTACGTGTTCCATTTTCGGTTAAATAAAATGAAGTGATGCTATCAGCGATCATTTGTGAGACCCAATCGGGTATGCTTTCGCCTAAGGATTGAGCCAAATCAGCACCATCTTTGATGCCAATCATATCCCAATATTCGAATGGCCCATAAGTCCAGGCATATCCTGCCTTCATGGCATTATCAATACTATAGATGTTGTCGCTGATTTCGGGAATACGGTTGGCTGCATATACCATAATACCACAAATCAAATCTCTAACAAAATGACCAGAGTTATCATCAGATGCGATCATTTCTTTGATGCGCTTGTCCATGATTTCCACTTTCTTAGCGATTCCGACTACAGGAATTAAAGATTTTTGTGCAGGCTTGTATTCCAATGTATTTAGGTCAAGCGCCAAATGACTTCTTCCACCTTTTTCATCTCTTTGGTCAGTTTTTTTATAAAATCCTTGGCCAGATTTGTCTCCCAAAAAGTTATTGTCCAATAAAAATTGTGTCGCTTTGTGAATAGGTCTATCCTTAATTTTAATCACATATTCGTCACTAGGACAATTTTCTATGACACCTTTCGTCACTTTGACAGATGTATCAAGACCAACTAAGTCAAGCAATCTATAGCTACCTGTGTTGGGCCAAGCTATTGGCTCGCCAGTGATTTTATCCACTTCTTCTATAGTAAGGCCATACTTTTCTGTCAATTCACCTACTTTATTTCCACTATAAAAACCGATTCTATTAGCAATAAAAGCTGGTGTATCTTTGCATAAAACTGCCTTCTTTCCAAGATAAACTTCTCCATAATGCATCCAAAACTTGATGACATCTTGGTCTGTTTCGCTATGAGGAATGACTTCAAACAGCGCCATATATCTGGCGGGATTGAAAAAGTGCGTACCACAAAAATTCTTTTTAAAATCATCGCTTCTACCATTGGCCAGCTGTGCAATAGGAATGCCAGAAGTATTGGAAGTGACCAAAGATCCTGGTTTTCTTAAAGCATCTACTTTCGAAAAAATTTGTTGCTTAATATCTAACCTTTCCACAACAACTTCTATGATCCAATCACAAGAAGAAATTTTGTCAAAATCATCTTCAAAGTTGCCAGTGGTGATGCGCGATGCAAAAGTAATGTCATATAGAGGTGCAGGCTTTGATTTGATGGCATTTGCCAGAGAAGTTTCTGCGATTTTATTCCTATATGCTTTGACAGATTTTTGAGCTTCGTCAAGGTCGAAAGGGACAATATCGAGCATTATTACTTCAAGGCCTGTATTGGCTAAATGACAAGCAATGCCAGATCCCATCACACCAGAGCCAAGCACAGCTACTTTTTTTATTCTTTTGGTCATCATATTATTTCTAAAAAGTTATGGATCAAATTTACCCATAAAATTATTGTCTTTTTTTGAAAGAAGAAAACTTTTGATAAATAAATTTAACTCTGAGTTTAATTTTTGGAACAATAATTGAATTCTTGCCAAAGACGAATACACAATTTTATTACATTTGTGGTATGAATCCATTGAATGATACCATCATTGCGTTAGCAACACCTCAAGGTCAAAGCGCCATAGCTGTCATCAGGCTTTCTGGATGTAAGGCAATAGAAATCACAGATAAAATCTTTAGAGGAGTATTATTAGTCGAAGCGACTTCACATACCGTGCACTATGGCTGGATACATGATGGTGACAAAGACATCGATGAAGTCATGGTTGCAATCTTTAAAGCTCCCAAAACATTTACTGCTGAAGATAGTACAGAAATATCTTGTCATGGCTCACTTCATATCATACAAGCCATTATCAATGTTGCATTAAAAAATGGCGCTGTGACAGCATTTCCTGGCGAATTCACCTTAAGAGCTTTCTTAAATGGGCGAATTGACTTATCTCAAGCGGAAGCAGTAGCCGATCTTATTCATTCGGCCTCCACCAAATCAGCCAATATAGCCTTGCATCAGTTGAAAGGTCATTTATCTCATCACATCAAGGAGTTGCGTCAAGAATTGGTAGATTTTGCAGCCTTGATAGAGTTGGAGCTTGATTTTTCTGAAGAAGATGTTGAGTTTGCCAATAGAGATCATCTGAAGGCACTGATAAAACGTATATTAAAGGTTATTGATCCTATCATTGACTCCTTCAAATGGGGAAATAGCATTAAAGAAGGCATACCAGTAGCCATCATCGGGGCACCCAATGCAGGTAAATCTACATTGCTCAATACCGTATTGAATGAGGAAAAAGCGATGGTGAGTGATATCGAAGGCACCACCAGAGATTTTATTGAAGATTCATTGATTTTGGATGGTATCACTTTTAGATTTATTGATACAGCTGGCATCCGTGATACACAAGATGTCCTTGAAAACATGGGTATCGAAAGGTCAAAACAAAAACTGCGTGAGGCGGAAATAGTGCTTTTCATCTCTGATGTCAATAAGCCAGTTGACCGAATCTTGGAAGAATATGCATCTCTTTCAATCTCCGACAGCCAGAAAAGTTGTATCCTACTCAATAAATCTGATACATTAACTAATGCTTTATCCACTAAGAAGGCAGAAGAAATAGAAGCAAAAACTCATATTAAAACCATACCCATTACTGCAAAATACGCCCATACGCTTGAGCCTATGATGGATTTTTTGCGGGCTTATACCCACGAGAAACCAAGCGACGATAGCACCATCATCACCAATAGCAGACATTTTGAAGCTTTTCAAAAGACTAAAATGAGCCTTCAAAAAGCTTTAGAAGGAATTGAAAATGGCATTACTTCAGACTTCGTGGCAATGGACATACGCGAGGCACTCTACCATCTTGGCACCATCACTGGCGAAGTATCGACAGACGACTTATTGGAGAGTATTTTTAGTAAGTTTTGTATCGGGAAGTAAACCTAATATATTATTTTATTGTATTCGGCGCCTTCGGAAATAATACATACCTTTTTTGATGGCGATTTAGATCAAGACGTTTACTCACTGTAAAGCCTATCAATACCTATCTCTGATAGCTTTGATCATTTTCTCTACGTCTTTGCTAGCTTCAGATACTCTGCTGATAAACATATTGTTCATGCTGCTGAAAGCTAATTTTCTCCCTGATTTGGCTATTAAGTAACCACTCAAGTTATAGACTCCTGTCATTGATCCTGACTTTGCAAATACATAAGGCTTGCTGCTATCATTAAACTGTTCTGACAAAGTACCAAACTCACCACCTGCTGGAAACAATGAAAACAAATGGTCTTCGGGTATTTCTTTGTGCATTTTTGCTAATAATGCAAGTATTGTAGCTGGTGTAAACCTATTGTACCTTGATAAGCCTGACCCATCTACCCAATCAATGGTATGGGGCAAAGCTGGTGCCCAAAGGTTTTTGAACAATTGGATGGTGTTTTTTAACGATAGCGAATCTGTCAACACCATGCCTGCTGCTATAAGCAAGTGGTCGGCCAGCATATTATCACTTACCAACATCATGCGACGCAATATAGTATCAGTTTTTATGCCGTAAAAGGTTTTTGTTTTGCCCTTGGGAATAGAAATTTTTCCTCTCTCAATGGTATCTCCAATCAAATCATTCAGCAAAATAACATTAATTTCAGATGCATTTTTGTAGGGAATTTCTTGCTCATAGATTTCCCAATCGTCAAAATTGATTGGCATTTTAAAATTATTTTGATCTAAGTCTCTTGTAATTTTTAAGGCATTTTTGGATCTTATGGCATTAGCCAACATTTTTTCTGGAGCTATTTTGATACCCGTTGAATCTTTCCTTATGTACACTACATTGCCATATAATGGAAACGGTGTCAGTTCTGATTGGAAATAAGTATCGTAATCATCCCACATCCATCCTTGGGCATAATGTGGTAAGTTGCTATGTCCATCAGCATAAACCAATCTCTTATTTTTAGATTTATCTTTGAGAAAAGAAATGGTTGTCGTATCACTGAAGTAAGGGTTTAACAACGAAGGATTGGCTGTTGGCCAAAAGATAAAAGTAGTATCTGTTTCTACAAACTTAAAGGCTGGAATTGAATCGCCCAAAGTCACCAATGCTGCATACAAGCTGAATATCTTGGTATTGGATGCAGGGATAAAATACTTATCTGCGTGATTTGAAATCAAGACTTCGCCCGTCAACAAATCATTCACAATGAGGCCAGAAAAACCAGTTTTCAAATGGGTAAATGTGTCTAATTGAAAAATGGCCTGGTCCACAACTTTCTCTTCAGTCACTGACGATACCACGATGGTTTTGGTTATGCATGACTGGAGCATAATAAACCATGACAACAACAATAAATACACCTTATTTTTCAAACAAACCAATTTTAAACAGCTACATTGTATTCGCGCAAAGCGTCATTGAGTGAGACCTTTGTGTCTGTAGATGGCTTTCTTTGACCGATGATTAAGGCACATGGTACTTGGTATTCGCCAGCAGGGAATTTTTTGGTATAACTACCTGGTATCACCACAGATCTCTCTGGCACTTCACCTCTATATGTTATTGGCTTGTCACCTGTTACATCAATGATATGGGTACTTTGGGTCAGCACTACATTTGCACCCAATACTGCTTCTTTTCTTACGCGCACACCTTCTACCACAATGCACCTGCTACCAATGAAGCAATGATCTTCGATGATGGTAGGACTAGCTTGTGGTGGCTCCAAAACGCCGCCAATACCTACACCACCTGAGAGATGGACATTTTGTCCTATTTGTGCACATGATCCTACAGTTGCCCAAGTATCGACCATGGTACCACTACCTACATAAGCACCAATATTGACATAAGATGGCATGAGAATGGCTCCTGACTCGATAAAGCTGCCATATCTTGCTATGGCATGTGGTACTACCCTCACACCTTGTTTGGCAAAATTTTTCTTGAGAGGTATTTTGTCATGAAACTCAAATGGACCCACCTCAATAGTTTCCATTTGTTGCGTAGGAAAGAAAAGTACGATAGCTTTTTTTACCCAATCGTTGACCTTCCAGGTATCTCCTTCTGGCTCAGCCACTCTTACCTTTCCTTTGTCCACCATATCTACAACATCTCTAATGGCCTGTATAGATTCAGGTGAAGTTAATTGTGAGCGGTCGTCCCAAAGCTTCTCTATTTGTATTTTTAAATCTTGCATTATGTTTATTAATCTTGAATTATCTTGTTAATGATTTAAAAAAAAATCCTGTAGGCAATCATTTGTGAAAGAATACCCACCAAATACCCACCATAAATTTCATTTTGTAAATGGGCTTTTAAATATAACCTTGAAGTACCTACAGCACCAACCAAAATGAAAACTAATGCTAAAACTAACCTATCGCTCCATCTCCATTCTATACCCATAAATGGTAGAGAAATATCCAAATAACCATAAGTCCACCGAAATGTAATAAAAATCATTCCCATCAAAAAACCACCAGCTCCAATGGTATGCAAGCTTATTTTGTTGAAACTGTTGATAATCAATGCTAAGAATACGGCTATGGTCATTCCCAATATAAAAAAAGATAGAGCTGCTGGAATATTATCATTATTTCTAACATTGACATACAACCACATATAAAATAAACCTGTGATGATCAAAGGTCCGATTCGCTCTTTTTTATCTGGCATATTCAACCCAGAAATCAAACCCAATGCTTTCATCATCAAAATGGCTATCAGAGGAAACATGACGGATATTGTCAAAACTGAAATCATGACCAATCCTTGGGCTTTGGCACCACTAAACCCAAAAATATATGGATTTGCTGCCATTAAAAAAATCAAAACATATCCTATGATGAACAAAGGATGCATGATAATTGATATAATGTGGGCTACAAATCTGGCCATGTTAAAAATTTTTTAAGCGATTTCCAATTTTCTTGACGTTTAAACTTTTAAACAGACTCTTTAAGTTTTACCATTGTGAGAATTGTCGCAATTGCAACCGTTTCGTCAGTTTCGTCATATACATCTACCAGCCATTTGATGATCCCTTTGATATAATCTTCGCCTTCGCGTTTCTCTTGTGCTACCTTTTCTTTGACAGTAAGTCGGACACCTATGGTCATACCAGGATAGACTGGTTTAGTAAACCTACACTCTTCCAATCCATAATTGAGCATGACTGGTCCTTTGGCAGCATCTACAAACAAGCCAGCTGCAGCTGAAAGTATAAAATACCCATGCGCCACTCGCTGACTGAAAGGAGTACCTTCCAAAGAAGTCGCATCAGTGTGAGCATAAAAATGATCCCATGATACATTGGCAAAATTGACAATATCGGCATCTGTAATCGTCCTTTTATGGGTAATTAATGTCTCACCAATTTGTAACTCTTCAAAATATTTTTTAAATGGATGCTTTACATCTTCTATATATTTACCACCATATTGATATTGACCTGTGATAGCTGTGATGGATGTAGGACTGCCTTGGATGGCGCATCTTTGCATATAATGCTTGATGCCTCGCAAGCCACCCATCTCTTCTCCCTCCTCCAGCTCGCTCCTGAGCCTCCATGTACTAAAAGCGGCATTGGTGAGCCATGTCCTGTGCTTTCTTTGGCTGATTCTCTGTTCAGTACTAAAATTCTGCCATGATGGTAGCCGCATTTACAACATATTCGCGGGCAATAGCATCATCATAAGTAACTATTGAGCTACATAATGAACCTCTTCCCTTACGAGCCAATTCGATGGCATCATCCAATGTATCATAAGGCATGATAGTGGATATGGGCCCAAAAGCTTCTATTTCGTGTGTTCCAATATTTTCAAAAGGTTGGCTATTTTTCAATAACATTGGTGGTAGAAAGGCTCCTTTCTGCTTCATTCCATTACTTACTTCAAAATCTTGAGGATCTCCAAAAACAAGCTCCGAGTATTGCAATAACTCTGCGAGTTTACCTTTTACTTCTTTCAATTGTTCTTGACCAGCTAAGGCACCCATTCTTACTCCATCATTTCTTGGATCACCAATCACCAAACCAGTCAATGATTTGGAAATGGCAGATTGTGCGTCTTCCATATAAGCTTGTGGTACGATAATTCTGCGTACAGCAGTACATTTCTGTCCGCATTTGATAGTCATCTCCTTCCTCACTTCCTTTATAAAAACATCAAACTCAGGCGTACCTGGCGCTGCATCTTTACCAAGGATAAGGCAGTTAAGAGAATCTGCCTCCATGTTGAATGGTATGGCTTCATTGATGATGTTTTGATGAGATTTCAAGCTGATGCCTGTACTCGCAGACCCTGTAAAAGTCACTACATCCTGATAATTGGCATAGTCCAAAATCGATCTTGCGCTACCGCAAATCAGTTGAAGAGCACCTTCGGGCAATATTCCAGACACCACTATATCTTTGACCACGGTTTCTGTCAAATATGATGTAAGTGTTGCTGGCTTTACGATCGCTGGCATACCAGCCAACCAATTGACTGCGCACTTCTCCAACATACCCCAAACTGGGAAGTTAAATGCGTTGATGTGCAATGCTACTCCTTCTTTAGGTACTAAGATATGGTGGCCAATAAATGTACCTCCTTTGCTAAGTCCGACTGTATCTCCTTCGGTATAATATGGCAAATCGGGCAATTTCCGTCTAAGGCTTGCATTGGCAAAAAGATTACCAATTCCACCTTCTATATCTATCCATGAATCGATCCGTGTAGCTCCTGTTTTATAGCTTATTTCATAATATTTCTCTTTTCGATCTAGTAAATAAATTGCCAAAGCCTTCAGCATACGACCTCTCTCTTGAAATGTCATGCGTCGCAAATTTTTGTTGCCTTTTTTACGACCATATTCAAACATTGCACCGAAATCAATGCCATCACTTGACGCTATTGCTACTTCATTGCCCGTACTTGCATCATACAAAACTTGTCCATCTCCACTGCCTTCTACCCAATGACCAAGTACATAATTTTGCAACCTCATCTGAAATATATTTGATTACCACGGCGAAGGTAAGGCTTTTATAATGGATTTTATTCATTTGAAACTCTCCAAATTATTTTAAAACTATGTTAAATACAGTAATAATGGATAGATCTATATAAAAAATACATTACTTTTGTGTCCAAATAATGAAAATCGTATCATTCATATTATCATTTCTAATCTTTGGTCAATCACTTACAGTGTGCAGGCCATCGATTCTTTCAAGCTTTAAAAGTCAAGAAAGCATCGTTTGTTCATCAGATACAAATGGTGTGGAAGCCAATAAAAAAAGTTGTTGTACAAAAAATAAAAAATCATCCGACCAACAGAAAGACAAAAAAGGATGTTGTGGAGACAACTGTCAATGTTTAACATGTGGAAAAGTCTTTTTGACCACCTTTCAATTTACCAAAATTTCATTTGAAGAAAAATTGGAGATTTCTGAAAAAGTGATCTACCCAATATTCTTTCATAGTTTTGATTTTCACCCTTCTATAGCCTACCCACCCAACGTTTAGTTTTCGAATTTTACAGGGATAAGTGTGCCTTGTCCTATCCACGGCGATCCATATCAGCCAAATTATTATTTGAAAATTAAATTTTTTGTCATGAATTTTTTAACTAAAAAATATTTATTAACCATTACTTTGATGGTTTTCTGTTTATTTAATCTTGCAGCACAAGACAAAATAACTTTGGCTGTAAGCGGTGCATGTGGTATGTGCAAAGACAGAATTGAAGCCACAGCATTAAAAAACAAAGGTGTAAAATCAGCTGACTATGATATTGATAATCAAACGCTTACATTGTCTGTCAATGCTTCATTCAGTAAAAATGAATTGATCAATGCACTTTTGGCAGTGGGACATGATACAGAAGGTCAAAAAGCATCTGATGAAGTGTACAACGCTTTACACTCATGTTGCCATTATAGAGATAGCTCTGAAGAAGATAGTCATGATGACTCTGAACATGAGGGTCACCAACATACTGAAGGTGATGGCCATGTACACACAGAAGGTGATGGCCATGTACACACAGAAGGTGATGAGCATACACATGATGTAGATCAACATACCATACTTTCGGGTACTGTTTACGAAAAAAGTGATAAGGGTGATCTGATGCCTTTGATCGGAGCCAATATAACTTGGCTTAATAGTAAGGAAGCCACTTCAACCGATCTGTCTGGCCAATTTAATGTGCCGTATTCAGGTAAAAAAGATTTTCTCATAGTAAGTTATGTGGGTTATAGTCCTGATACATTGATGATTACCAAGGCGGGAAATGTAAGTATTGTCATCTCAACTCCCAATCTTTTGGATGCAGTGGAGATCACGCATAGACGCAGAAGCACCGAAATATCATATCTTGAAACTGTAAAAGTGCATCAAATCACCAGCAAAGAGTTGTTGAAAGCTGCTTGTTGCAATCTTGCTGAAAGCTTTGATACCACACCAGCTGTAGATGCATCTTCTACAGATGCTGTGACGGGTACCCGAAAGATTGAAATGCTGGGTCTCGCTGGACCTTACGTCCAAATCACACGCGAAAACATGCCAGATGTAAGAGGATTGGCAGCTCTACAAGGTCTTTCGTTTACACCTGGACCGTGGATAGAAGGTATGCAACTCAATATGGGTGCCGGATCAGTGGTGAATGGATTTGAAAGTATAACAGGACAGATCAATGTAGAAATGCGAAAGCCTTGTCATGAAGATAAGATGTATTTTAATGCTTATGGAAGCCAAGCGGCAAGATTGGAATTGAATACATTTGCAAAAAATGAAATCAACAATAATTGGAGTACTGCTACCTTGCTGCATGCATCTACAAGATCGCAAAGGAGGGATCATAATCATGATGGATTTTTGGATATGCCTTTAGGAAAACAATTTGGTTTTGTCAACAGGTGGAAATGGACCAATAATGAGGGACAAGAAGGGCAGATAGGGCTAAAACTTACTTTTGCAGACAATATTAGTGGTCAAGTTGACTTCGACCCTTTACGCTCCTTGAGATACCAAACTTGGGGCGCAGATATGACAACACAAAGAGCAGATTTTTGGGTAAAACGCGGTTTTGTCAACCTCAAGACACCATACAAGACCTTGGGATTTCAGTTTTCTGGTACTTATCATGACCAAAAATCTCAATTTGGATTGCGTAGGTATGATGCCGTACAAAAATCGCTTTATTTCAATATGATATATCAAAGCATCATAGATAATACCGATCATCAAGTGAGAATGGGTACTAGTTTTCAATATGACCATTTCAATGAGTTGGTGCTAAATGATAAGTACCTTAGAGAAGAGATTGTACCTGGAGTTTTTGGTGAATACACTTACAAAGGATCAGAAAAATTTTCATTATTGGTAGGTGGTCGCGCTGATTATCACAATAATTACGGATTATTTTTTACTCCAAGGCTCAATGTTAGGTATGCTCCGACGGAGAGAACAGTCTTCAGGCTTGCTGCTGGACGAGGACAGAAAACGGCGAGTATCTTTGCAGAAAATATCGGAATCTTTGCCAGTAGTAGAGCCATCATTATCGAAGGAGGAGACAAGACCAAGACACCTTATGGCCTTAATGCGGAAGTTGCTTGGAATATTGGTATAAGTGCTACGCAAGATATTTATTTTGGTAAAAAAATACTTTCTCTATCTGCGGATTTCAATAGAGTAGATTTTGCCAATCAAATCATTGTAGATTTAGATAGGACAGCAAGACAAGTAGTATTTTACAATTTGAATGGCCAATCTTATTCTAATAGTTTGCAACTACAGGCAGAAATGAGTCCTTCAGCTTGGCTTGACTTGAGATTAGCCTACAGGTATAATGATGTAAAAACCACTTATGGTGAAGCATTACTTCGTAAACCGTTGATCTCTCCACAGAGGGCATTTGCCAATTTTGCCATTCATCCCGGTAAAAATTGGACCATAGATTATACCATCAATTGGTTGAGTTCTGTGCGCATCCCTTCTACAGAGGCTAATGATGAAGCACATCGTTGGGCAAGTGATACTCCTTCATACTTTTTGAGCAATGCACAAATCAGTAAAAACTGGAATGATAAGTTTGAGTTTTATGTAGGTGGTGAAAATATTGGTAATTATCGACTGCAGCACCCGATCATTGCAGCACACAATCCTTTTGGGCAGTATTTTGACAGCTCATTGGCTTGGGGACCGATCATGGGTATCAATCTATATGCAGGTGTCAGATACAGTATAAAATAACACATTAACCAACAAAAGCATTCCAAAGACTTGATTTATTCATCTCTTTGGAATGCTTTGTTGTTTGAACTTTAAAATTGATCAGACGTATTAATTATCCCATCATCTGAACAAACAAACAAAGGAATTTAAATAATAATTAAAAGGAACAAAAATTAAATTGCACACTTTTATGATCAATCATCGCTACTTTCGTCATCTCCTGCACTAGGATTGGCCTCACCTGGTTGATACTTTTCCATAATCTTGGCTTCAATTTCTGCCGCTACTTCTGGATTATCGGCCATAAACTGCTTGGCACCTTCACGGCCTTGAGCGATTTTTGTACCTTCGTAACTGAACCATGATCCACTCTTTCCCAACACATTGGTCTCGACACCAAGATCCACTATTTCCCCAGTTTTTGATATACCTTCTCCAAATACAATGTCAAAAGTTGCTACTCTAAATGGAGGAGCCAATTTGTTTTTTACCACTTTAACTTTGACTGGGTTACCAATGGTGTTGCCATCTTTATCTTTGATAGCAGTACCTGATTTTCGGATATCTAGACGAATGGAAGCATAAAATTTAAGAGCATTACCGCCAGTAGTGGTTTCTGGGTTGCCAAACATAACACCGATTTTCTCACGCAGTTGGTTGATAAAGATACAGCAACAACCAGTGCGACCAATGGTAGCCGTGAGTTTTCGCAATGCTTGTGACATCAATCTAGCCTGTAGTCCCATCTTAGAGTCTCCCATTTCACCTTCTATTTCACTCCTAGGTACGAGTGCAGCCACAGAGTCAATCACAATGATATCAATAGCACCAGATCTGATCAGGTTTTCAGCTATTTCAAGTGCTTGCTCACCATTATCTGGTTGAGAGATCAAAAGCTCTTCGGTATTGACACCTAAATGCTCTGCATAAAATCTATCAAAGGCGTGTTCAGCATCTATGATGGCAGCGATACCACCTTGTTTTTGGCATTCTGCTATAGCATGGATAGCAAGCGTAGTTTTACCAGAAGATTCTGGGCCGTATATCTCTACGATCCTACCTTTGGGCAGACCATTGACACCCAACGCAATATCAAGTCCCAAAGAGCCTGTCGAGATGGTCTCTACATGGACTACCTGCTTATCTCCAAGTTTCATAATGGTACCTTTACCATAAGTCTTGTCCAACTTATCCATGGTAAGTGCGAGTGCTTTGAGTTTCTCTTCTTTTTCTTTTGACATTTTACTTATTTGTGTGTATTGTAACGAATTTCGTTTTGGGAAAGCAAAGATATGAATTTTCTATATATAATTTGTACTTTTCAAAAAACCAGATTTTGTTAGTCAAGTATTTATTTGTGTATTATTTCCTATAATAATGCGTATATTAGCCTCTTAAAATATTTTTTGAATGAATCAAAGACCTTGGGTAAAAAATTATCCACCTGGCATTCCTGCTAATATTGATACTACCCAGTACATATCATTGGTGGATTTTTTGAATGATTGTTTTCAAAGGTATAAATCTTTGAATGCCTTTGAGTGCATGGGCAAAAAATTAACTTATGCAGAAGTAGATAGTCTTTCCACACAATTTGGGGCTTATCTGCACTCAAGAGGCATGAATCCTGGTGAAAAGATAGCTATTATGATGCCCAATTTATTACAATATCCTATAGCGGTATTTGGCGCACTCAAGGCTGGACTGATCATTGTGAATACAAATCCACTTTACACTCCACGGGAGATGCTGTTTCAGTTTGAAGATAGTCAAGTGAAAGGCATTGTTATTTTAGATAACTTTTGTTCAAATCTGGAATCTATTATTGGTAAAACGCATATTAACACTGTAATTGTCACATCTATTGGCGAATTGCTTGGTGGTATTAAAGGTTGGGTCACTGACTTCGTTGTAAAAAAATAAAAAGAATGGTACCAAAATACCATTTGCTCAATACTGTTAATTTTAGCCACGCATTGACTGAAGGTAAAAAATTTAAGTTACGTAATTTTCAAAATGGACCTTCAGACGTGATCGTCCATCAATACACTGGTGGTACTACTGGTGTATCAAAAGGAGCCATGCTCACCAATGAAAATTTGGTTGCCAATATGCTCCAAATACGATCTTGGATGCAAAACTACTTGGTCGAAGGCAAAGAAATCACACTTTCGCCTCTACCTATGTATCATATTTTTGCTTTTTCAGTCAATTGCCTTGCTATGTTGAGCTACGGTGCGCACACTATTTTGGTCACTAATGCAAGGGATATAAATACTGTCATTAAAGAATTCAAACAAAATAGGATCAGCTTGATGACGGGTATCAATACATTATTTAATGCCTTACTCAACAATGAAGCATTTGAAAAACTAGACTTTTCGTCGTTAAAAATCACCGTCGGTGGAGGTATGGCGATACAAAGAGTTGTAGCTGAAAAATGGAAAAGAGTGACAGGTTGCCCATTGACAGAGGGATATGGCATGACTGAGTCGTCACCATTGATCAGTGTCAATCCTCTTGACGATACAGGCAAAATGGGTAGTATTGGTTTGCCAGTAGCATCAACAGACATTAGGATCATCACCGATTCTGGTACAATGGCTTCTTTTGGTGAAATAGGCGAAATACAATGTAAAGGCCCACAAGTCATGAAAGGTTACTTTAACCAACCAACTGAAACAGCGACAACCATCATAGATAATGGCTGGCTATGTACTGGAGATATTGGTAAAATGGATGCAGATGGATTTATGTACATCGTTGATAGGAAAAAGGATATGATTTTGGTGAGTGGATTTAATGTTTTTCCAAACGAAATAGAAGATATTGTGACCATGCATCCAAAGGTGCTAGAAGCTGCAGCTATTGGTGTGGCAGATGAAAAGTCTGGAGAGGTAGTCAAACTTTTTATTGTTGCAAGAGACAAAAGTCTAACCAAAGACGAAGTAATAACCTATTGTAAAACAAATTTGACAGGATATAAGCTGCCAAAATATATTGAATTTCGCGATGAATTGCCCAAGACCAATGTGGGCAAAATATTAAGAAGGGCTTTAAAAGATGAAAATGCCAAATAAGGGTTCCATCATCATGATACCATGTCCTATCGTAGAAGGCAAGGTAATCAGCTTACCTCCAGAAACCATTGGCAAACTGCATGATACTCAGTATTTCATAGTTGAGAGGGCAAAAACAGCAAGACATTTTATCAAGTCAACCAATCATCCTCTACCCATATCAAATTTGGTGATATTTGAGTTGAATGATAATCAGTCAGAGTTGCACCAATTTCTAAATTTTACATTGCAAGGCCATAATATAGGTGTCATATCTGAGGCTGGATGCCCAGGTATAGCTGATCCAGGAGCAGATGTAGTGGCTTGGGCGCATCTACACCAAATCAAAGTAATACCTTTGGTCGGTCCATCATCGATCCTTATGGCGCTAATGGCAAGTGGTATGAATGGCCAAAACTTTACCTTCAATGGATATTTGTCCAATAAAAAACCAGAATTGATTCAACAATTAAAAGGGCTTGAATCAAAAGTTGTAAAATCTGCCCAGACACAAATTTGGATCGAAACACCTTATCGAAACCGTTTTATGATCGAAACTATCCTTCAAACACTGCATAACAACACCTTGCTATGTATAGCTTGTGACATTAATGGACTTCAAGAATTTATACAATCAAAAAAAGTGATGGAATGGAGAAAAGTAGATCTAAACCATATCCAAAAGGTTCCTTGTATTTATCTGATTGGTTGAGTTTAATAATTTTTTGAAAATAATTGTGAAATGTAAAACTTTTGGTGTCAATATGTAGTTATCGAAGTAAGTGGAATATTATTCCACATTGAATTCCTTTTTCTTCGCTTTAGTTTTGATATTTTCTAAACCACTTAAAAATTAAATCATCATGATGAATCAGGAAGTTCGAAGTATTATGACAAAAGATCCAATTGTTGCTAACTTAAATCAAACTATTGAAGAGGTTGGAGACCTAATGATTGAGTCTCGACTCCAACAATTGCCAGTAGTAGAAGACGGTAAGCTCAAAGGCATGGTGACATCGTATGATTTGTGGAAAGCATCACGAACTGGTCAAGGTAAAGATTTGTATGTCAAAGATGTAATGACTACCAAAGTAGTACGCATCACACCAAAAGACAAAGTAGGCACAGCTGCTGAGTTATTTGCAGATTCAAGATTTAAGACACTTCCAGTGGTCAATTTGGACAATGAACTCAAAGGTGTTGTCACAGCTTTTGATGTGATAAAATCTGTTTTTAAAGAGGAATATCCAAGCCCTATTCTTTATCAAGATGTATTTGAACACTGATTTCGTTTAAGATTGAATAGTCTGTAGAAAATCTCTTACTGAAGCAAACGAAACTGTTTTGTCTTCAAAATAGTGTATAGCCTGCTCAGCTTCTATGGGTGTAGCATTGAGGTGATTCAGTATATTCATAATGTGCATTTTCATGTGACCTTGCTGAATACCTGTGGTGACCAGGGATCTAATGGCTGCGAAATTTTGAGCTAGGCCAACAGAAGCAATGATGCGCATGAGTTTTTCTGAAGATGGATTGCCCAATATGTCCAATGTTTTTTTGGCCATAGGATGCAATGAAGTCAAACCGCCTATAGTGCCTATCGCCAAGGGAAGATCTAACCAAAACCTAAAAATACCATCTTTAATCTCGCAGAAACTCAAGCTTTTATATTGACCATCGCGTGCTGCATAAGTGTGTCCAGCTGCCTCAGTAGCTCTAAAATCATTTCCAGTAGCTAAGATGACTGCGTCAACGCCATTAAATATACCTTTATTATGAGTTGTAGCTCTATATGGATCGATGTGTGCAATTTTTACTGCTACTCTAAATTTTTCTGCCAACTGCTCTGCCAACATACCATTGGCAAAAACGCCCAAATGATCAACTGGGCATGATACCTCAGCGCGCACTATGCATTCTGGTGTATAATTTGACAAGATGGACATGATGATCTGGACATCGCGATCTTTGTCAGCTAAAGAAGGATGAACCAAGAAAAACTCTTCCAACGACTTGGCAAAGCTTTCTAAGACTGAATTGATAAAATTAGCACCCATCGAATCACAGGTTTCAAAATGGGCTCGTATTTGATATAAATCAGGCTCTAAATCATTAAAATTCAATAATTCAAGACGGACAATGCCTCCACCTCGTTTGACCATATTGTCAGTGATGGACGCTGCATCTGATATCAGCATAGTCTGTATTTCTGCGAAAAGTTGTTCAAGCAAATCCGATGATCCTGACCATTTAAAATGAACTTGTCCTACTTTGATAGTCCCAAGTATGGTGGTTTTGAATCCACCTTTGTCCAACCAGTATTTTGCTGCGGAAGAGGCGGCAGCTACTACTGAGCTTTCTTCAATGACCATAGGCACACAAAATATCTCACCATCTATTAAAAAGTTGGGAGCCAATCCATAAGGAAGTATAAAATTACTTATTGTATTTTCGCTAAATCCGTCAATTATTTTTTGGGTTTTTTCATTCACATAGAATGACTGACTGATGTCAATAATATCGCCTTGATTAGAATCAAAATTTTTTGCCAACCAACTCAATTTTTGGCTTTTAGTCATTTTTGAAAATCCTAAGATTACTTTGCTGTCCATGCCGATTGTTATTCTTTTATTGACAAAAATGCCTTTGCCAACGCGAGTCCTTGCATTTGTGATGCGATATAAGATTGGATGGATTCGTAAGATATCAAAGCGTGCTTTAGTAGAGTAGAAGCCTGTCCATATATCGAATGCATTTTTAGTTTTTGTGTGAAATAATATCCATCCAAAAAGTCGTTGATCCCACCAGAAATGATAAATTGTTTACATAAAATATTTTGTCCTTCTTCATCAAAAATGGTATTGACCATATTGACCATTTCATCAGCATTATGTCCTATTTTGGCTATATTTTTAATAGATACATTTTTCTCATTGCTTGACCTATTTAGCTCCAAAAGCGAAAAATTGGTACCACCACTTGCTGCAAATTCTATGGCATCCAAGGGTAGTTTCATCAATGCCCTTAGTGATTTTGGCCCCATACCTTGTCCTACTTCTTTGACTATCACTTTATATCTTACTTTATCCAAAAGTCTTGCGATTGTATCAATAGGTAGATACTTAAAGCGATCTCCTTCTGGTTGTAACCACTCTTGAAGTGGATTGACATGTACGATCAAGCCATCAGCATCCAACTTGTCCAATAAAGTTTTTATTTTGACTGACTGACCATTTTCCAAGAGTGTCTCCACTTGAGCAATACCCAAGTTGGCATATAGTGGCTGATCATTGAGATATTTTCTTACATCAAAGTCTTCAAAATATTCATCACTGTGCAAAAGCTGCCTACACGATCCGAGTCCCATGCCCAAACCAAACTCGCCACATGCCAAAGCGAGATTTTTATTGATGTTGGCTGCATGCTTAGTGCCACCAGTCATACTTGATACCCAAATAGGTGCGCCAAAATCCTTATCTAAAAACCTTAACTTCAGATCATCAAAGCCATTCGGATGGTGAGATAATAGTGGCTCATAATAAAATCTGGATTCAAAATCATGGCTGCTAAGTTTTGAAGTAAAAGCTAGGTCAATATGGTCTTTTTTACGCTGATCAGCATTAGAGTCTGAATCATCTCTTTTAATTTCTACAGGGTTTGCCATGAAATTTTCTTAAAAACAAAAAATATAAGGTCAAAAGTAATGAAAATCAAATTTTAATTTATCAATTTTGTGTAACATTACTGACAGGAAGTAAAATCATCTGAATTTCCCCCTTAAGATGGCGACTTCTCGATAAACATTTTTAAGCAATTGTATAATGAGATTTTTAATCATCTTAGGTTATTTATTATGTAGTATATGGTGTGTAGCCCAGACCGAAAAATCACCAAATGACCATTATAACAAAGGCGTAGAGTATTTTAACTCTAAGAATTACGAATTGGCCATAGCATCTTTTTCTACTTGTTTGGCCGGAGATCCAGATTTCACAAAGGCTTATTATAATAGAGGTAACTCAGCCCTTAATCTCAAACAATACGATCAAGCATTACTAGATTTTGACAAAACCATTTCGTTAGACCCTACATTTAATAAAGCATTTCTTTACAAAGGCTATACATTGCTGCTGAAAGGTAATTATTCACAATGTATATCTGTGCTTACTGAGGCATCAATATTAGATCCAAAAAATGGAAAGACTTATATACATAGAGGTACTGCGTATATGAAAAATGGAAACTTCGAAATGGCCATTACAGATTTTACTAATGGCATTGTCTTGGGAGAACACTCATACGCAGCATTTTTGAATAGAGCTATTTGTAAAAATAAAATAAACGATAGCGAAGGTGCTTTGTCAGATTTTAATGCAGCTGCCAATCTGAAGCCAGATCAAGAAATAACTTCATTTGAAAAGTCAAAAATTTATCTCAAAAACCAACAATGGTCGGAGGCTATCGCTGAACTTACATTTGCTATTAAGAAAAACCCTGCAAACGCCGACTTATATCAACATAGAGGTTATGCCAAATTGATGATGGAAGACTATGCTTCGGCAATGAGTGACTTTAGCATTTGTTTACAGATAGATCCTACTCACGAAAGCGCCCTTAAGAACAAGGCTATGACATCATTTAAGCTTGGAAAATTTGATGAAGCTAGTATAGATTATACCAATTTAATAAAAACTGATAGCAAAAATCACGAACTATATGTACTAAGAGGTACTTGTCATTTAGAATCAAAAGATTACGAAAAAGCTTTGTCCGATTTTAATGATGCAGTATCTTGTAAAAAAGATTTTGCTGAAGCTTACTTCAATCGAGCTAACGCATATACCAAGCTATTGGATCAAAAAAAGGCTTGTAATGACATCAAAGAATCAGCAAAACTGGGTTATGAACCAGCAAAAGCACATATCAATAACCTATGCCATTAAGCTCCAACTTAATCGGTTATAATCTTGCAATTACCCTTTAAGGTGGTATTGGCACCAGTTTGATTGTTCACTGTGGCAGTAGATGATCCTGGCCACTTATGTAATATTACATCTTCAAGAGTAAGTGTTCCATTATTGTTGATTGCGCCAATACCAGCATTCGAAGAGTGTATGTGAATACCTTTTATCTTAAGCCCTTCTACAACATTTGGAGCAGTATTGATGATGGTAGGTGTGGTACTATTAGAAGTAATATGAATATTCTTAGCAATATCTGACTCGATATACAGGTTTTTATTTATCAATAAACTTTGATCTCCCAAAAATATGGTGTCATTCGTGATATTGCTAGCAAATCTGATAGTATCACCTGCTGCTGCACAATCTATGGCAGCTTTTAATGATCCTGGACCAGACTTTCGATTATGACCAACTGTCAAACGACAATAATTATTCACACAAGCTTTTAAACCCCAAGTATTGATGATACCTGTCGATTGGGTTGTCCTTTCTAACTTCAATTTCCATATTCCATTTAATGTTAAATTATTAAACACACTTAATGGATTGGATGGATGATAAAATAAGCCTGTTGTAGGAGGACATGGCCAAGTTCCAGTAACTGCATCATCAAATTGAATATTAAAATTCAAATCTTTATGGCATGGTGAATCCCAAAACAAAGAAGAAGTACCTTGAGGATGAATTAATGAAAAATCTAAAGTAACTAACTCTAAATATGATCCAACCAAATTTAGGACATTAATATCAGTGATGGAACCCTTGTCCGTTATATTCATATTTGAAAAAACAGTACCTCCTCCAGAAGGAATATCTATTGGCAAAACATCAGGGTTATAAAAATAACAAGGCTCAACCGTATAAGATCTCGATGTCCAACTTCCAGCCCCACAAGAATTATTTGCCCTTACTCTCCAATATAAGGTAGTTCCACCAAATACTGGAGTTGTAATTTGATATGAAGTTCCTGTTCCTGTATATGTTGTTAATATCTCTGTAAATGCTTGATCATAGGCAACTTCAAGATTGTAAGATGAACTTCCTGACAGTGCAGACCATGACATACTAGGTGTTAAAGAGACATTAGTAGCCATATCTGCTGGAGATACCAAACTGACGGTACCAATTGTTGGTAAAACATCAACATTGATTGTGGTATTTGCATTGACACTTCCTCCTGTTCCATTCAGTGTCAAAACATTTGAGCCGCTAATATTCATGCCTGTGATGGTCATTATAGACGTATTTCCTGGATTGACAGGATTTGTGGTAAACGTGGTGTTTGCACCCGAAGGTAAGCCACTGACAGACAAGGTGACCGCTTGATTAAATCCTCCCGCTGCTGTGACATTGATGTTGCTCACAAATACTGTACCAGGGCAGCCAGAAAAAGTACTTGGAGTAGCAGAGAGTGTAAATGTTGGGGATGAGGCAGTTATAGTAATATTGGCATTATTGATGTCAAAAAATATATGATTGCTTCCTTTGACCATCACTCTACCCTGTGTAGTAGCGTTGGCTGGGACTGTAATAGCTTGAGATCCATCATTTGGTGTTGCAGTAGCCAATACTATGGGGTATGTATATCCACCATCCAAAGAGAGCAAAATATCGACATTGGCCGCACTCACTGGAGACGCAGTCGTATTGGCTACATTCCAAGTGATTGTCTTTGTTTCTCCTGCGTTCCATGTAGTTGCTGAATTAAAAGATGTGACTGTAAAAGCACCCGAAGATGCATTGACAGTGGATACAGTAATATTAACTTCGCTATTGCATCCAAATACGCCAGTAAAATCTCTAGCGACGCCTCTGAAACTCATAGATCTTGCTACTGAAGGAAGTACTTGCCATGTATTGGACGTATTGTTTACAATATTGTCTAATGGTGGAAAATATCTTGATGGCGAGGTTGTTGATTCAATACTTCTGAATACCGGACCAGAAGTATTAGTAGAAGCAGGAGGCATAGTTTGAGCAGGATTGGAATACGCATTCATTTGATCCCAAGTGTAAATAATGCTATGACCCTGAGGATCGGTTGCATTGAGTGTCAATACAAAAGGAGTCGATACAGGAATACTATAATTTGGAACAGAAGTAATGGTTGGAGGATTGTTGGTCGGTTGAGAAACAATAGTTGAACAAGCATTTCCACTTCCTGTCAAAAATGTTTTTATTTCATCAAGACTTTTTGCGTGGAAATAGTCGTCACTGTTGCTTTGTACATCAGGGCTACATATCCCAGCATATCCCATGATAGATGAAGCACTTCCTGGTTCCATGGCTGTAGAATTGTTTCTATTACAACTATTATATTGTGTATGATTTGCATTAAATTGGTGGCCCATCTCATGTGCAACGTAATCTATGGTAAATGGGTCACCAACAGGCATTGGTCTGCCAGTATAACCCTGAGCTTTACTGTTATTGTTGCAAACGACACCTAATCCAGCAATACCTCCATCACCTGTACCAAAAACATGACCTATATCATAATTTGAAGAGCCTATCACAGAAGTACAATTTGTTTGATTAGCTGATAGATCGCTTGAAGAACCATTATTGGCATAACCATCTGTCACAGAGTTATAATAAAACACTTGGTCGGTATTGTTGATCAAAATAAGCCTTACCGCCACTTCCGCTTCATATACCTCGTTAATTCGATTGATGACATTAACCACTGCCGTCATCACTAAACCTGACTGACTTGAATTACTTGCTCCATGATAAGAACTGTACTCTCCGGTAGTAGCCTGTGCCAATCTATAGCTTCTCAATTGGCAATCACCAATTCTTGAACCAGATTGGTGATCACCATGCATCCCAGCTTCTTCTACAAAATTACATCCCCAATTATATGTTTTTTTGTAATCATTCTTAAAATAAATAATTCGGGTGTTTTTATCCCCTCTCTGATAATGGTCAATGAAGATTTTGTTTTCGCCTGGGGCTTTGATGACAGCTCTGAATCCGTGCAAGGTATAGTCAATTCTTATTCTCTTTAATGAATTAATTGTTGAAATTCCATAAAAAGTACGTATATATGCATATTTTGAGGCTAATTCTGATTCCATCATATCATATTGGACAATTTTGAAATTTTCGGTATGTCCACCAGGAAGTCCTACTGCTATGACTACTTCAGATTGGTTGACATCTGTATTTTTCTCATGTGGTGCCGCCCAAAGTTTTGCTTGCATTGCCTCATCATCCATGCTATATAAAGTAAACACCTGAGGAGTGATCTCCTTCAATCCAGTTTCAACCACTTGAGAAGGATTAACTTGTAACCATGACTGAGAGTAAACTATGTTCACAAAAGTAAAAATCGAAAAAACTAAAGAAATACAAACTTTCATTGGTGAAATTAAAAATTTAGGGTGCAAACTTAATTAATGTTTTAAAATACTAGGCATTTAATACTGATTATTTTGTCATGATTATCCGTTTATTGGCAAAAAATTGGTTGTATTTGTTGTTACTTTATCTTTTGTACTATTTAAAAATTCTAAATCTCCCAAAATACTTCTATTTTTGAAGCTGTTTTCCACAATTCTAATTAATCATATTTTTCATAGATAAGTAAATAATGTTAAAATTGTACTCAAAAGCTCTTTTATGGATAGCATTAATATTAACTCAACCCAAATTACTTGCTCAAAATAGTGATGGCCCAAAATCATTGGGTACTACCTATTATCTGAAAAATTGTTTTGTTGTCCAACGTCCAGGCAGCTTACTCTCAGGTCAGAACGTAATCATCAAAGATGGATTTATTGCTGCAATTGGTGCTGATGTAAAGCCTCCATTTGATGCACAGTTTGTTAGTGTTGATTCGATGTATATATATGCTGGATTTATTGATGCTTTTTCAAATGTTGGAGTGGTAAAACCTGAATCAAAAGACAGGCCAAAGTTAGCTGACCCAGGCAATCCACCCAATGATGTTGCTGGCATCACACCACAGTTTAGCTCAAAAGATGCATTTAAGTCTTCAGATAAATCTGTTGGGGAATTTAGAAGTGCGGGCATTACATTAGCAAATATTGCTCCAAGAGGATTGATGTTGCCAGGTTATAGCAATGTCTTACTTTTGGGCGAAGATAGTGCTGATAAGCTCATGGTCAAACCTATGTCAGGTCAGACATTTCAATTGGAGACAAACCGAGGATTTTATCCTTCTACAGCCATTGGTATCTTAGCTAAATTCAGAGATTTGTACAAAAACTCAGCCATTTGCGGCAAGCATGATGAAAATTATAAACTCAATCCTGCAGGATTAGCCAGGCCAGATTTTAGCGCCGAATTGGCTGCTCTTTATCCAGTGACATCAAAAAAAATCCCTCTATTTTTTATTGCCCAGAAGACAAAAGACGTACATAAGGCATTAGCTTTGAAAGATGAATTAGGTTTTGATCTTATCTTGACCGAGGTAAAACAGGGGTGGCATTATTTAGATAAAATCAAGAATAGCAATAGTCAAGTATTACTGGCATTGGAGTTGCCCGAGACTGAAAAAAATGAGACAAAAACGGAAGCCAAAAAGGATTCAACTACTCTTCAAGCCAACAAATCAATAGAAAAAAAAGATGCTGACCCTGCATTGGAAAATTTTAATAAAAGGAAGGAAGTTTTCTTGAATGAATATCTTGCCCAAGCTGCCATGTTTGAAAAATATGGAATAAGCTTTGGATTTTCGTTTTTGAATGTGAAGGCTATAGATATTAAAAAAAACATCATAAAAATGATGGAACATGGATTGTCAGAACAAGGAGCACTGGCTGCACTCACGACACATCCTGCTCAAATCTTGGGCATATCCAATGTGGTTGGCACTGTTGAAAAAGGCAAGTTGGCCAATCTTGTTATCACAGACAAGCCTTATTTTTCCGAAAAATCAACTATAAAATATGTTTTTGTTGATGGTAAAAAATTTGATTATTCTGAAAAGCCCAAGAAGGAGGCCAAACCAAGTGAAGCGGCTAAGTTTGTTGGCACATGGAATTATATAGTAGAAATACCAGGCTCGAAACAACAAGGACAAATTGTGATCACAAAAAATAATGGCGAGTATGGTATCAAAGTGGCTGATGATTCATCTCCAAACGATGAAGACACAGCAACCAATATCAGCACCAATGCCAATAATTTAAGTTTTGAAATCATAGCTGATCTGGGTCAACCAGTTAAAGTAGTTTTTGATCTCAACTTTGATGAAAAAAAATATACTGGTACTGTGAGTTTACAGGAATTTGGAACATTCCCTATCAAAGGCGAATTTGTGGGAGACCCGAAATAATTTTTTTATTTATTAACGAGACAGAGCATGAACAAATTTTTCATTATCGCCAGTTTGCTGATGCCATTTTGGTGTTATTGCCAGAACGTACTGATTAAAAATGGTACAATCCTAACTGTAACAAATGGTACTTTGTATCAGACAGATATATGGGTTAAAGATGGCAAAATAGCTAAAATAGGCAAAAATTTACCATCAGGTCAAAATACAAAAGTGATAGATGCTACGGACCTGTATGTGATGCCTGGTATCATTGATGCACATTCGCACATTGCATTAGACGTAGTCAATGAAGCTTCCAATCCAGTCACTGCTGAGGTCAATGTTGGTGACGCTTTAAACCCATTAGATGTATCTATTTATAGAGCTTTGGCAGGAGGCGTCACTATTTCTCATGCCATGCACGGGTCTGCCAATGCAATAGGAGGCCAATGCGAGACCATCAAACATAGGTATGGCACCATCAATCCAGACGACTTGAGGATAGAAGGTGCACCTCGAACCATCAAGTTTGCCTTGGGCGAAAATCCAATTCGCACTCATGGCGAAGGCAGCAAAATAGTGCCTGCTACTAGAATGGGAGTAGAGCAGGTTTTTCGCAATGCATTTAGTGAAGCTAAGATATATATGCACGAGTGGGACGAATACAAGAAAGGAATAAGCAAATCTTCACCAGCATATAATTTAAGAAATGAAACCATTGCTGATATCTTAAAAGGGAAAATTTTAATTCATTGCCATTCATATCGTGCAGATGAAATATTGATGCTCATGCGTGTACTCAAAGACTTTGGAGTCAATAAGGTTTGCTTTCAGCATGTCAATGAAGGATTTAAAGTAGCTCCCGAACTAGCTGCTTTTGGTGCGACTGCTTCAGTTTTTTCTGATTGGTGGGCATATAAATTTGAAGTGTATTACTCTACGGCTTACAATGCAGCAATCCTTACGAGAAATGGAGTGACCACTTCTATCAATTCGGATTCAGATGAACTCATCAGACATCTTTATCATGAAGCTGCCAAGACACAACGATATGGAGACCTTACAGATGACGAAGCTTTGGCACTGATTACTATTAATCCTGCAAAGCAATTGGGAATTGACCAAAAAGTAGGTTCCATTGAGGTAGGAAAGGATGCCGATATTGCCATCTTCAAAGGTCATCCATTATCAGTATATGCCATTCCACAGATGACTTTGGTCGATGGTAAAACTTACTTTGACTTACAATCAGATGTCGATGATGTAAGATTGGACATTAATCCAACTGATAAATATACTTCTTTTTACGAAAATGATAGAGATGATCATGAAAATAATGGCTGTTTGAAAGGAGTAGGCGAGCAATTGATGCAAGAAAGTTATTCTGATTACATCAGATTCAAATACTCCAAAAATCACAATCATTAATCAATATTCTATCGAAGATGTCAAGATCAATTATAAAATTATTTTCAGCTATTGTTTTGCTATTATCGGCACAATTATTAATTGCACAACAGGTTGGTAAGCCTACAAATGGTATCTTTCTTCTCAAAAATGGCACTATTCACACCATCACTAATGGGACTTATATCGGAGATGTCCAGCTCCAAGATGGGAAAATAGCAGAGATAGGAAAAATTAATGCACTTCCAAATATGAAAGTCGTTGACTGCACCAATAAGCACATTTACCCAGGATTCATAGATAGCGGCAGTAGGTTGGGACTTGTAGAAATTGACGCTGTCACTGTCACTAATGATTTTAGAGAGTTGGGAGATTTTATACCACACATGAGAGCTTTGACGGCAGTAAATCCCAATTCTGTGTCCATTCCTATCACAAGGCTAAATGGTGTCACTACCGTTTTTGCAAAGCCAGAAGGCAGTACATTTCCAGGCACAGGAGCATTGGTTGACTTGTTTGGATATAATCCCGAGCAAATGAGTTGTGGGTCAGAGAGAGTCCTTATGAGATTTCCATCTACAGGCCGTAAAGGTAGGTTTGATAGACGGACAGAAGATGAAATCAAGAAAGATGCTGAAAAGACGATGAAAAATCTCAACGATATATGGTCAAGCGCCCTAGCATATTCAAAAATTGATTCCACTTCAAAAGCCGATAAGCAGCATTGGGTCAAAAACAATCCTCAAATGGATGCCCTTTTACCAATTGTGAGGAAAGAAATGCCACTTTTTGTTGAAGTAAATTCTAAAAGCGATATTGAATCAGCATTGACATGGATCGAAGAAAAGAAAATCAAAACAGTACTAATGGGAGTAGCTGAAGGTTGGCGCGTTGCAGATAAAATTGCTAAATCCGGGATATCGGTCATCACAGGCCCAATACTCAATACTCCAAGAAGAGAAAATGATAGGTATGATGCAGCATATACCAATGCTGCAAAAATGTCAAAAGCAGGAGTGAAGGTGGCCATCAGAACAGACAATGCCAAAATACGCGAATTTCTTTAATATGCTGGACGTCAGATGGCGGAATGGTAATAAGTTAAGAAGCTTTTGAAAGCGATAACCATCTATCCCGCACAGATTTTTGGCGTTGCAGATAACATGGTAGTCTCGAGAAAGGCAAGGTGGCCAATATCTTGATAACCAATGGCGACCCATTTGAAACCAAAACCAAAATTGAAAAGATCTTCGGCAAGAGGATGATCTACCTTATGAGAGCAGACAAACATTGCTATATGACGAATTTTTGCACGTACACCATAACCATCATAGCATCCATTTAATTCTGTAATTAAAATTAATTAAAATTTATATATGCGTTTTTTATAAATTACTGACAGTCTTTGTATTATTCAATCTTGGCGTGTTCAAAAAGGAACAAGCCAGTGAGCAAAAAGGGCTTTGACCATTGGGTGTTTAGATCAGTGCTCGATTGGAATCCAGAATGATCACACCGCTCTAACTGGACGATCTTTGGGTTTACTACAAACAGGAGAGTGGTGCGCTGTATAAAGCTTGGAAAGGTAGTGTTTATTTTGGATGGCGCTGTTTATACGACTGCTCATAATTCACAACCGATATCTATTGGCAATAGTTACATGGAAAATACCCACAAAACCCTTGGTTTGCGCTTGCTGGCAAAGATACTATTCAGACAAAATTTGAATATAAAAGGACATCGGTTTATTAATAACAAGGTGCAATTGATGTATCAATTAGTTTCAGAAAATGGACAACACCTGTAGATATTTTTGAAGAAGTAGATGCTAATAAATCCAGTAGTATTACAGGCTTATTTTTCAGAGAAATTTCATCACAAAAAATGTCCCTGCTGGTGTAAATATCGGACTATTGTTCAATACATCATCTATCGTTGCTGAATCTAATATAGAGACTGATGGTAAAATTACAGTGGTCAAAAAAGAAGATGTAAAATATGACAATATCAATACTGTCAATGTAGATGGGTTTTTGATAATGAATCCCAATGCAACTACCAAGCTCAATATCACTTTTACATCACCTACCATCGAAAATAAAAATGTGGCTGGCGGCAGTGAAAAGGAAGAAAACGAGAATGAAGGTACAGAAGAAATCCACCAGGGCCTAAAATTGATAGCCAAAAGCGATTGTAAAACTTGTCATAACAAAACCTTACAAACCATCGGCCCAGCTTATATAGCCATAGCCCAAAAATATAAAAATACTCCTGAAAATGTAAGCTTATTGACAAAAAAAGTGAAAGCTGGTGGATCTGGAGTTTGGGGAGAGCAAGCCATGACGCCACATGCTGATCTTGCTGACCAAGATATCAACAAAATGGTGGAATATATTCTGTCGTTGGATGATGATAAAGATCAAAACGAACCTTCAGAGGGTGGCACATCGCTGCTGACCATGTCACCTGATGCCAATATTAAAGAAAATGATCTTCTTCCAGGTAGCATAGTAAAAGTATATGATATACCAAAAAACATCGATAAAATGCCAACAATCCCCGACACCAAAAAGCCAAAACAAGCAGGGATCTTTCCAAATTTTGACAATGTTTCTGGTGGCGATTTCAAAGAGTTGGAAGATAATTTTGCTATAATTGCAACTGGATTTATCAAAATAGAAACAGAGGGAACTTACACTTTTCATATATGGAGCGATGACGGTTCAAAACTATTCATAAATGGTAAACAAGTGATAGATAATGATGGGCTTCATGGAGCCGAATATGGAGAAGTTAGTATTGCTATGACTAAGGGATTTTATCCATTCAAATTAGAATATTTCCAAGGGGCAGGAGGTAGATTTTTGTCTTACAATTGGAAAAAGCCAGGTGACACAGATTTTGAAGTCATTCCTCCTAAAAATATTTTGCATGGTAACACCGACAAGGAACTTTTGCGTAGCATGAAGTTGCCTATGGCCAATGTATCAAAAATACCAGGAGACCAGTATCCATTGCAAGATGTGCACCCATCATTCGATTTATTTCAAGCAAGACAAAATAGCTTCAAGCCAAAAGTAGGAGGGATTGATTTCAAATCAGATGGAAGCATGATAGTCAGTACTTGGGATGCCGCTGGGTCTGTTTATTTGGTCGAAAATGCACAAAGTGGCGATACATCCAAGATGAAAACAACTAGAATCGCTTTTGGGCTGGCAGAACCACTCGGCGTCAAAGTGGTCAATGATACCATTTATGTCATGCAAAAACACGAAATCACTAGGTTGATAGATACTAATAATGATAGAATCATTGACGAATACCAAACACTTTGTGATGACTGGAAAGTTTCGTCCAATTTCCATGAGTTTGGATTTGGTTTGGCTTATAAAGATGGTTATTTTTATGCAACATTGGCCACAGCTATCAATCCAGGTGGAGCAAGCACGCAACCTCAAATACCAGATCGAGGCAAGGTGGTAAAGGTCAATAAAAATACTGGCAAAATGACATTTGTTGCATCTGGGCTACGCACACCAAACGGTATCGGTATAGGATATAATGGAGACATCTTTGTGGCGGACAATCAGGGCGATTGGCTCCCTTCATCCAAAATAGTACATGTCAGAGACGGTGCTTGGTTTGGTTCTAGATCGGTAGATCCTGAAGGTACTAAAGACAAAAAAGAAGACTTACCTATGTTTTGGTTGCCCCAAGATGAAATAGGCAATTCACCAAGTACACCATTAGCTCTTGATCTCGGTATATATAAGGGTCAGATGATTCATGGTGAGGTGACCCATGGTGGCGTCAAGCGCGTATTTGTGGAGTTGATGACAATCTTTATAGTAATGATTTATACAAGGCCTAGAAGCTGGTGTCAATAGGATAGTATGTAATTCAGATGGAGATTTATATGTTGGCGTATCGAAATCCTTAAGGCGAATTGGAGTCAAAATGGGAAATTTGTATTATGGACTTCAGATAGCTTCATTTCAATGGTAAACCTACTTTCTGAAATGCTGGCAGTAAGGGAAAATCTAATGGTATAAATGCAGAAAAAAGAGTCAACAAATGCAGCAGGGAGAGGAGTTTACAGAACTATTGGAAGAAGCAGATGGTTGGAATATTGAAGACTACGAAGTCAAACAATGGTATTATAAAACCAACCATTCATTGAATATGGTATTCAAAATTGATGAGAAAAAAATCAAAATCAAATCTGCTGTAGTTTCAGATGATAGAAAGAGGGTATTTTTGGAGTTTGATGGTCAGAAAGCAAATCACATGATCTACATCCGCCTCAAAAAGCATTTTGTAAGCGAAGCTGGGAGGCCACTGTGGAGTACTGAAACGTGGTACACAATGAATCAAGTGGCACAAGCAAAAGGCGATGTAAAGAAATCTCCTTATCAACACACACCCAATACACTAAATGATGCTGAAAAAAAAGCTGGTTGGAACCTACTTTTTGACGGAAAATCATTGGCTGGTTGGCATACTTTCAAAAAGAAATCAATAGGTAAAAGCTGGATAATCAATGAGAATGCCATTCATTTGGATGCAAATACAGAAACAGACAAATCTGCCAAACCATTTGATGGAGGTGATATCGTCTCGAATCAGGAATACGAAAATTTTGAATTGCAATACGAGTGGAAGATTAGTAATTGTGGCAATAGTGGCGTTATGTTTAATGTCATAGAGAGCGAAAAATTTGACTATGTTTGGCAGACTGGCCCTGAGATGCAGATTTTGGACAATTCGTGTCATCCAGATTCAAAATATGATAAGCACAAAGCTGGCGATCTTTATGATCTCATAGCATGCAAATACCCAGTGGTAAAACCAGCAGGCGAATGGAATCAAGCACGAATCAAAAGCAATAAAGGAAAGGTAGAATTTTGGCTCAATGGTATCAATGTGGTCAACTTCACCATGCATGATGACAATTGGAAAAAAATGGTAGCAGGTAGCAAATTTAAAGATATGCCATCATTTGGTGTATCTTCAAAAGGTCGTATCTCGCTTCAGGATCATGGTGACAAGGTTTGGTTTAAGAATATTAAGATTCGAGTGCTGTAGTACAGATTTAGATTGATAAAAAGCCAGACACTAAGTTTGAGTTGATGTCAGGCTTTTTATATTTTTTCGATGATCTTATAAGTAGTATCCACATCTCCCATTGTATAAAAATGGAGGCATGGTACACCTGCTTGTTTCAACTCTCTACATTGACTGATACACCATTCTATACCCAATTGTTTGATGTCTTTCTCGTCAGTTTTTAAAATTTCTTTTACTAAGGTTTCTGGGAAATTGATAAAGAATTTACGAGGTATTGAGTTTAGCTGATACTTTTTAGTGATTGGTTTGAGGCCTGGTACAATAGGTACATTGATGCCAGATTTTTCGCATGCCTCTTTAAATTTGAAGAAATTGGCATTGTCAAAAAACATTTGAGTCACAATATAACTGGCTCCTGCATCAATTTTCTTTTTCAAATATTCTATGTCTGAAGCAAAATTAGGTGCCTCAAAGTGTTTTTCGGGATAACCAGCCACGCCTATACAAAAGTCTGTTGGTGTTCCTTTTTCAATATTGCTATCCAGATACACTCCATTGTTCATATCATGGATTTGCTTGACTAAGTCCACCGCAAATTTATGACCATCTGGTTCTGGTATAAACTTATCTTCAAATTGTCTCGCATCTCCTCTCAGGGCCAATACATTATTGATACCCAAAAAATTGAGGTCAATAAGGGCATTTTCAGTCTCTTCTATGCTGAATCCACCACATATAAGGTGAGGAATTGCATCTATACCATACCTGTGCATGATAGAAGCACAAATACCAACTGTGCCAGGACGTTTGCGTATAGCTGTCTTTTCGTAATATCCACTCGGCCTCTTATTATATACATATTCTTCACGGTGATAGGTGACATCTATAAATGGCGGCTTAAACTCCATCAGAGGATCTAAGGTTTCAAAAATATCAGACATACTACCACCTTTCAGTGGAGGCAAAACCTCAAAAGACACTAAGGTCTGGCCCTTGGATTTATCAAAATAATCTACTATTTTCATGTAAATGTACCTTCAATTTGAGCAGCAAAGGTACACATCTAGGTGTTACATTTCCTAACCACCTATTTTAAAAATCAAATCAGGGACTAATTTTAATCTTACTTTTTATCTTTTTTCTTAAAGTCTCCGCGCCTCCATGCATCTATGAAGTTTTTCCAAGCTATAGGATTGAAGATGTTTTGAGGCTTTATTTGTCCAGTATATATATAATCTTTTGCTTGTTGCTTGATGACCAAGCTAGATGTCTCTCTTCCATCTACTGGTATTGAATATCTTATTTCTTTCATTTTTTCATCTGCTAGGTTGGCCATTGCATTTTCTCTCAACTCATTAGAAATATCAATGGCCAAAAACTCTTGTTTAAAATGCTCTTTGCTTGGCCAAGGTCTGATGATCGCTTCTGGCAATACATAATCATCTTCCGTCATGATTTGTACCCAAGTATATCTGTCAGAAATGAGTACATCAGGAATTTTTACTTCCACAGTTTTATACCCAATTCTCGAAAAAACAACGGTTTCTCCAGCCAAAGCCACTAATGAAAAGAAGCCATCATACTCTGTAAAAGTACCACGATTTGTCCCTTTGACAGAAACATTGGTATATGGCAATGGTGCAGGATTACCATCTTTATCTTCAAAAACAATTTTTCCTGAAAATTCTACTACCTTGATAGGTTCTTTCTCTTGAGCTTTCGCTGACAAAACTACCAAAATTATGATTACAAATGTGGAAATGATTCTATTCATTGTACAATTTATATTTAGAAACCTTGATCTAAGAGCGATATATTAAATACCTTCGAGTACTCAACGACAAAAACAGGGTAAATATAAGGCATATTGCTTTTTTAACATGGATTTAACGATAATATTTGTCTGATCAATTTTTAAGCAATCGTGACATTTCAGTTATTGATTTCTTCTTTTCGACATTAAATATTCTAAGAATTGCTTGTATTGACTCCAACTTTGTGTAATATTGCCTCAAAATCATCCTTATGCAAAATGCACACGATATAGATTTTGAGATTCATGGCAGTGAAATGCAGTATGTAGAGATAGAACTAGATCCTGGAGAGACAGTATTGGCTGAGCCTGGCTCTATGCTCATGATGGACGAGAGTATAGATATGCGCACCATTTTTGGTGATGGCTCTGGTCAAGATCAAGGCTTCCTCGGAAAATTGATGGGTGCAGGCAAGCGATTGCTCACTGGTGAAAAACTGTTTATGACAGCATTTACTCATCAGGGAAATGGAAAGGCGAAGGTAGCCTTTGCCTCGCCTTATCCTGGCAAAATTATTCCTTTGGATCTTTGTGATTATGATGGTAAAATCATTTGCCAAAAAGATGCCTTTTTATGTGCTGCGCAAGGAACAAGCATTGGCATTGAATTTTCTAAAAAAATGGGACGCGGCTTTTTTGGTGGTGAAGGATTTATCATGCAAAAGTTAGAAGGTGATGGATTAGCATTCATGCATGCTGGAGGACATGTGACTGAAAGGACATTGGCTGTCGGCGAACATCTCAGAGTTGATACTGGTTGTTTGGTAGCTTATACGCAAACCGTTGATTTTGACATAGTTTTTGTAAAAGGCGTAAAAAATGTACTTTTTGGTGGAGAAGGCTTGTTTTTCGCCAGTTTAATAGGACCAGGAAAGGTTTGGTTGCAATCTCTTCCATTCAACCGCTTGGCAGATAGGATCATGTCTAAAGCAAGTAGTTATGGTGGAAAGGAAGAAGGCAGTGTACTTGGTGGATTAGGAAAGGTATTGGATGGTGATGGCTGGTAATGTCAAAATTCTAAATGAAGCCGTTGTATATAGTGGTTGGTCAACTCTACGAAAGTACATTATTTCTTACACTAGAAAAAGTGATGGAAACACTGAAGAACAAGTTAGAGAAATATATAACAGCGGAGATGGTGCCGCTGTTTTACTGTACAACCAACAATCAAGGACTGTACTATTGATCAAACAGTTTAGGCTTCCAGTATTGCTGCATGGTCATGTTGATGGATTCATATTGGAGTGTTGTGCAGGAATGTTGGATTTATTAGAGCCTGAACAAGCTATTCTGAAGGAAATTGAAGAAGAAACAGGATATCAACTAAAAAGGGTACAAAAAATATTTGAGGCATTTGCCACTCCTGGCGCACACATGGAGAAAATCCATTTTTTCACCGCCGAATACGATGCCTCTTTGAGATTGCATCAAGGTGGCGGCGATGCTTCTGAGCAAGAAGATATTGAACTTTTGGAGTATTCTTATGATGAATTATCTCAATTGCTCACTGATGGCAGCATCATCGATGCCAAAACAATTATATTATTGCAGTGGGCCATCATGCATTTGAAGTAATGGTTGATATTTTCAATCATACACCAGCACCATGTCTGTACGCCTTGTATCAGGATCGGCTGCTATAATTTTGACATTTACAGATTGCCCCATAGTGAATTCATCGCCAGAAATAGGTGAGATCGCTTTCATCCTACTTGTTGGAACTTGAAATATCTCACCCATGCTTTCAAAAGTTACTAAACCTTCTACTTTGCTATCTAACAATTCAACAAATATACCCTTCTCAATGATACCAGAAATGACGCCATCAAAGGTCTGACCTACATATCTTGAGATATAAAGTGTTTGAAAATATTTGATGGACTCTCTCTCAGATTCCGCTGCTTTTTTCTCTTGGTTGGAGATGTGTTTGGCTTTTTGTTCCAATTTTTCTTTGTCTTCTCTATAAGGTTTATCAAGATTTTTGAGTAAAATGCGATGAACCAACACATCAGCATACCTCCTGATAGGAGACGTAAAATGGGTATAATATTCAAATCCTAATCCGTAATGACCAATATTATCAGTGGTGTATATAGCCTTTGACATCGTGCGGATAGCCAATGGTTCCAACAATTTTAACAATGGATTGGTCTGTGTTGCTATTGCCAATTGGTTGAAAGAATCAGCAATATGTTCAGGCGTGTCAATGACAAACTTAAATCCCAATTCATTGGCAAACATAGCAAAATCTGCTAGTTTATCAGGATTGGGTAAGTCGTGCACTCTATAAATAAATGGTATCTCTGGTTTCTCTTTGGTAGCAACATACTGGGCTACTTTTTTGTTGGCCAATAGCATAAAATCCTCTATGAGCATGTGGGCATCAACACGCTCTTTGACCTTCATGCCCGTTGGCAAACCATTTTCGTCGAGTGAAAAAACGACTTCTTCTGACTCAAAACTAATGGAACCTTCAGCATAGCGATCGTTTCTCATTTTTTTGGCAATAGTATTCAAATGTTGGAGTTCTTGTGCAAAATCTCCTTGTCCGCTATCTAATCGCTCTTGTGCTTCTTCGTAGGTAAATCGCCTATCAGAGTGGATAATTGTCTTTCCAAACCATTGATTTATTATGTCATAAGCAGCATTAAATGTAAACACTGCAGAAAATGTAAATTTGTCTTCATGAGGATTGAGAGAACATAAGTCATTACTCAATTTTTCTGGCAGCATCGGGCATACTCTGTCCACCAGATATACAGAAGTTGATCTTTTATATGCTTCTTTGTCCAATAAACTTTCCTCGTGTAAAAAATGAGTGACGTCCGCTATATGAACTCCTATTTCGATATTGCCATTTTCCAAAATTTGGTACGACAGTGCATCATCAAAATCTTTGGCTGTGGCAGGGTCAATGGTGAATGTGGTAATTCCCCTAAAATCTCTCCTTTTTACCACTTCGCTTAATATTATTTCACCATTCATTTCATCGGCTTCTGCCAATACTTCTGGCGAAAAGTCTGGATCAAACCCATTGGAAAACAAGATGGATTGCATATTCATCTCTATATCAGAAATATCTTCCAAAATTTTGATCACTTTGCCCCAAATAGCTTTATTGTTACCTTTGCCCCATGATATTATTTCTACCACCACTCTATCACCATCATTGGCATCAAGTATGCCATCATGGTGTACAAGTACTTCAGGATAGATACTTGAGTTGTCCGGTGTCAGAATAGCATAATTTTTAAATATCCTGATATGTCCTATCAGTCTGCTCAATGCTCTCTTTTCGATGGAAATGACTCTGCCCTCTGGCCTTCGACGTGATCGACTTTCCGTCACAGCCACCGTCACTTCATCCTTGTGTAGCGCTCCTTTTAGGTTTTTAGCGCTGACATAGATGTCTTCTACAGACTCTGAATGTATGATATAAGCAGCGCCGCTTCTAGTCATATCTACTATACCTGTATAAAGTGTTTCTTCTTCTATAGGTTTTTTTCTACTCATTGTTTTTGCCCCAGCAAATACTTCCCATTTATACCTATCTTCTGCGAGCTTTACTACTTTTTTTTCGGTTACCAATTTTTGCAGTATCCTCAAAATGGCTCCATGCGGATTGGCCACATTGATTTTTCTGGAAATCTGCAATGCCGTAAACCTGGTTTTTGAGTTTTTTGAAAGCAATTTTTCTATTTGTATGCTTAAATCAGAATCCTTGAGTTGTCTTGGTTTTCTACTCATGATTTGTTTTTTCTATTAAAATTAAACCTTCAACTTCGATATTAGTTCATGCAGATCAGACATTAGTTTATTTTTATGGTGTATTGATATGTTGTCCCTTTGCTACTTTTATCTCCATTATTTTGAGCATTTTGGTTGGTAATAGTATAGTTGGAATTGCTAAAATGTGCTTTGTTTTTGGCTTTGTTGACTTGGCAATTTTCATATTTCGTATTCTTGTTCAATGTATTCATACTTTTATGAAATGTTACTTTTACTCCTCGTGGCGTCTTGGGTACCACATACTTTAATAATTTTATCACTCGCATAGCTTCTGCATTGCAGTCTTCATCGAGACCGGAAATGATTTTTGTGTCTGTTACTTCACCTTTATAGTTTATTTCAAATCTGACTTGTACGTCACCTTCTATTTTGTTGATGCGAGATTTTGCTGGATATTTGAGGTGATCATTGATGAAAGATTTCAATGCCTTATCTCCACCTTTTATGTATGGTTGCTTGATAAAACTATCATCTTTTTTTTCTTTTTTCACGATGGTGAATGTCTAATTTTTATGAATAATATTATTTCCTGTCATTTCAGCAGCATTTGTTATGCCCATCAAAGTTAAAATACTGGGTGCTAAGTCACCGAGTTTTCCATCGCTGAGAGTATAAGTTTGCCTATTGACATCATTTCCAAACAATATGACAGGAACAGGATTGGTAGTATGTGCTGTATTAGGGCTTCCATCTGGATTGACCATGATGTCTGAATTGCCATGATCTGCTATGATGATAGCTTTATAATTGTACTTTGATAATGTTTGCAATAAAATTCCCAAGCATTGATCTACTGTCTCAGCGGCTCGCACAGCAGCAGAAAATACACCTGTATGGCCTACCATGTCGGTATTAGCATAGTTGAGACAAATGAAATTGGGTTGCTTGCTTTCAATATAAGTTATGAGTTCGTCCGTGATTTGAATAGCGCTCATTTCTGGTTTAAGATTATAAGTTGCAACTTTGGGAGATGGTACCATAATTCTATCTTCTCCCTTAAATTTTTCTTCTGTGCCACCATTAAAGAAGAAGGTAACATGTGGATATTTCTCTGTTTCAGCTATTCTAACTTGGGTGAGACCAGCTTCGCTGATGACCTGACCTAAGGTATTTTGTAAATTGTCTTTCTCAAAAATGACTTGAATGTTTTCAAATGTTTGATCATAGTTGGCAAAGGTGACATAGTAAAGTCTCAACTTGTGCATACCAAACTCAGGATAATCCTTCTGTGTCAAAACCTCGGTGAGTTGTCGTGGTCTATCAGTACGAAAATTATAGAAAATAACCACATCATCTTCATGCAATAAGAAACTATCTCGATCGAGTGATGCATTGTACATTGGTTTTATAAATTCATCAGTGATGTCATTATCATAACTATTTTGTAAGCCTTCCAATAGATCAGAATACGCTTCACCTTGTCCATTTACCATAAGATCATACGCCAGCTTGACTCTTTCCCATCTTTTATCTCTATCCATCGCATAGTATCTACCTATCACTGTTGCCAAATGGATGTTTGAGTCATATATATTTTGAAGGACAGTAGCCAAATAGTTTTTACCAGCCATAGGGTCCGTATCACGTCCATCCATAAATGCATGAATATATACTTCTACATCATCTTGATATTGCTTCAAGATATCACAAAGACCCAACAAATGATCTATATGGGAATGTACGCCTCCATCAGAAACCAAACCAAGCAAGTGAATGCGTTTTGTATTATTGGAAGCAAACTGTACAGCATCTATAAATGTCTGATTGGAAAGTAACTCTTTGTCTCTGATTGCCTTATTGATGCGAGCCAATTCTTGGTACACTACACGGCCTGCACCTATATTGATGTGGCCCACTTCAGAGTTACCCATCTGGCCCTCAGGGAGGCCTACGTCTTCACCAAAAGTAGTCAACGTGGCACTTGGATAATTTTCTACAAGACCGTCCATCACAGGTGTATTTGCTGCATCAATGGCGCTGATTTCTGGATTTTTATTGATTCCCCAACCATCCAATATGATAAGAGCTACATTATTCATGGGTAAATATTAATTATTTTTAAAATAAATTTTTCTATAAGTATAAATATAACTTATTGACTTACAATTTTTTATAAAACACTGTTACCTCCTTGAGGAATCTTTAACAAGATTTTAGAACTTTTTGTACTTGTTTATCCGTTTGAAAGTCGTGTGCAAACTTAATACAATTAATTATTATTGCAATTGGTTTTAATACATATATCAAAATAATGGAAATGAAAAACGTCTTGATTTTATTTTTCTTGTTACTCGGTAGTCAGGTTTTTGCTCAGAATGAAGCGGGATTTTTCTCAGCATTTAAAAATGGAGATATCACTACCATGGAAACTTATTTGGAAGACAACATTGACTTTTGCTTGTTTGAAGATCAACAAATTTTGAATAAGAAGGTAGCAATGACGAAGCTAAAATCGTTTTTGTCTTCTCATAAAGTCAACTCTGTCGAGGTGATACACAAAGGTACATCCAAGGATAAATCATCTCAATATAAGGTGGCAAAAGTCACCACAGCCAAAGATGTATTTAGGGTTTTTGTCTATACTTCAGGTGAAATAGGTGCCAAAACAGTGAAGGAAATCCGTATTGATAAGTTTTAGTTTTTTCTTGATGTGAAAAAATGAACTAGTTCCTTTAGGCTATTTCTCGCTTCATTTTCTGGAAATGTTTCAAGGATTTCGAATGCTTCTTTTTGAAACTTCTTCATCACTTGTTCGGCATATTGCAAGCCACCCATTGATTTGACAAAGGCGATTACTTCTTTGACTCTTGCTTCGTTTTCGCTCTCGTTTTTTATATAGTTGATGATTTTATTTTTCAATGGCTTTTCAGCTTTGTTCAGGGCGTAGATTAAAGGCAATGTCATCTTTTTTTCTTTAATATCAATACCTCTTGGCTTACCTATGTCATCATCATGGTAGTCAAAGAGATCATCTTTTATCTGGAATGCAATACCAAGCTTCTCACCAAAGAGCCACATTTTTTTGATAAGTGCTTCGTCATCACATGTGGAGGCTGCTCCTGATGAACAAGCTGCGGCAATGAGAGAGGCCGTCTTTTGTCTTATGATTTCATAATAGACAGCTTCGTCAATGTCCAATCTACGAGCTTTTTCCATTTGTAGCAATTCACCTTCAGCCATTTGTTGCACAGCAGTTGATACAGCCTGTAAGTGTTTGTAATTTTGTGTTTCTAAGGCCACTTGCAAGCCTTTTGTCAGCAAAAAATCTCCCACTAAAACTGCAATTTTATTTTTCCAAAGTGCATTTATTGAAAAAAATCCACGTCTTTCATACGCATTGTCCACTACATCATCATGTACCAGAGAGGCCGTATGGGATAGTTCTATAAGAGATGCAGCAACATCTGTAGATCTAGTGATATCTCCACATACCTTTGCACATAAAAACACCAAAATTGGCCTTACTTGCTTACCTTTTTTTTGTACAATATAATATGTAATCTTGTCCAATAAAGGGACATTGCTTTTCATCAATTCTTTAAAGTTTTTTTCAAACTCCTTGAGCTCGATGCTTACAGGTGCCTTTATTTTATCTAAATCTGATGCCATTGGATGTGAGACAAGCCTTTTGGCTTGTATAAATTTGGCACAAGATACGTCAAAAGTCTGTTTATTTGGGGCCATTATAGTATTTTATTACATACCTATCATCTAAATCGCATCACTTCACAACTTCGCAACACACTTTTGTTTTAAAAATTGTAAATTAAGAAAATATAATGCTAAATTTGCAAGGATTTTTAAGGTTTTATGTTAAGTAGAGCCGTGTATCGGATGTAATTTCAACTATTTTGCTCGAGATATTCAGACGCAATCTTTTCATCAACAGTTTATTGTTGCTTCCTTATATTTTTATAGTGAGGATTGGCACACTTATAAACCCTGTGAGTGTTAAGTTGCCACAAGAGTCTAATATACTTCAAGAGCTGATATTCAATAATATTACGCATCCAATAGCTCAAAGTATTTGTGCAAATTTGCTGATCTTTGTGCAAGCTATATTGATCAATAATATTTGCAATAAAAATAAACTCGCAAGAGAAATTACTCTTTTTTCTGGATTGTTTTATGTGCTATTTGTCAGCTTGATACCCGAAAATCTACCTTTGTCAAATGCCTTGATAGCCAATACTTTTATCATACTGGCTGTAAGAAATCTTTTTGAGACATACAAAAACGCACAGGCAAGCGCCTATATTTTTAATACGGGCATTATGATTGGCTTGGCATCACTTTATTATTATCCCTATTTTACATTTCTGGTGTTTGGTATCATTTCTTTATTAATGATCAGATCATTCAAAATAATTGAAAAATTTCAGTTTTTTATCGGTTTTGGCATACCATATTTTTTGGTCTCTACATATAGGTATTGGTATGATATGCCATTTGCAGATTTCAATTTCATAAAGAGCATCCTATTGAAGTTGCCACTTTTAAAGGCTGATGGCCTTGTGGTGACATACATTTCTATTGGAGTTTTGATGTTGGGTGTAGTATTCAGCTTTATAAATTATGGAAATTTGACCGCAAAAAAAGCCATTCAATCACAAAAAAAGATTGACATCATATATGTATTCATGTTGTTTTGTTTTATGTCAATGATCGTCTTTGAAACCAATATTTACACACATTTGCTGACATTGGCCTTTCCATTGGCAACCTTGACTGGCATATCTGTCAGCGAATCCAAGAAAGTAATCTTTTATGAATTCTTGCATTTGTTTTTGTTAGGCTTGATTTTCATTTCTCAATTTAAGCTGATCAACTTTTGAGTTCATTTCCTAAAATGCTAATATTCATTAAGAAATGACGTTAAACATTTATTAAAGGTAATGAAAGTAACTTATGGTTTTATCAATTTGGCTTAATTTTGTGCTTTCTTTTAAATAGCATTATTAATGAATATTTTAAATATATCTATTTGTCATAATATGAAATTTTTAATTGTCTTACTCGCTACTCTGTTTGGCATAAATGCTGGTGTGAATGGTCAAAAAAATTCTCCAGTAAAATGGTCATTTGAGTTGAATAAAGTGTCTGACCAAGAGTATCAAATCCACGGCAACTGCCAAAGATGAACCCTTCTTGGGTGATTTATTCTCAATTTACTGATGATGCTGGACCAATTCCACCTTCTTTACAGTGAATGGTCAGCCAAGTTAAGTTTGAAGAAAGAGCAAGGCCATCAAAGAGGTGACGAAATGTTTGATGTGGCAATTATACTAATGGTATTAAAGAAACTGCTGTTTTTACACATAAGTTTGCAAAAAGTTCAGACCCAACTGTCAAGGTAAGTGTTGAGTATATGACTTGTGACGGACAGCGTTGCTTACCACCTTCAGAGGTACTTCAAGAATTGAAATATTAATCCAAACCAATACCAATATAATGAAGCAATTTTTGTTTTTCTTCTTATTTTCTATTGTCTGGATCACAGGATCTTCGCAGATCTTAAATCCTGTAAAATGGAAATTTGAAACAGAAAAAATCACCGATACTGAATACAAACTCAAGTTTATTGCCAATGTCGATAAAGGTTGGACGGTATATTCTCAGTACACTTCAGATGATGGTCCAGTACCAACTTCTGTCAATTTTGAGAAAAAAGATGGTATTCATTTGGTAGGAAAATCTACCGAGTCTGGTTCAAAAAAAGAAGGCATGGATTCTTACTTTGATGTGCATGTCATCAAGTTTTTATCTGATAAGCCATTTGTCATTGAGCAAAAAATCAAGGTCATTGACGCATCCAAACCCATCACTGGCTATGTCAACTTTATGGCTTGTGACCATGAGAAATGTCTTCCTCCGTCAGATGCTGATTTTAGCTTTACACTTCCTAAATCTACATCTGCTGTCCAAAATACGGCAACCAATGCAACAAAGCCAGTAGAACAAGTTGAAAATACGCAACCAACTACTGAATCCAAAATCACCACAACCAACACTGTAGCTGATACAGCTCAACAAACAACTGAAGCAGTATCTACAGACTTTGTGGGCGCCAAAATCAATGGCGATAAGATAGACCAAAAAGTACCAAGCTTGGTCTCAACCTACGAAAAGCCACTGAGTAATTGTGGCGGTAGCGAAGAGAAAAAAGAAGGATTGTTTTGGACATTTATCTTTGGACTTTTAGGTGGATTTATAGCTTTGTTGACACCATGTGTTTTCCCAATGCTCCCTATTACAGTCAGTTTCTTTACCAAAGATACCTCAAGAAAAGGTTGGGTCAATGGCTTGATATATGGCGCATCGATCATCGTCATCTATGTATTGATAGGATTGTTGATTACCATATTTGTAGGGCCAGAAGCGCTCAATAGATTATCAACCAATTGGATAGCCAATACACTATTCTTCATAATATTTATTGCTTTTGCATTTTCATTTTTCGGATATTATGAGATCACACTACCTAGTAGCTGGAGTACAAAGAGTGACCAAATGGCAGATAAAGGTGGCTTAATAGGTATCTTCTTCATGGCATTTACATTGGCCTTGGTTTCCTTCTCTTGTACTGGCCCGATCATAGGTACAGCAATAGTACAAGCAGCTACTAAAGGCGAATACTTAGGGCCATTCTTGGTGATGCTGGGATTTTCCACTGGTTTGGCTTTGCCTTTTGGTCTTTTTGCGGCTTTTCCTGCTTGGCTCAATTCATTACCAAAATCAGGCAGTTGGATGAATTCTGTCAAAGTTGTACTTGGGTTTTTAGAGTTGGCATTGGCATTTAAGTTTCTTTCGGTAGCTGATATGACCAATGGTTGGGGCATTCTTAAATACGAGCTTTTCATGGGTATTTGGATCGCAGTTTTTATCGGCATGGCCTTATATCTGTTTGGCTTCATTAAATTTCCACACGATAGTCCACTTAAAAAATTGAGTGCAACCAGAATGGCCATTGGTGCTATGGTTGTAGGTTTGGTGATTTATCTTATTTCAGGTTTTAGGATCAATGAAAAAACAGGAGATTATAATGCATTGTCATTGATGAGTGGATTAGCTCCACCTGCTCACTATAATTTTTTCATAAAACCACAAGATGTTGATTCTATTATTAAGGCCAAATATCCTTCTTACTCCAAGTGTGCCAATAATATCAACTGCTTCAAAGATTATTTTGAAGGTATGGCTTATGCCAAAGAAATCAATAAGCCCGTGATGCTTGATTTTACTGGTCATGGTTGTGTCAATTGTCGAAAAACCGAAGAACATATATGGGTAGATGATCGTATCAGAAAGATATTGAATGATTCGGTAGTGTTGATATCACTCTATGTAGATGATGATAAAAAATTGTCGAATGTATATATTTCAGAACATAGCAATAAGAAATTGAGAAATGTAGGCAATAAATGGGCTGATTTCCAAATAGTTAACTTTCAACAAAACTCACAGCCTTTATATGTGATGACCACCAATAATCAACAAGTCATCAGCAAACCGAGACCATTTGTAGAAGGTGTTGATGGATACTTGGAGTTTTTGACTTGTAGCCTTCAGGAAGGAAGGAAGACAGTTTCTCCACAGTAGTCAAAAATAAAACTTATAGCGAAAATGGATTTAGGTTTGTCGTCGGCTTAAATCCATTTTGTTTTTTATAACCAATATTTAGCATATTTTTTCCTAACCAATAATATACTATCAGATACCACAAATGAAAATACTTTATAATGTCACGGTCAAAGTTGATGCAGAAATTGTTGAAGATTGGCTTACTTGGATGAAGCAAGTTCATATACCAGAAGTGATGGAAACCAAGTGTTTTGAATCATATAGGTTGACTCGTATCTTGGGTGATGATGACGAACATGGTGTTGGGTTTGCAGTACAATATGTGTCTCCCAATATAGATGTATTTAACACATATCAAAATGATCACGCCAAATTGCTACAAAAACAACATGCAGATAGGTATGCCAATAGATACGTAGCTTTTAGAACACTGATGCAGATTGAAGACGAAAGCACATACTGAGATAATTACTATTATCGATCAGTATGTGCCTTTTTTAATTTCATTTTGAAAATCCCTATTTTACTTCACCATCTACCACGATTCTATCGGGTCTATTGGCAAGTTCCCAGATAGTATGAAATATCAACTGACCTACATGTGCCATTTTATCAAAATTAATTTTTTCTATATCGTCAGTCGTTCTGTGATAATCTTCGTGCGTACCATTAAAATAGAAGATGGCAGGAATGCCTTTTTTGGCAAAATTATAATGATCTGATCGATAATAAAACTTGTTTGGATCATTTTCACCATTATAAGTATAATCTAATGTAAGTTGTGTGTATTTTTGATTGACGGATTCATTGATTTTATGAAGATCGCTGCTCAATCTGTCAGAACCAATGACATAGATGTAGTCGGGATTGTCTTTGTATTTATCGTTCACTCTTCCTACCATATCAATATTGACATTTGCAATAGTATTTTCTAAAGGGAAAATAGGATTTTCAGAATAATATTCAGAACCCAAGAGACCTTTTTCCTCACCACAAAACCAAGCAAAAACAATACTTCTTTCAGGTCTTGACCCTTCTAAGACAGCTCCTTGGAAAGCTTTTGCCAATTCTAATAAAGTGCTGGTACCAGATGCATTGTCATCAGCGCCATTAAAGACTTCATCACCTCGTTTTCCCAAATGGTCATAATGTGCTGTCACTATAATAAACTCATCTTTTTTTGACTTACCTTCTACGTAAGCCACTATATTATTGCCCTCCAAAACATTGACATCTTTGGCCATATTCATGACAAAGTCTGTGCTTAATTTGACATTGGCTGGTTTTCCTTTCTCCAGTTTTTTGCGAGCTTTTAGTATTTTTTTGTCATTTTCGCCAATGATTTGTTTGGCTATAGTAGAAGAGATGTACACATGATTGGCTGTATTGAGTATTTTATTTTTTAAATTGCCCAATTGTAGATTTGCACCCAACAACTTATTGCGATTGTCTTCAACCTTTCTTTTTATATCATCTTCAATAATCAATACGAGTTTTGCACCTTTGTCCTTGGCTGCTTTAAGCTTCATATTGATATCTTTTGACCAGGCAGAAGTATCTTTGGTGCCTGTGATGTATGAATTACCATTTTTGTCCCACGGCTCTCCTTTATTGATCATGATGATTTTGTCTTTGACATCTACCTTTTTGAAGTCGCTATACTTACTATCATCAATGCCATACCCCAAAAATATTACCTCCTTATCCTTGATAAACTCTTTGTTTTCGTTGAGTTCTGGTAGCGCTAGATAGTCCCAAAGAAGTCTGTATCTAGTGCCATTGATGTACATATCAGTGTCTATCCATTTAGAGTAAGTAAATGCCACTGGTTGAAAATAACCAGCTCTTGCGTCTTTGGCATACAGTCCAAGGTTTCGCAAATTTTTACTAATATAATCGGCTGCCAATTGGATGCCCTTTTTGCCAGTCTCACGACCTTCCAACGAGTCTGACGCCAATACTTTCATGTGATCTCTCAACTTGGCAGATGAGATAGATGATGCCAATCTAAATGAAGGATCGCTGTCATCTTTTACCATGGGCTGGCTTTTGTCAGGTGTAGTGATGCCACTATTGTACTGACTATAACCTATCAAAACAGTTGCAAAAACAAACTGTATTGTAATGAAAAAATTCTTAATCATTTGGAATAAAATTATTAAAATGTAAAACGATGTACTAAGCTGTCTTCAGTTTAAAGTAATAATAGAAATATATATCAGAATGCTTATAAATCAATCTTTTGCACTCTCTTCAGATGTCGGCCAGCTTCAAAACTATTTTCCAGAAAAGCGATGCAGATCTTTGCGGCCATCGTTTTACTGATAAACCTTGCGGGCAAACAAAGTACATTGGCATCATTGTGTTTTCGGGCAAGAGCAGCCAATTCTGGTGTCCAGCAAAGTGCTGCTCTAATGTTTTGATGTTTATTGGCCGTGATACATACACCATTTCCACTTCCGCACAAAAGAATGCCTAAATCAACTTTTGAATTTGCTACTTCTCCAGCTACTTTGTGAGCATAATCTGGATAATCTACAGATTCTACTGACTTGGTGCCTACATCCTTCAAATCATAACCGAGCTTTGTCAATTTTTTGATCAGGAATGTTTTATACTCAAACCCAGCATGATCAGATCCAATGGCTAATTTCATTATCATTATTGACTTAATCCTGGAGATTTGATATAGCCGCCAAGTAAAGTCTCCATTTCTTTTTCAAATGCAGGATCTTCTACTTTTTTGGCCGTTTCGATGACATCTTGTGCTGCACTCAACCTATATTGATAATCTTGCTGGAAGCTATCAAAGACATCTTTGTCTGTCTGCGATTCATAAAACTCGATGTATTGTTTGGTTTCGTTGGCCAAGATTCTTAAGTTTTTCTTGGCTGATTCAAAATCTTTTGAATTGACCAAAACATTGATAAAAGGCATAATGCCAGCATCATAAGGAAAATTCATGTGTGGAAATGCTTGGAAATATTTGTTGACCATTTCCGATGCTTTTTTATGATCGCCTTTTCTGTCAAATTCTATGGCAGCTCTGAGCATCACGAGTTTCATAGCTTGTACTTCTGCCATGTAACTCTTATCAACATAGAGTTTTTGTTGATCAAAATTGCCCCATTTCCATTTGGTCATGACATTTTCGTACACTTTGTTTTCATCAATATCTCCGAAACCATAAATGCTGGGTAGTTGTGACTTTACCCTAACTTTGGTAGGTGACAGTCTGAGTCCAAGTCCATCCATCTCCATATAATCATCCATGCCAAGTAACTTGGATGGTTGGCAAGTGATGGCAAAATAGATAGGTCTATCATAAAAATTGGATGCAATGATATCCATGATAGCTAAGTCGTCTTTTGTAAACGAATTGCTGCCCTTACCTGGTTGAATTAAGATTCTATCAACTGACTCGGATGTATCTATAGGTGGCTGTACACCCAATTTATTGTATTTTTGAATATCTACAGGCAAATAATAAACCTTACTCGTTGCAATAGTCTGTCCTTCTACTGTGTTTTTCGGATCGGCTATAGATCTCAATCCTTCAAATACATTCATGGGTACATTCATATCTTCTCCTCTTGGGTTGAAGAAGAAGACCTGATTTCTATTTTTGCCTCTGTACTGCTCCTCTGTGAGTGTCAGTTTTAAGGGAGCAGAGTCATTTACTTTGTTGCGTAGCTTATTGATATACCAATCTACTGCTATCAAACTAAGATTGACCACTCTCACATCTCGTCTGATATTTTCTACCTCCTGTGCGTACCAAAGCGGGTAGGTATCATTATCACCATAAGTAAAGATAATAGCGTTTGGAGCTAAACTATTTAAAAAATTGGCAGCATAGTCTCTAGATGCGTAATGATATTTTCTGCTATGATCATCAAAGTTTTGGAAGCCCATGATGACTGGCGCTGATAATACCAATACACCTGCTATCAAGGCAGGAGTTACTCCTTGGATTTTTGATGCCAAAAACTGATATATGGCCAAAACACCAAAACCTATCCAAATACAGAAAGTCATGAAAGATCCAACCAAAACATAATCCCGCTCACGTGGCTCGTTGGGTGGTTGATTGGAGTAAATAATGATGCCCAATCCAGTGATGATAAATAAGACAAACAAAGTAGTGAAGTCTTTTCGCCTCTGTACGAAATGAAAGACCATGCCCAACAGTCCAAATATCAGAGGGAGGAAATAATATTTATTGGCCGATTCATCATTTTTTATTGAATCTGGCAATTTGTCCATTTTGTAGAGTTTTGCTTCGTCTATTGGTGTCACACCAGACATCCAGTTGCCTTTACTTATATCCCAAGGATAGTAACCTTGTTCTGCTGTCTGCCTGCCTACAAAATTCCACATAAAATATCTTATGTACATCCAATTGATCTGATAGTTGAGCAAAAATTGAATATTATAACCCATGCTTGGCTTACCTTTGCTATCTCCATTTAATGCTTCTCGCCACATACGATGCAAATCTGGCCTACCTTGATCAGTGTGTCCTATACGTGGGAAAAGTATCTTATCTTTTTTGTCATAAACATAGTCATATTTTTCATCAACTATCTCATATTTATCACCTACACGACCATATCTTGGCGTTCTTTTTACGTCTGATGGCTCAGCATCGTAATGAGGGCCATACAAAAGTGGCCTCTCACCATATTGCTCTCTGTTGAGATATGGCAATAGTCTCATAGCATCACCAGGTACATTCATATTGATAGGTGTATCAGTATTGGCTCTGATCACTACTACGCCTATAGTAGAAAAAGCAACTGTAATGAGTATAGCAGATATAGCTGCTATTTGTAGCACTTGACTTCCTTTCTTCTGGGCATAATTCAATGCAAAATATCCGATAGCTGCTATTATCAATAATGTTGGGATAATACCAGAATGTACTGGCAATCCAAATGTATTGACCAATAATAATTCCATTTTTTGCCATAAAGTTGGGATTCCAACTATAATGCCCTTCATGATAAATACTATGGCTCCTACACCAGCTGCCATGGCTATCAAAGCACCTGTAAAGGTATGTTCTTTATATTTTTTGTAATAAACCAATAAGGCTATTGCTGGCAATGACAAAATACTCAACAAGTGTACACCTACAGACATACCACTAACAAACAAACTCAAGACCAACCATCTATCGGCTACTGATTCATCCTCGATATAGTAATACTTGGTTGCTGCCCATAGTGTGATCACAGTAAACATGGTGGACATAGCATATACCTCGCCTTCTACTGCAGAAAACCAGATAGAAGTACTGAATGCTGTAGCCAAGCCAGATGCTAAACCAGCAAAAGAAAGGGCCACTATTTGTGCTTGATTTGGTTCATTTGTACGTCCTAAGAGTGCCAACTTACCAAACATAATAGTGATCCAAGCTATCATCATAGCAGCGATAGATGTGCAAATGGCAGACATAAAATTGACAGCAAAAGCTATATCAGCTGGGTCATCAGAAAAGACTGAAGCCAACCATGCAAACATCCTACCAATAAGTACAAAAAGTCCAGCCCCTGGTGGGTGAACCACTTGCAGTTTGTATGCCCCCAAAATAAATTCGCCACAATCCCAGAGGCTGCCTGTCCGTTCTACCGAATGATAATAAACTATTAAGCTGATTACAAAAACCAGTAATCCGGTAATATTTGAGTACTTCTTTAATGACTGCATACAGAACTGTTGCTTTTAGTTTTTAATTGTCTAAGAAAAATTAAACCGCAAAAATAATAAAAATTTACTTTACCACAAAGAATAACATAGGTCAGCCAATGTGGACATTTCATATTTTGCCAATGATATTCAACTTTTTTTAAGTAATTTTATTATGTATTATGTGATTTCGTCATTGATTATAACAAAATTTTAAGAGAATAGTGTATTTTTGTTCGATTCATCATTTGCATTTATGATCAAATATCTCATATTGTCTGCTATAGGATATTATATTTTTGTCCATTATCTTTCACCTTTATTGGAAGGGAACAAAACCGTCCATCAGCAGAAAACAGAGCGGACTCAAAACCAAAAACATGATGACGAATACATTGATTACGAAGAAGTTGAATAAATTAAACATATAAAATTTGGATTTTTCGCTACTTAATAAGTTTGGAAATAAATCTTCTTTCGAATCCAATTACGAAGTAATAGACGAAACTGAAGATTTCATCGTCATCTTGAAAAAACACGGACTTGCTGTGCAGGTGACTGACAAAGAAGTAGATGACCTCGAAACCATTCTGAACAATAGATATGCTGAAAAGGTGCATGTACTCAACAGAATAGATCAGCCTGTGACAGGATTGGTTATATTTGGTAAGAACAAAGTGTTCGCATCACATTTTACTGAAATGCTTAAAGAAAGGTCTGTCAAAAAAACCTACCTTGCACTCGTGTCAGGAGAGCCTCAAAAAGTGCCAACAGAACTAAAACACTACATTAAAAAACTACATAATAGAGCCATGACAGCCGACGAAAAAGTGGATGACTTCTTTAAAGAATCCATTTTGGTCTATACACTACTTCAGTCGTTTGATCGCTATCATTTATTGAAAATCGACTTAAAAACTGGTAGATTTCATCAGATAAGGGCACAGCTGGCTACCATGGATATGCCCATCAAAGGTGATCTAAAGTACGGATCTAGGCGACCCAATCTTGATAGAAGCATAGGATTGCTATCGTATAAATTGGAATTTATACACCCATTCACAGGTAAGAAACATAGTTATACAGCGCCACTTCCTGAAAACGATGTACTATGGACGATGGTGGATAGAACACTCTTGGAGTGATTTATTTTACTTAATTTTGCGGCAAATCTGAAAGTATGAGCAATAATGCTTACCCAACATTTACCGATATAAGTACACTTGGAGAGTTTGGTCTTATCGATGCACTGACCAAGGAGAATGTCACAAAACAAAATACGACCCTAAAAGGAATTGGAGACGATGCAGCAGTCATTAAAAATGAAGAAGAAGTAACGCTGGTCTCCACAGATATGTTGGTAGAAGGTATCCATTTTGATCTCATGTACACGCCACTCAAGCATCTTGGTTACAAATCAGTAGTCGTCAATTTATCTGATATCTTTGCCATGAATGCAATTCCAAGTCAAATCACCGTTTCTGTCGCCATCTCCAACAAATATTCACTAGAAGCAATGCAAGAGTTTTATGATGGTATTTTCACTGCTTGCAAAATGTATAATGTAGATCTGATAGGTGGAGATACTACATCATCGCCCAAAGGTATGGTCATTAGTATCACTGCCATTGGTCAAGCAAGAGCGAATAAGGTGGTATTTCGCAATGGTGCGAAAAAAGGTGATATTATCTGTGTCACTGGCGACTTGGGCGCATCTTACTTGGGTCTTCAAATTTTAGAACGAGAAAAACAAGTATATTTAGCACATCCAGGTGTCCAACCCGAACTCGATAAGAGTCAATATCTCATAGAGAGGCAACTCAAACCCGAAGCACAACGTGGTGCAATCGAATTTTTTAGTAGAGAAGGCGTAGTGCCTACATCCATGATAGACATTTCTGACGGATTGGCCAGCGAACTGCTGCATATATGTCAACAATCTGGTACTGGAGCATATATTGAAGAAGGAAAAGTTCCTATACATCCTGATACAGAGCGGACTGCCTTAGAGTTTAAATTGGATCCTATCACTTGTGCACTGCATGGTGGAGAGGATTACGAACTACTATTTACTATTGACGAAAAGGATTTAGAAAAGATCAGGTTTATGCCCGAAGTTTTCATTATTGGTGAGATGACAGATGTTGCAGATGGGATAAAACTACACACCACAGGCGGAAACATTTATAATATCACGGCACAAGGATGGAATCATTTTACTGGGTAGAGAATTGATTAATTACTTCATTATTAATATTTTGTAGCTAAAGCTTCTTACAAAAGAAAACAACTAATGGTGTCCCGCAATAAATCTTTTGACCCGAAGCTTAGTATTCTCACGGATATTAAAATAGTAGAAATTAATGTCGGCGATGTGGTAGTTTTTGGTTCTTAAAAAGATACTGCCATGAAACTTCGGTTTATTGGCCCACAATATATCACCATTGATTTGTGCATCAATATGGTGTGGGTAAATTTTATAAAAATCAAACAGCAAAGTACCTAAATTGGCAGATTTTGGAGCATAAAGGTCACTAGTACACCACTTCAAAGGATTGGTGACAGCAATGCTATTGTCTGATGGGTATAAAGTTCCACTTTTGAAGGTTCGCCAAGTGACAAAACATCCAGTATCCGTACTATCTTGACATAAGGGAATGTCGCCAAATTCACTTTTAGTTACTGGCATGCCAATCAGATATGCGGCTACAAGTTTATTTTTCAGTGGCTTATTACTAAAATACTCTTTGAGCAATCTAATGGCATGGGTAGTACCTTGGCTATGCGAGGCAATGATGATTGGCCTACCTTTATTTTCATATTTTAAAAAATATTCAAAAGCTGTTTTGACATCTTGATAGGCCAAATCAAATGCTAATGCGGCTGATTTCTTGTCATCTGTAAAATATGCAACTAAATGAGCTTGTCTATACCTTGGCGAAAACAATCTGCCACCATGATTGAAAGCACTGGCTTGAAAAAGGATCGTACCCTTGTCTGTCTTTTGGTTTAAAAAATCATCATCGATCGAGGCATTCCATTGATCTTGACCCTTATCATCTCCTGTGTAGGTAGTAGGATGAATAAAAAACACATCAGCCATTAATCCTATATAATCCATCGTGTCGCCTTCGGGCATGAGATCTGATGGATCTAACTTTGCAGGATGCGCAGCCCAATTGTTCAATTGAGAATAATCAGTACTTTGTGATGTACTTTTTTCGAAAGCAGCAACGGGCTTGTATGTCTTGCATGATGCCATGATCAAAAGACACCAAACCAAAACCAACCAACTTTTGACCACCAATTTAATCAATTGCACACTTGTTTAGATCATATCTTCTGGACGTACCCAAGCATCAAACTCTTCAGATGTCAAATATCCTAGTTTTAAAGCAGCCTCCTTGAGGGTAAGACCTTCCTTATGTGCTTTTTTGGCTATTTCTGCTGCTTTGTCATAACCGATTTTGGTATTCAAAGCTGTCACCAACATGAGTGAATTGTCCAGATTGAATTTTATTCTTGGCAAATTGGCTTCGATACCTACTGCACAATGCTCGTTGAAACTGACACAAGCATTCCCTATCAAATTGGCAGACATCAAGAAGTTGTAAATCATCATTGGTTTGAAAACATTCAACTCAAAATGTCCACTCATACCACCAATGTTAATAGCGACATCATTGCCCATAACTTGTGCCATTGCCATGGTAAGGGCTTCGGATTGAGTAGGATTTACTTTTCCTGGCATGATGGATGAGCCTGG
>JAXLUT010000006.1:0-124276 GCA_046329385.1 Saprospiraceae bacterium
AAAGTACAGGCTGCCTCACAACTCATCTTTAACATTGTCCTTATACAAGTTTTATGATAAATATATAGTATTTCGCACTAAAACAAGTATAAAAAATTGAATATCAATGATTAGTATATATATAATGATGAATAAAAAGTATAAAATCTACCTTTATGGATTTTATAAATTTAATGGTTTCATATACCAAATGCATCTCTTGAAAGTACTTTTGTTAAAAATGAATCTCAAATTTGGATGAATTTTAACTCGCTTTCAAGCTGTATTAAATTATCGACACAAAGGTATAAGCCGTGGGTCAATCATTCTTTAACAAATATGTTATAGAAGTTTTATGCTATTTTTTGTAAAAAACTTATATATTTGTAGTAATATTATGATAATCAATATTTTAAAATTTTTGAATATATAAAGAATGGATACAATTTCTGCGCTCATTAAATTGAAAAATGACATCGATAAAAGAAGATCTGACTACATGTATAGTAAGAAATTGGATGAATTTGAAGCTTTGATCAATGAGAATCTTCAAATTACAGACCAAGAAGCTTGTTTTCAACTATATGGTAAGAAAAATCTTACCAATGCGTACAAATCATTGAAATTCAGAATGGAAGAAAGGCTCTTAAATGAAATAGTTGAAAAATGTGCGATTGAAGAGGATTTAAAAACTTCTGTAATGCCCACAATTCAATTAGAAAAACTTGTAATTGTAAGTACTCTTTTTATGAAATATTTTTATAGAAAAGAAGGTATCATGCTATTTGAAAAAACCCTGAAATTATCGAAACGATACAAAGAACCAATTTTGATTTTAAAGACTTTGACATCAATCCTTAATCACTATAGCTTTGTGGAACCCAATAATAAACTAATGAAGAAAACCGAAGAAGATATAGAATATTATACTGGTATGCTATTGGGTGAGTTTAAGTTAAGGACAGTATATGCCAAAATATCTAATATGTATGTAATGAACAAAGGTAAATTTAGTAAATTACAGATGGATGAAATTCATCAAATGATTTTACAAGTGGATGAGATAAAAAATAAATACAAAACAAATTTTACAATTACACAAGCGCTTGACCTTTCATTTTTTTATTATCAAACAATTGGGGACTACTTCAAAGGTTTGGAAGTAGCAACAAAAGGCCTGGCTGAGATTGAAAAATTTGAAGTAAAAGATTTGTTTGGTATTTATCAAACTAAGAAAAATATAGCGATTTGTCATTTTTTTCTAAAAAACTATAATGAATCGTCCAAATGGTTTCAAGAAACAATTGGAATGGTTACAGTTGGTTCAAGAAACTGGATAAACACCACTGGATTATACTTTTTAAATCTTATCCAAGCTAACCAATATAACGAATTATATATCCTGTCATGCAATGTTATTTCTAATAAAAATTTAGTGAAATTCCCCATTTATGTTGAACAATGGATGATCAGAGAAGCTTATTTGCATTTTTTAGTTCGAATGGGCAAAATTGACGATGATGTAATAAAACTAAATCCAATAAGATCTTTTTCAGTCAATAAATTTTTGAATAGTATGACTTTTCATGCAAAAGATAAGACAGGTCAAAATATTACCATTCAGGTTTTGCAAATCCTTTTTTATCTTTTGGATAGTAAATATAATAAAATCATAGACAGAATTGATACATTGACACAATATACCTATAGGTATCTGAACAAGGATGACACATTTAGATCCAATAATTTCATTAAAATGCTTCTACTAATGGTCAAAGCTGATTTTCATCCTGTACGTACAGCCAATTATACAGCTTCATTAAGCAAACAATTGTCAAATTCTAAGGTGGTCATTGATGAGCGAAGTGCTCAGGTTGAAATCATTCCATACGATAGGCTTTGGGAAATGACAATGGAACTGCTTCACAATTTACATAAAAAAGATAAATAAGTTTATAGCTTTTTACACTCATTCCACATTTCGAAATTAAAATATTCAGTCAAATTATGCCTAAATATTGACATCATAAACAATAACTAAAATTTTATTGGCTGAATAATGTAATTTTTAAAAAATTGGAATGATTTTTTCTATTCTATAAGTGGCAACACAGGAATATTAATGTACTTTAAGACGATCATACAGGGAAGATTGGAGTTTGGGACACAAAAGAGTTATGAGAAAGTAACAAAAATGTTCATCCAAAGATTAGAGACTTACTACAAAACGGATGTATTTTTTAAGTTTGAAGATATATTTAATGAAGGAGACTTATCACTTGAGATACCCAGATATGTAGGACAAGTGAGCGAAAAAGCATTTAGAACTACCACAAATCTATTAGGATATTGTACTCAATTTGCGATAGCGGGTTCTATACGCTGTTGGCTTATCAACGAAGGCGAGATCATGAATTTTGTTACTTTGGAGCCAGAAAGCGATAAAGGCGCTGTCCAATCATTTGTCAAAGGTAGAAAACTTGTCAAAGTAGCAGGTAAAGAAAATGAAGCTATCGAAGCCCTCAGCCAAGCGATAGAAAAATATGATAGACATGCCCAAGCTTATGAGCGAAGGGCAAAAGTTAATTTTATTATGAAAAACTACCATGATTCACTGCGAGACTATAACAAATGTATTGCCATAGACCCTACAATACCTACTGCATATTATGGCAAGGCTAAGATTCACATGATCAAGGAAGAATGGCAACAAGCCATCGAAAACCTTGACGAATCCATAAAAAAGTCCATTGCACTGCAAACACTGTATTGGAAATCAAGGAAATTGAAGGCAGAATGCCACATTCATCTTAAGGAATGGCAAAAAGCTGCATTTGATTTAAAATTGTTTACTGGCCGATCGTTTGATAAAAATGATCCCAATAGATTTTGGATTCGGTGGGCCAACTTTCATTATGGCTTAGTCTTACTTGAGTTGGATGAAAATATCGAAGCACTCAAGGCGTTTGATAAAGCATCAGATGCTCCCAACGTGGCAGATGGAATAAAAGAAGCAGACATTTTGACCAATAGATGTATTGCAAAACAAAAAGCAGGTAAAAATGGCTACAAAGACATCAAAGATGCCAGACTGGAGGTAAGAAAGCAAAAGGCCTCCTGAAATCAATGTAATCTGTACTGCCAAATTGATAAAATGGCAAAAGACATTATCTGCGCATCTCCAATCCAACCACTCAGGATCGTCGCTCGAGTGCTGGATGCGATGAGGCAGGTCGATGATGTTCATTGACCAGTATTTGCGGCGGCAGTAATTTTGCCAGTAGATTTTTTTCATGCAGACCTCACTGACTCAAAAAGTTGAATGAAAAAGAGAGATAGCCTAAGGAAAATAATCGAGGCTGAAGCAATGGCTTTTCATGTTGCAAAAGCTGATGCGAACACCAGATGTGGACAAGTACAATATACTTTGGGCTTCAGTGAGAGCCATGCACTTAGCCTTGGATCACTCCAACACTGAGACCTCAAATATATCATCGTGGATGGTAATAAGTTTTTGCCTTATGCCGACATAGAGCATACAACCATCATAAAGGGTGATAGCCTTTATGCAAGTATAGCAGCAGCTTCTATTTTGGCCAAGACCTACAGAGACGAATATATGATACAATTGCACCAATCATTCCCTCAATATCATTGGGATGCCAACAAAGGCTATCCTTCCATAGCGCACAGAGATGCCATCAGAGCGTATGGAGTTACAATGTATCATAGGCAATCTTTTCAATTACTTCCTCGTACCGAACAGTTGCAATTGTTCGATTAATTTTGCTACGTCATTTTTCAATTCTTTCTAGACCTTCACCAATTTAAAAGGTTTTTGTTTTTAGGAAGTATATTTTTCTTCCTAAATTATGATAAAAAAAAAGAATAAAAGAATCGCTATGCAACATTGCCGTGTAATATCAAAATATTTGAAGGCAATTTGACAATGTAGAATTAATTGCTTTGAAGTTTCAGTATTATTTTGCATTCCACTTCAAAAATAAACATTTTATTGTAATTTTGCACTGCAAATGCGCAACCCTAAACTTAAAATTTAAGATGGAATTTGAATTGACAGAAGAGCAGATTTCGGTGCAACAAGCAGCGAGAGAGTTTACCCAACAAGAGCTATTGCCTGGTGTCATAGATAGAGATAGACACATGAAGCATCCTACTGAGCAAGTCAGGAAGATGGCAGAGATGGGATTTTTAGGCATGATGGTAAGCCCTGAGTACAACGGAGGCGGTATGGATACTGTATCTTATGTCTTGGCAATGGAGGAGATAAGTAAGGTGGACGCATCGTGTTCGGTGATCATGTCTGTCAATAACTCTCTGGTATGTTGGGGATTGGAGACTTATGGTACTGAAGAGCAAAAACAAAAGTATTTGAGACGCTTGGCAAGTGGTGAGATCATTGGATCGTTTTGTCTTAGTGAGCCAGAAGCAGGTAGCGATGCTACATCACAAAGAACTACAGCCATAGATATGGGCGATCACTATATACTGAATGGCACCAAAAACTGGATCACCAATGGTGGGACATCGTCCATACATTTAGTAATAGCACAGACATATCCTGACAAAGGACATAGAGGCATCAACGCACTCATCGTTGAGACATCATGGGAAGGCGTTGTGATAGGAGCCAAAGAAGACAAACTTGGTATTCGGGCATCAGATACACACACCATCATGTATAATGATGTAAAGGTGCCGAAGGAAAATCGCATAGGCGAAGATGGTTTTGGATTTAAGTTTGCTATGAAGGTATTATCAGGTGGTAGAATTGGTATAGCAGCGCAAGCACTTGGTATAGCGGCTGGAGCTTACGAATTGGCAGTCAAATATTCAAAGGAGAGAGAAGCATTTGGTAAGCCTATCAGCCAGCACCAAGCTATAGCATTCAAACTCGCTGATATGGCCACAGAAATCGAAGCAGCCAGATTGTTGGTATTGAGAGCAGCATGGATGAAAGATCAAGGTATGGATTATACTTCGGCTGCTGCTATGGCCAAGCTATTTGCATCTGAAGTAGCCATGAAACATACAGTAGAAGCAGTACAAGTGCATGGAGGCTATGGCTATGTCAAGGAGTACCATGTTGAGAGATTGCTCCGTGATGCTAAAAATTGCTCAGGATTTATGAAGGTACCCTAGAGATGCAGCGTATAGTCATCAGTAGAAACATTTTAAGCGATTTTTGTACGAACCACTTTGGAAGATAGAAAACGCATAATCAATCAAGTTTCATCAGGGTTAGGCAATTCCCTACATATTGGAACATTTTTTGAATTCCAGAAGATCCATTGACCTTTGGATTGTTGTTACTGTTTATAGCATATACTATTTTGAATAGTGATTTGAAACCATGGCAATCAGTGGCTTATGGTTTGGTGATTTTAACCATGTTTTTTTGTGTTGTTTTGCACGAATTTGGGCATGCACTCACAGGCAAGAGATTTGGAGTAAAAACTATGGACATCTTGGTGTCGCCTATTGGAGGATTGGCCATGATGAATAAAATGCCAGAAAAACCAATTTATGAGTTTTTTAGAAGCACAGGTCCATTGGTCAATTTGGAAGCATTGCAATCATGCGATATCACTTTTGTTTCTAATCATCACAGGCAAATTTTCATTTGACATCAATACTTATGATTTTAACAATCCATGGGAATTCGTGAGAGTTTTGGCATTGATCAATTTTACGCTGTTTTTGTTCAATTTGATTCCAGCTTTTCCTATGGATGGTGGCCGTATATTGAGATCATTATTAGCCACAAAAATAGGGAAAGTAAAAGCTACTAAAATAGCTTCACTCATTGGCAGATTTTTGGCGGTATGTTTTATAATTTATGGTATATTTGACGAACAAATTATACTGGCTATGATAGGATTGTTTATATTTATGATGGCTGGTCAAGAGTACGATCAAACCAAAATTCAAGCCCTACTCTCAAATACTAAGGTTGGCGACATTATGAGGACAAATTTTACAAAACTACATTTGAGCGACACTTATACCATAGTTTTGGAAAAGTATTATAGGTCGGGCGAACAAAACTTTTTGGTGTATGATTCTATGGGCAATCTATCAGGGTCTGTACCAGAATTATTTATAAAAGATACTATCAAAAACAATACTCAAGAGAAGACAGTAAATGAATTTATGTCATCAAAAACACTGAAAGTACATAGCGACCAAATGCTAAGATATACGGTCGATGCTATGCGTCAAGAAGGTGTAGCTATTGTAGCCGTCGAAAAAGATCATGATATAATCGGTGTATTGGATAGAAATGCTATTGAAAACTTTTTAAGACTGAAATCGGAATAAAAGCAATTTTAAAAAAAGAAACTATACACATTTCTGTTAATGACATTTAAAAGCTTACTACAACTTTAGTATTTATGATTGCAGTCATAAAGCATTACCAACTATAACTCCAATTTTGCACTCAATTAAAATTTATTAAAAAATGCGAAATATCAAATTTATTTTCATGGGTGCGGCATTGAGCCTTATGATAGCTTGCGGCAGCGGCGGCAATAAAACCGAAGCTACGACAGATACATCAGCAGCAACACCAACTGCAACGACTCCAGAAACTGACCCTGCTGGATACGATCCAAAACGTGGCGAAGGAAAATTTTCTGAAGAAAATGTAAAATTAGATGCAAGTCTCAATACATCAATGGCTGATGCTGGCGAAAAAGCAGCTGGTGTAAAATGTACTTCTTGTCATAAGATGACTGAAGAAAAATTGGTTGGTCCAGGTTGGAAAGGTGTCACTTCAAGGCATACACCACATTGGATCATGAATTTTATTACCAATCCTGACCCAATGATAGATAAGGATCCAGCGCTACAAGCACAACTCGAACTTTGCCTGGTCAGAATGCCCAATCAAAGTCTTGCTGAAGAAGAAGCGAGAAATATCCTCGAATATATGCGTAAAAATGATGGTGTAAAATAACAAAAATCATCCAATGAAAAACAAAAATTTAAACCTAAGCATTACCATTTTATTTGTATTGGTAATAATGTATTCTGCTTGCCGACCAAAAAATGCAGCCACTGCAGTGAGTGGTGATTCAGCGGCGAAAGCTTATGTAGCTCCAGGAAAGTATGATGAATTTTACAATTTTGTGAGTGGTGGCTTTAGTGGCCAAATGTCAGTATATGGCTTGCCGAGTGGTAGATTATTTAGAGTCATACCAGTTTTCTCTGTAGATCCTGAAAAAGGTTGGGGATACAGCGAAGAAACAAAACCAATGCTTAATACTTCTCACGGTTTCGTACCTTGGGACGATTTGCATCACGTGGAGCTATCGCAAACTAATGGCGAAATCAATGGTAAGTGGGCTTTTGCCAATGCCAATAATACTCCAAGATTGGCGAGGGTAGATCTGAAAACATTTAAAACAGCGGAAATTCTTGAATTGCCGAATAGTGCAGGAAATCATAGTTCTCCATTTGGTACTGAAAACTCTGAATACATTGTAGCAGGTACTCGATTTTCAGTGCCACCTGACAATGTTAATGGCGATGTTCCTATAGATTCTTACAAGCAAAATTTTAAAGGTCACATATCATTTGTCAGTGTAAATAAAGACAATGGAAATATGGAGATTGCATTTCAGCTAAGAACACCTGGTGTCAACTTTGACTTGGCGAGATGTGGTAGAGCCAAATCTCATGGATGGTTTTTCTTCTCTTGTTACAATACAGAGCAAGCCAATACTTTGCTTGAAGTTAATGCTTCTCAAAAAGATAAAGACTTCATTATGGCAGTCAATTGAAAAAAAGGCTGAAGAATATCTGAAGGCAGGTAAAGGTAAAAAAGCAAAAAGCAAAGTATGCTCACAATGTATGGAATGATGAGACTCACACAGGTGTACATCAACCATCAAAGATGAAGTGACTGTATTGGATGTAAGCGAACTAAAAGATATTGCTATATGATACCTTGTCCTAAATCTCCACATGGTTGTGATGTAGATCCTACAGGTGAATACATCGTTGGAAGCGGAAAATTGGCAGCGTTAATACCTGTATTTAGCTTTGATAAATTGCAGGCCGCCATTGCCAAAAGCATTTGATGGAGAATATGAAGGCATACCAGTGGTCAAATATGAAGAGGCTCTTTATGGAGAAGTCAAAAACTATGTTTCCTTTAGGCCGTTGCATACGCAGAGTTTGATGGTAAAGGAAATGCTTATACTTCATTTTTTGTGTCATCTGAAGTAGTAAAATGGAATATCAAAGACCTTGCTGTAGTAGATAGAGTGCCTACATTTTACCAGTGGGTCACTTGTGCATACCAAGGTAATACCAGAAAAAACCTTATCCACAATATTTGATAGCTTACAATAAAATAACTAAAGATAGATATTTACCTACAGGTCCTGAGTTGACCCAAAGTGCGCAATTGTACGACATAAGTGGTGAAAAAATGCAAATGATTCTTGATTTTCCTACCATTGGAGAGCCGCATTATGCCCAGGCAGCTCCAGCTGAGATGATCAGAAATAATGGCCAATTGAAAATATATCCAATCGCTGACAATAAGAATCCTTACGTAGCAAAAGGAGAAAAAGAGTCGAAAGTTGTGCGTGAAGGCAACAAAAAAGTACACGTCTATATGACAGCTGTACGATCTCACTTTGCACCTGACAATATCGAAGGTGTGAAAATGGGCGACGAAGTGTATTTTCATGTGACCAATCTCGAACAAGACTGGGATGTACCTCATGGATTTGGAATCAAAGGTGCCAACAATGCCGAATTGCTCATCATGCCATGTATAGGAGCACCGACCCCAAAATGGGTACCGATAAGATAGGCATGTACCCAATGTACTGTACTGACTTTTGTAGTGCTTTACATCAAGAGATGCAAGGCTACGTCAGAGTATCTCCAGCTGGAAGTACGTCCCATTAAAATTCCATGTAGGGCAATATGCTCCAGTGCCTAAAGAAGGCAACGTACAATAATCATATAATGTGTGAAAGATATGAAGAAGCTTGTGTTGGCTCTTCCTCTTTCTTTTGGTTTTGATCAATACAACAATTATACTTAGTTCAAAACCAATTATTTATCTTAATTAACTGTTATGGTTCATATTTCTAAAATTTCAGTAGGACTGCTGATACTAGCAGGGTGTTGCATATTAAGTGCTGTATTCTTACCCATTTGGAATATATATCTGGATGCACCACAATATCCAGAAGGATTAGGCTTGAGTATTTATGCCAATAAGCTAGGTGGCGATGTGGAGATCATCAATGGGCTGAATCATTACATAGGTATGAAGACACTTCATGCAGAAGAGTTTATTGAGTTTATCGTGTTGCCATACATAATAGGATTCTTCGCATTATGGGCATTTGTCACTGCCTTGTTTTTTAAGACTAAGAGGAGCGTTGTTATACTGCTGGTGACATTTATGTTATTTGGCATTTTGGCAATGTATGATTTTTGGAGATGGGAGTATGACTACGGACACAATCTTAATCCAAATGCTGCTATCATAGTGCCTGGTATGGCTTATCAGCCACCATTGATTGGGTTTAAACAATTATTAAATTTTGGTGCCTTTTCTATACCTGCTATAGGTGGATGGTTGATGCTGTCAGGTGGTATCTTGATAGGATTGGTATATATACTCGAATCTGGATGGTTGTCCAAAAAGAAAAATCCTTCTATAAAATCTATCTTTATGGTCATTTTGATGATGTCATTGGTGTCATGTGCATCTAATGGTCCAGAAGATATTGCCATATATAAAGACACCTGCGCATTTTGTAAGATGAATATTGCAGATGCACATTTTGGGGCAGAATTGATCACTACCAAAGGGCGCGTATTTAAGTTTGATGATCTTTCGTGCCTACTTGCTTACAAAAAACAACACGAGGGAGACGAAGTCAAATCACATTATGTGCATTATTTTCCGGGCAATAACGAACTTATTTCGGCTGAAACAGCTTTTTATATCAAAGGCGGTAATCTGAAGAGCCCTATGGCTGGCAATGTGGCAGCCTTCAAAAGCGAGTCAGAAGCAAGCCAGTTTCAAACCGATATAAATGGACAAATTGTGACTTGGAATCAATTAATTCAGTAAGATTCGAAAAATTTGTTGTCGTCCTTTGCATTACTTTCTTAACTTTCCAATGTTTTGGAACCCAAATCCATGTTGGTCCAAAAGAAAAGATTAAGTCTTTGCGTAGCGCATTGATGCACGCTGCAAATGGAGACACCGTGTATGTCAAACACAGCCAATATAAAGAAGGCACCATTGTCATCAACAAATCCATAACATTTGCAAGGTGTTGATTGGCCTGTACTGATGGGCAGTTGAAGTATGAAGTTGTCTCTATCAAGGCTGATGATGTCAGATTTCTCGGTGGGTTTATAGTCAAAAATTCTGGATATGCATCACTCACAGATCCTGGCGGAGTCAAAGTATATGACAGAAGAAATGTGACAGTAGAAAACAACATTTTTGAAAATAATTTTTTTGCAGTGTATATACAGTATGGAAAAAATTGCATCATAAAAAACAACAAAATCACAGGTTATGGACAAGATGAGCAACAAATTGGAAATGGCATTCATTGCTGGAAAAGTGACAGCCTTTGGTTACCATAGGGAATCAAGTCAAAGGCCATAGAGATGGTATATATTTTGAGTTTGTTACACATTCTGTCATTTGGCGCAACATTTCAAAGCAAAATGTGCGATATGGTTTGCATTTTATGTTTTCTAATGACGATGCATACATCAATAATATATTTGATGGAAATGGAGCTGGTGTTGCAGTCATGTACACCAAAAATGTGACTATGTATAGCAATGTATTTAAGAATAGCACTGGAGATGCAGCTTATGGCATCTATTAAAAGAAATTTCTGATAGCGAAATCAGGGGCAATCGATTTGTCAATAATACTACTGCATTGTTTTTGGATGGAGCCAATAGGATCATTATTCAAAAAAATATCTTTGCAGACAATGGCTGGGGCTTGAAGATTCAGGCCAATTGCATGGATAATATTATCCTCAGAAAACAATTTTACTTCCAATACATTTGATGTCAGTGACAAATGAAGCTTGGTATTAAATATTTTCAAAGCCAATTATTGGGATAAGTATGAGTGGCTATGATCTGGACAAGAATGGTTATGGTGATGTGCCCTATCATCCATTGAATATTTTTTCTATGATCATTGAAAAATCAACCTATAGCCATGCTCCTATTTAGAAGCTTTATGGTGACATTGTTGGAAAGATCAGAAAAGTTGATACCAAGCATTACACCTGAAGCATTCAAAGATGAAAGCCCGCAAATGCACCCAATAGATTTATGATTGAATTATCACATATATCCAAGTCATTTGGCAAGACCAAAGCACTCATTGATGTAACATTGCATCTACGAGCCAATCAATGTGTAGGTTTGATAGGACCCAATGCTTGTGGCAAAACGACCATGATAAAGTGTATCCTCAGCATGGTAGTACCTGATAGTGGCATCATCAAGGTCAATGGCATTGGTATCAAAGGCAACGTAGAGTACAAGCAAAATATAGGCTATATGCCGCAAATAGGTAGGTATCCTGAAAATATGAGCGTCGGCGAAGTCATAAATATGGTGAGAGACATCAGAAAATATGATGGAATCGAAGACAAACAATTGTACGAAGCTTTTGGGATAGATAGTTTTGCTTCCAAAAAAATGAGAACATTGTCTGGTGGTACTACCCAAAAGGTGAGTGCAACTTTAGCATTTTTGTTTGATCCACAAATTTTGATTTTAGACGAACCAACAGCAGGATTAGACCCAATGTCATCAGAAATCTTGAGGCAAAAAATCATATCCGAAAGATCCAAAGGCAAACTCGTCATGATTACATCTCACTTGCTTAGTGAGTTGGATGATATGCTTACGGATGTCATTTTTATGCAAGAAGCAGAGGTATTATTCAATAAATCTGCCGAAGAGCTTTATTTAGAAACTGGAGAAGACAGGATTTCTAGGGCTATCAGCAAACTTCTTAAAATAAGCTAAATATGTTGAGCATTACCAAGTTTGTAATAGTTGATATTTTGAAAAGTAGGATCATATTGATATATTTGCTGGTTTTAGCGATCTTTTCATGGAGTATTTTTAGCTTAGAAGATAATACTTCCAAAGGTATCATGTCACTTTTGAATATTATTCTACTTATTGTGCCATTGGTATCCATCATATTTTCAACCATTTATATGTACAATAGCACTGAGTTCATTGAGCTATTGGTAAGCCAACCTTTGAAGAGATCAACCATCTGGAAATCACTATTTTGGGGATTATCAATGGCATTGACGACAGCTTTTTTTATAGGCATCGGCCTACCAGTGATGATTTTTGTGCCTTCGGCTATTGGAATATCTGTGATACTTTCTGGCATCTTTATTACCATTATTTTTGTTGCATTAGCTATGCTGTGCGGTATTCTGATGCGAGATAAAGCTCGTGGTATAGGTGGTGCCATCATTGTTTGGTTGGTCTTGTCATTGATATATGATGGCTTGGTCTTGTTTTTTATGTTTCAGTATGCAGACTATCCTATTGAGAAGCTTATGGTCATCTTGACAGCAATAAACCCTATAGATTTGGCCAGAGTACAAGTATTGTTGCAGGTAGATGTATCTGCACTGATGGGTTATACAGGAGCCATTTTCAAAAAGATGTTTGGAAATGCCTTTGGTTATACATTGGCATTAGTTTTGATGGCGGTTTGGGTTATAGTACCATTTTTTATATCCATCAGATTATTTAATAAAAAAGATCTTTAATCACAATGATTACCCACGAAATAGTAGAAAAATTGGAAGCATCAGTCAAGCCAGTGGCAAGATTGTATTATAAAACCGAAACGGTAAAATTGATATGTATTGGCTTTAAAAAAGGAATGGTTCTGGATCAACACAAGACTCATCTTCCTGCAAGGCTCTTGGTGATGTCAGGTAGCGTCACTTATATTCAAGCTGGAGTGCACACAATGTTGAATGCTATGGATTACATTGATATTCCAGTCAATATAATGCATGAGGTAGTGGCCAATCAGGATAGTATGTGTCTATTGACCCAAGGTTGATATCATGATTTTTTAAATTTTTAAAAAATGAAAAGGAAAGATATTTCTCAACGCACTGACCTCATCAAAATCGTTGATCATTTTTATGAAAAAGTGAGAAAAGACGAAGTCTTATCAAGAATGTTTTTGCATGTCAATTGGAATACTCATTTGCCTCTAATGTATGATTTTTGGGACAATGTTATGTTTCATACTGGCAATTATACTGGCAATCCGATGGCAAAACATTATACATCTCACCAAAAAAATCCAATGAATGAGTCACACTTTTCAAGGTGGCTTCTTTTGTTTGGCAAATCGGTTGACGAGCTTTTTGAAGGAGTCAATGCAGACATTCTCAAAGAGAGAGCAAACAGCATAGCGACTATCATGCGTTTGAAAATCTTAAGTCCAGAGCGAACATCACTATTGTGATGAAAATCATGAGATCAGATGGCCTTGCTTTTTAAATTGACAATCTAAAGAGCAGGAGCACTCCTAAGATAAATTTACAAAAGCCCTAAGATTTGGACTCTTAGAGCTTTTGCATTATATCAAGCTAAGATTTATATTATTCCTTTTTGCATTTTTCAACCAAAGCATTGATTTTTAAATCAATATATTTCCTTTCATCATCACTAAAATCTTGTGAAGCAAGAAAATTTGACAACTTAGCCCTTAGCGAATCGGCTTTTATCAAACTCTGTTGTTTAATTTGTTCTCCTACATTTTTTAGTGAATCAATGGCTTGTTGATTGGCCAATGAGTCGGCTTCCAATGATCGAATCTGATCAAAGAGAGCAAATCTCTGCTCATTCAATTTGGCAGCTTGACATTGCAAATCTGAAAAGGAAGCCAAGCCATTTTCTATCATTTGGTGTCTGTCGGTACATGAGATGACCATGCTTACAACCAAGAATAAGCTTATCTGACGAATGCTGGCCATTGTATTTCCTTATTTACGTTGTCACCTATTGATTTGCCTACTTGAAGACCTTTTTCGTTATCAAAGGTATAATGAATACCGCCATAAAGCCTACTATTGGCACATTCTGTGGCCATTTCATCAAAATTTTGGTAACTTCTGGCAGCAAACCCAAATTGTAACTGACTATAGTCTGTAAATGGATAATATCCGCTACCATCAGTAAACATATCTGTAAATATTCTTGCACCTGCTCCCATTTCGCAAGAGTGTCCAGATGTATATGCAGGGAATGGTGGTGTACCTATGACGGTCTTAAAATCTGGGTCTATGTATCTTTGGATGTATGATACTGGTCTGATGAGGACGTAATCATATTTGCCCTTCCAGCAAGCGATAAATGCATCATTTTCTGCAATACCCATCCTTGCAAATGCTACACTTGCTTTGGACAAAGTGGCTCTTTCTTCTTTTAGTATTTGAGTCAAAATTGCAAATGTGTGACCAGTAGGAGTACACGTAGCAAATGGATCGTCTGCCCAGTATTTGGCTATTTCTATCTGCTCAGTGCTGTTATTTTTAACAGTGTTGTACACATACTTTGCTTCCTTATAGAATTCTGAATTTTCGTCAAAAGAAAACTGAACAGGCATTCTTGGCTGCACTTTAGTAATATTATTGACCAAGAATGGTCTATTACTTCCCCATTTTGGGCTTAATGGTGTCTGTACAGAAGATGTTGGCACCCAGCAAAATGGATCATTCGGAACCGAATAAGGCAATTGAAAAGGAGCTAAATACACTTCATGCCCACCATCTGTCTTTGAATATTCGTAGATAACATCAGCAACTTCTTGTCCAAAAGAGACAGACCTATTGACAATATCCGTGCTTACTCCTACAGATAATTTATTGAGATTGGAAGTTTCTAAATCGCCAATCTTCAAACGATATTCAGTTTTTAGGTTTTTGTCATACATATATAGCATCATTTTGGCGATGGCTGCATTAGATGCAATGGCCCAGTTGTATTCTACACCAGCTTGTGGTGTAGGCATTCCAAATGCCTTCATACCATTGAGTTGGTTTTGAAGACTGACAGCTCCTTCTATACCGTTGCGTACCGCTTCATAATTGGCGATGCTAATGTAACCATAAGCCCTTGCTGCTTGTGGAGGGAAAAATCCTGGCGTGTTTTTAGTGGTCGAGCATACCAATGTGTAAAAATCACATAGATAATCGGCACTGTAAGATTCAGTATCGGCACTTTCGGCGATTGGCTCATCCTTACTACAGCTACTGACCAAAAAGGCCATCAAGAAGAAGGAAAAGTACAGTGACAATTTTTTAATCGGGGAATTAGTAAAAACGTTCATTTTGTTACCTTGTTTTACATATTATAAAGAAATGTTATATATTGTATCTTAGTTTACAACAATAAACGTGCCAAGTTTGAAAATTGTGAACTTTAATCCAACTTCAATAAGTCAATTTGGGTAGCGATGCGTGTTCCTCCAAATGGATAATTTTTTGTACCTTTGTTATTTTACAATTTTAGCAATATTTCTGTGGTAGATTTTTGTCACCTACATTCGCATACGCAATATTCACTTTTGGATGGTGCATCTGATATCAAAGCCCTTATGAAAAAGGCCAAATCAGACCATCAATCTGCCGTGGCCATCACCGATCATGGCAATATGTTTGGTGTTTTCAAATTTGTCAAAGAAGCTCATGCTCAAGGTATAAAACCAATCATCGGTTGCGAATTTTATATCACTGAGGATCGCCATATCAAGAGTTTTGAAAAGTCTCGCGGGCAAAAGGATGTGAGATACCATCAGCTCATGCTTGCAAAAAATAACATTGGCTATCAAAATCTCACTAAGCTGTGCTCGTTAGGATATACTGAAGGTCTATATGGTAAGTATCCGCGCATTGACAAAGAATTGATCTTACAATATCATGAAGGCATTATCGCTACATCGTGTTGTTTGGGGGCAGAGATACCTCAAGCCATTTTAGCAGGCAATATTGAGTTGGCAGAAGAGAAGCTCAAATGGTGGTTAGATTTATTTGGAGACAATTACTATATAGAATTACAAAGACATAGAGGCCTCGAAAATATCGACAAGACTGGTAAGAGCCAAGAAGACGTTAATCAGGTATTGATAGGGTTTGCAAAAAAATACAATGTCAAAACCATCGTTACCAATGATGCTCACTATATAGAGCAAGATGATTATACACCTCATGATGTCTTGCTGTGTGTCAATACGGGTGCACTTTTGGAAGAGAAAGAGAGATTTAGATTTCCGAGTTCTGACTTCTATTTCAAAACCAAAGAAGAGATGAATACGCTATTTGGTGATGTCAAAGAGGCTGTAGAAAACACAATGGAAATAGCCTCGAGAATTGATGACATCAAGCTCTCCAGAGACATACTTTTGCCTGCATTTCCTTTACCCGTGGGATTTGATACCCAAGAGCTATACCTTAGACATTTAGCATTTGAAGGCGCGAGGCGCAAATATGGTCAAATCACTCAGATAGTTGAAGAAAGATTAAATTTTGAGTTGGATGTCATCACAAAATCCGGATACTCGGGTTATTTCTTAATCGTGCAAGACTTCACCAGTGTAGCAAGACAATTGGGCGTATCTGTAGGTCCAGGTAGAGGATCGGCTGCAGGATCTTGTGTAGCTTATTGTTTGGGTATTACCAATATTGATCCTATCAAATACGACTTGCTCTTTGAGAGATTTCTTAATCCAGAGCGGGTATCGATGCCCGATATAGATATAGATTTTGATGATGATGGTCGTAACAAAGTCATTGACTATGTTATCAACAAATATGGTAAAAACCAAGTAGCACAGATAGTCACCTATGGTACTATGGCCGCTCGGTCATCATTGAGAGATGTAGGTCGAGTGATGAATGTACCACTGTCAGAAGTAGATAGGGTAGCCAAAACATTTCCTTCGCATCTCACGGCCACATTGGATGCAGTGCTGGCCGACAAGGACATAGCACCCAAGCTCAAAGAAGTATTGACGAGCGAGGACAAGGATAGAGCCTTGGAATTTCGGAAGATGTCTGAGGAGAAATCAGAAATCGGGCAAATGATACGCACGGCAAAAAAACTAGAAGGCTCTGTGCGAAATACTGGCATCCACGCTTGCGGCGTCATCATCACGCCTGATGATATTACCAATTTTGTACCCGTAGCTACGGCGAAGGATTCGGAACTGTTGGTATCACAATACGATAACTCTGTAGCTGAAGAAGCTGGACTATTGAAAATGGACTTCCTTGGTCTCAAGACACTGACTATCATCAAAGATGCACTAGACATCATCAAGGAGAGATACCAAACCGACTTGGATATCGACAATATTTCCTTGGAGGATGAAGATACATTTGCACTTTTTCAGAGAGGTGATATGGTCGGCATCTTTCAGTACGAATCTCCTGGTATGCAAAAGTACCTGCGCGAACTGAAACCTACCAAGTTTGAAGACCTCATAGCGATGAATGCATTGTATAGACCTGGTCCATTGCAGTATATACCAGATTTCATTGCCCGAAAAAATGGTAAACAAGACATCAAATTTGACTTGGCAGATATGGAAGAGTACTTGGCGGAGACTTATGGCATCACCGTTTATCAAGAGCAAGTGATGCTGCTATCTCAAAAGCTCGCTGGATTCAGCAGGGGCGATGCCGATATGCTCAGAAAAGCCATGGGTAAAAAGCAAAAAGCCGTCTTGGACAAGATGTTTCCCAAATTTGTAGAAGGTTGTACATCTAAGGGCCATCCTGAAGATGTGGTTAAGAAGATATGGACCGATTGGGAAGCCTTTGCCTCTTATGCATTCAACAAATCTCACTCCACTTGTTACGCCTATATTGCATTTCAGACGGCTTATCTCAAGGCGCACTATCCAGCAGCATTTATGGCATCTGTCCTCAATCATAACAAGAGCGATATCTCCAAGATCAACTTCTACCTACAAGAGACCAAACGGATGAAAATAGACGTATTAGGCCCTGATATCAACGAAAGTAATATAAAATTTGCGGTCAATGCCAAAGGGCAAATCAGATTTGGATTGTCAGCTCTCAAAGGTGTAGGCGAAGGTCCAGTAGAAGAGATCGTAGAAGAGAGGAAGAAAAGTGGGTATTTTAAAGATGCTTATGACATGATGCGTAGATTAAATCTTAGATCTGTCAATAAAAAATGTATGGATTCACTCGTATTGGGTGGCGCTTTGGATTCATTTGACGGCATCAATCGTGCCCAATACTTTGATATTTCTAGCGAAAGAAGCGAAACATTTATCGAAGCATTACTAAAATATGGCTCCAATTACCAAACCCAAAAAGACAGCAATCAAATGTCGCTCTTCGGTGATGCCATGAACAATTACATTGATACACCAAAGCCACCATCTGTCCCCGAATGGAACCAAATTGAAAAGCTTGAGCGCGAAAAAGAGGTCACAGGTATCTATATCAGTGGCCATCCGCTGGACGATTATCATTTGGAGTTTAAAAACTTTATCAACTGTCCATTGGAATGGGCAGAACAAAGACAAGGCAAGCTCCTCAAGCTCGGCGGCATCGTCACTGATGCTCATTTTGCTACCTCACAAAAAGGGACTGGATATGTCAAATTTACCATCCAAGATACTACAGGTAGCCTACAGATCAGCTTATACAACGAAAAGTATGAATCGTATAAACATCTTATCTCAAAAGGACAAGTCTTGTACATCGAGGGTATCTACGAAAAAGGATATACCCAAGACCGCTTCTTTTTTAATGTAAAAGATGTGCGTATGCTCGATACAATAGGCAAGTTGCTCACCAAATCCATCACCATCAAGCTCCACTTAGATCAGATAGATGATAAGCTCATCGCTGAGATGGAAGATGTTTTGATAGGGAAGCCTGGGCCGCACACACTCAAATTTAAGATGGTCGATACTGACGATGATATAGGTATAGACATGATATCTACCCAGATCAAGGTGAGTGCCGATTACCAATTGATCGACCAATTAGAAAACTTAGGGCTGGCTTATAGGATCAATTGATGGCATTATATTAATCGAAGCGAGTTAGTAACCAAGTGCGTAAAATTGTGACAATATGAAACGCTATTGTTGACACAATTCTTTCGTTTCAAAAAACCAAAATATCTGATTATTTGAACCCATCATTATCTAATCCTTAACCCTCAACCTTACTTTCAATTTCTATCAAACCAGTATCCAAGCCATGCTCCACAAAGCGTCCAAGGTACAATGGCATCTAATAAATCGGGCCAAGAGTTATGCTTAAACCAAATAGTCAATGAATACTCTGTAGTCAAGTAGCCTATCAATCCGATTACCACACAGATGAAAGCCCCTTTTTTGATGTCAATACTTGGGATCATGCTAAATAACCAACAGAGCAATAAAACTGCCACTATATCAGCTGTAAATCCACGGAGCATATTCATACCCATGCCGCCATTCATTTCTTTGTGATAAGAAACTACTGCCCATGGTTTGCCTACCGAAGATTCCATCAATTTTTGATGATCTTCGCTTGATGTATTAGGTGCCACATTTGGCATAAAATAACTACCATCTTCTGTTATGTTTGTTTTCAAACATTCCAGGATGGCTTCTTGATTTGGTGTATATTGCTGATTGACGCTGTGAAAATTGACTGCCGCCCAAGATATAAACTGCCATAAAAATACGATAAGACCACCTACTAATGATCCAATAATCCAATGCTTGTTCATAATAAATCTATTGTTTTGATGTGAGAAATCATTTAGATAAGTCTGCTATTTTTCTGCCTATGACCACCATTGGCAAATAAATACAAGTATCAGCAATGGCAAACCAAACTGGATGCTCGAATGAGACAATATTGGCCACACCAATGATCGTCCAAAATAATCCTGCCAATAACACTAAGAAATTGTCTTGTTGTACTGTAAATTTGCCGATCAACCATCCAGTTACAATACCTCCGATAGCGTGTGCCAAGAGGATTAATACCAAATATTTTGGGTTGTCTTTGATCAAATTATGATCTGACAATTGCTGATTGGATATGTTTGTTGCAAAAATTTCAAACATATAAATGGCTATACCACCAACAATAATGGCCAAAATTACCACTAAAGTATTCTTTAACCCTGTACTCATATATTTAAGACTTAATGCAAATGTATAATTTAAGTTTGAATAGAAATACTTTTACCATATAATATTTTAATTTTTGCATCCTATTGATGTTAGAGCTACTAATTTCATTTGCAATATTGTACACCCAATCTTCATGAAAAAACAAGTCCAATTGCGGTAATTTTTACTACCTTTGCCATTCTTTATCATAAATTGTACAGTAAATAATACATGAAAATAGGAATCACCATAGGAGATATAAACGGCATTGGACCAGAAGTGATCATCAAGGCAATGTCAGACCCAAGGATATTGTCCACATTTACACCAGTTATTTATGGTTCGTACAAGGTCATGTCTTACCATAAAAATATTGTGAAAGAAAGTAATCTTGGGTTTCACTCAGTCACATCAGCTGCGCAAGCCGTATCCAACAAAGTCAATCTTGTCAACTGTTGGGACGAAAATATCAATATCAGCCTTGGCAATCCAACAGTAGAAAGTGGAAAATATGCATATATCGCATTGGATAAAGCGGTCATTGATGTAAAAGAAGGCCATATAGACGCCATAGTGACTGCACCTATCAATAAGCAAGCTATGCAATTAGCACAATTTCCTTACCCAGGTCACACAGAGTATTTTACTACTATTGATAATAAAACACAAAGTTTGATGCTTTTGGTTAGTGATGCTCTAAAAATTGCCCTCGTCACCAATCATGTGGCTATCTCTCAGGTATCTTCCTTGATCACCAAAGAGCTCATCATCGAAAAAATCAAAATATTAAATAAGACATTGGTTGAAGATTTTGGCTACGAAAGGCCCGTCATCAGTGTACTTGGCCTAAATCCTCATGCTTCTGATGATGGAGTGATGGGAGATGAAGAAGAAAAGATAATTAAGCCTGCTATTATTGAGGCCAAAAAACAAGGATTTTTAGTAACAGGCCCGCATCCAGCAGATGGATTTTTTGGCAATGGTATGTGGAAAAAATCTGAAGCCGTCTTGGCTATGTATCACGATCAAGGCCTCATACCATTCAAGACACTGTCATTTGGTAGTGGTACCAATGTGACAGCAGGATTGACCTTCATCAGGACATCACCCGATCATGGTACAGCTTATGATATAGCTGGTAACAATATGGCGGACGCATCATCCATCTTACAGGCTATATTTACTGCAACCGATTTAGTAAGAAATAGACAGGATTATTTTGAATCTAGAGAAAACGCATTAGTCAGAAGAGTGAAAAAGTCTGCTGGCATTCACGAGTAAGATAATAATTTATGCAGATCATTGCTGAAGGGTTACTCCTGGGTTTGACCTTAGCTATTCTATTGGGGCCAATTTTTGTTGCATTGACCGAAACGGGACTGAGACACGGCATCAAGGCTGGTATTGCTGTAGGATCGGGTATTTGGGTGAGTGATGTTTTAGTGATTGTAGCATCATATATATTCATCAGTCGTATCCATGTTTTGGTGCAAGATCCATCTTTTCAGTTTTGGATGGGAGCCATAGGTGGGTTGATCTTGATCATTTCAGGCATAGCTTCTATACTAAAAAGCACTAACAAAAGCACATTCACTAAACCTTTTGATGCAAAATCTTATTTGGGCTATTTCACTAAAGGGTTTGCAGTCAATTTTATCAATCCTTTTACATTTGCATTTTGGCTCAGTGTGATGACCACTTATGTCATGGGAAAAGGCATAGATGGTTTTCAGACTTTCTTACTTTTTGGTACGATCATGTTGACTATTATGACAACTGATACCTTGAAAGTAGTGTTAGCCAAACTCATCAAAACAAAATTGAAACCACATCATATCATCCTTTTTACAAAGATAGCTGGTATAGCATTGGTGATATTTGGTTTGGTATTGATGTATCGATCCAAGGTGTTTGGATGATTAATTTTTATCAAAAATCAATTCAATCAGTTCGTTTTGTCCTTCATTGGATGTCATTGTAATTACCTCTTTTTTTCCTTTGTAATAATATGAAATTCCGATTGTGGTAGGTGGATTCCTTCCCATGTCATTACTGTAAAGCAATAAGAAATTTTTACCATTTTCATTCAATTCGAGTCTAAACCTTATCGGTTTGTCAGAAATCCTTGCGTTCTGAATGATCCAATCACCATTAAAACTTAATGACATACGATCATTATCGATTATCTTATTATCAATTACAAAAAATTCAACATTAATAGAATCAAATTTAATGTGTTTGCCCCTAAATTCAACTTTTCTTTTCAAAACACTTAAAGGAAATGCTTTAATATTTGGATTTGAAGACTTGATAAACCTATCTTTTAAAATAATATTTGGGTATATAACTTTGAAGTAATGTGGCATTTCAAACTCTCTCAAGACAGGGATAGCGAGATAATCTATGATTCTGTTCATTTCGAATACCATGCCCATTCCATATCTATTGAACTTATCTATGACTGGAAAATTGTAATAATAATAGTACTTGTCGTACAATTTATATTCTTCGGGTATATACTCATTTTCGGCGAAATCCTTTTGGGCAGCTATAGAGCTGATGGATTGTTTTTTCATATTGGTCCACCACATTTGTACCTTACTATTGATGAGCCTTGTACTATTGTAGTCAGCAAGATTGATACTATCTATTGACATAAAAGCTTTCTCTTCATTTTTGATCAAATCAGAGATGTTGTGATCTTCTCTAAAGTATAGTGCATTTAGTGCTTTTCTATTGGTGTCATAAAGTTTATGCATGGCATTGATTACTTTAGGATACTGAATATCGTTGGCAGTAAATTTTAACGTTTTATAGTAATTATTAATTTCTTTTTCCAACTCCAATTGGTGTTTGTAATAGTCTTTGTACAATATGACGCCTTCTTCCAATTTGTCATAAACCAAGCTTAAGTTTTCTCTTTTGGTTAGGTCTAAGATCTTGATTTGCTCATCCAATTGAAATCTAATATCATTGATAGCCACCAACAACCTTTTCATTTCAGCAGCAGACTTATTTAAGTTAGTTTCTACATTGGATGGTAACTTGCCTTTTTCAGCTTCGATCCTTTTATACCACATATTTGGAGAGACATCATAAAACATTTTTTCTGGGTCTTCAAAAATATCTGTAGGCAAATCTTTATTGGAGTAAAAGTTTATTTGTTGATCTGGTAAGTCAACATACTTATTGATATTTTTATTGAACTTATCCAAGAGTCTATGTACCAAAAGCAGTCCATGAGTCCCTTCATTGGCAAAATTGATATAATTATCTAAGATCTTGACCTTGGCTGCATTGTTGACTTCCTGACAAGCAACTGGTGACACTTTGGTAAGAAAAGCTATTAAAATTAATGCAATTATTCTTTGAGACATGGTATAGAATATATTTGGATGATGATCTACTTTCAGAATCATATTTGAAAAAATGCAAAATTGAGTTAAAAATTTAAAAATCAACTATTTTATCTGAAAATTAACCATTTATTATGAGTGGCCATGTCTAAATTTATGACGGAATGCGCTGTGGCAATAATGCTAATTTTTTCTTAAATGGTATTGCTGTAACATAAAGAAAATACAGTTTAGAAATTGAATATTGATCGATTAATGCCTATGTTAAAAGAAAATGATAGGGATAGCTGAATATTTTCAGTAAAATCTTTGCATATTAATGCATTGTATTAACTTTGTCTAATCAAGGATAATATTTCACTGAGTAAATTTGTCACAAGCCCCAAAACAAAATTTTCAGTGACAATTTTGATGATGATTTAAGGCAATTTAAAACCAAATATATAGTAAAATAATGAAATACTATTTTCTATTTTTAGTCTTTTGTCAAACCTATCTTGTTTTTGGCCAAGGCTCCAATATCTCTTCAAATGAAAGCGAGCGTTTTGTCAAGATTTTATTGGCTAATAAGACCAATCAAGCAGCTTACGAAACCTTGATAATAGACGCATTAAATACTACTGGCATGAGCCTTGATAGGTATGCCCAAATCATTCGGTCGGGATTTTCAGGCGAAAAAGTGGTCGTCACAGCCAACGAGCAGATTACATTAGACAAAATAAAATACATCAAAAATCAAGAGGAAACTGATCAATATTCAAGACTTTTGGGCTTGTGTTCGGTTGAAAAAATGGACATCAAAAGATACCAAGATTTGTATCAACGCTACCAAAAAGATGTGAGTTTTCAACAAGCTTTATTGCCAATCATTCAATCCAAAATAGAAGAAAAATGAAACAATTATCTCTAATATGGATACTATGTATGTGCGGACAAATGATGAGCTCACAGCCACCAATGAATCGATATATAGCTCCGTTATTCAGCACTGTCACAGAAACCACCAATGTACAATTTAGTACCAATGTGCCAAGGCCAAATCCAGGTGGTGGCTTTTACGAGACATTGACAGGATATCCACTCAATGTAGATGAATTTAGCCTTACCAATGTGAATCTAAAAATGAATATTTTTCAACCAGCAGGTGACACGCTGAGCAAGAGACCCGTAGTGATTGTATGTTTTGGAGGAGGATTTATCACTGGCAGCAAAGACCACTGGAGCATACGCTTGATAGCACAAGAGTTGGCTAAGAGAGGATTTGTGACAGCTGTCATAGACTACAGATTGGGCATGAATATTTTTGACGAAGATCTGTCAAAAAGAGCAGTTTATCGCGGTGTTCAAGATGGAAGATCTGCGGTTAGATTTTTTAAGGCTGATGCTGCTGGAGCTAATGTATATAAAATAGATCCAGAGCAAATTTATATAGGAGGCCATAGTGCTGGTGCTTTTGTAGCGACTCATAATGCCTATTTAGATAAGGAATCAGAGAGACCTGCATCTACTTATCAATGGACTCAAGGTTGTGGATTTTTAGATTTGTCCACTTGTACTTGTCCTGATCAAGGTTGTCTCGATTGCGTAGGCAATAATACTTCTTATAGCGGTCATGCCAAAGCAGTCTTTAGTTTGGCTGGTGCTGTAGGATTCACCTCGTATATGGAGGCATCTACAGATCCAAAAATTGTGATGTTTCATAGTCAGGATGACGATACAGTACCATACAATAGTGGACAGCCATTTGGTAGTGTCTCTGGTTGGATCGTAGGATTTGACCTACCTGTAGTATATGGTAGCTTGCCTATGTCGCAGAGAGCTGACGTCATCAATCTGCCCGACCAATTCTATTCATATACCAACAGAGGTCATGGTGTACATGAACAGACATCTTCTACTTTGTATGCTGATATCATACCCAATATATCCAATTGGTTTAACACAGAGCTTCTCAAACCGACTATACATCCTATAAATGGATCCACTTATGTGTGTAATAGCAACCCACAGCAAACATATTATACCATTATTGGGCTTGCCGCATATTACCATTGGGAAATAACAGGTGGAAGTTTCGTGAGTACCAATACCAATGCCACCAGCGTTACGGTACTTTGGGATATCAACGCACCTTTGCACCAGATCAAATTGACTCCATATAGCAAATGGGACTCCAAGGGAGACCAATCAGTGAAAACTGTGACCGTAGCGCCATCACACATCAATACTTGGACAAGCAATACTTCTGGTACTTGGAATCAGGTAGAAAAATGGTCATTGGCCGTATCACCAGATGTATGCCATCATGTGTATATACCCAATCAATCTGCTACCATCAATGTTGACGTATCAGCCAATGCAAGTTATGTCATAAAGTCGCTCAATATAGGCAACAATGCCAAGGTACATGTGCCGCAAACTGCATCGGTGGCAGTGCAAAATTGATCAAATAAGGTCAACATTATTAAAGCATGCGATGATAAATTTTGGCTCCCTTTATTGTTCAAATCTGTGTGCAATCAATGTATGTAGTTAGATCTCTATTTTGTTAAAAATAATATCATACCATCCAATATTTTACTGAAAAATTAAATAACATCAGATTGGTTATTTGCGTTATCTTTGAAGGTAAATTTAAGCCAATCTGAAATCATGAAAAACCATCTTATTTATCTTGCTTGTCTTTTGATATTCTCAACGGGCTGTAGAAAATCTTCTGACAAAAATGTATTGAATGCTGCAAAAGATCAAGAACTTTTAGATCAATATTTTGCAGCGGCTACCGTAGGCGTTATTTCTACAGAAGATGATTTCACATACATACTCAAACAACCTTTGACCATTGCTATCACAGACGAAGCACTCCAACAAGTCATAAAGGTATCTCCTTCAGTAAAAGGAAAAGTCAGTCTGAGCAATCAAACCATCTTGACATTCTCCCCTGAAAAAAAACTTGAGCCCAATACTATTTATGACATTGATATCAATTTGAATCTACTATCACCGTCTGTGTATCAAAATGCAATCACGTATCAAATCAAAACTATTGAGCAGGATATGCAAGCCGACCAACAAGGTATTGTCATCAATGATGACAACAGTATTTCTGTCTTGGTCATCGTCAAAACAGCAGATAGAGCAGACATTGATCAAATTAAGTCATGTTTTGATCCAGAAAACGCTATCATTGAAGTTACAGAAAAAAAACCAATGGAGTACCTACTTGATATCAAATATCCTGATGCTGCCAAGCTGCCCAAATCCATACCTTTTGATGGCAAGAATATAGGATGCGATGTGAAAGGTAGCTTAGAATTGATGTCATTTGATACAAAAAATTTTGCAATAGCTCATTCAGATTATAACGCAGATGAAAAAACATTTCAGGTATATTTTACTCAAAAGCTCAATCATCTCCAAGATCTGACAGGCTTAATACTCGTCAACAAGGCAAACGGCTCATATACCATTAAAAATAATGTACTTACTATTTTCATGAGCGAAGTGGCTGACAAAGAGAGTACTGTTGTGTTTTTGTACAGTGGTATTCAATCTCAAAATGGCAGTACACTACCCACCAATCACACTTTTGAAGTCAATCTACAAAACGAAAAGCCAGAGATTGAATTTGTGAGCGATGGCAATTATTTCCCATCAGAGGGAGATTTTAAGATACCAGTCAAATCAAGGGCATTGACCAAGGTGAGAGTGGTTGTCATTGAGATCAAACAAGAAAATGTAGCCCACTATCTTGCATGGCAATCATTGGCTTACTCTGATTATTACAATTTGCGTATGTATGGCAAACCAGTATATGATCAAGTAGTACCACTCAACAAAGGCATTAGTGATACTGAAGGTTGGACAGTGCACGGCATAGATCTATCAGCCAGGATTAGAAAAAATCCAGGAAGTATCTATCACATCAGCTTTGAAATTGCGCCAGAATATACCTCATTATCATGTGCAAACAAATTTGCTAAATACAATATCAACAGTAAGATACCATCAGAAAGCTATTTTGCCGTCAGAGATAATTACTACAACGATTACTATGAAATGTATGAAGATTATAATTGGGAAGAGCAAAATGACCCTTGCAAATTGGCCTACTATGTCAACAAGCAACCTACACAAAAGATGTTTATTTGTTCTGATTACTCCATCATTGCCAAAAAAGCTGGTAAAAACTACTATATAGCGTTAAACAAATTGATGGATCTATCTCCAGTAGATGGTGCAGATATTACTTTGTACAGTCTTCAAACTGAAAAATTGGCCAATCAAAAGACATCTTCAGATGGATTTACTACGTTTGAAAATGTGACTGCTGATGCTGCAGTACTCAAAGTAGAAAAAGACAACCATGTGACATATTTGGCATTGGATCCTAATGAGAGCAACACTTTGACTGAGTTTGACATATCTGGCGAACGGTCAGAAACAGATACTGAATTTTTTGTTTATACCGATAGAGATGTGTGGCGACCAGGAGACAGTATTTTTGTGGACTTGATGATCAATAAAAATGACGCCAATTTGCCAGAAGGTCTTCCCATTGTCATGACATTTTACAATGTGGATAATTTGATCATCGATGAGCAAGTTCAGAATATCCATTTGGCCAATCAACAAATATATAGCTTCAAACTTTCTACACCTTCAAGTGCAAAAACTGGTACTTATAGATGCCTTTTCAAAATAGGATCGAAATCCATCAGAAAGAACATCAGGGTCGAAACCATCAAGCCCAACACAACTGAAATAAAATACACTTTTGCTCACTTGTCTGACAATACCATTTACAACGACAAGATTTCGGGCTCATTGCATGCTAAGTTTTTGACAGGTTTTGACTTGTCAAATGCAAAGGTCAAAGCCATAGCCAAAGCTCATAAAATAGGTCAACCATTTGACAAGTATAAGGATTTTACCTTTGATGTGATGGACAATAAAGGTGTCAATTACAACTTTGATCTTTTAGAATCCACTACAAATGACAAAGGACAAGCGAGTTTTACTAACAACGAAGATCTCAAAATCTATAACAGCTTCTTGAATGTATCTATTGAAACCGAAACTGTTTTGTCTGGTGGCGGCGTCAACAAAGAGGGTAAATCAGTCAAGGTGTCTCCATTCAAAACATATATTGGAGCCAAGAGAAGTGATGGTTCTGGTTGGAGCAATAATTATACTTTTACAGATCAGCCCAGCATTCAGATAGTCAATCTTACTGATCGAGGCAAGCCTAATACTTCCAATAATAAAATCACCTATTTTTTGCAACAGCACGTAGAGTCTTGGTGGGTTGACAAGTATAGCCTACGATCATCAGGCAATTTTGTAAATGCAGAATATTGGAAAGATATACCTGCTGGCAATGGTAGCATGATGATCTTGGGCAAAGGTAAAATCTCCTACCCAAAAGGCAAATTTGGAAGAGGCGCATATAAACTTACTATCAGGGATGAAAACTCTGGTCACAGGACTCAAGTGTATTTTACTATTTATGATGGTCAAGAAAAAATTCCAGGATCTGAGCCATATATTGTAGAATTTCAAACCGATAAAGAAGAATACAAAGCAGGTGATAAAGTAAAGGTTTCGTTACCAGATATGGATGGCGCAAAAGCGCTTATCAGTATAGAGAGAGGTAATAAAGTGATACAACAATCATGGCACAATTTGACCAAAAGTGGCAATATTGTCCAGCTCAACACAGACCAATCTTGGTCGCCCAATGCTTACATCCATGTGACCATCATTCAGCCATACCAAAACGATAAAAACGACCTACCACTTCGTATGTATGGCATCAAGCACCTCAAAATGGATGGATCTGCTTCACCTTTACTACCAGTTACCAACCTACCAGACAAAATGGAGTCAAATAAGACATATACGTTTGCTGTTTCGGAAAAAGAAGGCCGACCTATGGAATACACCATAGCCGTAGTGGATGAAGGATTGCTCAATTTGACAGGATTTGACACACCAGATCCATTTCAGCATTTCAATGGCAAATTTCCACTTTTGGTCAAGACATGGGATATTTATAAGTATTTGATAGCATATTTCAAAGGCAAGTTTGCAGGCATTATCACCATAGGAGGAGACGATGCATATCACCCTGATGCTATAGCCGAAATCAATAGGTTTAAGCCAGTAGTCAAGCATCTGGGACCATTCAAAATTTTAAAAAATGGAAAAAATACGCACTCAGTTGCTATCCCAAATTATATTGGTAAATTGAGACTCATGGTTGTGGCATGCAGCGAAAATAATTTTGGTACATTAGAGAAGCTCATCCCAGTGAAAAATCCATTGATGGTTCAAACCCAAATGCCGAGATCACTCAATGTCACTGATAGGCTCCAACTACCAGTGACGATTCAAAAAGATGAGCCATCTATCACCAATGCCAATCTTACCGTCAAAGCTGATGCTACTATGCTCAAGGGTCTTTCTGGTTCGACACCTTTGGCATTTGCAGGCAAAAATGTAATAGATCATAGCTATCAGGTCGAAGTATTGAACAAAACAGGCAAACTAAAAATAGAAATGGATGTGACTGGTGGCAACAAATCGATGAAAGAAACCACCGATATCTTGGTCAATTACCCAAATTCTTATGAAACATCTGTCACAAAAAATATTATAAATTCTGGAAAAGACTTGGTGTACACGGTCAAGCCAAAAGGATATTCAGAAGTTTTTGAAGCAAAAATTATGGTGAGTGGTCTCAAAGTCCCCAATTTCACACAATATGCGGCTGATCTTATCGATTATCCTTACGGGTGTTTAGAGCAAACTACGTCTTCAGGTTTTGCTCAATTGTATTTGGATAAGATACTTACTCTGACTCCAAACGAAAACAAGTTGAGATTGGAAAATCTGAATATTGCTGTCAATAGAATCGCCAAATATCAGCAGCCTTCAGGCAAATTTAATTATTGGGATGGCAACTACTATCATGCGTGGTCAGATATATATGCTGGCAACTTCTTGGTAGAAATGGTAAAGTTAAACTTACTACCCAAAAATGCTGATATAATGAAAAAATGGTTGGATGCAACGACAGCTGCTGCCAATAATTGGGCCTTGGCAGAGGTATCCAATGATTATACTTATGAATCTGAAACAATTGCCCAAGCGTTTAGACTATTTGTATTGGCCAAAGCTGGCTATCCAGCTAAATCGGCCATGAATAGATTTGTGTCGTCGAGCAAATCAAAAAATCCATTGACTTGGTGGCTTTTGGCGGGTAGTTTTCAGTTGAGTGGCTATGATTCAAAGGCAAAAGAGTACATCACCAAAGCGGAATCACTGCAAATATCCAATGCACAATCCAGCGATTATGACACATTTGGCGATCAAGGCAGAGACATGGCAATTGTAGTAGAAGTATTGAGTTATTTTGGCTCCGAAAAGCCTAAATTTGAAAAATACTACGATCAAATGGTGGAAACGCTCAACAAAATGTCGTGGGCAAGCACACAAACCAAAGGATTTGCCTTCATAGGAGCATTTAAGTATTTTGGTAAAGCCGTCAATGCCAATAGTAAGGTGGAATATACGGTATCAGGTCTCACAGGCGGACTAAAAACATTCAGTCATACAATATCAGAACCAAAAGTAATTGCTATAGCTAAGTCTGATTTTGGAAAATCCATCACCATTCAAAACAAAGGTAAAGGAAATATTTTTGTCTATCAGACCGAGAGATTTATTGATAATAATGTGGTCAAACCTGCTGCTGCAAGCAATCTGGGCATTAAAGTAGATTATTACAATAGCACAAAAAAGCAAGCGGGTATTTCAAGCATGAAATTAGGTGATGATGTGGTCATCAATATCACGGTATCCAATCCATCTGCGCTCGAGGTCAATGACTTAGCGTTAAATCTTAATATGCCTTCTGGGTGGGAATTATTGAATCCAAGACTGTATGAAACATCAACATCAAATGACACACAGCAATTTGATTATCAAGATTTTAGAGATGATAGGGTATATACATTCTTTGGGTTAAAACCGGGTGGTAGGCAAACATTTACATTCAAGGCCAAAGCAGGATTTACTGGTGATTTTTATTTGCCATCTGTCAGTTGCGAGAATATGTATGATGGAAACATGTATGCCAAGACAGCGACTGGAAGGGTGAATATTTCAAAGTAGGTTTGAATAATAAGCTTTAATACCTATCACAAATTTCTATCCAATTTCCTATCAGTGGGACTAACTGGGACTACAGTGGTAACTCACTCGGAATATGGTGGGAACTCGGTGGTAGTACGATGGAAGCATCTCGGGAGGATCATGGGAGTATCAAGGGAGGATGTACGGAGTATCAACGGAGGAAGGTAGGAGCTACACTGGTAAATCGAGCAGAAAGAATGGGACATTAATGCTGTTGATAGGCACATCAGAGACAAAATAATAAAAGAGATAAAATCCCCCTTAGATAGTTTGGATATGTGAATGGAGATATTTACATTTGTGTATCAAACAATTATGGTAACAAAAGGCAAGTTTTTATATCCGAGATTGGCGCAAGATTGCGGCAATCTAATTGTTATAGCCAATGGTATGACGACAGAAACACAACATATTAACAGCGTGACAAAAGGACTTTTAGAAAATGGTTTTCTTCACCTGACTGACCAGACCGAAGAGCAATTAAACGAGTTAATAAATTCGGTAGGACAGGTTATTTTCACTACAGACGTTGTTGTAAAACCTGAAAGTAAAGGAATGGTAACTTCTGCTCGTGGACTTGACTATCATACCGACCACCATAAAGCCAAATACATAATTTGGTATTGTTACAAACAGACAGACTTGGGTGGAGATAGTATTTTGATGGACGCACAGAAAATTTACGACCAACTTTCAGACGACCATAAACAACAACTTACAGCAGTAGAACTTTTCGAACATAAAATTTTCCCTGACGACAAAGAGAGTTATCCTTTCGTTGCAATAGACGAAAACGGAAATAGAAAGTTTTATTACTCATTTTGGCTTGTAAAAAACGAAGACAAGCAAAACCCAGCTATGCTTGAATTTCAGCGACTGATTAAACAGACCGAACCAATTAGATTAAACTTAAAAGAGCGTGACATACTTGTTGTGGATAATCACAGAATTTTTCACGGCAGGACACCAATTGAAGGAAGCAAAGACCGTTTCCTAAAAAGATTTTGGCTAACAGCAAACAATTCATAAATTTAAAAATAACGCAAAATGGAACAGACAGTTTTAATTTATCCTGACCCGATTAGCGTAGAAAGAGTTTCTTACCTAATCAATCAAAAGGGCATTGACCCTGTAATCGCTAACCTTGACCTTGAAATGGTTAAGATGAAACTCCGTGAACCAGAAGAAGGTGAAAACTGGACACACGAACAGTGTGAGAGTGCAGAAATAGAATACAAACGCTATCTGCACTTATGTAAAAAGTATGGAAAAGGCATTGTGCCAAACAAGATTATGGACACGTTTTGGCATTACCACATACTTGACACAAGGGCTTATCACAAAGACTGCGACACTGTATTTGGACATTACTTACACCACTTTCCTTACTTCGGTATGCGTGGAGAGCAAGATGCAATTGACTTAAAAAACACTTTCTTGCAGACAAAAGAAAAGTATCGTGAAACGTTCGGTGAAGAAATCGCAAGAGATGAACACACCGACTGTTGGCATGACTGTGAAAACCGTTGTTGGCACGCTTGTTCAGACGACAAATGACAAGAACCACTGGCTATAACACGGGTAGCTGTTGCACAACCACCTTCAAAAAAAAACATAGTGGTACCAGAAGTCCTTTACTGAGTTTTTGTAAAAAGATTATTGTTGAAAAATGCAATTTTTAATGCTTTCAAGCCTTACAAGCCTATTTGCCCAATATTAGCCATTCTGTAGCCTATATTTTGGCCATTTTGGAGCTGATTTACTGCTTTCTGAAGCATATTTGCCCCTATTTTGCGAAGCTTGGTTGGGAAATTCATATACTTCTTTAGGTTATAGGTCAATGCTGCCATCATCGTGTGTTTATTGGCTTGGGCCATGCCGCGACTATTGATCTTCTTCATATTCAGAAAATTGATCAATGTACCCAAGACTGGCTCTACGGTACTAGATCGTATTTTACTGATTTTCTTTGCATAAGCAGGATTGGATGTGAGCTTTTCATGCATCCGATCATAGTATGGTTTGTGGATGCTCTCTTCCAGCTTTTTGAATTTTGTTGCCTTGCCGCAGCATTCTTCTCTCAATGGACAATTTTTGCAGTCTCTTTCGCTACTTCGATATGATTTTTTCTCATACCCTTTGCTGTCAGTTTTTATTCCCTTATAAGTCAAAACGGCTCCATTTCCACCTTCTTTTATGCACTCATATTGGTCTGATTGGGCATTGTATATAAATCCGGGTCTGTGGGGCTGTAATGGGTAGGATTGCTCAAATATCGTGGTCGTATCTCATTGCCATAATCATCCACCTTTGCTTTATCTACATGACTTGGCATACCTTTGTATTCTTCTTCTTTCCATGCATGGTGTCTTTCAACAAGTTTCTTCCTTGCACTTGTCACTTTGTATTCTGAACCCTCATTGAGTTCATCTACATAAGCACTGCTATCTTCAATAATCTCTTTCTCTACCACACAGACTCTCTTTGATTGATGCTTCAAATTATAAGATAAGAGATAAAAACCATTATTGATTGCCAGTGTTAGTGCCTACGCCTCCGCCTTGATTGTCTTGACCTTGTTTTTGATCCGTATTTTTAACTTTTGATTTGCGCTCTTTGAAATCTACATTTCCAAATTTGTATCTGAAGTTGAGTCCTATCGATCTGAAAGGCAAGCTAAATGAAGATGTTTGTCTGACATGATTGGTATTGATCGCAGAATTGAAATATTTATCAGCATTGAAAGGCTCAATCATAGTGATGCCAAAAGATGAGTTTTTGTACTCTTTTCTTATGCCCATACCGTAAATTGTAAAAGATGGATTGTCACCCTGAATGGTTCTAACTGGAGATCTAAAGAAACCGAAAAAATCAGCTTTTAACGTACCACTTATCTTTACTTCTCCATTCAAGAAAAGGTTGTATTCGTAACTGCTTCTTGATGCAGGAGCGCCATTAACAAAACCTTTGGCATTATAGGTGGCTAAATTTCCACCAGTCCTAAGTGTCAGTACATTGATAGTTTTGGTGATGAAGGTATTGAATCCTATTGATTTGTTGGTGCCAATATTTTGATATGTATTGATACTCAAGGTAGTAATAGAGTCAAAGGTCAAAATTTGTTCTATGATGTTATCCGTATATTTGTAAAATAGCGATGAAAAAGTAGTGATACCTTTGAAAGTAAAGTTGTAACCCATTTCTACTTGATGTACCAATTCGGGATTTAGCTCGGGATTCCCTTGAGTTCGATTGGTAAAATCGGCATTATTGACAAATGGATTGATAAATTGGAGACTTGGTCTCTGGATGCGCTGAGTGTAAGCAAGCTTCAGTGTCCTAAAACCACTAAAGGTTCTGCTGATGGTAATATTTGGCAAAAGGTTGTCATATTGGATACCGCTAAAGTTGAGATTGGTTGATTTTTCAAATGCTCCGCCAATTTGAGTTTTTTCATACCGAGCGCCAGTGATCAGATTATATTTTTTTGCTATTAAAAAATTCATGGATGCATAACCAGAGTAAACATCCTGACTATAATCAAATTTTTCTACCAAAGGCGTATATCCTGTTGAGATATCAAAATTTTGTGTGTTATAATCGCTGATAATATTTCTGATGACCGTCTTTGCACCAGTCTCCAATTTTATCGTTTTGTTGAACGGATGTGTGTAGTCTATTTGGAGGGTAGTTTCATGATTAACTCCAGTATTTTTTACGGTAGTGTTTCGGTTTAAAAGTTCTAAATCATGGTTTTCAATGATCTTTGACTCTTGATTATTGTTCTGTTTGGAATACTGCACACCGATAGAAAGCTCGCGACCTTCTTGGTTTTCAAATTTACGAGTGTAATCGGTATTCCAGTCAAATCCACCAAAGAAATTATTGCCATCATTCATCCTTGTAAATTTATCGCTCAAGCCTAATGATGGATCGCTAATAGATCCATCAAGGCTTCCATTGAGATCGAAGCCAAAGCCACGGAAATTGAATGATGAGTTGATGCTGTTGTAACCATTGAAATCATAAAATGCACTGACATTGCCATGGCCACCCAAGCGCGAAGTCTTTTGATTTCCTACTTGTGTGATTTGTCCCATGGTGAGGCTGTCGTATCTATTAAAATTGACAATTCCATTGGCAGGAGTTGAATAAAAAATAGCGGCACTTGAGCTCACACCGAGTCTTCCTTTCCCAACATTAAGATTGGTAAAGAGACTATTTTGCCTATTACCTACTGATGCATTGATATTGCCAGCTATACCCTCTATATTTTGTTTTTTTGTGATGATGTTGATGAGTCCTGCACTACCTTCTGCATCATATTTTGCCGAAGGAGAAGTGATGACCTCGACTTTTTTGATTTGATCAGCTGGAAACATCTTGAGAGCGTCAGCCACATTGGTAGCAAACATACCAGAAGGCTTGCCATTGATCAAGATTTTAACATTTTGTGAGCCTCTCAGGGAGACATTTCCATTAAGATCTACCGACAGCATGGGTACTTTTCTCAATACATCAGCGGCATCTCCACCTGCAATAGATGCATCATTTTCTGCATTAAAAACCAATTTGTCGGCTTTATTTTCAACTAAGACTTTTTCTTCTTTGATCTCAACAGCATCTAAAAGCACTGTAGATTGTGCCAAAAGTACATTGCCAAGGTTTAAGTCAGGATCTTTTAGCGTGGTTTCTACTGTGACTTTCTTTTCATGATAACCAAGAAACGAAATATACAAATCATAAGCCCCATTGACCACATTTTCAATGATAAAATTGCCATTATCTTCTGAGAGTACTCCGTCTATCACAATGGAGCTTCCTTTCTTCTTCATAGATATGGTGGCAAATCCTACAACATCATTGGTCAGTGAGTCTATAATTTTGCCCTGAATCTTTCCCTTGATAGTTGGCCCTTTGCTGCCACCCATCGGAAATTGAGCTTGAGCTTGTATGGACATCAAAATTGCAAAAAGACCTAAAATAAAACTTCGAAATTTCATGATATAAAATTTGACATTATAATGACAAAAGTAGATTGAAAGTTTTGTGAGAGCAATAATTTATAGATGAATCACCTTTATTTTGAGATAAAATGTCAAAACTACAGGGCTACTAAGTATTATTAACCGATATTTATTGACTACCTTTGTCAAGTATTTTATGTTTTAATGGAGCTTATCAACCAGTTTTACCGCGATTTCGAATCCCATCTTAACCAGCACTCTATAGTTGGAAATCCTATAAGTTTGTATGAGCCAGCCAATTATATTTTGTCATTAGGGGGCAAAAGACTTAGACCTGTGTTTGCTTTGATGGGCTGCTATCTCTACAAAGGTAGTAGCACAGAGGCTATGAATGCTGCCATGGGAGTAGAAGTTTTTCATAATTTTACATTACTCCACGACGATATCATGGATAATGCAACATTGAGACGCGGAAAACCAACGGTGCATATCCAGTACAATACCAATGCTGCTATACTTACAGGCGATGTGATGATGATCAAAGCGTACCAGTATATTTTGGACTATGAAGAACCATTATTGGTAAAAAAACTGATGGAAATTTTCAATAAAATGGCTTTTGAAGTATGTGAAGGTCAACAATTGGATATGGATTTTGAGAATCGGAACGATGTCATTATTCAAGATTATTTACAAATGATCACATGGAAAACTTCGGTTTTATTGGCGGCATCCATTCAATTGGGCGCTTTGATTGGCGGAGCTGATGAGAGCAATCAAAAACACATTTACGAATTTGCAAAGAACTTTGGCATCGCATTTCAGCTGCAAGATGATATACTTGATACATTTGGAGATCCTGACAGCGTAGGCAAAAAAATAGGTGGAGATATACTTCAAAATAAAAAAACCTATCTTTATCTCAAATCTCTAGAACTGGCAGATGTATATCAGAAGTCTATTTTGACCCAATACTACAGCACAAGAGATTTTGAAAATAGTCAAGAAAAGATCGACACAGTGACGTCTATTTTCAAAGATTTATATGTAACTAATTATAGAACAATTGATCTCAACACAAAGACCTGTCTATCTCACATTTGATGGCTTGTGATATTGACAATAATGACAAATCGGCAATCTGCTTATATTGAAAAAATGATATTTAGAGCGCAATGAAGCGAGTTATTTGATCAAAATGAGTTACTTTTGTAGATAATCTTGTCATAATGTTTTACACAAATTTCAATATGAATCGATATTTTTTTAGCATTATCTTGTTTGTGCTCATGGTAAATATTTCATGCAAATCATCCAAAAAGGTGTTTGATCCAGCTACCCACGACAAGGCTTATCTAACCTTTGGGTCTGGTGGTGGATTTTCTGGCAAAGTAATAAAATACTATCTCACAGAAGATGGATATTTGTATATGCAAGACGGTGACCAGAATGTAATGGTCGGCAAAGCTCCAAAAACCATGACAGAACAAGTCATGGGTAACTATGACAAACTTGGATTTGATAAAATGGATCTAAATGAACCAGGCAATAAATATCTCTTCATCGAGAGGAAGAAAGACGGACAAACCACCATGATAAAATGGGGCAAACTACCCTTGAAAAACAAGAATGTAAACACATATTTTGATGTATTAATGAGTGTGGTCAAGAAGTTGAAACCACAGCAAGATAATACTACCAAATAATAGAACGCTCTAAGTATTAAATTTTATAATTAAATATCAATAAAAAAAATGAAACGCATTGTATCTTATTTTTCCGTAGTGTGGATGATAGCTTTAGGCCTATCAATGCAAGCTCAGGGTAAAAAAGTCCATTTTGATCCAAGTGTGAAAATCGCAAAAGAAAAAACAAAACTTCATAATAAAGAAAACACTACTATTACGACTTCTACCAATATAGAAGAATTAAAGTGGCAAACTTTGGAGCCATCTGCCTTACATGCATTGAAATCAGGACTAAAACCAGGTGTACTAAATGACAGAAATGTTCCAACCTATGTGGAGGGAGCCTTAAATAATTCAACGAAAAGAGGCGGAAATCTTGAATCTCTTGCATTTGAATATCTCACAGCAGCGGCTCCATTGATGAAAATACGCCAAGCTGAAGAAGAATTTAAAATCGCAAATTCAGAAACCGATGCACTCAATATCACTCATGTGCGTATGCAACAGTATCACAATAATATTCCAATTTATGGAGCTGAAATCATCGTACATGGTGAAGGACAAACCTTTGATTTTTTAAATGGATCATATTTCCCTTCTTCAGAAAAAAACAACGAAGTTCCCACTTGGACGGCAAGCCAAGCAATGCAAGTAGCCAAAAATGATTTGAATGCTATTGTGGATTATAGCCATGATATTTCAAAAGTTGGCACTATGGAGCCAGTCAGCCAATTGGTTTATTATCCAATAAATGGACAATTGAAGCTTGCATATCATATCACAACATATAAAAATATAATAGATCGTTGGGAGTATTTTGTTGACGCCCAAACGGGCACATTACTGAATAAGTACACTAGCATTTGCAAATTTCACAATCACAAACACAACAAAGGCGAATCATGTCAACAAGAATCAACAAATAATACATCTATTGAGCCAATTTCTACCTTGGGCAATGGAGTGGCTACTGCCAATGCGCAAGATTTGTTTGGAACTACTAGATTGATCAACACTTACGAAGTATCATCCAAGTTTTATATGATTGATGGTTCAAGAGATATTTTTGCCTCGACGCTGGCTCAACTACCCAATGACCCAGCAGGTGTAATTTGGACCATCGATGCATTCAATACATCTCCTGCAAATAATAACTTTAATTATGATCATGTGACATCAACCAACAACACTTGGAGCAGTAAGACAGCTGTTTCTGCACACTTCAATGGTGGAAAAGCTTTTGAATATTATCGAAATGTACACAGTAGAAAATCAATCAATGGTTCAGGTGGCAATATTGTCTCACTTATTAACGTAGCTGATGATGATGGCTCTTCTATGGGCAATGCTTTTTGGAACGGAGAGGCCATGTTTTATGGGAATGGAGATGGTAGTTTTCAACCATTGGCAAGAGGACTTGATGTAGCAGGCCACGAGATGACACACGGAGTAGTGCAAAGTACCGCCAACCTTGACTATGAAGGCGAGTCTGGTGCACTCAATGAATCTTTTGCAGACGTCTTTGGTGTGCTGATTGATAGAGATGACTGGAAGATTGGAGAAGATGTTGTAAAATCTGGAGCTTTCCCATCTGGAGCTTTACGCAACATGGAAGACCCTCACAATGGAGCATCTACTAATAACTTTAATGCTGGATGGCAACCCAGACATGTCAATGAAAAATTCAATGGATCTGAAGATAATGGCGGAGTACATATCAATAGCGGCATTCCCAACTGGGCATTTTATAAATTTGCAACAGCAGTAGGAAAGGATAAGGCTGAAAAAGTTTATTACCGAGCATTGACCAACTATCTTACTAAGTCATCAAAATTTATAGATTGTAGAGTAGCAGTAGTAAAAGCTGCCACAGATTTGTATAGCACTACCGAAATCAATGCTGCTAAAAAGGCTTTTGATGAGGTTGGTATCTTGGGCGATTCAGGCGGAAATTATGAGACGGATATTAACAATAATCCTGGACAAGAATTCATCCTTACCACTGGAGCCAACAATGCAGGCTTGTTTATTTACAATACTACAGGCAACAGTTTGGGTCAGATCAGCTCAAAAAATGTCTTGTCAAAACCCAGTATCTCTGATGATGGCAGCGAAATAGTATTCGTAGGTGCTGACCATCATATTTATTATATCACTATAGATTGGACACAAAATCCTGTTACACCAAAAGAACAAGTATTGAGCACAGACCCAGTATGGCGAAAAGTCATCATTTCAAAAGATGGTCTTAAAATAGCTGCAACAACCACAGAAGAAATCAATGAGGTACATGTATTTTATTTTGGTGGTACTCAAGTGACTCAAAAAGTTTTTGAACTTTACAACCCAACCTATACGCAAGGAGTAACTACTGGTGATGTCAACTATGCTGATGCGATGGAGTTTGATTTGAGTGGACAAGAAATCATGTATGATGCAGAAAATGAAATCAGATCTAATACATCTGGGTCAATAGTATATTTCGATATCAGTTTTATCCAAGTGTTTAATAATGCTTCTAAGAATTTTGCTACTGGCAAAATTGACAAATTGTACTCATCATTGCCTGAAGACGTGAGCATAGGTAATCCTACATTTTCAAAAAACAGTCCATACGTCATAGCTTTTGATTATATCGACCAGAATGGTGATGCCAGCGTTTTAGCAGCAAATATTGAATCAGGCGTGGTCAACTTGATTTATGAAAACAATACTTTGGGATACCCTAATTATAGCAGCAAAGATGACAAATTGGTCTTTGATAATGAAGGTAACACATCTATCAACACTGGTTTGGTAAGTCTTAAATCTAATAAAATAGAAACCTCGGCGAATCCAACATTATTTATACAAGGCAAAAGATGGGCAGTATGGTTTAGTAATGGTAAAAGAAATCTTTCAGATGTCAAATTTGAAGAAAATCTTAATGCTGGATTTGAAATCAAACAAAATCCTGTCTCTGAGATGTTGACTTTAAAGGTGAATGGTGCAATATATTCAAATACCCAATTGAGAATAACTGACATTACAGGCAAAACATTGATATTGAAGGATTATAATTTTGCAGATGATTTGACAACTTTGGAACTTCCTTTAAGCAATTTGATTAGTGGGTCATATTTTGTGACTCTTCAGTCAGGTACACACACTGATACATTGAAATTTATAAAAAATTGATAAATCAGTAAACGATAAACAAAAAAGAGCCTTAAATAATATATTTAAGGCTCTTTTTTTTCATTATCTACTCAAGAACATTGATCGTTTACTATCCAAATCCCTGAAGAATGGATCATAAATATCTTTGATATAATAAATCATTTCTCCAGTAGATTTCATTTCTGGTCCTAAGTTTTTATCAACGCCAGGAAATTTATTGAATGAAAAAACAGGTACTTTGATGGCATATCCTGTCAACTTCTTTTCCACGTTGAAATCACTAATTTTGTGCGTACCCATCATCACTTGAGTGGCCATTTTTAGGTAAGGCACTTCGTATGCTTTAGCTATAAATGGTGTTGTGCGCGATGCCCTTGGATTGGCTTCAATGACATAAACTTCTTCTTTTTTTAGGGCAACTTGAATATTGATTAGGCCACGAATATTTAAGGCAAATGCCAATTGTCTGGCATACTCTACCATTTTTCCAACCACGGCTGGACTTAGCGAGTATGTAGGCAGCACAGCAGAACTATCACCAGAGTGGATTCCTGCTGGTTCAATATGCTCCATGATACCCATGATGTGTACATCTTCTCCATCACAGATTGCATCGATTTCTGCTTCCTTTGCCCTTTCCAAAAATTGGTCTATCAAAACTTTGTTGTCTGGCATGTACTTAAAAATGCTCAACACGTGCTTTTCGAGTTCTGCATCATTGATCACTATACGCATCCTTTGTCCACCCAAGACATAAGATGGTCTGACTAAGACAGGATAAGTTACTCTTTTGGCCACTTCTATGGCTTCGTCCACATCATGTGCAACTCCATACTGAGGATAGGGTATTTCCAATTCTTTCAACAAATCCGAAAACCGACCTCTATCTTCTGCAAGATCCATGTTTTTGAAGTCTGTGCCAATTATTTTAATACCTTTTTGATGCAGGTTTTCAGCCAGTTTCAATGCTGTTTGACCACCTAATTGGACGATGACACCTTCTGGTTTTTCAAGATCAATGATTTCTTCTAAATGTTCCCAAAATATAGGCTCAAAGTACAACTTATCAGCAATGTCAAAATCAGTGGAGACCGTCTCTGGATTGCAATTAATCATAATAGCTTCATAACCAGCTTCTTTGATAGCCAATATCCCATGTACACAACAATAGTCAAACTCAATGCCTTGGCCAATTCTATTAGGTCCTGATCCGAGTACTATGATTTTTTTCCTATCAGATGGAATGCTTTCGTTTTCGTGATCAAAGGTAGAATAAAAATAAGGTGTTTGTGCTTCAAATTCAGCCGCACAAGTGTCCACCATTTTGTATGTGCGAATGATGCCCAATTTTTTTCTTTGTTTGGTGACTTCACTCTCTTTGATACGAAGGAGCCACGCAATTTGAGCATCAGAATACCCTACACTTTTCAACTCTCTAAAAAAGTGAGGTGGTATATCTTCAGCTACATTGTATTTCATCAATTGTTCTTCATACTTCACGAGACGTTTTATCTGCTTGATGTACCAAGGATCTATTTTGGTAAGTTTCTGTACAGTTTTTTCAGGTACGCCAAGTCTCAATGCATCTTTCACCCGATAAATTCTATCATCGCTCACTTTTTCGAGTCTGGTAAGGATATCTTCGGTCTGAATCCACTCTTTCATATCAGCGCCCAAACCAGCCCTATTATTTTCTTGACTTTGACATGCCTTTTGAATGGCTTCTAAAAAGTTTCTACCTATTGCCATTACTTCTCCTACTGATTTCATTTGCAGCCCAAGAGTAGGATCAGCGCCATAAAATTTTTCGAAATTCCAGCGAGGCATTTTCACTATGACATAGTCAAGAGCTGGTTCAAAAAAGGCCGAAGTAGTTTTAGTAATTTGATTTTTTAATTCATCAAGTGTGTATCCTATGGCTAATTTCGCGGCTATTTTAGCTATTGGGTAGCCTGTTGCCTTGCTTGCCAATGCCGATGATCTTGAAACCCTTGGGTTTATTTCGATGGCTATTATATCTTCATTATCAGGATTTAGAGCAAATTGTACATTGCAGCCACCAGAAAAATTGCCTAAAGACCTCATCATCAAGATGGCATCATCTCTCATTCGCTGAAAAGCAGTATCTGACAGAGTCATTGCAGGAGCTACAGTGATACTATCGCCAGTATGAATGCCCATTGGATCCAAATTTTCTACCGTACAGATGATTACTACATTGTCATTATCATCTCGTAAGAGTTCGAGTTCGTATTCCTTCCATCCTATGACTGCCTTTTCTACCAAAACTTCATGTGACGGCGATGCTTCCAATCCACGTCTTAAGGCATCATCAAATTCTTCTTCTTTCATCACAAATCCGCCTCCTGTGCCACCAAGTGTATAGGAGGGACGTATGACCAATGGAAATCCAATCTGTTGTGCTGCTTCTTTCCCTTCCAAAAAAGAATTGGCTATGGAAGAATCGGCTACCTTCATTCCGAGAGTAAGTATGTGCTGTTTGAATGCTTCTCTATTTTCAGTGAGTTCAATAGCATTGACATCAACACCTATCATTTTTACACCATACCTCTGCCATACACCCATATTCTCCGCTTCAATGGCCAAATTCAAGGCAGTTTGTCCACCCATTGTAGGCAAAACAGCATCGATTTGTCTTTCATCCAAAATTTTTATGATACTTTCTACCGTCAACGGCCACAAATAAACATGATCTGCGGTCACTTGATCTGTCATGATGGTGGCAGGATTGGGTTGATGAACCACTCGTACAGTGATGCCTTCTTCCCGAAGAAATGGATACTTGCGTACCCGAATAGTCGAATTCACAAGCTTGACCAATGACAATAGGGCCGCTACCTATAATCAGGACGGACTTGGTAAATTGTTTTGGCATAAAATTGGTGGAAATCGATCAGGACACAAAGGTAGGTAATTATAAAGGTCAACCATAAGCTTTGATATATTTTTTTCGTATTATCAGAGAATATTTCAAATATAAATCACAATTTTGCAAGCTATAGAATAAGTGTATGATTTTAAAAAAAGTATTAAATTACCGATAAAAAGTACATGCCACATGATTGAGGCATTTCAATCACTTGTGGTTGTAATCAGATACGAGCCTGCTTCTGTAAGAATAATGCAATGTTGGAGCGTATCATCCGCAATTTGATAAGGCATTATTATCAATAGCAAAATCATAATGGATCAAACTGAAAATGGATAAGGCAATCCAACTAAAATTTATAGGAAAGTTAGGATTTCTGAATCGAAATAATTGACATAAAATATGCAAAAAAGCATGGCATAGCCGTATATAATGCACCTAGGGGCAATAGCAATGCTGTAGCTGAACACGAATTGGGAATGATATTGTCCTTACTCAATAGAATTTGTGTCTCAAATCGGGAAATAAGGAATTTTGATTGGAAGCGAGAGCAAAACCGCGGTAGAGAATTGTCAGGTAAGACTGTAGGAATAATAGGTTTAGGACACACTGGAGCAGCATTTGCTGAGAAATTGTCTTCTTGGAGACTTCGCGTTATTTCTTATGATAAGTATAGGAAGCGCTATCCATCATCACTTCGTTTTGTAGAGAAAACAGATTTGCAGACAGTGATGACTCAATCAGATATCATATCTCTACATTTACCTTTGACGGAAGAAACGAAATATTTGGTAAATGCCCAATTTTTAGAGCAGTGCAAAGATGGTGTTATTATAAGCAATACATCTAGAGGTAAGGTAGTGGAAACTCTCTCGTTAATTAAGGCATTGCAAAATGGCAAGGTAAGTGGAATTTGTTTGGATGTTTTTGAAAATGAAAAACCAGAGACATTTACCAAAACTGAAAAAGAGATGTATTCTGCATTATACCAAATGAAAAATGTGATTTTGACACCACATATTGCAGGGTGGACACATGAATCATTATTGCGAATAGCAGAAGTGTTATTTGAAAAAATCAGAATAGGCAATCACTTATAAATTGTATCCTGCGATACATTCTTAAAGATATTTGATTCAAAAATTTTGTTAATACCTTTAATTTTAATTATCATTGCGGACTTTTTAAGTTTTTATTAACATAATCAAAAATTCAGAGTATGAATAGATTATTACTTATAGTAGGATTTCTGTTGGCAAGCTGGGCAGGTTTGGTGGCTCAGACTACCATTGAAGGTAAGGTCACAGATTCTAAAACAGGTGAGCCAATTTTGTTTGGCACTATTGCACTTTATAGAGGCGGAGTACTGATCACAGGTACAGAAACGGATCTTGACGGTAACTTTTTCTTATCAGACATTCAGCCGGGTACGTATGATATGGAGGCCAGCTATGTGGGTTATGCAGCACAAAGACAAACCGGAATTGTTATCAATGCAGGAAAGACCAATAGGGTAAATTTCCAGCTTTCTGACGATGCTGTCCTTTTGGATTTGGGTGTAGAGATCAAGGCATATAAGGTACCTTTGATCGAGATTGACAATACTACCCAAGGATCTACTGTTACAGCAGAGAAAATCAGAGCCTTACCTACTAAACAAGTAAACGCCATTGCAGCCACTTCGGCTGGTATTTCTTCAAGAGATGGCGGTGATATTTCTGTCAGAGGCTCAAGGTCAAATGAGACTGTATATTTCTTGGATGGAGTGAGAGTAAGTGGTAATATGATTCCTCAATCTGAAATCGAACAATTGCAGGTTGTGATAGGAGGTATTGAAGCTCGTTATGGAGATGTGACTGGTGGTGTGATATCTTTGACTTCTAAAGGACCATCAGATAAGATTTCTGGTAGCTTGGAAGTAGAAAAATCAATTGACGGATATGGATACAATCTACTTAGTGGAAACATATCAGGTCCCATCTTGAGAAATAGTAAAAAGCAATCCATTTTGGGCTATAGATTTTCTGGACAATATAGAAATGTAGCTGATGCAAGTCCTTCTGCCCTTGGTGTAAGAAGAGCCCCAGAAAGTGTGATCAGACAGCTGGAAGCTGCACCAACATACAATATTGGAGATACAAGATTTCCATCATTAGAGCAATTACGAACATCGGATATTGGAGCTCCATTCAAGGCTAGACAAATGACGAAAATATGATATCGACTTGACAGGTAGGTTGGACATAAAATTGGCTAAAAACGTTGATGTACAAATTTCTGGCAACTACAATGATAAGACAGATAGATTTACTCCTGCTGAATCAGGTGTTAGTGGTTCTGGAAGCCGATTGGGCTTTAGGAGTGGGTGAATAATCCATTTCAATATTCCAATACATATAGAGGAAATTTCAGATTGACGCACAGATTGGACAAAGAAGTGGTGTCGAAGGAAGAAGAAAAATCTAGCGGAAATTATCAGAAATTTCTCCTACACCTTGACTTTGGGCTATCAAAAAAATAAAAATAAGTGGAAGATTTAGAACACGAAGATAGATTATTTGATTATGGATACTTTGGCAAAACAGAAAGAAAGTGGGCTAATGTCTGGCTTCTGTTTATGCTGGTATGATAACAATTGTTGAAAATCGGGTATTGGTATGGTTACTGGGTTATAGAGATCGTGGAGTGAATATATACGCATTAAACCAGACCGATGAATATATCTTGGGTTCTTATAATGCCATCAATGGTGTCAATGTAAATGGGCTACTCAATCAAAATGTAAATAGCGCTTGGGGAGATTTATTTGCAAATGTAGGCCAAGTGTATAATAGGTTTTAGTAAAGGGGATAATGAACTGTATTCACTCGCTTGGTCACTGGATTTGACTTATTGGCAGGTAAAGTGACAAAGGAAGGCACAATATTCAATTGGGATTTCTTTATGAATAAGTATCAATGGTCTTGGGACTAGGTCCATTTGAATTGTGGAATGTCGCTGAAGGTTTGGCTAATGGACACATAAATGGTTTAAATCAAATGTTGTTGTGGGTAAAGATTCTATCGATTTTGGAGATGGATTTGGCCCGAGGACTTTTCAATATATCAAACAAATATCAACCCGATAACTGATAATAAATTTTATAGAAGCGTAAGAGACATAAAATGTATCTTGATCATGATTATTTCAATGTTTGGCCTTCAAATCCTAATCGATGAGCTTGAAAAGATATATTTTCAGCATTTACAGGTTGATATCTAGGCCAAATCTAATAGAAGTACTATAGTTATGATTATTTAGGCAACAAACTAGGAAATGATGTTAAGTTTGATGACTTTTTTACAAGCATCGATGCCAGCAATAGAAGGACATTTGTAGTGGCCCCGCAACAACCGATATATGGCGCCGTTTTCTTACAAGATAAGTTTTCATACAAGGACATTATTTTTAGATTGGTATGAGAGTTGATTATGATGCCAATAAAAGTACTTAAAGGATATACTTTGGCAAATTAGAAAATGCTAAGGATTATTATACAGAACAAATCAAACACAATAAATCTTCAGTAAATTAAAATTACAAAGTCTATATCACTTCCGAAGATAATGAAGCTGTCAAAGCATTCAGAAAAGGAGATCAATGGTTCTTACCTAATGGGACTGAAGTATCTGGTGGTAATTATATTTATCAAAATTTAGTACTATTTACTACCCACACCACAAGCATTCTACACTAGGCTAAACTAAAATTGGTACTAAGCAAAACTTCATAAAGTGTACCGGGATATAAAACAGAGCAACCCAATTCTGGAGGGGAGAACGGTGGCGCCAGATGTTTCGCTACTACAAGGTCGGCACCATTCCAGCCTGGACAACGTTTGCAACACTAGACACCCGTCTCCACCACCTCCAGAATCTACAGAATCTACATCTACGTGATCCAGCTAACACAGACCACCTTCCAATTCTTACGCATCTCCATTAGATTATTATTTCTTTGAAAATATCAATAGAATAAATCCAGATGGCGCTGCCCTCAACAATCCAAATTTGAAGCCTGTTAGAACGGTAGATTATGAAGCGGGTTTTCAGCAGAAAATTTCTGAAACAATGGCATTCAAAATGTCTGCCTATTACAAGGAAGTAAAAGATTTGATTCAGCAAAGGATTTTGACAAATGTGGCTTCACCTCTCAATAGTTATAAAGTATTTGACAACTTGGATTTTGGTACTGTCAAAGGATTTTCATTTTCATTGGATAGAAGGAGGACAAACAATCTTGAGTTGAACGCAACTTATACACTACAGTTTGCAGATGGATCTGGTAGCGATGCCAACTCCTCTAATGGTATCAATAATCGTGGACCTATCAGAAACTTAATTCCATTGTCTTATGATGAAAGACACAGAATTACGGCCATTATAGATTATAGATATGGAAGTGGTAAAGCATACAATGGCCCGAAAATAGGTGGCAAAAACATCCTAGAAGACTTTGGTGTAAGTTTGACTTCATTTTTAGTGTCTGGTCAACCTTATTCTAGAAATTTAACTCCAACGGCTTTTGGGGGATCTGGTTTTGCGGGTTCAGTGAATGGAGCAAGGTTGCCTTGGAATTTTACTGTGGACTTGAATGCTCACAAGAGATTTCCAATAAAAATTTCAGCAGAGAAAAAATTGTGGTTCAATGCATATTTGAGAGTTCAGAATGTATTTAATATTCAGAATGTTATAAATGTTTATAAATATTCTGGAGATCCAAAAAATGATGGTTTTTTACAATCAAGTTTTGGTCAAGACAGGATCAGAACCGTCAATATCAGTGGTAGAGATGTACAATCATTTTTGGATGCTTACTCTTGGAGGTTATTAGCCCCTGGCAATTATACATTACCAAGAAGGATTTACGTAGGTATGATCATGGACTTTTAATTTGTTATTTTAATATAAAAAATATAAAAAAATGAAAATTAGAAATTTAATTTTAATAGCATTTGTAGCCATAAATGGGTTAGTTACTGATGTTTACAGTAAAGGACCTGAAAATCCAAGCAATGCCCCAAAACCAGACAATACAGGATGGAGGGCAGCTTGTATCCGCCCTACAAAGGCAGTAGATATGGAAATTAATAATGTGAGAGCGAGGCTAAAAACTGGAGGTGAAGTTTGGAATATTAGTCAAAGTGCTGGAGGGTACATTGTGCCAAAACCAGCCCCAGGGCAGCCAGCTGTTTCAGCTATTTATGCTGGAGGAGTATGGATAGGTGGCGTTGACAGAGCAGGGGAAATAAAACTTTGTGCTGTGACGTACAGCAGTGAAGGTTCTGATTTCTTTGCTGGTCCACTTGATCTAAGTGGTACAACTGAAGATGATGTTTGTAAAAATTGGGATAGATTCTTTACTGTTAAAGGGAAAAATGTTAAAAATCACATTAATTATGTTCTTAAAGCAATTCAAAATAATGAAGAAATTGATTGTGACTCAATCCCCGATGATGTGAAGTACTGGCCAGCTCAAGGTAATCCACACTGGCGAGATAAATATCCCTTTACACTTCCAGATCAAGAGTTAGGTGGTTATTGGGATAAAGACGGTAATGGTTATTACTCACCTTGTGGTGGCGACTGGCCAATCATTGAAATTAGAGATTGCGAACCAAAAGGAACACCTGAAGAACAAGACAAACAAGCTCAGGAATTGGTAGCAGATGAAATGATATTTTGGATATACAATGATAATGGAGGATCGCAAACTCTATCAGGACCAAAAGCGATTCAAATGGAAGTTCAAGTTCAGTCATTTGCTTATGCCACCAGTGATGAGATCAATGATATGACATTTTATAGATATAAATTGTTGAATAAAGCCAATGAGGATTTGATCGATTGTTATTTTGCTATTTGGATTGACCCAGATTTAGGGTGCTATGCTGATGATTACATAGGTTGTGATACTTCAAGGTCTTTAGCTTACGTTTATAATCAGGATGCAGTCGATGGTAATAATGGGTCTGTGTGCACTGGTGGAGCTAATACCTATGGATCTGACATACCTATTGTTGGTATGGACTATTTTAGAGGTCCTAGAGGTCCAAGAGTTTTCAAAGTAGATAATAACGGGGAGTATATATATGAACCTAAAATTGATATTAATGGTGATACAGTTAGGGACGCTTCTGGAAATATAAAATATCAAAAAGTTTTACTTGAACCAAAGCCGTACACTGGTCAACAAGATACTCTGGTGGAGCTTGGAATGACTTCATTTATATATCATGAGGGACAAGGAGCAGCAAATCCTGGCATGGGAGATCCTCAAAGAGGTAGAGAAAATGGATTTTACAACCTTATAAGAGGTTTTTGGCAAGATGGGACAGCTGTCACTTTTGGGGGAAATGGTTATAACCCAGGCTCAGTCGATTCGGTCAAGTATGTTTTCCCCGCTGATCCAAACAAGACAGGTTGGTCAATGTGTTCTGCAATTCTTCCTTTTGCTGATAGGAGAACCTTGCAAGCTACTGGCCCATTGTTACTACAAACAGGAGCTAAGAATGAGCTTATCATGGGAGTGGTTTATGTCCCAAGCTTGAATTATCCTTGTCCAGATATAACCCAACTAAGATATGCTGATGATATTGCACAAGCTTTGTTTGATAATTGTTTTGATATTACAGATGGTCCAGATGCACCAGACATTACACCTGTTGAGTTAGACAAAGAGCTTATATTATTGCTATCAAATGAAGCTACTTCCAACAACTATAATGAGGCATATTCTGAGGTAGATTTACAAGCACCACTGCTGGCCAATGGCGCTAATAGATACAAGTTTGAAGGATATCGCATCTTCCAATTGGAAAATGCAAGTGTCACTGCTCAAGAATTAGGTGATATTACTAAGGCAAGACAGGTTGGGCAGGTTGATATAAAAAATGGTATAACTGAAATATATAATTGGACTTCTCAACCTAATCCATTGGATCCATTTGGTACTCCAATATGGATCCCTACAAAGGAAGTGACAGGAGAAGATAATGGTATCAGAAAATCATTTAAAATTACAGAAGATCAATTTGCATTAACAAGTAGGAAATTAGTCAATCATAAACAATATCATTTTTTAGTGGTGGCTTATGCGTACAATAATTGGCAAAACTTGAACAATGTTGATGGTACTGGACAGAAAAGAGCTTATTTGGAAGGTAGAGGAAATATTGGAATTAATGGAAAGCCATATACATTGGTTCCAAGACCTATAGTTTATGAAACATTACAATCTAAATATGGAGATGGCCCACTAGTGACGAGATTGGCAGGCGAAGGCAACCCAGCAAAGTTCTTAGAGATGGACGATACTATGTATGAGTTAATTATAAATAAGACATTTGATGGAAGGGTTTTATATAAATCTGGAGCTGGTCCAATTGATGCTAAGGTAGTTGATCCTCTTAAAATTAAAGATGGCAAATACAGGTTGGAAATTACAGGAAATTTTTCTGGAAATGTCAACAATGCAACATGTTCTTTTGATGATAATGCTGTTTGGACTTTGAGTGATGTCACCAATCAAACAAGTGCTAAAGAGCTCTTAAAAAATCGGCCATTATCTTCAGTAAAGGAATATATTGCCAATGAACTTGGTTTTTCAATTACAGTAAAATCGGAAGACGATCCAGGAGTTACTAAAAAAGGTACAAATGGTGGTGTTGGAGCAACACTCAATTATAAAAGTATTAGTGGCGTGAAGTGGTTTAATGCTTTAACTGACGGAGGTAGTGTTACTAGAAATGACACATTGTTTTCATTTAGAAATTTTGATTTCGTTAGAAATGGATTTGTTGAAGACCCTCAAGCAGCGTTGGCCAAATTAGGAGATGGCTTTTTCGTGCCTTTCTTATCAACAAGGTATGAGACTGATCCCGATTTGGATTTTTATTTAAGTCCAGCTGCTAGAGATGTACAAGCGTATATCTGCGCTCCAAATACTAGATCATTACGGTACAGAGACTTAAATAATGTAGATATTGTATTTACAAGTGATAAATCAAAGTGGAGTAAGTGTATTGTTGTAGAAACAGCATTTAGTGATTACATTAGCGCTGGATTTTCTCCCATTAAGGTAAATGACGCTGCTCCTGACACCAAAAATTTTGAGCTAAGAGCATCACCATCCCTAGATCAAAATGGGAGTGTAATTGCTGGAACTGGTTTCAGTTATTTCCCAGGTTATGCCATAGATGTTGAGACTGGAAAAAGATTGAACATTTTCTTTGGTGAAAACAGTGTTTACTCTGGAGATAATGCTTCACTTTTAGATGGAAAAAATCCAATTGGTGGTGATATGTTATTTAATCCTTCTAGTCAAATCAACGCTAATGTCAACGATTTAAGAAGGTTTGTAGGTGGTGGACAGCACTATATTTATGTGACTAGAATGGAATATGATGGTTGTGCTGCTTTTGGCGATAAGCTAAAAAGAAACGCCAGTAATGGTGGCCCAAGCATAATTAATAAGGCGAAAGTTGCTTCTGCTGTGACATGGACAGCTTTCCCGATTCCAAGTTCACCTTTACTACCATTGGATAAAGGATTGATTCCTAATGATTTGACTTACAAACTTCGAGTGAACAATCCATATAGCGAATCAAGAAAGTATTCTGTAGATAGAGAGAGATTTTGTGATACAGATGGTGACCAACCCGTATATGAGTTTGAGTTTAAAGGTACTGAGTCCAAACAACTTGTCACTCAAGATGAGTATGAAGGTGCATTGGCCAATGTCAATGTGGTACCAAATCCTTATTATGCTTATTCAGCTTATGAGACATCACAGTTTACCAATGTGATCAAAGTGACCAACCTTCCAGCAAAAGCAATAGTGACTATTTATAGCTTGGATGGTGCCTTCATCCGTCAGTATAATAGAGATGAGAGAGGAGCAATCTTGACAGGCAATAACAGACCAACTTCTACTGGACAAGTATATCCTGACTTAGAATGGGATATGAAAAACTTTAAAGGAATCCCTGTAGCTAGTGGTGTTTACCTCATACATATTCAAGCACCTGATTACGGTGAAGAACGAACATTGAAGTGGTTTGGTATTGGTAGGAAGTTTGATCCAAGTGGTTTATAAAAATTTAAGGGAGAAGGGTAGAAGAGCTCTTCTCCTCATTTCGTTTTTTAATCAAAATAAAATATAGAGAAATGAAAATAAAATTTTACTCAATATTCTTTTTTTTACTGAGTTCATTAGCAGTTTTTGCTGGGAACCCAGATAGACAAGGGCAAGCAGGTGCACCGGAATTGTTATTAAATCCTTGGGCTCGCAGCGCTGGTCTGCATTCTATGAGTACATCTTCTGTCGTTGGCGTGGAGGCGATGAGAATTAATATTGCTGGTCTTAGCCGCATCAAGAGCCTTGAAATCGGGGTTTCTAATTGCCGGCTTTATCAAGGCGCAGGTTTAAACTTCAATAGCTTTGGACTTGGATTTAAAATGGGAAAATCTGGTGCTTTGGGTGTTGAATTTGCTTCATTAGACTTTGGAAATATACCTGTGACCACTGTCAATCAACCTGGAGGTACAGGAGGATATTTTTCACCAAGTTTTTTCCAATTGGGTCTTGGGTATTCATTGACCTATGCTAATAAGATTTCAGTAGGAGCTTTGGTCAGATTTGTATCAGAGGGTATTCAGGATGTATCAGCTTCTGGTATTGCTATAGATGCTGGAGTGCAATACGTTTCTGGTCCTAAAGATAATTTCAGACTTGGTATTGCATTAAGAAATATTGGTTCGCCAATGGAGTTTGGTGGTGAAGGATTGACGTACAGAAGAGAAAATCCTGACCCTGCTGGAGGAGTGACTTATGAATTGAGTTACGATGCTAGAGGTGCAAGTTTTGAATTGCCTTCTATGTTAAATATGGGTGTGTCTTATGACTTTTATGTAGGAGAGGAAAATTTTATTAGAGGATTGGCCAACTTTACTTCCAATGCGTTTTCAAAAGATCAAGCAGGATTGGGCATAGAGTTTTCATTCAGGAACTTGGTTGTGTTAAGAGGAGCCTATAAAAAGGATTTAGGTTCTACAGATATTGATACGAGAAGTATTTATGATACTGGATTTTCAGCTGGAATGTCTGTGCAAGTGCCTATTTCAAGAGGTGGTGCCAACAACTTAGGACTCGATTATGCTTATAGAGCGACCAGTGTATATAAAGGAACACATAATTTTACATTGAGATTTTCATTCTAAATGGGAACTTTTTGTAAGTAAAACCGTTAACATTATTTAAAGTCGGTTATTAACAAACGTTTTCACTTTTGATAAAGTGGAAACGTTTGTTTTTTATTTTATTATAATAAACAATTATTTTTATGTCAGTATCATATATGACTCATGACGGGTATGAAAAATTAAAGGCAGAATTGGAAGAGTTAAAGACAAAAGGTAGAGATGATGTGGCCAAGGCAATTGCAGAAGCTAGAGAGAAGGGCGATTTATCAGAAAATGCAGAATACGATGCAGCTAAAAATGCTCAGGGAATGTTGGAAATGAAAATAAATGATCTGGAGAAGGTTTTTGCAAATGCTAGAATTATAGATGAGTCCACATTGGATACATCTAAAGTTACAGTTTTGACCAATGTAACCATAAAGAATATGAACAATAATGCAGAAGTTACCTACAAACTGGTAGCTGAAGCAGAGGCCAACCTAAAAGAGAAGAAAATTTCCGTTAGTTCACCTATTGGGCAAGGTTTGTTGGGTAAGGTAGTTGGAGATATTGCCCAAATACAAACGCCAGTGGGTTTGATAAATTTTAAAATAGTAAATATTTCATTATAATGGCAACGATTTTCTCTAAAATTATTTCTGGAGAGATTCCGTCATTCAAGATTTTGGAAGATGACAATTATTTGGCTTTTTTGGACGTGTTTCCATTGAAAGCAGGTCATACTTTGGTTATTCCCAAGATCGAAACTGATTATATTTTTGATATGGATGACGAAAATCTTGCTAATATGATGGTTTTTGCAAAGAGAGTGGCTAAAGCTATCAAAAGTGCAATACCTTGTGCCAAAGTAGGCGTAGCTGTCATAGGATTGGAAGTGGCTCATGCTCATATTCATTTAATACCCATCACTAAGGTATCAGATATTAGTTTTGCTAATCCAAAATTGACTTTGACTTCTAATGAAATGGAAGAAGTCGCCTCCAGTATCAGAAAGTTCCTTTAATTATTGGAAGATTTTTTGGAAAATAAGTAATACAAACCACCGAATCCTGTCATTATAAACAAGATGGAAATGTATTGGGCCTGACTCCAATTGAGACCGAAAAGCTGGTATTTTTCGTTGACTCTGATGGTCTCTATCAAAAATCTTTCCACGCCATTCAATACCATATATAGAAAAAATATTGTACCTGGAATGGTAAATTTATTCCTGTTGATCCACAATAAGAAAAAGGCTAATAGGCCAAAAGTCGTTTCATAGATAGGAGTAGGATAGACACCCGGTTTTAATTCGTGGCAATATCGCATTCCGCAACTTTGTTGACAACACTCTTCAATTGACAATCGAGATGCTCGTGCCGCATCAAATGCTTCAACATTACATTGGGCTAAAAGAGTACCATCGTTGCTTACATTGTTGGGATAATTGTATGACCATAACCAATCTGGCAAAAACCACCAATCTGGAGTAGCTGAAGCAACAATACCCCAATCGCCATCACCTGAGAGTTGACATCCTATTCTACCTATTGCATATCCCAGCAATATACCCATCCCAGCGATATCCATCATATAGATTGGCTTTATTCCTATCTTCTTGACATACCAATACACCACAATAAATGCCAAGATAAGTCCACCATAGACATTGAGTCCGCTCCCTGAAAATAGAGAACCTAAAGGATCTTTAAAGAATCCAGGTAGATCTTCAGTTATTGAAAACAATTTGCTCCCCAGAACTCCAGACAGACCAGCCATCATAATGATGTCATTGGTTTTGGTTGATGGATATCTTAAGTATTCTTTTGTTTTAGGTTGATGATCTGCTTTGCTGTTTTGCCAGTAATAGTAGGCAACGGTCAAAGCAGCTAAAAGGATACCAATAGGCCAGTTTCCTTCTTTAGAAAATATGAAAGACGCTGGATCTCCTTTTATTTTGTCAAAATTGAAAAAGGCAGCTGAAATCTTTGCACCAAAAAACAATGACAAGAAACTATTGAAAAGTATGTCCATTAAGGATAGTTTGGATGTCATTACATCAGTCACTTTCTGTGGTAAAATCTTCCCAGCTCTTTCTAATCTTTCCAATTCAGACTTTAACATAATACCACAAGCTACAAGTGCTAATACCAGCAAAAGCCCAAATGTCTTGACAATGGAAGTCCAGTTATCTACGTTTGTTCCAAACAAATCATGAAATAGATATGAAAGATCTGGGTACATAATTCAGAAAAATTTGTGACAAATGTAGGAATTTGATGTCAATATATAAAATTAGCATGATTTTTGACTCTTTATTTATGCCGTTTTTGGTGTAGAATGATCGTAAACACGTGATATGCTTGTTAGAATTATTGTTTTGTATTTTGTTTTCTTGACATCCATGTTAAATGGGCAAGCGCCTGGGTTGGTGATTCAGGGTGGTGTGACTTCTACATTTTCAAAGGATCCATTTATTACTAATGATGGAGAAGCACATTATGGCTGGTTAGTTGGGGCAGATGCTAGGATCTTGGATGGAGATTTATATTTTGTGGTAGGTGGTCAATACAGCAATACCAGCTTAAGGTCTTCAAGTGATCCCAATTTTTTTGTCAAGAGGGATTGGACGCAATTAGCAGGAAGATTTGGTATTGGATTTAACCTTTGGAGATTAAGCGAAAAAGTTTCGTTCAGGTCCAAACTGTTGGGTTCCATCAATTTTTTGATAGATGCGCCTAAAGATGCTTTATTGGTACCAGGTTATCAAAAGTTGAATGACTCATATTTGGGTGCAGTGAGTGGATTGGGATTAACTATTGGAATGTTTGATTTTGATTTGGAATATCAGTATGGTCTAATCAATGCCTATCAAGCGCAACCTAAGTCGAAATTTAGCGGTATTTCATTGCTGGCAGGTTTCCATTTTTGATTAGAAAAAGGGATTTGTCCTTTTTTCAATACCAATATGAGTGGAAGGGCCATGGCCTGGATAGACTATTGTTTCGTCTTTTAGTGTAAATAATTTAGCCTTGATCACTCTTGTCAAAGTTTCAAAATTGCCACCTGGAAGATCAGTTCTGCCTATACTTCCTTGGAAGAGTACATCACCAACTATCAGTGTATCTTGATCTTTGATATATAGTGTGATACTGGCAGGTGAATGACCTGGAGTAAATAGCACTTCCATTTTTGTATTACCGAAAGCTATAATATCTCCTTCATCAACATAGTTTTTTTTTCTAGGCGAAATCTTGTAATCCAATTGATACATCATAGCTGCTTGTTTTCCAAATTCCAGAACTGGAGCTTCCTTTTTATGTGCTGTCAATTCGAGATTATACTTATCAGCTACAAATTTATTACCAAGTATGTGGTCAATATGGCAATGTGTATTGATCAAAAGTTTTGGCTTTAATCCTTGATTATCAATGAAATCAGTCAACTGCTTTTGTTCCATTTCACCCATACAGCCAGGATCAATGATAGCACATTCCTTAGTCTCATCATACAAAATGTAGGTATTTTCTTGAAATGGATTGAAGGTAAATATCTTAATATTCATTTTTTGGATTGACATTGTTGGATTATTAGCAGAACACAATTCATGACTGATTGTTCGGCATAAGGTAAATTGTAGTAAGTTTTTCTAATAATGGATTGATCTATTTAGAATTTTCTATTTATTTTTAATGGATTATAATGAAAAGAGAAGATAATTGTACTTTTTTATATAAAATAAAAGACTATTTATTGCAAAAGTATATTATCTTTGCAGCCGCTAAGATGGTCGGGTGGCCGAGCGGCTAGGCAGAGGTCTGCAAAACCTCGTACAGCGGTTCAAATCCGCTTCCGACCTCAAGTATTATGGACCGCATTTTTGTACTAAAAATGCGGTCTTTTTTTAGTATGATGCTTGTATTTTATATGGTTTTGAATAATTGAATACTGAAAGACACAAAAGCATCGTTATAGTTTTTGAATTTTATATTTGAGTACCTTCACTACATTTATTTGTTGCTCATATTATTAATATTGTGTTCCCGAATTTTCAAATGAAATATTTAATTAAATTTATTGTCATTTTCCTTTTCATCCCAATAAGTCAAGAGGCTTCAGCGCAAAAAGGGTATGAGTTGGGAGGATGGATAGGCATGAGCTACTACTTTGGTGATTTGAATACCAAACTCAAAGTAGTAAAGCCAGGCATAGCTGGTGGTCTTCATGCAAGAAAAAACTTTAATACCCGAATTGCCATTCGTACATCTTTAAATTATGGAAGTGTAGGAGCTGATGATGCAGATTCTAACAATAATTTTGAAAGAAACAGAAATTTGAGTTTTCGATCTCAGATATTTGACTGGACTAATGTCATTGAATTTAATTTTTTTAGATACGAGCATGGTCATCCAACATTTAATAAAACACCATATTTTTTTGGAGGTTTCAATATCTTTTATTTTAACCCAACGGCAGAGCTCAATGGACAAAGATATAACTTGCGAGATCTTGGCACTGAAGGGCAAATAATTGGTCAAGAATACAATGCAGTCAATGGAGGATTGGTATTGGGAGGCGGATTTAAGTTTGATATCAACAGGACAGTAAGTGTAAATATTGAGGTAAGCACAAGATTTTTATTTACAGATTATTTGGATGATGTAAGCTCTGTCTTTCCTGACAAAACAGAATTGCTCAATACCCGTGGCGAAATAGCCGTTGCATTATCAGACAGATCGTTGATCGAAGGCTTAGGTAGTGCTGGTAGGCAAAGGGGAGACACTAAAGGAAAAGACAAATACACTTTTGCTGGTATATCATTTTTGAAATATTTTGGTGGTATAGAGTGTCCTGAAATATCGAGGATAAAATGATGTAATTACTCCATAGTATGGTCATTTATAACCCAAAAGACTGGTGGAAATTAATTTTTGCATTTCATAAGAGCGATACTTTTCGGATGATGTTGCCTGGCATCTTTGGTGTAGCAATGTTCACAGGATTAGTAGTGTATTTAGAAAATGACGTGTTTAATGCTACCTTCAAGAATACTACAGCTATCCATACCTTAGTTGGATTTGTATTGTCAATGCTGTTAGTGTTTAGGACCAATACTGCCTATGAACGATGGTGGGAGGGTAGGAAAGCATGGGGAAGCTTTGTCAATAACTCACGTAATCTTGCAATGAAACTTTCAGTCTTAGACTTGTCAGCACAAGAAAAAAATAGATTCAAAGAACTCATTAGCAATTATATTTATGCTGTCAAAGAACACTTGAGAGGGAGAATGGCAGCAACAGAACTTACTTTTGACTCACAGCACATTGACATCCATTATCAAGACGCCTATCATTTGCCCAATTTGATCATGAGGGATATATATAAAGAAACGCAGCAATTATATGCGGGTAACAAGATAACTGGAGAACAATTGCTCTTTATAAATGAAGAATTAAGGAGTTTTACTGACAATATTGGGATATGCGAAAGAATAAAACGTACACCCATTCCGTATTCTTATAGTTTGTATTTAAAAAAAATCATATTTTTATACGTGTTTTCGATGCCGATAGGTTTTGCTCGAGAATTTGGGTACTGGTCAATGCCGATTGTTGCTTTGATTTTTTATGTTTTTGCCAGTATTGAACTCTTGGCAGAAGAGATTGAGGATCCCTTTGGTACGGATGCCAATGACTTACCGACCGATCAGCTTTATGAGACCATCAGAGCAAATTTGAGTGAAATCTTAGATTGACAAATATTTTTTTAATAACAAAAAACAATGTGTTATGAACAAGTTTGTATTTTTTTTAGCAGCAGTATTGGCATTCTCCTCTTGTAAAAAAGATGTCAATGAAGTAGATAAGGTATTGTTGGCGGATATAGTATCGCTTAGTGATTATGATACACAAATTCAATCTGGTGTAAGCTTGATGTTTTTTCATGCTACTTGGTGCTCTATATGCAAGGCACAAACTCCAGCCGTTGAAGCTACGGCAGGAGATGCAGCTTTAAATGCGGTAAAATTTGGCCAGATAGATACTGACAATCAAAAAGCTATTGTAGATAAGTATGATGTGCCTGGTCAGCCAATTATCTTGATCTACAAAGATGGTGTAGAAAAACACAGATTGGGATCTGGCCAGACTCAACAAAAACTTACTGAGTTGCTCAAAGCACTGCTGTAAGGATACTTTGATCTGCTGACATTTTGCAACTTTGCTCAAAGAGAATTGTTACAATTAGTCTTTTCCCTTTCATAAGTAAACAATTTTTTATCCATGAAGAATCAGGTTTTAAAAATAGTATTGGCAGCTATTCTTAGTTTCTATGGTTTTCAAAATGTCCAATCTCAAAAGGAGGTCATTTATGCAAAGTCTCAGCAAGATCAACATATCAAAAAAGCAGAATTGACTGTCACTGGTATGACTTGTCAAAAAGGTTGTGCAGATGGCATTGATAAGAAACTAAAGAAAACCGAAGGCATCATCAGGAGCAGTACCAAGCTTGATACAGGGATTTGTAAAGTAACATTTGATGAATCAAAAATCAACATCGACCAAATCATATCTGTGATCGAAGGTATGGGTTACAAAGCCAAGCAGAAAGTGTGACCAAAACAATATTAATTGATTTGGTCATTTCAATTCATTACAGTTTATATAAAATGCTGATTTAGAAACTACTGATGCTTCCTGAAGTACCAGACTCTACATTTACGTTTTCAGGTTTGCCTTTGTATTTGATACTACCTCCAGAGCTGGCATCTGCTGATAGTTTTTTGAGGGCATATAGCTTGATACTTGCGCCAGAGCTGGCATCTGCTACTGCATTGTCAGCTGTAAGTGATGAAGCATTGATATTGGCTCCAGAGCTTGCATCATAGTTTGCAGTATGCGCAGATCCATTGATAGATATGGATGATCCAGAAGATGAGTCCAAGGTCAAGTCTGTACATTTTACCAAAAGTTGACATTTTGCACCACTTGATGATTCAACTTTCATATTGGTAGTATTGATGTGTTGACTTGTGCTTACTGATGAGCCAGCCGAGCAGTCTATGGAGGACAAAGTGGTATAATATACTGTGACTTTAGCTTTTGTATTTGAGCCACTAAATTTCATCTTGTTTTTTATTTTTACGACCAATTCATCATTGGCTACATGAATGTCTAAATCTTCTGCCTTACCTTTCAAGATAGTATATTCTGCTTTTGTTACATCGGACTTTACCAATTCAACCTGCACACTACCTGAAGTACTGATAGATGTAAAAGATGATAAGTTTTTGGTTTGACTGCTGGCCCATGATATTGTTATGCAAATAATAACCAGAATGAATGAATTGCGCAACATTTTTAAATTTTTTTTGAATGTTAAATGATATTTCAATGACGAAAGAAATGAAACAATGGTTGCATTAATACAATAAAATATATCTCACTACTTGACTCAGCTTATTTGCATTGGGCAACATGGCTTTTTCTAAGTTCTCATTGAGTGGAATGGCTGGCATATTTTCAGCACCCACTACTTTGATTGGCGCATCCAGAGCTTCAAAACAATGCTCTTGAATTCTAGCGGCTATACTTTGAGCAAATGTGTTATTCACGGGTTCTTCTGTGACCACTATTATGCGATTATATTCTTTTGCTTTGCCAAAAATCATGTCAGTATCTAATGGAAATAACGTCCTAAGATCCAAAATCCCTACTTTGTCAGTCAGATCAGCATCAATGTTTAATGACCAATGTACTCCCATACCATAGGTTACGATCAAAACTCTATTTTCACAAGGCGCAAGATTTGATTCTTGTACCATATTGGCCTTGCCGAGTGGTAAAATATAATCTTTGTCAGGTAAGATCCTTTTGGCAGAGTCTGTTCCGGGCACCTTGCTCCAGTATAAACCTTTATGCTCCAAAATCACCACAGGATTGGGATCATAATAAGCAGCTTTCATAAGTCCTTTCATATCTGCACCATTGCTTGGATATGCGATTTTGATCCCTCTGATATTGGTCAATACAGACTCAACACTCGAACTATGAAAGGGCCCACCACTTCCATAAGCTCCTATCGGCACTCTGAGCACCATACTTACGGGCCATTTTCCATTGGAAAGATAGCAACTTCGACTTACCTCTGTAAAAAGTTGATTGAGTCCTGGCCATATATAGTCGGCAAATTGTACTTCGACAAATGGTTTGAGACCAACAGCCGACATTCCTACCGTACTTCCTACAATGAAAGCCTCTTGTATAGCTGTATTGAATACTCTATTATCTCCAAATTTTTGTGCCAAAGTTGCTGCTTCTCTAAATACGCCGCCCAATCTTCGACCTACATCCTGACCATACAACAAGCATTCAGGATGATCTTCCATTAACTCTTGGATAGCGATGAGCGCACTATCTACCATTACTTTTTCTTCACCACCTTCAGGGCATCTTACTCCAGTTTCTGCGGTGATAGGTGTTGGGGCAAAATCGTGTGTAAATAAATCTTCTGCTTTTGGTTCATCAGCTTGCATGGCCCGATGAAGGTCATTGGCTACTTTTTCTTTGGCGTTATTTTCAATAATAGAAATGCTATCTTCATCAAAACCATTCTCAATTAAGAGATTTTTAAGCTTAAAATATGGATCATCTTTCTTGTGTTCTTCTAAGTCATGTCTATACCATTCCTTTCTTACTCCAGATGTGTGATGGTTTAGTAATGGTACCATGACATGCAAAATAAATGGTCGTCTCTCTTTTCTAATTTTATTGAAAATATCATGAACCACTTCATAGCAAGTTGCAAAATCGCTACCATCAATACTCACCGCTTCGATACCTGGAAATCCTTTGGCATATTCAAAGGCATTCATAGCACGAGTTTCTTCAGCAGTCGCAGAAATGTCCCAACCATTATCTTGAACCAAATACAATATAGGTAGCTGTTTTAATGCAGCCATTTGCCACGCTTCTGATATTTCACCTTCGGTTACTGAAGCATCTCCCAGCGAACAAACTACCAGTGCGCCCAAAGTTTCTGATAAATGTTCTTTTTCTTTATATTGAATACCCATCGCCACACCTGTTGCTGGAATCGCTTGCATACCAGTAGCTGATGATTGATGTGGGATTTTAGGCTTGTCTGCATCTCTGAGACTTGGATGACAATAATAAGTGCGTCCACCAGAAAAAGGGTCATCTCTTTTTGCCAAAACTTGGAGCATCAAATCATAAGGCTGGAGGCCGATAGATAAGAGCATGGCATCATCTCTATAATACGGAAATACATAGTCATCTGGTGTAAGTTGCTGACCTATAGCTATTTGAATGGCTTCATGACCTCTTGAAGTAGCATGTACATATTTGGATACAATTTTAAATTGTTCATCAAATATTTCAGTAATAGATTTTGCTGTCGATAAAAGTGAAAATGCGTCCTTTAAGATGGACTTATTAATTACATTTGGCTTCATGCCACAAAAATAGGAATATGGCTATTATCTTCCCAATTTACAGATAAGAATATCTAAACTTCTGGTACTGACTCGCCTATAGCCTCTTCAAAAAAATAGTGTATAGCATAAGTTTGAGCTGCTCCAAGTTTTTGTCCCATTTGGCTGATAATATACATAGATACTGCTATCAATCCCAATATAGGTAAGGCATAAAGAATTGAACTTTCGTGACCCAAAGCTTTTTGAGAAAATCCAATGATCGAGATAAAAACTATCAGCACACCTATGGCAAGATATGCTAATGTAAACATTGTCCAGACATTGGGCATTGGCCCATAAACGCCTACCAATCTGGTTTCCGTATCTTCTGGCTCTCTATACATGAGGATACTCAACTGAGGGGACCAAAAATGTCTATGGGATTTGTTGACTCTAATAGTGATGTGATCTTGCATAGCTTGGCCATGTAGGTGATGAGTATTAACTTTTAGCTTTTCCTTTACCAAATTGATGATTTCTTCCATTGATTTGGAACTCGTCATTTCGAATTTTGGTCTGAATCTAAAACTGGCCATAAGAGGTAATTATTTAGGTCAAAAATAAACAACATATTTTAGGAAGTCATATATTTGGCTCATTATTTATTGTCAATCTTTAATGTTAAGTAGTAAAGGAAATATATGAGCAAGATGAATTAAATGTATTGGACATATTTAATATAAAAAAGCGATAGTCCTCGATCATGCTTTTGAACCGACAGTCACTGGACTTATCTCAACTTTTAGAATGCAAAATGCCAATTTTTTTCACAATAAATGATCTTTAAATTCTCAAAACCTTTCCTTTGTTGTATGATAAATAGACAATTACAAAGTGTTAAACAATTAAAAGATTAAGGTGAAATGATAAAGTTGACTGTATTCTTGATTTTATGTTTGTCATTGACAAGTGCTAATATAAAACCAAAGAAAGTTATCTTTTTTGGTGATTCTATCACAGAGATAGGTGTACAGGATGGTGGATATATTGATATTCTCCAAAAACGGTTACAAAAGGAAAATAAGTCAAAAGACTTTGTATTTAAAGGTGCAGGCATTGGTGGTAACAAAGTATATGATTTGTTTTTTAGGTTGGAACATGATGTTTTATCTCAAAAACCTGATATCGTCGTGATTTGGATAGGAGTCAATGATGTTTGGCACAAATCTACTTTTGGAACAGGTACTGATTTTGATAAATTTGTCAAATTTTATGAAGAAATAATTCACAAATGTCAAAGTGCTGGCATCAAAGTATATTGTTGTACTCCAGCTGCCATCGGCGAAAAAACAGATCATTCCAATCCACAAGATGGTGACCTCAATGAACTTTCAAAGATCATACGTGTCGAAGCTAAAAAAAAAATCTGCTGAAGTTATTGATTTTAGGAATGCATTTTTGGAATACAACTTGAAGTTTAATGTCCAAAATGTGGATAAAGGAATATTGACAAATGATAGAGTTCATCTCAACGATGCTGGCAATAAGCTCGTAGCTGACATGATATGGCATCATCTTATGGAGTAACTTATTTGTATAGTTGCTTGGACTGGCGATAAAACACAAAACACTTTTCTATTTCTATGGCGAAGGGTTGGAATGTTACCTGTTTTATTTGCACCTGACTTTTTGTTTTAGCTATGTTTCCTAAAATATAATAGAGATTTGAATAATGTTCAGTACTGCATTTTTTATTATAGTCATAGATTCACTGTGATACATTTTGACGAAAAAAAATAATCCCAAATGCGGCGAAATTTAGCCTTAAAATAATACTATTTTGATACCTTGGCGTATCCTGGGTCAGTCTTTAAACTGTAGTATTTTTCTAATAGCTTCTTTGCATTGACACCATGATCATAATAGTTTTCTACAAAAGATTTGGCTGCTGTTGCAATTGAGTTTTTGTCTTTTTGACCCGACAATACAGAAGATATTTGCTCAATAAATGCCGCTGGTGTATCCGCTTCTAATAGATGTTTTCCATCTTCTGCATGAATGCCCTCTTTACCCATCTGTGTAGTAATGACTACCTTTCCTAAAGCCATGCCTTCCAATATTTTGACTCGCATACCACTACCCGAAAATAGTGGAACAATCATCATCGTGTATTTTTCCATAAACTTGACTGCATCTGGTACTTCACCATGGATGATGATGTTTTTGACATTGAGTGCCTTTAGCGAGACAGGCGTATTACGACCTGCAATGTGCAACTTCAAATTTGGAAATTTGATGGACAAACTCGGCCAAACTTTGTCTATAAACCAAGTGAGTCCTTCCATATTTGGTATCCAGTCAAGAGCACCGATGAAGCACAAATCATTGGTAGGCTCAACGGTTTTGAGATTTTGGTAGTTTTTTAAATCTAGACCAATAGGAGAAGATATGGCTCCGTTTTTATAACCCAATGCCTTGAACTTTTTCAAATCTCTTTCAGAAACAGCTACTAAATAGTCATATTTGTTGAGATGCTCGAGTTCATACCTTTTCAACTTTGAAGTCAGATACTTTAAATAAATTCTTTTTGGTAGGAACTTGGTGTTGGATGTGATGCGCTCCCATATTTCAAACTCAACATTGTGAGCGCGCATGGTGATGAGTGCATCAGAATACTCTTTGATTACGTCTATATAAGGCGCCAGATACAGCGTCTCTAACTGCACGACATCGTATTGGTTGTTTTGGAGAAGCTCAATCAATTTGTTTCTGAAATCTGGACAAACAAATCTGCTCACATGGTAAGACTCGCTAGAAAAGAGATTTTTAAAAGCATCAAAAAATTTGATAGTATTGTCCAGTTTAGTGACATGGATCTCTTTATAATGATTGAAGTCTGATGGAAGGTTTTCAACATCCACAAAATGCTTAGAAGTATTCATACTTAAAAGCGAAATCTCACAACCTAAATTGTGAAGTGCATTACTCAGATATGTTACTGCAATTGACTCTCCATCCTTAAGCGGAAATGGAAACTTTTTGCACAACTGAAGGATCTTCATAAAACTTCGAATATCGGTTTCAATGATAAGGGCTGCAAAGATAACAATAATAATACAAAACTCGTGTTTACGGCCTTGTTTTTTGCTTTAGCATTCCAAATTAAAAAAATAAAAACTCATCGTTTAATTAACTTTAGGGACTATTGTTTTATTGTTACAATTGTTAACATTTTCTTAAAAAAAATATATATTTATTAAATCATTTTGTATAACTTTGATAAATTGCATTATAGAAATTATAAAAATTATTATGCAACATTGAGTATGTGTGGCTTTTAAAATCTTACCATTGTAAATTGTGATAACTTCCATTTTTTAAATACCATTTTTTAGTGTAATTTTGCCATTACAAGTAAATAATTAAAATATGATATCGGCCAGTGGAATCAAAAAATCTTACGGAGATATACAGGTTTTACGTGGTATCGATATCGATATTCCTCAAGGAGAGATCGTCAGTATCATCGGTAAATCTGGTGCTGGCAAAAGCACTTTACTTCATATTTTAGGTACCTTAGATTTTGCTGATGAAGGATCTCTGTTTATTTTGGACCAAAAAATATCAGACCTGAAGGAGAAGCAATTGGCAGCATTCAGAAATACTAACATTGGTTTTGTGTTTCAATTTCATCATTTGCTTCAGGAATTTACAGCATTAGAAAATATTTGTATTCCTGCATACATTGGTGGCAAATCTCCTCAACAAATAGAGCCGCGTGCCAAAGAACTCTTAGTATATCTCGGCCTACAAGACAGAATGTCACATAAACCTAACCAACTATCAGGTGGTGAAGCTCAACGAGTAGCTGTAGCACGAGCCATCATCAATCAGCCATCTGTTATCTTTGCTGACGAACCCACAGGCAATTTGGATAAGTCAAGTTCTGAAAATCTTCATCAACTTTTTTTGGATTTGAGGAGAGATTTCAATCATACTTTTGTTATTGTTACGCATAATAGTGAATTAGCAGCCATGAGCGATAGAGTGATAACATTAGAAGATGGATTGGTCAAATGATGCGACTATCTATTTTTACTTTTCTTTGCTTTTGGGTTGTACTCGAGACACAACTGAATCCAATATTCAAGTTGTTTTTGTGTTTCTACGCCATTAGATAGAACAAATACAAATCCTTTCATGGGCTTGCCAGTAAATTCCATGGGAATACAACCATCTTTCTCCAAACATGATTCATACTTGTCATCGCCTACACGGCATAGCAATAAGTCTTCGTTAGTGTTTTTGTCTATATGTGTACCACAACACATTTTATCATCTACCATAAAGCAAATGCCACTAAACATTTTTTTTTCAAAAAAATCCACCTTTTTCGCCAAGAAAACTTCCCTGATTCTTTGAGCTGAGTGTTCACTATATGCCATATACTATTTCGTGCTAATGGTTCAAATTAGAATAAGTACATAGATAAATGCCCTAATTCGTCTCAAACATATAAGAATTTCTTCTACTTGATAAGAAAATTGTGTTTGTTTTCTACTTTTTCGACCAAACTTTATAATTTTTTACACGATAAAACTACCTTCACTCAGTTTTTATTAAATCAATAATAGTATTTTTTCATGATCAAGCCCATCACCTATATTTTTATCTTGTGCATTATTCTTCCTTTTACTGCGCAAAGTCAAAAAAAGACACCCAATAACAATGCAAATCACAATGTCAAGACAGAAGACAAAAAGGATGATTTATACAGTGAATCTACTTTTTCGGCCTTATCATTCAGATCCATTGGTCCTGCAGTGACATCGGGCAGAGTGTCAGATTTTGCAATCAATCCAAATAATCATAATGAGTACTATGTAGCTTCTGCATCTGGAGGCGTATGGAAAACAACCAACCGCGGTACAACTTATTCACCAATTTTTGATGGCGAAGGGTCATACTCGATAGGTTGTGTAAGTTTAGATCCAAACAATGCCAATACTGTCTGGGTAGGTACAGGTGAAAACAACAACCAAAGATCAGTAGCTTATGGTGATGGCGTCTATAAAAGCGAAGACGGTGGTAAAACTTGGAAGAACATGGGTCTCAAGGCATCTGAGCATATAGCGCAAATCATCGTAGATACCAAAGATTCAAATATCATCTACGTAGCTGCTTATGGCCCTGTATGGAGTGAAGGTGGCGAAAGAGGTGTTTACAAATCTACTGATGGTGGCAATACTTGGACATGCGTAAAAGCTATTAGTGCATACACGGGATGTAATGACTTAGTAATGGATCCAAGAGATAACAAAGTCTTGTATGCAGCCTTTCATCAAAGGATGCGTAAAGTACATACTTACATTGGTGGTGGACCAGAATCCGCATTGTATAAATCCACTGATGCTGGTGCTACATGGAATAAGTTGCAAAATGGATTGCCCTCAGGTGATCTAGGTAGGATAGGTATTGACATCAGCCCTGTTAATCCAGATTATCTATATGCTGTAGTCGAAGCTAAAGATGGGAAAGGGGGCATTTATGCGACAACAAATAGAGGGGCAAGTTGGGAAAAAAGAAGTGGCACTTTTACATCTGGAAATTATTATCAAGAATTGACTTGTGATCCTCATGATGCCGACAAAATTTATATTACGGACACTTATTACAAAGTCAGCACAGATGGAGGTAGATCAGTGCGAAATTTGGGTGAAATCAATAAACACATTGACAATCATGCCATTTGGGTAGACCCAAAAGATGCTAATCACTTCCTTATCGGTTGTGATGGTGGCGTTTACGAAACTTATGATCATGCCAAAACCTATCATTTTAAAGAAAATTTGCCCATCACACAGTTTTACAAAGTCAGCACAGACAATGCTACACCTTTTTATAATGTACATGGAGGCACACAAGACAATTTAAGTTTGGCCATACCCAGTAGGAGTACTTCGATCAGTGGCTTGGTCAATGCAGACTGTTTTGTAACATCAATTGGTGATGGCTTTGAGACCCAAGTTGACCAGACTGACCCAAACATCATTTATGCTCAAAGTCAATATGGTGGATTGAATAGATTTGACAAGAGAAATGGAGAATTTTTGCCTATCAAACCGAGAGAAGGAGAGAATGAAGAAGCTTATAGATGGAATTGGGACGCTCCTTTGTTTATCAGTAAATTTGATAATAAAAGACTTTATTTTGGCGCAAACAAGGTGTTTAGAACCGATGATCAAGGCAATAGCTGGCAAGTAATCAGTCCGGATTTATCTCGACAAATCGATAGAAATAAGATTGAAATCATGGGAAAAGTATGGTCAGTGGATGCCATTGCAAAAAATGGAAGTACAGATATTTTTGGCCAGACTACATCTATTGCTGAGTCGCCTGTTGACCCCAATACACTTTGGGTAGGTACTGATGATGGCCTCATCCAATTGACGATAGATGGTGGCAAAAATTGGAAAAAAATTGACAATCTTCCTGGTGTTCCGACCATGAGTTACGTACACCAAATCATAGCTTCACAACACGACAAAAACACGGCTTATGTATGTTTTAACCATCATAGATATGGAGATTTTAAACCTTATATTTTCAAAACGAATGATGGTGGTATGACATGGCAGAGCATTGCTTCCAATCTTCCTGAAAGAGGTAGCATTTATACCATTGCAGAAGACCACGTTAATAAAAATCTTCTCTTTGTTGGCACAGAATTTGGCTGCTACTTTACATCAGATGGTGGCGACCATTGGCTAAAGTTAGGAAGCGGCCTACCTACGATTGCTGTCAGAGACATTGAAATTCAAAGAAGAGAAAACGACTTGGTTTTAGCTACTTTTGGCAGAGGATTTTATATCTTGGATGACTACTCAGTATTGCGACATTTCACACTAGAAGAGCTCCAAAAAGAAGCATCTCTTGCACCTGTCAAAGACGCCTATGTTTATATACCTAAATTTCCTTTGGGATTGAGAGGCAAGGGTCACTTAGGCAGTAGTTATTTTAACACACCAAATCCATCACCTGGTGTAGAGATAACTTACTACTTGAAAGACGATATCAAAAAGCTCAAAGCCATCAGAAAAGATAAAGAAAAATCAGCTTATGATAAAAAGGAAACCGTTTTCTATCCATCAATAGACAGTTTGAGATTAGAAGACAATGAGGCAGATCCATACCTTTTATTTACTATCACAGACCAATTTGGCAATGTAGTGAGAAACATCAAAGAAAATGCATCTAAGGGTTTACATAAGTTTAAATGGGATATGAGATATGCTCCAGCTGATCCGATAGAAGGTAGATATGTGCCAAAAGATGATGAACTTTTTGGGTCTGAACCACAAGGATATTTGTCCCTTCCAGGAAAGTATTTTGTTACAATGTTTAAAGTCAAAAATGGTGTCACGACCCAATTGGCAGGGCCTATCAGTTTTACTACCAAGCTCTTAGACCAAGCCAGTTTACCAGCCAAAGATTTTGCATCAAATGTAGATTTCTATAAAAAAGTGAGTGCATTGGCCAAGGATATTTCAGCAGCTGATGATCAGATCAATCGCATGGAATTTAGATTGAAAAATGCTGAAAATGCCATGATGGATATGCCAGCATCTACAACTGAGTTAGCATCTACAATTTACAAGATAAGAGAAAGTCTTCTACCATTAAAATTGAAGTTGAGAGGAGATGATGCGCGAGCAAGACGTGAGTTTGAAACAATGCCTTCTATCAATGACCGAGTAAATGGCATCATGGGTAGTATTTGGAATAGTACAGCTGATGTGCCAAAAATCTATCTTGATGACTTCGCCATAGGCCAAAAGCAATTTCAAGAAATCTATCCCATGCTGAAGGATTTGGATAGCAAAGTTTCCGATATAGAAATGGTATTGACCAAAAATGGAGCACCTTACACGCCTGGACGTTGGCCTGATAAAAAGTAAAAGTCAATATATTATAAACTTATTTGCTAATGTAGTATTTGTCAACATAGATCGTAAGAGTTCAAATTATAAATTCATTGCAGCAAAACAGTATCAAAACATTGTTTGCTGAATTTTCAAGCATTTTGGAAGTAAATCTATAGAAGTTTCATACCTTTATCCTAATAAAAACAGATAATGCTAACAAAAACTTATGCGAGTGCTGTCCATGGAGTAGAGGCGCAAACCATCACTGTCGAAGTCAATGCAGGAGGCATAGTAGCTGCTGGTAAACAAATGTATTTTTTGGTAGGATTGCCAGACAATGCTGTAAAAGAAGGCTGGCAAAGAATAGAAGCAGCTATTAAAAATATTGGGCTTGCAGTACCTCGCTTGAAATTGGTCGTTAATTTGGCACCAGCAGACATCAGAAAAGAAGGGTCTGCCTATGATTTACCCATTGCTATTGGTATTTTAGCATCGACTCATCAAGTGAATGCATCGCAGCTGGACAAGATTATTTTTATGGGCGAAGTAGCACTGGATGGTCAACTCAGACCCATCAAAGGCGCCTTGCCCATTGCTATACAAGCTCGCAAAGAAGGCTTTAAAGCCATGATCTTACCCAAATCCAATGCTCGCGAAGCCGCCATAGTCAACGATATTGACGTTTTTGGAATTGAAAACATACGCGAAGCCATAGACTACCTCAATGGCACATTAGACCTCAAACCAACTGAGTATGATACTCGCGAAGTTTTTGCTGATACATCCAATCAATATGCTGTAAATTTTAGTGATGTCAAAGGACAAGAAAATATAAAGCGTGCTTTAGAATTGGCAGCAGCTGGTGGACATAATGTGATTTTAATTGGCCCTCCAGGAGCAGGAAAAACAATGTTGGCAAGGAGATTACCAACTATACTACCACCATTAAACCTTTATGAAGCATTAGAAACCACCAAGATACATTCTGTTGCTGGTATTTTGGGTGCAGATTCATCATTAGTGACTGAGCGACCATTTAGGGCTCCTCATCATACAATCAGCGATGTAGCATTGGTAGGAGGTGGCTCCAACCCAAATCCTGGAGAAATATCTCTTGCGCATAATGGTGTACTTTTTTTGGATGAATTGCCTGAGTTCAAGAGACAGGTTTTGGAAGTGATGCGTCAACCTATGGAAGAGCGGAAAGTGACCATCTCAAGAGCGAAGGTTTCGGTAGATTATCCATCCAGTTTCATGCTCATTGCATCAATGAATCCATGTCCATGTGGATTTTATAATCATCCGGAAAAAGAATGTGTTTGTGGTCCAGGAGTTGTCAAAAAATACCTTACCAAAATTTCTGGACCACTGCTAGACAGGATCGATCTGCATGTTGAAGTGACACCTGTATCCTATGATGAGTTATCAAATCACGATTATGTGGCAGAGACAAGTGAGCAAATCGTAGAGCGAGTAATTAGAGCACGAGAAATGCAAAATCTACGATTCAAGGATCAGCAAGGCATCTTTTGTAATGCTCAAATGCCAAGCAGAATGGTCAGGGATGTGTGTCAATTGACTACCGCTGGAGCCAATTTACTAAAGACAGCCATGACACGATTACAGTTATCAGCACGTGCTTATGACAGAATATTGAAAGTAGCTAGAACTGGCGCTGATTTGGCAGGAAGTGAAGATATCAAAATAGAACATTTGGCTGAAGCCATTCAATATAGAAGTTTGGATAGAGAAGGTTGGGCTGGATAATGCATCTTCAAGTTTTATTAAAAAAAAGGCCTGTCGAAACATTTTCGACAGGCCTTATCTTTTATTGTCAAAAAACAGAATTACTCTGTTGTATCTTCAATAATTAGTGTTTTGTTGTATCAGCTGGCATAGCTGTAGTGTCAACAGCTGCAGGAGCTGCTTCAACTGGTGCTGCTTCAACTGGTGCTGCCTCAACTGGAGCTTCAACTGCTTTTTCTTTGCAAGATACTAATGCTACTGCTACAAATGCGCCTAAAACAAGGAACTTTTTCATTTTTTTAAATTTTAAGATAAGGTTAAAAAGATTTCACCACAATAGTAAGGACAAAATTTATGACAAAAAAGGGTGTTGGGTTTTTGTTAACAAATATTTGATGTAAGTTTAATATAACTCAACTGTTTCAAACTAACTCTTATATTAATAATAGCAATTATATTTTTACAAACCTATTTGTATCTGCTTCCATTTTTAAGAATTATTACAAATATTTCTAACTATTTAAAATTAAAATAATTAAAATAAGTAATATTTTCACTAGCGGTAAGGCCAAACAGAGTTGACTTCTTCTCAGCAACCAAATAGTAATTTGTTTTTGCTTTTATTCCAGGCTGTAAAATCTTTTTACCATCATCAATCTTGAAAACTCCTAAATATGGACTTAGATTCATTTCCTTTTCCAATGTGCCAACTGGTTTTGTCTTTTTATTAATTTCAGGCGTATCATAAACTAATATATCATTTACTCTTGTTATCAAATTGTCTGTTTGTACCAAAATATACTCATCTTTCTCATCAGGAATTGTCGTAATACCTTTGATTGATGCCTTATTAGATATTATGTTTTGATCTATTTTGACCATCTCCAATTCGTTAGTAACAATATTTGTCTCCATATATCCAGGCAAAGTATATATTGTTATTTCATCTTTTATTGGAGTACCATTTGAGTTAAATTCAAACTTTATTACTATACTTCCATTATTTTCATTTAAACTTTTATCCCATTTTATTAGCTTATCACCGTATTTATTAGGATTTAAGACTGTGGTTTTGATAGTTTCGATATTTGAATTCTCCTCAGGTAGATAAGCTAAAGTTTTGACATCCTTTAATGTTGTATAATGAGATTGCAAAAATAACTCAATATACTTTTTATTCGCAACGGTATATGGAGATTTTATATCATACTCTATATTGTAAAAAATGAATTTCTTTTCACCTTTAAATTTATCTTCAAAATAAAACTCAAGTTCTGGTTTTTCTAAAGCTATGAGCTTTGTTTTATTTTGCATGAGGGGATATAACTCTTTTTCTCCTTTTCTGATTCCCAAAATACTAATTGAGTTTTGATTGTTTTTATCCTTTGTTGATTTAGGATATGATGTTCCAACTTTAAAGAAAACTTTTGAATCAAGTATTTCTTTTTCTGCCATAATATCGCAGTAAAGCCAATCTGCGTTTACTTCTTTTTCATAACATTCATCAATTTGCACTTCTTTCACCTTACCTTCCTTTTCTAAATGTATTTTGGTAATGATAGGAGGCGGCAAAATATTTCTTAAACATTGGTGAATAGCCATCTCAAGTTTATCAACATATCCGTAATAAAACCCTTTTCTAATTTCCAATAATTGATTGTCATATTGAGCTAGTTTTTCGTTTTCAAGCTTGACATTTGGGCCTAAAGAAGGATTATATTTGTTTTTTACATCTGTATCTTCAATTTCTCTTCTTTGGTCACCATTTATGTAAAATACATCAATCACCTCAAATGTTACTCTGTCAATCAATCTTCCCATTAACTTTGTCGATGCTGAAGTTTGTACACCAGCAGCTACATAAGTAGTTGTTATTTCTTTATTATTACTATCAGTTTTCTTTTGATAACGAGTTTCCCTAAATATATTAGATTTTGAATAATCTCCAAATTCCCATAATTCAAAAACATATTGAGAAGTTGCTTGCTTCCTGTCTTCAACAATTCTAAATTCAGAACAATTGTATTTTCCTACTTTTTTCTTAATTACATCATTAAACAAATCAACTAATCTGTATTGAGTCTTTTTTTCATCTTGGTAAAGCACAAAATCCACACTTACTTGTCCTTGTCCGAAAACACTGAGAGTGCCAAAAATTAAATATAAAACTGTTAAAAAATTCCTTGTCATATTTAAATTGTTTTTATTGTTTCAAAAAATTATAATTTTTCACAATGAACTTCATCTAATTAGATGTGTTTTCAAGTACACTGCAAACTTAAATAGAGTATCAAAATACAAAGAACAAAGAAACAACTTTTTCTTGTTTTATAATATCGAATCATAAGATTAATTTATCTTTGCTAAAAAATGTAAAATGAAAACAAAAATTTCACTATTTATTATCTCAGTTCTCATGTTTTTTTGTTTCAATTCTTGCACAGGATTGATAAATAACCTAACAGCGACCAATATTAAAGGAGGTTGGAATGCAACATCCATCAAAGATGATGCAACAGGTAAGGTAAGTAGTATAAACATCTCTACAACTAATTTTATTTTAAATAATAAAATAGGTGATGCCTTGTTTTTTAATGATGATAATACTTTTGTCCTGTTTAAACAAAAAGATGGGAATTCTGGAACAACCTCGGGAAAATATTCAGTAGATGTTTTAACTCTTAGTTTAACCTTCAATGGGCAGTCTACTTTTAAAAGAAGTTTGGTTTCAATAAGCGAAACAGAAATGATCATGCGTGATACAATATTTGGCATTCCAAAAACTGTTACCTATCAAAGATAATTACACCTATTGATTTGTCATGTCATCTATCCGAAGTTTATATCTTACACATGTGGCACAGACTAGCGAAATGTCAATGTGTTTTGAAGTGGATAGAGCAGAAGGAGTGTATATTTATGACCCAAATGGCCGACCATATATCGACTTTAATTCTGGTATAGCGGTGAGCTCTTTGGGTCATTGTCATCATGATGTGGTCAATGCGGTCAAGACACAAGCAGAAACCTACATGCATACCATGGTATATGGAGAGCATATACAGCAGCCTCAAGTATCTTATGCCCAACTATTAAGTGAAGTGCTTGGTGAAGGTTTAGATTGCATTTATTATGTCAATAGTGGGTCTGAAGCGGTAGAAGCAGCTCTAAAATTAGCCAGAAAAGCTACAGGTCGCAGTGAAATAATATCTTGTGCTAATGCATACCATGGTAGTACCATAGCTGCAGAAAGCTTGAGAAGCGATGATTCATTTACCCGCAACTTTTTACCTACCATACCTGGAGTGAAGCATATTCGATTTAATCATCCAGAAGATTTGGATCATATTACAACTGATACTGCGTGTGTGATCTTAGAGCCTGTACAAGCAGAAGGTGGTATCCATCCACCAGAGAATGATTACTTACAGCATGTGAGAAAAAGGTGTTACAAAACAGGAACATTGATGATTTTGGATGAGATCCAAACGGGTTTCGGACGCACGGGTATGATGTTTGCCCATCAAAAATATGATGTAAAGCCAGACATTTTACTCATAGCCAAAGCCATGGGTGGCGGAATGCCTATTGGTGGCGTGGTATCAAGCAAGACTATCTTACATCAATTAGCATCAAAGCCTGCTTTGGGTCATATTACAACATTTGGAGGCCACCCTGTGTGTGTAGCTGCTGCGCTTGCCACACTCAAACTCTTGCTCACTCAACCTATTATAAAAGATGTGGAAGATAAAGAAAATTTGATCAAATCGTATCTTGTGCATCCATTGATCAAGTCTATTCGATCATCAGGTCTCATGATGTCTGTGCAATTGACTTCTCCAAAATTCCTGACACCAGTTATTGACCAAGCTATTGCCAATGGTGTATTGATTGATTACTTTTTGTTTGATAATGAATCATTTCGCATAGCGCCGCCATTGATCATCACGCCAGAACAAATAAAAGATGCTTGCGAAAGAATATTGTTGGCCTTAGATACTGTCATGTCTCAATCACATGCTTAGATTTTCTAAAATCAAAGCAATTATATTGGAAAATTGATCAATTTATGGCACCGCAATACTCACCGTCAGTGGGAGACTTTTACTTCAATACCAAATTTTAAAGAAACTATTGACCTAGTACTATCGCAAATATCAACGGTGCGACAATGGTGGCATCACTCTCTATGATGTATTTTGGAGTGTGTATATCGAGTTTGCCCCAAGTGATTTTCTCATTAGGTACTGCACCTGAATATGAACCATAACTCGTAGTACTATCACTGATTTGGCAGAAGTATGACCAAAATGGTATATCATGCATCTCCATATCTTGGTATAACATCGGCACTACACATATAGGAAAATCACCAGCAATACCGCCTCCAATTTGGAAAAAGCCAACACCTTTACCACCACTATTTTTTGGATACCAGTCAGCCAACCACATCATATATTCTATACCACTTTTCATGGTCGAAGCCTTCAATTGGCCTTTGATGCAGTATGATGCAAATATATTGCCCATAGTACTATCTTCCCAACCTGGTACTACGATAGGAATGTTTTTTTGGGCAGCTGCCAACATCCAACTATCTTTCGGATCTATCTCATAGTATTGTTCCAAAACACCGCTATTGAGCATCTGATACATAAATTCGTGTGGAAAATATCGTTCTCCACGTTGCTCAGCTGAGCTCCAGATATCCCAAAGATGTTTTTGCAATCTTCTGAATGCTTCTTCTTCTGGTATGCAAGTATCGGTAACTCTATTGTAATGATTTTCGAGGAGATCCCATTCTTCTTGAGGACTTAGATCTCGGTAATTTGGTACTCTTTTATAGTGTGAATGGGCTACCAAATTCATGATATCTTCTTCCAAATTGGCACCTGTACAAGAGATGATCTGGATCTTGTCTTGTCTGATCATTTCTGCCAATGACTTGCCCAATTCAGCAGTACTCATTGCACCAGCCAAGGTGACCATCATCTTGCCACCTTCGTCAAGATGGGTAATATATCCTTCGGCTGCATCGATAAGTGCCGCCGCATTGAAGTGCTTGTAATGGTGCTTTAGAAAATTTGTAATCTGCATGGTTTATATTTCTTTATTAAAATGTCAATAACCTAAGATTTTGAGCATTTGCTCCACTGTTTGTTCGTCTCTGTATAATCTATCCACTATGTTGCCTTTATCATCTCTATCTATAATTACTTGCTTTGGAGAGGGTATCAGACAGTGTTTGATACCACCATATCCACTTATGGCATCTTGATAAGCACCTGTATGGAAAAATCCAAGATACAATGGTTCCTCCTTCTCAGAATCATAAGTTGGTAAGAAGATTTCTTGGTTGAGATCTTCGGAGTTGTAATAATCAGAATGATCACAACTGATACCACCTATATTGACACGTGAATATTCATTGTCCCATTTATTGACAGGCAAAAGGATAAATTTCTCAAAAATGGACCAAGCATCTGGTATTGTATTCATCAAACTATTGTCAATAAGATACCACAATTCAGAGTCGTTTTGTTGCTTTTGCTCTAATACCGAAAAGATAATAGCACCACTTTCGCCCACAGTGTATTTTCCAAATTCGGTATAAATATCGGGTTCGTCAATGCCTTCTTCTTGACAAACTTCTTTAATATTTCTTACCAATTCATTGATCATGTATTTGTAGTCATATTCAAAACCAAGGTTGTTTCTGATGGGCAAGCCTCCACCTAAGTTGATAGAGTCGAGTGTCGGACATATCTTTTTTAGCTCTGCAAATAACTTCAACGCTTTGCGAAATTCGCCCCAATAGTAGAGATTATCTTTGATGCCTGAATCCACAAAGAAATGGAGCATTTTAAGTTTTACTCTTTTCTTCTTTGCTATCTTGGTTTTATAATAGTCTATTATTTCTGCACTACGAATACCCAGTCTAGATGTGTAATAGGCAGATTGTGGCTCTTCATTGATAGCCATTCGGATACCTACAGTCAACTCTCCTTTTGTCTTTGCATAAAACCTGTCTAATTCATATTTGCTATCTAAGACAGGTATGACATTTTCATATCCATCTTCCATCAGACCAACTATCTTGTTGAGATAATCTTCGGTTTTATGTCCATTTTGGATGAGAATGGTTTGCTTGTTGATCTTGCCCTTCGCTTCTAGGATTCTGATGATGTCGATATCAAACGATGATGAGGTCTCCAAATGCACATTATGCTCCAATGCCTCTTCGATCACATGCGAAAAGTGACAACATTTGGTACAATAACAATAATGGTACTCACCTTTATAATTATTAGCCTTGATGGCTTTATTAAAAAAATTCTTTGCTTTTTTGATCTGATCTCCGATGCGTGGCAAATAGGTTAGCCTGAATGGTGTGCCATATTTTTCTATCAAATACATCAATGATATGCCATGAAAGGTCAAACTACCTTGATTGAGATCGAAGCCTTCCTGCGGAAAATAATACGTTTGGTTAATGAGTTGGAAATACGTGTTCTTCATTTAAAGGCATAAATGGGCTTTTGATTAAAAACAATCACAAAGAAACAATATTTACACCTATAAAGTATCGAAAATTTTGTATTTTTATAACATACTTTTCAAAATTGCTTTTGACTCAAATTTCTGATGGTAAAAATTTTGCCATTATAATCTATATTGTCATATTAAAAAATCTTTTCTTGATTTTTGCCATATTAAATGATGCTTTGCTTTTTAGGAAGGAGTCCTTATTCCAAAATGTTAATATGAATGGTATTTGTACTGTAGGTTGGACGTGAAAATCTGGGTAGTTTACGAACATTGTCTGATGGGTAAACATAGGAAGGTTTACGAACAATGTATGATGGGTAAACTTAGGAGGTTTACGAACATTTATTTAAACTTACGCCCAAGCCAAATAATGCATAATCATAGATAACAGGATCATTAGGATTCATCCATCTAAGATGGTTAGTAATTTCCTCTACTGCTTTCCAATCTCTTTGTTGTCGTGTCAACAAACCAAATTTTCTAGCATAATTCTCTACATGTACATCTAATGGTATCATCAATGCCGACATCGGTATTGACTTCCAAATTCCAAAATCAACATTATTTTCATCAGACCTTACCATCCATCTAAGCAACATATTTAGTCGTTTGCAAGTAGCATTTTTGGCTGGAGTGGCAATATGTTTTCGACTGCGATCAGGGATTTCTTCTCCTTCAAATATCAAATTATGAAAATGGATCAGTGCATCTTTTTGACTATAAGGTATGGAATGGTCAGGATAAAAAGCTTGTTCAAGACTTTCATTTTTGGAATAAAACTTACGAAAAAATTGGATAAAAAAAAGCAAGTCTGTACTTTGGAAAGTACGATGTTTGAAGGTCATCAAAACTTTAAGATCTATATCTTTATGATGTAGAATAAATTCGTATGGGCTATTATCCATCAAAGTCATCAATTCATTTGCCTTATTGATGATCGTCTTTCTATTGCCCCAAGCAAAGATTGCGCTAAAAAAGCCGGCTATTTCAATATCTTCTTTCTGTACAAACCTATGTGGAACACTAATAGGATCATTTTCTATAAAATCCAAGTGATTCACTTTGGCCACAATAGGATCAAGTGTTTCTTTAAGCTTCAGATAATGCTCAGAATTCAAGAATTGACCTTGACCCAAAATTATTTCAAGGTCTGCTTGATCTCAATGATTTCGTATCCCTCGATGATATCGCCTGTCTTGATGTCATTATAATTTTTGATAGTAATACCACATTCAAAACCTGCTTTAACTTCTTTTGCATCTTCTTTAAATCTCTTTAAAGATGACAATTCGCCATGAGCACCTTCTTTGACAGGGTAGATCACGATGCCGTCTCTAATGACTCTCACGTGTGTGTTTCTGGTGATTCGGCCTTCAGTGACATAACAACCTGCGATGGTACCAATTTTTGACATCGTATAAGTCTCTCTGACTTCTACTTGAGCGACTATTTTCTCCTCTTTGGTAGGCTCCAACATACCTTCCATTGCAGATTTGATCTCCTCAATGGCTTCGTAAATGATGGAGTATGTTTTGATTTGCACACCTTCTCTCTCTGCAAGATTACGAGCATTGGCCGATGGCCTTACTTGGAATCCAATGATGATAGCATCTGATGCAGAAGCCAATAGTACGTCTGACTCTGCAATAGCTCCTACTGCCTTGTGTATGACATTGACTTGGATAGTCTCTACAGAAAGTTTGATCAATGAGTCTGACAAGGCTTCGATAGATCCATCCACGTCACCTTTTACTATAAGATTCAACTCTTTGAATGTACCTAAGGCCAATCTTCTTCCTATTTCGTCTAATGAAATACGCTTGCTAGCTCTGTTGGATTGTTCGCGTTCAATTTGTGCTCTCTTAGCTGCCAATTGTCTTGCTTCTTGATCGGTGTCCATTACTTTGAACTTTTCGCCTGCTTGCGGAGCACCACTAAGACCTAAGACAAGTGTTGGTGTAGATGGACCAGCTTTTTTGACTTTTTTGCCATGCTCATTAAACATTGCCTTTATTTTGCCTGAATAAGGTCCTGCTACCAATGAATCACCAATCTCTACGCTTCCGTTTTGTACCAATATTTTGGTGACATATCCTTTGCCTTTGTCAAGTGATGCCTCGATGACTGTACCAGTACCTTGCTTGTCTGGATTAGCTTTGAGATCAAGTACCTCTGCTTCAAGCAAGATTTTTTCAAGGAGCTTATCTACATTTAAACCTGATTTGGCTGAAATATCCTGTGACTGATAAGAGCCTCCCCAATCCTCTACCAATAGATTCATCCCTGCTAGTTCTTGCTTAATGCGCTCAGGATCGGCGCCTGGTTTGTCTATTTTATTGATGGCAAACACCATTGGCACACCAGCAGCCTGTGAATGGCTAATAGCTTCTTTGGTTTGCGGCATCAAGTGATCGTCGGCGGCAATGATGATAACAGCTACGTCGGTCACTTTGGCACCTCTCGCTCTCATCGCTGTAAAGGCTTCGTGACCCGGTGTATCCAAAAATGTGATCTTCTTTTGATCTGGTCCAACTTTAACTTCGTAAGCACCGATGTGCTGGGTGATACCTCCAGCTTCTCCACTGGCTACGTTGGCAGATCTGATGTAGTCAAGCAGTGATGTCTTACCGTGATCCACATGACCCATTACTGTGACAATTGGTGCCCTTGGTTTGAGATCAGCTTCATCATCTACTTCGACGGCCTCTTCTTCAACATCTTCTTCGGCACTGATGAACTCAACTTCATGACCAAACTCTCCAGCCACTAATTCTATAATTTCGGCATCCAATCTTTGATTGATAGACACGATGATGCCTAAGCTCAAACATGTTGTAATCACTTGAGAAACAGGAACATCAAGTAGTCCAGCCAACTCTGATACTGACACAAACTCTGTGAGCTTGAGTTTAGTATCTATGTTTTCACTGTCTAATTGTTCTTGCTTTTCTCTCTTAACATCACGGCTATCTCTCCTAATTTTTTGGCGTTTATTTTTGCCACCTACATTGAGGCGTGCCATAGTTGCCTTGATTTTGTCATCGATCTCCTTTTGAGTGACTTCTTTGACTTCAGGTTGGATATTTTTACCTTTATTATTACCTGTTTGTCTTGTTCCTTCTCCTGTTTTAGGGTCAGAAACTGGACCACCGGTACTTAATTTTTTGCGCTTTCTCTTTTTCTTTTGAGCATTGGCCGCTGCACTATTTTGAGCGTTAGCATCCGATTTTACAGGTTGACCAGCTTGTTGTTTTGGCTTTTCTGATGGTTTTGGCTTGGTAGAACTGTCCAGCTTGCTGGTATCAATTTTACCCATGATTTTTAGCCCTTTCAGTTGTGGTGTTTTAGCCCTGATCATCACCTCATCGTCCGTATTAGTTTTGGTAGGCTCCACCGTTGGTTCAGCTTGTTTTACTTCCGGTTCAGCTGGAGCAACATTACTTGGTTTAGCTTCTTCTACTACCTTAGGTTCTTCTTTTTCAGGAGTTGGTGTATGTGCAACTGGCTTCTCTTTTGGAGCCGGCTTCGGCTTATCTAGATCTATTTTTCCTAATACTCTTAACTTGGGCAATTCGGTTTTTGTTGTAAATACATCATCTTCAATCTTATTTGAAGGTTCTTTATTTTCTTCAACAACTGGCGGCGCTGGCTTTTCTTCCACTTTCTCAACTGGAGGAGTGACAATTACTGGCTGTTCGATAGGTTTGTCGATGTCAGTAAGTTTCGGAATAGTAAATAGCGGTTTAGGAGCAGGTTTCTCTTCTGCCTTCACATCTTCTTTTAGTCCAGGTCTGGTACCTATCACTATCTGATCAGCCTTCTCTTTTTCTGCCATGTAAGATCTAAACTCCTTCAATAGAGCATCATGCATCTCATCCGAAACCATAGATGTTGGTTTGTTTTCGATTACGTGACCCTTGGACGCAAGGAACTCTACGATCGTTGTCAAACCTACATTCAGTTCTTTCGCGATTTTTACTAATCTTTCTGCCATCAGCGACTTAAAATATTTAAAAAAATGACTATTCGTCTTCAAACTCAGAAGCTAAGATCTTTAACACATCATCTACTGTCTCTTCCTCCAGATCTGATCTTCTGATAAGTTCCTCTCTATTCAGAGCGAGGACACTCTTGGCTGTATCACAACCTATATTTTTGAGGGTTTCGATTACCCAATCTTCTATTTCATCTGCAAATTCGTCAAGATCCACATCATCAATCTCTTGCTCTTCATTATCTCGATATACATCTATCTCATAACCAGTCAATTTGCTGGCAAGTTTGATATTGCTTCCTCCTTTGCCAATGGCCAGGGATACCTGATCTGGTTTTAGGAATACAGAAGCTCTCATTGATTTTTCGTCCAAATTAATGCTGGTGACTTTGGCAGGTGTCAGCGACCTTTGGATGAAAAGTGATGTATTATTAGTATAATTGACGATGTCGATATTTTCGTTTTTCAACTCACGTACTATACCATGTATGCGTGATCCTTTCATACCTACACATGCTCCTACTGGATCGATTCTGTCATCATAAGATTCTACGGCTACTTTAGCTCTTTCGCCAGGCATACGAACTATCTTTTTGACGGTGATGAGACCGTCTTCTATTTCAGGAACTTCTTGCTCCAATAATTTTTCAAGGAAGCCATTGTCTGTCCTAGAAAGCATGACCATAGGTGTACCATTGCGCATTTCTACTCTTTTTATTACACCTCGCACCATATCTCCTTTGCGGAAGAAGTCGCCTTTTATCATCTCTAATCTTGGTAGAACGATTTCATTTTGTGTGGCATCGTCTAGTACTAATACTTCTTTTTTCAAAATCTGACTTACCTCACCTACTACCATATCGCCTACTCTATCCATGTATCTCTTATAGACATCGTCTTTTTCTAGATCCATGATTCTTGATATGAGGGTCTGTCTTGCCGCCATGATAGATCTACGTCCAAAGTCTTCTAATGTTAATTGCTCGTAACATTCTTCGCCGACTTCATAAGCATCGTCGATAGCCTTTGCTTCGGTGTATGATATTTGACTCAACTCATCAGTAACTTCGCCATCTGGCACTGTCATACGTACTCTCCACATCTCCAAGTCTCCATGGGTATTGACGATCACATCAAAATTGTCATCAGATCCGTACTTCTTTCTGATAAGTGTACGGAATACATCTTCCAATACACGAACCATAGTAGGCCTGTCTATATTTTTACCTTCTTTAAATTCTGAAAAGGAATCTACTAAATTCATTAATTAAAACTTATTTTAATTTTTGACTCAATTATTTCTTCAAACTTTACAATGTCAGTTTGCATGACCTTTTTATTTTTTTTACCTTCTTTTATCTTGATTTCGTACTCAACAAAAATAAGATTGTTTTCCACGTTTTTCAATATTCCTCTCACATTCTTGCCCTCACCATATTTTATATCAATAATCCTACCAATGTTTTTGGGATATTGACGCAATAATTTCAGTGGACTACCTACACCAGCTGATGAAACCTCAAGCGTATAACTCTCGCCAAAGGCTTTATTCTCGTCAAATATGGATTCTAACCATCGGCTCAGCTTTTGACATTTCAAAAAACTGATCGCATCGTCACTGTCAAGAAAAACCTCAATTTTATTGTTCTTTGCTTTGACATCTATCAGATATGTGTCAGAATACTCCAGCTCAGCGAGACCTTTTTCTACTAATTTTTCTATCTCTGAATTAAGCATAAATCAAGGTATAAATAAAAAAGGGAACTCAATGTCCCCTTTCCTTCCTCCAATTGTGGCGCAAATATAGCAAGATTTTTTATATTTTCATTTGTTTTTGATAGTTAATTATAAAATTCTATTCAATTTGGCATTAAAAGATTCAGAAACTAAACGAAAGTTGTTCTTAATATGGTTTTTGTAAACGTATTTTATGAATTTCATGGATTCATTGACTCTACTTTCAACATTTCGTGACACACAAAGCTGCTTGATTTATACTTTTTCTTAGTACTTTTGTGGCTTCAAACAAAAATCCAACTTAAGTGCCAAAATCAATCTCTCTCAAGTCAGCAGACAATATTAGAATTTTATCAGCCGCTATGGTAGAAAAAGCAGCTTCGGGTCATCCTGGTGGCGCCATGGGTGGAGCAGATTTTATTCAGATTCTGTACAGTGAGTTTTTGCAATTTGACCCGGATGATGCTACTTGGCCATTTAGAGATCGGTTTTTTCTAGATCCTGGACACATGTCAGCTATGTTGTATGCACAATTGACACTCAGTGGTTTTTTGACACTCGATGATCTACAATCTTTCAGACAATGGAAGAGTAAAACGCCTGGTCATCCTGAAGTTGATACCAAAATAGGCATTGAAAATACGTCTGGCCCGCTGGGTTTAGGTCATGCTTTTGGAGCAGGAGCGGCCATAGCAGAGAGATTTTTGGCTACAAGATTTGGTGATTGGATGAATCATCATACCTACATCTATATCTCTGATGGTGGTATCCAAGAAGAAATATCTCAAGGCGTAGGAAGGATTGCTGGTTATTTGGGTTTGGGGAATATCATCATGTTTTATGATGCCAATGATGTACAACTTTCGACCAAGGTAGGCGAAGTGACATCTGAAGATACTGCAAAAAAATATGAAAGTTGGCACTGGCATGTTATTGAAATTGATGGAAATGATGAGCATCAGATAAGAAAAGCGATATCGGAGTGTCAATCTGTACAAGATAAACCTTCGCTCATCATAGGAAGAACTATCATGGGCAAAGGCGCTGTCAAGAGCGATGGCTCCTCTCACGAAGGAGAAGTCGAAACACATGGGAAACCTTTAGGTAAATCAAAAGCATCGTACCCACTCACTATCCAAAACTTGGGTGGAGATCCAGAAAATCCATTTGTGATCTTTGAAGATGTTGCCAATTATTATCATGATGTCTTGGCCACAAAAAGGAAACAAGTTGCTGCCAAAAGGAATGCTTATGATGCTTGGCAGGTAGAGCACCCTGAAAAAGCACAATTATTGGATCAATATCTATCTGGAGAATTGCCAAAATTGGATTTTGAATCAATTTCATTAGCTGAAAATGATGCAACAAGAAATGCATCATCCAAGGTCTTGGCTTACCTTGCTGAAAGAGTGGGCAATATGATCGTATCGTCTGCCGATCTCTCCAATAGTGACATGACCGATGGATTTTTGAAAAAAACAAAGGCCTTTGGTCACCATGATTTTTCTGGTGCTTTCTTGCAAGCGGGTGTATCGGAGTTGACTATGGCAGCACTTAGCACTGGTATGGCTCTACATGGTGGCATCATCCCAGTATGTGCTACATTTTTTGCATTTTCAGATTATATGAAACCAGTGTTGAGAGTGGCAGCACTCATGGAGCAGCCAGTTAAATTTATCTGGACGCATGATGCCTTCAGGGTAGGAGAGGATGGTCCTACGCATCAGCCTATAGAGCAAGAAGCACAATTGAGACTATTAGAAAAATTAAAAAATCATTCGGGAAAAGCCTCATTTGTGGCTTGGAGGCCTGCTGATAGTGCAGAAACTGTCAGAGCTTGGGAAAACATGCTCCACACTAATGATAGACCTTGTGGATTGATATTATCAAGGCAAAATATCAAGGATTTGACACCCATATCAGATTCAAGAATCGAAGAAGCAGCCCAACTCAAAAAAGGTGGATACATCGTATATCAAACCAGCGATGATGCCGATGTCATCTTATTGGCCAATGGATCAGAGGTAGCTACTTTGGTCGAAGCTGCGCCTTTTTTGGAGTCAAAGTACAAATTGAGAGTAAGGGTAGTTTCCATCCCATCAGAAGGAGTATTCAGAGCACAAGACAAACATTATCAACACAATATATTGCCAAATGATCTGCCTATTTTCGGACTAACTGCTGGTCTTCCTGTGACACTTGAAGGCCTAATAAAAGATAATGGCGTAGTATTTGGCTTGTCACATTTTGGGTACTCAGCGCCTTATCCCGTTTTGGATAAGGAATTTGGTTTTACTGCCGAAAATGTTGTCAATCAGGTAGTTGAATTGATGAAGGCAAGGTAAAATCTGTTTAATCAAATATTAGTTTTAATTTTGAATTCCAAATTTGCTTTAATGGCATTCCACTCGTTTTCCAAAATGCTCAGGACGATACTGTCGCGCCTTTGTCCACTTGCAGTGTAGCCATTGCTTCTCAAGATGCCTTCTACAGTACAACCTATACTTTTCATGGCGGCTATGCTCCTTGCATTATCGTTATCGGCTCTAAATTCTACTCTTTTGGCCATCATTTTTTCAAAAGCGAATTCCAACATAAGGTACTTACAGTTTTTGTTTAGTCCTGTCCCTTGAAAATGTTTGCCATACCATGTAAAACCCAACTGGACAGTATCTGCTGCTGGTTGAATATCATAAAATCTCGTGCTACCAGCATATTTTTGATGGAGTTTATCAAAAACGATGAATGCATATTCTTTTTCATTTTGTCTTCCATTGAGAGCCACTTGGATATAGCCATCCATGCCTATTACTGTAGGCGAAACTAGAGAATATTTCCATAATTCTGGTTCATCCATGACAAAATGTTGTAAATATTGAAGGTCAGAAGCCATAATTGGATTCATTCTCACCCTATCGTTTTCAAGGATGTAGTCTGTGTTAAAATCAATTATCACGCTTTAAATCCAGCTTTTTCGCTGATATCCAACATGACATCGATGCATTTACGACCTTTTTCGACAATCCAATCTTCCAATATTATTTCTGGCAATTCATACTTCATACAGAGATACAGTTTTTCCAAAGAATTGAGTCTCATATAAGGGCACTCATTGCATGCACAGTTGTTTTCAGGTGGAGCTGGTATGAATGTTTTATCGGGTGAAGCCAAGGCCATCTGATGTATGATGCCTGCTTCTGTACCAACGATAAAGGTCGTAGATGGATCTGTTTGTGTAAACTTGAGCATTTGAGAAGTTGACCCTATAAAGTCTGCCATCTTCAAAATAGGCTCTTCACACTCTGGGTGAGCAATAAATTTTGCATCAGGATATCTTTGCTTCAATTTTGTTATTTTCTCTTGCGAAAATATCTCATGCACCATACAAGCTCCGTCCCAAAGCACCATATCTCTACCTGTCTTCTTTATGAGATAAGCACCAAGGTTTTTATCTGGAGCGAAGATGATACCTTTGTCTTTGGGTATGCTATTGATGATGGCTTCTGCATTGCTGGATGTACAGCAAATATCAGTAAGTGTTTTCAGTTCAGCAGTACAATTGATATAGCTGACCACTATATGATCAGGGTATTTTTCTTTAAATTTTGCAAAAATAGGTGCTGGACAACTATCAGCCAATGAGCATCCAGCCTTAAGATCTGGCAAAACTACTTTTTTGTGTGGGTTCAACATTTTGGCTGTTTCTGCCATGAAATGTACACCAGCAAATACTATCAAATCTGCATCTGTACTGGCAGCCTTCTGAGATAATCCCAAACTATCACCTATAAAATCAGCCACATCTTGTATCTCTGATTCTTGGTAATAGTGGGCTAAGATGATAGCATTTTTTTCTTTTTTTAACTTTTGAATTTCTTCTACCAAGTCAATAGTAGGATCAACATCTATGTCTAAAAATCCATTTTTATTCATATTGACTTTTGCTTGGTTTACTACTTGAGACATTTTATATTTTTTATGAATATTTAATAAATACTATTTCTCTTCTGCTTCAAAATTTTCTGCATTGGGCCATTCTATGTCAGCCGAAACTGCATAATGGTCTGAAAATCTGTCTTTTTCAATCTCAAAAGTGGCTACATCTAACGACTTATCGACAAAAATATAATCAATACGCAATAATGGAATCCTTCCAGCATAAGTTGTGCCGATGCCCGATCCTCGCTCTCTGAAAGCATCTTTGGTCAAGGATGAAAAGACCTCATAAGTGTAGGACTGAGGAGGATCATTGAGGTCACCAGCCAAAATAATTTTGTAAGGACTATTTTTGGCATGAGCGGCAATTTTTTCAGCCTGCCTAGATCTGGTTAGATGCTTGTTCCGAAATTTGCGCAAGATACCTTTGATGTCATACCAAGCCTTTTTTTGATCTAGCTCAGTTTGATTGACCAGTTTTTCGGTGTCGTTGGTGATTTGATTGGACTGAAGATGATAGCTATATACTCGCAATGTATCGAATCCCAAATTTATATCAGCCCACAAACATGAATTAGTGCGCGTGCCGAAATCAACTTCACCTTTTTTAATAAAAGGAAATTTTGATAAAATGACGGCACCTTTTTCTTTGTAATATAAATTATGTTTTGGAAAGGCTTTTTTCAAAATATCAAAGGCATAATCTCCAACTTCTTGAATACAAAATATGTCAGTATCTTTATATTGGTCTAATGACTCGATAAAATCTGCCTTTTTTAGATCTCGATTTTTCTTAGTTTTGTCATAACCAAAATAAGCATTACTAATATTGTAAGTGACAAATCTTATAGACTCGTTGTCAGATTCTGGTTTGGTAGAATTAAATGCTACAAAACCTTTCAACTGTGACCAACCTATCAGGATACATAGTATGGAAGCAACGCTATATTTTGGCTTCTTGAGCAACCAATAAAATATAAATAATACATTGGATATCAGCAAAACAGGGTAAAAAAGGCCAAAAAATGAAATTGTCCAGGTCAACTCTGGATCTACCTTTGGTGCCAAATAAGCCAGTAATGTAGCTAAAATCACTACAGCATTGATGATGAAAACTGACCTATCAAAAAATTTCACTTGTTAACTTTTACTTGCCTGATAAAGTACTTCCTTTTCTTCGTCAGATAAACTATCATATCCATTCTGCTTGATTTTATCTAAGATTTCGTCCACGCGAGCCGATATTTCTGATTTGGTAACTTTTTGATCAACAGATTTTTTTGTCAATGACTCAGATCTGTGTGCAACTTTCAAGACTGGCTTATGGCTTCTTTTTGGCTTGCTTTTAAATGTAATAAAGTCAATAAAATTATTAAAATAAATAGACAAATCAATCCCATTTCTTAAAAGGTAAACAAACAAAAACCCAAATAAAGTTCCACCCAAATGTGCAAAGTGCCCACCACTATTAGTGCTTTGAGTACCGATAATATCAAAAAAAAGTATGACCAAGCCTACGAATTTAATCCTAACTGGTCCAAATAATAACAAATGTATCTGATAATCTGGTGCCACCGCTACTCCTGTAAATAAGATAGCCAATGTAGCCGCTGATGCACCGAGAGCAAATCCACCTACACCACCAAAGAGATTGTAAGATAGTAAGTAAAAACTTGCTCCGACCAAGCCGCCCAAGATATAAATAGGCAAAATTTTTCGATCACCCAATAAATCTCCCGTGATATTGCCAAACCAATACAAAGTGATCATATTTCCAGCCAAATGCCATATTCCCTCATGCAAAACCATGTGTGTGATAAGAGTCCATGGACGATAGAGCAAAGATGTCAAATCGCCTGGCAATGCTAAATATGGCAAGATACTTTCCACATAAAAATTTGGGAAAAAGGCATTTAAAAGTGCCGTGATGACAAATACTGCAACATTAATGATGATAAGTTTGGTTATCATATTGCCATAATCAAAATTTGCCCTGATATCTTCACCTATTGATTTGAACATACGTGTATATTAACGAAGATGATCCATTTTCCAATATCTTACCATCAAAAAAATTCTTGGCTATCAGCGCCTCCAACATGGGCAAATGACCTATACCATCTTGTGCACCTGAAAATCCAGAAAATAAGCCAATCATAATCAAGCCGATGGCCATATATTTGGCTTTAATTGGAATAGGGAGGAAATAATAACATCAATTCATATTGGGAAACATAGTAGCAAAAGCAGCCAAAACACCATAAATAGCCTGATGCACCTACTATAATACCTTTATAGTGAAAAATCTGAGCAATTGATGCAACAAATCCACACAGCAGATAAAATCAGAAATCTCTTGTCCTAGAAGCACTCTCAACATAAGGCCCAAGAAAATATAGTCCCATCATGTTGAAAAGTAAGTGTGAAACATCTCCATAAGCAACATGTGGGTGATGATTTGTACTGGCTCAAACTTATAAATGATATCTCCATTGTAATATTCCATACCTTATGTGACTAACTTGAAAAATCTATCAAACCTATGTAATTGGAATAAGGTACTGACAGCAAAAAATACTATGACATTGATGATTATCAGATTTTACTACGTCTGTCACTCTGTGCATCATGCAAAAAATAATTTACTGATTAAACGTTTTTGAATAGCTCATCATGTTCTATAATGATGAAACAATTTTTGCCAGAAGGGCTTTATAAGGTAATCATAAGTGCAAAAAGTTGGTTCATCATGCATTCATTTCTTCTTTTTCGAGAAGCCGCCATGTTTAATGCACGCAGACAGGGATATGGATCTCGCTAAGTTTTCTTCGATGCCCAATTCAAACTCAAGATTTTCCATATATTGATTGATTAGTTTTTCGACCAACTGCTCGATGGGCAATTTGCTATCTAAGCCAGATGGAGACCGTGTATAATAAAAGTGTGGTGACCAAATTCTTCCATTTCAAATCCTAAGGCATTGACCTTGGGTAAGATGCTTTTTAAGAGTTGACTTTTGGATGGCTCTAAATCTATGCTCCTCGGAAACAACTCTTTTTGAGTGACGAATTCGCCATTGTTGAGATTTTCCAAATATGTTTCGTACAAGATACGTTCGTGGGCAGCCTGCTGATCTATCATCATCATTCCAGATTTGACAGGACAAATGATATAAGATTGATGCAATTGATAAGGTTCTTTTGCCATAGATGGTCGCACAGAAAACTCCTCATTTGGTGTCATGCCGAATGCTTCACTTTCAAGTTGACGCAATTCTTGTTGAAAAGATGAAGTATGATGTTGATTTGGGTTGACACTTTTGTAAATATCTTCCCGCACCTTTGATGTTTTCTTGGTTTAACTTAGTACTTGACTGACGCCAACTCATCATACATTCTCTTCGTCTAGTGGCGATCCACTTGGAGTTGCCGAAGATGAGCTGTGATGACCAAGATTCTTTGCAAAATTATGATCAACACTAAAATCCAAATATTGGGCTTAAACTGTATTGACCAAGGCTATGTTTTAGGCTGACTCTCAAGTAGTTGTATATCAATCTTTCGTCTTCAAATTTGATTCCGAGCTTGGTAGGATGCATTTTATGCCCGGTGGTGCTGGGATCTAGATTCAAAAACAAAAAGTACGAAGGGTACATATCTTTCGGCCAATAAATCTTCATAAAGCTGATCTGACAGCGTGATTGAGATAGTTGCTTTTAATGAATCTCTTATTGACAAAAATGAATTGCTCTCCTTGGGTTTTTCTTGCTGCATCAGCTTTTCCAATAAAGCCGCTAAAATTGGCCACCTCTGTTTCTTGCTGGACAGGTATCAACTTTTCGTTGATTTGTTTACCAAAAATACCTGTGATTCTCTGTTTAAGATTGCCTTTTGGTAAGTAAAATACCTCATTACCATTATGATGAAGCGAAAAAAAAATATCAATATTTGCTAAGGCCACACGATGAAATTCCGTCCATAATATGCTTAAGCTCCACAGGATCTGATTTCAAAAATTTTCTTCGTGCAGGCACATTAAAAAACAAGTTCTTCACAGTAATATTGGTACCTGACATGCCTTGTACTTTCTCTTGTTTTTCAATAACTGAGCCATTGATGAGGATACGCGTAGCTACTTCATCTTGTGCTGGTCTTGTGATCATTTCTACGTGTGCAATAGCTGCAATGGATGCCATAGCCTCCCCTCTGAATCCCATAGTTTTTATGAGAATAAGTCATTGGCAACGGATTTTTGATGTGGCATGTCTTTCAAATGACATTCTAGCATCGGTCTCTGACATACCCTTGCCATCGTCTATGACTTGAATACTGGTTTTTCCAGCATCTTTGATGATCAATTTGATACTTGTACTTCCTGCATCCACCGAATTTTCAAGCAATTTCGACCATTATGCTGTCTTTTGGATGTACCCCTACCCAGCTGCAATTTGATTTGCAATACTATCAGGTAAGAGTTGGATAATATCCGACATCATTGGATAATTTAACGAGAAAAAGCTTCAATCAAGCCTATGACTTTGTTTGAACTCAAAAAGTACATAACTCATCATACCTAAGACAATAATAATCATCAGCAGTCGTATATTGGAATTTTGTTTTCACTTTTGCTCGAAACACCTTGTTTGACTCTGATTCCTGTCCTGATTCTGTCTTTGAGATTTTCAATCTCTCCTTCTTTAGTAGATGCTCTCTCTCTATACTTTTTGAGACGTTCTTCTCTTTCTTCTTCTTTAATGGGATCATAAAATCGAGGCTTGTAGTCGAAGTTGCGTGGCTTGATCCCTCTCCCAAATCCTATTTTTTATCATGATTCCTAGGTTTATTATTGCAACATTTCTTAACGGCAGATGCATTATGCGTCAATATTGGCATATTTGGCATTTTCCTCGATAAACTGTCTGCGTGGCGGCACTTCGTTGTCACCCATCAACATTGAGAAAATTCTATCAGCTTCCATGGCATCATAAATGGTGATTTGTCTAAGCATTCTATTGGTTGGATCCATAGTCGTTTCCCAAAGTTGCTCGGCGTTCATCTCACCCAAACCCTTGTATCTCTGCGTCTTGATACTTGTATCATCCTTACCATTAGAATAATTTTCGATGGCAGCTTTTCTTTCTTCATCATTCCAGCAATAAATGAAGTAATTTTCTCACTTGGTAGAGTGGTGGAGCAGCAATATAAATGTGGCCATGTTCGATGAGTGGCTTCATATATCTGAAAAAGAAGGTCATGATCAATGTGGATGTGGCTACTGTCAACGTCGGCACTCTACACATGATGACTATCTTGTGATATCTGAGTTTGTCGATGTTCAATATTTTTTCTCCATCTTTCTCTTCAATGCTTACTCCCAATGCAGTAAACATATTTTTATCTCTTCATTTTCATAAATCTTGTATTCCATGGCTTTTTTCTACATTGAGAATCTTACCTTCAATGGCAAAATGGCTTGAAAATTTCTATTCCCGCCTTGCTTGGCTGTACCACCTGCCGAGTCACCTTCTACCGTGTTATCTCTGATTCATTAGGGTCTTTGAGTTGATAATCCGACAATTTTCCATAAGAACCGCTTCCAGTAAGTACGTTTTTACGCCGTACCATTTCTCTGGCCTTCCTAGCGGCATGTCTCGCTGTGGCTGCCAAGATGACCTTGTCAATGATGCGCCTTGCCATAGCCGGTTTTCTTCCAAATACGCTTTCAAAACATCATTCTATAATAAATCTTGAGACAATACCAGTCACTTGAATTGCCCAATTCACCTTTTGGTTTGTCCTTTAAATTGTGGTTCTGGTACCTTGACAGAAACTATGGCTGTGAGCCCTTCTTTGAAATCTTCTCCTGAAATCTCAAGTTTCAATTTTGCAAACATTCCATTGTCATCACCATATTGCTTGAACAATCGAGTAATAGCTCTTCTGAATCCAGCCACATGAGTACCTCCTTCTCTCGTGTTGATATTGTTGACATAAGAGAAGATATTTTCTTGATAGCCAGTATTATATTGCATGGCTACTTCTACTTCTACATTGTCTTCTTTGCCAACAACATAGATTGGTTCGTCTATCAGAGGTGGTCTTGTTTCGTCGAGATATTTGACAAATTCCTTAAGGCCTCCTTCAGAATAAAACTCTTGGTGTTTGAAAGTACCATCGTCTTCAGTCTCTCTTTCGTCTGTCAAAGACAACGATAAACCTTTATTAAGATACGAGAGTTCTCTGATTCTACCAGCCAAAGTATTGAAATTATACTCTGTAGTTTCCACAAATATGGTTGGGTCTGGCCTAAAAGTAACTTCAGTTCCAGTCGAGTTAGAAGTGCCAATAGTTTCAACTGGTCCTAAAGGAATACCTTTGCTATACTCTTGCTCAAAAGACTTTCCTTCACGGTGTACTTCTACACGCACATATTCTGAAAGAGCATTGACGCATGATACACCTACACCGTGTAGACCACCAGACACCTTATAAGTATCTTTGTCAAACTTTCCTCCTGCATGCAATACTGTCATGACTACTTCAAGGGCTGATTTTTGAAGTTTTTCATGCATACCTGTAGGGATACCTCTACCATTATCTTTGACAGTGATGCTGTTATCTTTGTGGATGATGGTTTCAATATGTGTACAGTATCCAGCTAAGTGCTCATCAATTGAATTGTCTATGACTTCCCAAACCAAATGATGGAGACCTTTCACGTCGGTACTACCTATATACATACCAGGTCTCTTCCTGACAGCTTCTAATCCTTCGAGTGCCTGAATATTTTCGGCACCATATTCATTCTTTTTGGGCTCTTTATTTTCGCTCATAAATATAACTATAACCTAATTTTTGGATATAATTTTGTTCAAATTCAACAAATTATACACCTTATGTAAAAGATGCAAAGATACAAATTTTTAAAGTAAAAACCAAACCGTTTGAGTAGGAATATGCCTTTAGACTCCTTAAAAAAACATTAAATTTTTCAGGATAATGCTCTGATTATCTGAATATTTTAAAAAAGACCAGACTATTGATGCAAAATTGAAACTATCAATTTCTCAATCTATCGATCAATGTTACAGAGCCAGTATAATCTATCACTTTTCCATCAATAAATAGGGCTTTTGCCGTATATACAAACACAGCAGGATCTAATTTAAGGCCATCTCTTGTACCATCCCAACCATCTGTGCCAGCAGGATCTGGAATATAATTAGATTTTGTAAATATCAGATTTCCCCATCTATCATATATATTGAAGGATAGGATGCGTTCTACACCTGGGCCAGTGACCGCTTGAAAATAATCATTCTCTCCATCTTTGTTAGGACTAAAGATATTTGCGAAGTAAACGTTTCTTATATTTTTTACTTTTACAACAATCTCGTCTATTCCTTTGCAGCCATTGATATCAACCGCTGTAAGTGTGTAAGTTGTGGTTTCAACAGGGCTGACCTCAACAGATGAACAATCTGACGCTAAACAAACAAGATTATCTATTGGTGACCAAATCAAGGTGTCTATACTTGATGGCGATGTGATCAAGGCATTGATGACAGGAGAAGGCAGGCCCAATTGTATTTCCTGATCGGGACCTAGATTCACTTCTATTGGGTTGGGTTGGCCAATGGTCAAACTTTTTGTTATACTACAGCCTGTGGAGTCGATCATGCGAACAAGATATTCGCCAGCATAAACCGTTATGCAAGTATCAATAGGATATCTAATGCCGCCATTGATCTGGAAGGTATATTTATTGCCAGTGCCTCCTGTCAAACTCTTTACAGAGATGCAAGTTTCTCCTCCATTGCATAATGGTTCTGCTGGTATATCGAGCTCACCAACCAATGGTTTTGGAGCTATTAATGTATGGCAGATAGTGTCTTTACATCCGAAATTGTCAGATATGGTAGCACAATAAGTACCTGCTGATAGACCTACAGCTACACCACCATTGACTTGAACGCCAGATTGCCAGCTTATGGTTTTGATTCCAGGGTTACCGCCAGTAGTTTTTAATGCAATTTTACCAGCATCCTGATTATTGCAATCCAGAGGAACTGTACCAGCATTATCTATTGTCGCTTCCAATTTATCTGGTTGTGTCAGAAAGAAAGTATCTTTTTGGGTACAATTGTTGCTGTCAGAGATGTTGATAATATAGCTACCTGCTCCTATATTGTTGTAAGTAGCACTTGTTGGTCCATTTTCCCAAGCATATTTATAAGAAATACCTGTACCACCTTTTGCTTCGATGGTTACTGAACCATTTTTATCTCCAAAACACACAGGATTTTTAACTTGGGTTTTGGTGCTATCGATTTCTAATCTGGGAAATGTACCTATTGTGAAATGTATTGTATCTGAAAAACAACCATTTTCAAATGCCACTACCCAGCCATTGCCCTGCTGCAAGTCTGTCACGAATTGTGCTGTGGCACCATTTGACCAAATATATTGTTGACCGCTTGAACCATTCAATATAGCTGCCTGCCCATCACTATTGCCATAACATTTTACATTTCTGACTTCTGGTGCTGGAAAAGTCACTGGATTTGGTTCTGTGATAGTAACTTCTGATACTTTATCACACCCAGTAGGCCCAATAGCTTTGACGATGTAAGTTCCTGCTTTGGCAGCAAGTGTATTGTCTTGGTCAATAACATTACTATTGCCTTTCAAGTTCCATTCGTATTTATAACCTGTAGGATTGCCTGTGATGGAAGCTTCCACCTTGCCAAGGTCACCATTGCATTTTGCGTGAGTGATAGTGGTGACGATAGTCACAGCTGATGCACTCAAGATTGTGAAAGGTTTTTTGCCGCTATCGCATCCATCAGAAGTAATGATTTGAACAAAATAGTTGCCTGGAGCCAGATTTGAAATATTTTGTGTTTTAAATGGCAATACATTGTTGTTAGCATCATACCAGAAAATGTCGAACATAGGGTTTGTACCGTTCGAAAATTGCGGTACTACTCTTGCAGTGCCGTCATTTTTGTCTTCACAAGTTTCGTCGGTCAAATCTATGATCAATGTCAATGTTCCTACATTGTTAAAAGTATATGATTTGGTATCTTTACAACCATTTGCATCAGAGACAATGACACTATAGTTGCCTCCATTAAGATTGGTGAGTTCGTTGACATTGCCAGCTGCTGGTGACCAAGTGTATGTATAGGCACCAGTACCACCTGTTGGGCTTAGTTTGATAGCGCCCAAATTGGCGCAATCTGGATATGATATTTGATCCATGATTTGCAATAATGGTGGTTCTTTGATTTCAAAAGTGTCTTTGGCAGTACAGCCAGCAAAGTCTCTTGCCGTAATGATATAGCTTCCCTTGTCCAAATTGTTAACCAAAAATACTCCACCTAGTGTTGCACCAGGTATATTAGGAGACAATGTATAGCTATAGCCAGATCCTGGTGCTGCCTTGTATCTTATTTCACCATTACTTTCGCCAAAACACTTGATGTCCTTGACCACCATTGTATCAAATGATACGGTCTTTTTAAATGGGATGTTGATTTGCTTTTCGACAATACATCCAAGGCTATCTACTACTTTTACAGTATTTAAACCAGGAGATGCTGTAGTAATATCAAATGGTGGGTTGAATGCTTTAGGATTGCCAAAAGTGTTGATAGAGTATTTGTAAGGATTGGCCCCTTTAAATTTTGTGCCACCTATTGCATTCAGAATTGTAATCTTACCGTCTTTTACCCCTAAACATGTCGCCGAATCTTTCAAGACCATATCAAACTTTAAGGTATCAATATTGAGATCAAAAGATTGTGAGTAGTTGCAGCCATTAAAATCAGTGATTGTCACCGTATAGGTGTTAATTGGCAAACTGCCGATAGAATCCAAATTGGTCAATAGATTGGACCATTGATAATTATATGGTGGAATACCTCCTTTAAGATTTTTTATAGCAATAGATCCATTGCGTCTATCTTGACATGTGGGTAACTTGATACTTGTATTAAATATTATGGGATCACCTGTGGATATGATGATATTTTTTGTAGAAGTTGCTCCATTATTATCTGTCACAGTGAGCACATAAACTCCTACAGGTACGCTATTGATGGTTTTCCTCTCACCATCCAAGGTGGTAGTACCCGTATAAGCACCAGGCGTGATGGCATAATTGTAAGGAGGCCTACCACCAGTAGCATAAAAAGTTAAACTGCCACCAGCAGAGACATTGTTTTGATCTGCATCACAGCTAAATACATAGGTAGCCAAAGTATTTGAAATGATTTTGATAGTCCCAGTGTTTGAAATGATCTCATTAGTCGCAAAACTTTTTCCATTATTGTCGACTTGGCCAATCTCAATATCAAGCAACTGACCATTGAAATAGACTGGAGAAATATTGCCGGGCTCGCCAATTAAGGTAAAACATATAGTAAAGAGGACAGATCCATCTGGAATGGTGGTCGGCGCACTGTACCACACAAAATTTAAATATCCATTGGCTATATTTTTACAGTTAAAATTTGTACTGTCAATGGCTGGAGCTAAAGCAGATCCAACAAAACTTGATGGTCCAGGACAATCAGGAATGATTAAAGCAGCATTATAAGATATATTGAGCTGGATGGACTCAACATTAATAAAATTATTGGCTGTAACAGTGATGCACACTTTACTCCCCTTTACATCCATACCACTCGAAACATTGAATTCCACAGGAGGAAATGGGCCTTGACCAAACAAAAAAGTGCTTGTAAGTATCAATCCAAAAATAACAAACAATGTAGATTTTCTTAATATCATAAAAGGAAAAAATTTGCTGACTAAGTAATGAGATAAAAAAAAATGCAAATATATGTAAAATATTACTAATACATCATTTGCATACGAGGGAAACTGTCGAATTGAAACGCAAAATTATAAATTTATGTTGTAAATTTCATTCTTTTTTCAATAATATTCAATACAAAAAAGCCTGAAACATGCATGTCTCAGGCTTGAATAATTTACATAATTCCAATACTAAAATTTAAACCCAACTGTCAAAGCGCTCCTTGTTCTAGTAGTATTGATATTGGCCAATGGATCTAACTTTGTATCCGTAACTATATATGGATAATATCCTTCAGAAAACTTAGAAATTCTCCAACCTAAATCAATAAAAAACCTATCATCTCTAAATCCAATGCCAAAAGAAACTTTATTATTGTTCACCACTTCGGAGTTGAAAGGTGATTGTTCGATACTATATCCTCCTCTTAATCTAATTTGTCTATAACCAAATTCTGCACCTAATCTGATATTGGTAGCAGGACCCAATTTATTTAAAATAGTTTTATTTACTTCATTAGTATATTGTTGCTCTGATGCATCTGATGAGTAAGCAGTACCGTTGTATGATGCATTGGTATAATCCACAAATTCTATATCAGCATTGACAAATCCACGTATCTCATTAAGTCTGATTGTGCTGCCCAAGCTACCTGTCGCTCTCCATGGTGTGGTGATTTTGTATTCAAAATTTCCATCTGGAGATGTTGAGGTCCTCCTTCGAGAGCCATTAGCATTATCGGTAAAAGCATATTCTATCAAATTACTGTAATCATCAGTAAATTTATACCAGGTAGGAGACTGAAAAGCTCCTCCCAATCTGACAGTATTCATAAATTTGTAAATAAATCCTGCCTTAAAATTTAAACCTACACCAGAGGTATAAAGATTTTCTGTGAAGGTAAGATCATCAAAAACTGGAATCAAATCGTTTGGATCACTTTCTTTATATGTCTTTTGCTCGTCAAATGATGCAAATGGCACGCCCATTGACAAGCCAAAATTGATTTGATTTTTATACTCACCAGCCCATCCTAATGTTAGCTCATTGATGCCACCTTTTTGAATGATGTCTTGTGTTCTTTGTACTTCTTGATTGGGTGAACCGAAGTCGGTTTCATAATAACCATCCTCGTCAAAATCATAAATTGCCCAAGCTTCGTAAGCTGGAAAGGCTACAAATTCATCCAATTCATTTACATTATGCTTATTGGCTCTTTCTGCAAAGTAAGTGGTAATTGAGCCAGGTATCTTTCCACTTAAAAAGCTTTTTCTACCCAAATCAGAAATACGCGAGAAGCCAATGGCAAAATTGGAGGAAGTGAGATTGCCTCCTGGATTGGATGCAAAAACAAAACCAATATTGTCTAAGCCCAAACTCGATCCTTTGGCTATTTGAGAATCATTAGGCGCGCCAGAAAATTTTGAATCTGTTTTGTAGCTTTTTAACGAAGGTGTAAATGTAAATTCCGAAATTCTATAGTCAGCTATCCCAGCTGGGTTGATATTGATGACTGAAAAATCTCCACCCATAGATCCAAATGAGCTTCCCACACCTAATGTGCGAGCTGTTCCTACCTGATCAACGACCGACCATCTCACCACATCACTTATATTTTGGCTTTTTGCAATTGCTATTGCCGCTATAATTATTATTAAGGTTAAAATATTTTTCATTTCTATAAAGTTAATTGATTTGAATTGGTTTAAAAAAAGGGCTGAATAACACTTGATTATCCTAGCCCTTCCTATATATATGGGTGCTATTATTAAATTATTATAGCAAACTTTGTCTATTTATCCACCGCGTCTTGAACTACCTCCACCTCTTGATGATCCTCCACTACTACTACTACCTGATGATGATCTAGATGACCCTGAACTTCCGCCGAAACTCCCACTATTGCCTGATGATGATCTTGATGATCCTGAGTCCCAAGATCTAGATGGAGCAGATGATCTTGAGCTGTTATTATTGTCATAGTTAGACCTTGATTCTGTCCTTCTTGGTGTGTTGTCATTATAATTTGATGACGACCTTGAAGACGACCTGTCTTCATTGCTATATCTTCTATTGGATGAAGAAGAATTGGTGTTGGATTCACTTCTATCTGATGTCCTATCAGGCATGGAATAGATTCTTGATCTATCTGATCTCCTACTTGATTCAGTAGCATTGGCATCACGTGGAGATTTGATATCACCTTTGTATGTTCTATCTGTGTTATTGCTTCTAGATGTTGTACTCAAATCGGGATTAGCTGCATTGACATCTTTGCTGTCATTTCCTCCTGAAGCTATTCTTCTTGGAGAAGCGTCACGACCTTTTGTTGAAGATGAAAGAGATCCTCCTTTGCGGCTACCATAAACTTTATTAGATTGTTCGTAAGAACCATTATTCCAGCCATTGTTATTATAATAATTACCATAGTAATTGCCATTACCATAATAGTTGTAATAGTTGTTGCCCCAGCCGTAATTATTACCACAGTAACCATAATTATTCCAGCCCCAACCTGAGTTCCAATAAGGATTGTACCAAGAGTTATAGCCCCAACCAGCATTCCAAGAATTCCAGCCCCAAGGACTGTTCCAGTAACTGTAGCCCCAAGGTCTATACCAAGGGTTGTAGCCCCAACCATTGCCTATATAAATATTCAAGCCATTACCGTAGCCGCCATTATAATAAGCATTGGAATAGTAAGGATCATAATAATAGTCATTGTACCAATTATCAAAATTATTGTAATAATATACATTTGAAGGATTGTGAAATCTTCTTATTCTGCTTGAATATGAATAATCGTCGTAGTTATCATACTCATCACTGTCATAGGTGCCTGTACCGTCGTCCTGACTATTGCCATTGTTAGTATAATCTCGATTATCGCTTTGAGCTGTTGACACATTTGATGCTTTGACTGAAGATTCATCCTTTTTATAATCATAATACAAATCATCAAACTGAGCATTCAGGTTGAAGGAGGAAATCAAGAGAAACACAAAAAAACTCTTCGAAATAAAACTGGTTTTCATGAATTTACTTTTTAATTTTTTGTTATTGATCGCAATAAATTTGTCTTTCTTATTAAATCGAGTGCAATTTATTACTTTTGCACCAAATCTTACGTTAATATTCGCTTAAAGTTGTACTTTTTAAATGTTAAAGTCTTCATTTAGACTTTTTTACATTCTCGAACTACGAATATGACGTTTAAGAGCCAATCAAAGTTCTAACTTTCAGATAATTAATTTTATTTTAACAGTATACATACAATATTAAAATTTAGGATGGCAAAAGAAATCACCAGTAGAGAAGAGAATTATTCGCAATGGTACAATGACATTGTCAAAAAAGCAGGCTTAGCAGACAATTCTGCAGTACGTGGATGTATGGTGATCAAGCCTTATGGCTATGCATTATGGGAGAAAATGAGAGACCAGCTAGACAAAATGTTTAAAGAGACAGGACATGTCAATGCCTATTTCCCACTGTTTGTACCCAAGAGTTTATTTGAAGCTGAAGAAAAAAATGCGGAAGGATTTGCTAAAGAATGTGCCATTGTCACCCATTATAGGTTGAAAAATGATCCAAATCAAAAAGGTAAACTCATGGTGGATCCTGAAGCGAAACTTGAAGAAGAGCTTATTGTCAGGCCTACAAGTGAAGCCATCATTTGGAACACATACAGAGATTGGATTCAATCGTATCGCGACCTTCCTATACTAATCAACCAGTGGGCCAATGTGGTGAGGTGGGAAATGCGTACTAGACCCTTCCTACGTACAGCGGAATTTTTATGGCAAGAAGGACACACAGCTCACTCATCCAAAGATGAAGCAATATCAGAAGCTCGTCAGATGCACGATGTCTATGCAACCTTTGCTGAGCAATACATGGCTATGCCAGTGATTAAAGGTTATAAAACTGAAAATGAGCGATTTGCTGGAGCTGATGACACGTATACTATTGAGGCTCTGATGCAGGATGGTAAGGCACTTCAAGCTGGTACTTCACATTTTTTAGGACAAAATTTTGCAAAGGCATTTGATGTAACATTTAGCAATGACAAAAACGAAAATGAGTATGTTTGGGCTACATCTTGGGGCGTATCTACTCGTTTGATAGGTGGATTGATCATGACGCACTCTGATGACGAAGGCCTTGTTTTACCTCCAAGATTGGCACCAATACAGGTAGTGATAGTACCTATACCAAAACCTGAGGAAGAGTTATTGGCCAAAGCTGAAGATATTGCCGAAAGATTGAGATCCTTAGGAATTAGTGTCAAAATAGATACCGATGATACCAAAAGGCCAGGATTTAAGTTTGCAGAGTACGAAATGAAAGGTGTACCTGTCAGATTGGGACTGGGTAAGCGAGATTTAGAAAACAATACCATCGAAGTAGCTCGTAGAGATACCAAAGAAAAGCTGTCAATAGACCTGGATCTAGTCGTCGCTTATGTTGAGCAATTGCTTGAAGATATTCAGACTAATCTTTATCTCAGAGCCAAGTCTTATAGGGACAGTCACATCACAATGGTGGACAATTTTGAACAATTTAAAGAAGTACTTGAGTCGAAAGGAGGATTTTTAGCTTGTCATTGGGACGGAACATCAGAAACAGAAGAGAAGATAAAAGAAGAGACCAAGGCAACAATTCGCTGTATACCATTGGACATGAAACCTGAAAATGGTCATTGTGTTTATTCAGGGAAACCATCTGCAGGAAGAGTCATTTTTGCCAAAGCTTATTAATAAAAATCTGAACATTAAATATCATGACATTTGAAATAGAAGGAATTCTTCATAAAAAATTTGAAATAGAAAGCAAATCGGCGTCTTTTCAGACCAGAGAGTTTGTCATCTCTACAGATGGCACTTATCCACAATATGTTAAGTTTCAATTGACACAAGATAAGTGTGGTATTGTAGATGCTATGAATGAAGGTGAGAAAATAAAAGTATCATTCGATTTGCGTGGAAGAGAGTGGCAAGGAAAATATTTTACCAATCTTAATGCTTGGAAAGTTGAAAAAGCAGGAGCAGCAAACCCAATAGCACAAGGCGGCAACAACAACTCATATGCAGTACCTCCAATATTTGAAGAAAACAATAATGGAGATGGGGGATTGCCAGCTGATTTTGATGATTTACCATTCTGACAGCTATAAATTATGGCCTACCGAAAGATAAAAAGGTATAGGACAAGGCAAGATATACTCAAAAATTTTTATAAAAAATCCAAAGTAGTTATTTGGTTCATACTTTTTTCGGCTTTGCTGATAGCTTGGTCGAAGAGGGTTTGGATGATTGATTATTGGCGTACGTTCTTTTACTAAGGAGATTTATTTAGTATTCGTAAAAACCACATATTGAAAAAATTCTGAAAAAAACACTCATTGTAAATATTGGGAATAAGGATATAGATTAGGTAATAATGAGCCAATAAAACCATTATTCAGAAGGAATGCTAAGGATGTTTTTTTTGAATCATAAATCTATGGTGACAAGTTTAAGCTAATTTTTTTTGAATATTTTGACATATATATTAAAATTTGTAATTATGTGTATAGATTTTATTCATCAATTATTTATGAAATTTCATTAATGCTTATGTTTCAATTTGCAACAAGCATTAAACAATAAGTTAAGTATTTGGCACACAAATTGCGTTGATACATGTGGATTATTGAACATACACGAATTTTTTATTTTTTATTAACCAATTAATTTTTTCACAAATGGCGACTAGGGCTGTAATAGCTGACCATCAGAAAATGTTTGCAGAGGGTATTCAGTCTTTATTGACTGATATGAAATTCCCACCTGTCAAAATTGTTGGTGTCGCGCATAGTCTGGAAGAGCTCAATAAAATGTCGGATTTTCCTGTTGATCTTTTGATCTTGGAACTTTCGTTGACAGATACACTTGGTTCATCATATATTTCTGAACTAAAATATATGTGGCCCAATGTCAAGATCATCATATTGAGCAATTTTGGCGAAGCAGACATCGTAAGAGATGCATTTATACAAGGTGTGGATGGTTATGTATTAAAAACCAATCATGCATTGGAATTATTGCAATGTATTGAATTTGTAATGGAGGGAAGGACATATATGGCCGAGGGATTGAGACTGGCGCCAGAGTATGACAAATCCAAAAAACCCACTCCAAAAGATAAAAGAAAAGCTTTTGAAGACAGATACCTTCTGAAGCAAAAATTGACGAAAAGGGAAAAGCAAGTTCTTTCCTTGATCGTACAGTTCAAAACCAATAAAACAATAGCAGAAGAGCTATTCCTTAGTGATCAGACAGTATCAGGCCATCGTAAGAGAATCATGAAAAAGTTCGGGGTTAATAATACGACAGCACTTATAAAATTTTCGTTGGATCATCAATTGGTATAGTTTTTGTTTTAAAAATAAATAATCCTTTTTTTGGGCATCCCCTTGCCACTATTTGCAACAGTTTACCTCCTTTCAGAAGTCTGAGATTGATTTGGAATCATTTTTAGTTTATAATTAAATCAAATTATCTCATGAAATCGGAGAAATTTACATTTACAAAACGCATCAGTTTTGGTAATATTATCAAGATGAGTATGCTGTCAGTTCTGCTGACGATATGGACTTCCGGAGTTCAGGCGCAGTGCCCCTTGGCCTGCAACAACTTGGTACAAGTGTCCATGGACGAAGACTGTGTGGTGGAAATCACACCTGACATGATGTTGGAAGGCCAAGGTGTAGCACCTGGGTGTAACTACATTGTGCAAGTATTGAATGCTAGTGGCCAGCCTTTGGCTCCACCAAGCGGTACCAACCCAAGTACTGGGCTAGCTTACACAGGCAATAATTGGGTTACTGTTTCAAACGTAGGACAAACCCTACAAGTTAAAATTTGGCTCTCTAACGTGGGTGGTAACTCTTGCTGGGGTACTATTAAGATTGAAGACAAGTTGGCTCCAACCATTGTCTGTCCTGGACCCATCACTATCTCATGTTATGACCCAAGAACCTTTGCCAAGCCTGCTGCTTATGACAACTGTAGCGGTAGGAATTTGATACAATTGCCTGAAACCTCAGTAACTCTTTTATCTGATGTAACCACAGACCTTGAGTGTGACGATGAGTATAGGGCACATAGGGTGATCAGATATCAAGCAAAAGATGCTTCTGGTAACGTATCAGCTGTGTGTGAAAGACATATCTGGTACGAAAAGATCACACTTGCTGATGTTAAATTTCCAAAAAATTATGATGGCACGCCTGGCAACAGACCTCATTTAAAATGTGATGGTGGATGGGATTGGAATGGTTACAAAACAGTTGCTACGGTTCCTTTTGCCACTGCAAACTGGGATACTAATGGTAATAGTTATCCTGATCCTGCCGAGACTGGTGCACCTTATGTGGCTGATCCTAGCAATATCACAGGATATATCAGAGGATTTATCATCACAAGTAATACACCTGCTGGATGTGTGGCTGGTACTATCATTACACCAGATAAATTGTCTTATTATACTGGTTTAGGTTGTGCTATTTCTAATTACAATTATGTAGATACATTTTACAACCCAATCATAGGCAATAATAATATTTGCAAAATAAATACAACATATTCAGATACCAAAATAGATATCTGTCCTAAGAGTTATAAGTTATTGAGACTTTGGACTACTCTTGACTGGTGTACTGGCGAGATCGCCAATAAGTATCAAGTTATCAAAGTAGTGGATGATGAAGCTCCAATAGTAACAGCTCCTGCTGACTTAACATCTTCTATTGCACCAGTATTGGTAGCTGGTATCATCTCAGCTGATCCTTATACATGTACTGGTACTTGGACGGTTAGACCACCAAAAACCATAGCAGATTGTAATGCTACGACTTGGACAGTAAAGATCAAAAAAGCAGATAGTGCTGGAGAAGATCCAGGAGACGATGTACCTTTTGTCACACAAGATGGCGATACAAAAGTCACAGGCACTTATCCAAATTTTGTAATCACAGGATTACCATTGGGTAGAACATGGGTACAATATATAGTGACAGATGCATGTAATAATACAAGTACTGAAGCAAGAACAGAAATAGATGTATTTGATACTACTCCACCAGTACCTGTGTGCGACGAGTTTACAGTGGTGACATTATCCAATAATGGTTGGGCACATGTGTTTGCCGAAACATTTGATGATAAGAGTCATGATAATTGTTCAGCAGTGACATTTTCTGTAAGAAGATTGACAGCAGGATGTAATTCCAATGGTTCTACCAACGAAACCACCAATCCATTTGGTCCGTTTGTACAATTCTGCTGCGAAGATGTCGGAAAAGAAGTGATGGTTGAGTTGAGAGTAACAGATGCTTATGGCAATAAAAACTCTTGTATGGTCACAGTCACCACACAAGATAAGGTGCCACCAATCATTACTTGTCCAGGAAATGTTACCATCAATTGTAATGCAGATACATCAGCAAATGTCACAGGTAAGCCAGTATATAGCGCTACCGCATTGAGTACACCTTATTTCACCGACAATTGTCCTAATCCTAAATTGTCTTGGAAGAATAGTGGTACTATAGATAATTGTGGTCAAGGTATTATTACTCGTACATTTACTGTGACTGACAATGGTGGTAGAACAGCAACTTGCTCACAAACGATCACAGTTAGAAATAATACACCTTATACTGGTCCTACAGCTTGGCCAACATCGCCAAAAGAAGTGACAGGATGTATGAATGTGGATACAGATCCTGCTAAAACTGGAAAACCAACCATAGGTGCTGGAGCTTGTAGTCAAGTTGCTTATACTTACGAAGATCAAGTCTTTCCGTTTGTAGATGGAGTTTGCTTCAAGATATTGAGAAAATGGACAGTAATAGACTGGTGTAAGTTTGCTCCAAACACAGACATATATGGTGTAGCCTATCCTTCGGTACCTACTGCCAATGTGAATACTTGGACATATACTCAGATCATCAAAGTATCTGAAACTGACAAACCAGTGATAGCCAACTCATCTAAAGCTGATACAGATGCTTATGGTGATAATTGTAACGGATACGTAGATCTTAAAAATACAGCATCTGACTGTACGCCAGCAGCACAATTGAGATGGACGTATGTAATTGATATTGACAATGATAATGCAGGTACCCACGTGACAGGTACAACCAATGATGCTTCAGGTACGTTTAAGGTAGGAACACATAAGATTACTTGGACAGTAGAAGATATGTGTGGTAATCAATCTACAGTATCATATACATTTAGAGTTGTGGACAAAAAGAAACCAACTCCTTACTGTATCTCAGAGTTGACCACTGTCATCATGCCAACTACTGGTGGTATTGAGATTTGGGCAAAGGATTTTGACAAAGGATCATCTGACAATTGTCCAGTGACAGGTTGTGGATTGAAATTTACATTCAATGGTTTCAAACCTCCAGTATCCAGTACAGAAGTATTGTTCAATAGCAATGGTACAGTAATCTCAGCTTGGCCTACAACCAACTCTACTTTTATAGCTGGATACGAAAGTGGCCTTTATCAAAGATGGTTGCCTTCTACATGTTCATCAGCAAAAATTTATAAGTGCTCTGACTTGGGTTCAAACTCAGAAGACATGAGCGTATGGGATGCAGCTGGTAATACAGATTATTGTACAGTGACACTCAATGTTCAAGCCAATGGTACTGCATGTACAGGATCAAGGATAGCTGGTAGCGTAGGCACAGAGACGAATCAGATGGTTCAGAATGTGACCATGTCTCTTCAAAATATGGACAATAATGAATCAAAATCTTTGATAACAAATGCAAGTGGATTTTATGAATTCATAGGAATGCCAGAAAATGCACCTTACAAAATCACGGCAGAGAAGAATATTGACCACTTGAATGGTGTATCAACTCTTGACTTAGTAATGATGCAAAGACATATCTTAGGATTAAATAATCTTAGTTCAGCATACAAGTACAAAGCAGCTGACGTCAATAATGATAAAAAGATATCAGCTAGTGACTTGGTAGAACTCAGAAAGCTGATCTTAGGAATCTATAGCGAATTGCCAAACAACAAGTCTTGGAGATTCATAGACAAAGATGCCAATTTGAATGATTTAAGCCAAGTTTTTGTCGCTAATGAATATATTTATCTTGATAATTTCAACTCATCAACGATGAATAACAATTTCATAGCTGTAAAGATTGGTGACGTCAACGAATCAGCAACTGTAAATGTCAATAGCCCTTCAACTGATAGCAGATCATCACACACCATGATGCTTACCACTAATGAGCAAACATATCATGCTGGTGAGATCATAAGTATGCCTATCACTGCCGATAATTTCAACAATATCTCTGGAGCACAATGGACGCTAAACTTTGATGCTACTGCCTTAGAATTTGTAAAAGTCAACGAAGGGTCATTAAACTTTACAACTGACAATTACCATGCGACCAATGATAAAGTAGCTTTCAGCTGGAATGATTTCAATGGCGTGAGCATCGACAAAAATAAAGTGTTGTTTACCCTTGAGTTTAGAGCAATTGCGAATAATACAATTTCTAACACAGTAAAAGTATCATCAGATATCACTAAAGCCGAAGCTTACACAAATGACTTCAGTGAAATCAAAATTGGACTTGCAGTAAGAAGTACATCAAGTGAAGTGTTTGAGTTAAACCAAAACAATCCAAACCCATTCACAGGAAGTACCACTATCAGCTTTACACTACCTGAAGCAGGAACAGCAACATTGACAATCTTTGATATTACCGGTAAGGTACTTAAGAAAATCAATGGCCAATTTGCTAAAGGCGCTAATGAAATGACATTGTCTGCCGACGAATTCAATGCACACGGAGTTATGTTTTACGAACTCGAAAGCAATGGATTGAAGGCTACTAAGAAGATGATTCATATCGGCAAGTAATCTTAGAAGTTATAAACAAAAATATTCGAAAGTCCAGATACGCAAGTGTCTGGACTTTTGTGTTTTGTTGCAAATGTGAAATTTGTTTTAATAATTATTAACAAGGATAAAGCCTACCCCTGTATGTACAATCTCCTTACCCTTCCAGATATCCTGCTTAGTATTTCATAAGGTATGGTTTGACACGCTTTTGCCAATGACTCAATAGGTTTGTTCTTACCAAAAATGATGACCTCGTCACCGATAGATATTGTTTTATTATCACCTATATCAATGATGGTCAAGTCCATGCACACATTGCCTATGATTGGAAAATCGTGTTGTCCTATCTTTACTGAATATTTGCCATTACCAGCATGACGCATGAGACCATCTGCATAGCCAATATTAATGATGGCTATTCTGCTATCTTTGATTAGCTTACCTTTTCGATTGTATCCTATATATTCTGAGGCACTCACATCTTTTATTTGTATGACGGTAGCCTTGAGAGTATGTACTTTTTCTAAGTGAGAGCCAAAATTTGATGTACTATCTATACCATACAATCCTAAGCCAAGTCTTACTAAATCGAAATGATATTGAGGAAATCTTATGATGCCTGATGAGTTGAGTATGTGTTTCAATTGGTTTATAACCAAGAGCATTGGATATTTTTTCGTAAGTTATTAATAGTTGAGCTGCTTGCTGATGTGTAAATAGGTCATCATTTGGATCTTCGCTACTGCTCAGGTGACTAAAAATAGATTTGATAAACAATCGGTCATGGTTGCTGACAAGGAGCTGGATCAACTCATCAGTATCTTCATTCACAAAACCAAGCCTGTGCATCCCAGTATCTATTTTGATATGAATATTGAATCTGTAAATGGTAGGTTGACCATCCAAATAGTGGATGATGTCATTCAATTGTTCAAGGCTATAAACTTCTGGTTCAAGCTCATAGTGTACCATATCAGATATTCCATTACTATCAGGATTCAGAATAATTATTGGCATCATAACTCCTACTTTGCGCAATTGAATACCCTCGTCTATAAATGCCACGGCTAGATAACTCACTTTCTTAAATTCTAAAAATCTTGCCAACTCCTCACTTCCACTTCCGTAGGCAGACGCTTTGATGACGGCAATGATTTTTGTCCCTTGACTTAAATGGTTTGAGAATATTTTTAGATTGTGTTCGATGGCTTGTAGATCTGTTTCTAAAGATGCGGAATGGACTTTTTCAGAAAGTGCATCAATCAATTTTTCCAAATAAAATGTCCTTGCTCCTTTGACGAGGATGGCTTTGTTGCTAAAATTATGATCATTAAGGTGTTTTATCAAATCTTCTGAAAATTCATACCAAGAAAAAACCATAAATGGATCAAGATAATTTTCTAAATCTTTTATTTGCTTACCAATGCCGATGACTTGATGGATTTCGTGGTGCTTGAGATGAGCCGCTAGAAGAGCATTGAGCTCGATATTATTTAGACCAGTTTGCATAAAATCTGATACGATGACTACTTTGTCTCGACTACCTGATTGTTGACTCAAAAATTCAAGTGCTATCTTAAATGATTGCAAATCAGCATTGTAGGTGTCATTGATCAAGATGCTTCCCTGTACCCCATTTTTCATCTCCAATCTCATGGGTATATTGTGTAGCTTGGCAATTCCCTCTTTGATGCGGTCAAAATCAAATTTGAAAAAAACTAAAACAGCAATACAGTGCAATGCATTATTGATCGAAGCACTGTCAGAAAATGGTATCAAAATAGTGTCTGAATGGGTACCAAATTGAATATCAACAATAGTTTGTCTATCTTTAGTAGTGTGGATTTCATGGATTCTGTAAAGGGTAGATTTCGCACTTCGTCCCCAACTGATAAGTTTTTTTCTGGATACTTGGCTTTGATTGCACCACTTATTTCTTGGTCGTCCTCATTATATATGATGTATTGCGCGTCTCTAAAGAGTATGAGTTTTTCTTCTAGTTTTTCTTTTTGATGAAGGAATCCTTCAGAATGTGCATCACCGATCATTGAAAACAACCCTATGGTAGGTCTTATAATTTCTTGGAGAGAAGCCATTTCATAAGGTTGAGATATGCCAGCTTCGAAGATTGCCAGTTGATCATCACTAGACATTTGCCATACAGAGAGTGGTACTCCAGTTTGCGAATTAAAGCTCTTTGGACTCTTGACTACTTTTCTGTCCTTGATAAGTTGATAAAGCCACTCTTTGATGGTCGTCTTGCCATTACTGCCAGCAATACCAATAACGGGTATATCAAATTGTTGTCTGTGAAAGGCTGCCAATTTTTGCATGGCTTTTAATGTATCACCTACTATAAAATAATTAACACCAGCTATCATCGAGCCATCTACAATAGTTGTCACAATATTTTTAACACCTTGATGTACAGCACTTTCAATAAAATTTTTTCCATGGTGCATACTACCTGACATGGCAAAAAACAAAGATTCTTCTGGATGATCAATCTTTCGACTATCCATCACAAGGTATTTAATAATGGCGTTTGGTAGAGGCAAGGTAGGACATGAGATTTGGAAAATCGAAGCAATATCTTGAGCTAAATACATGGTCAAAATTTATAGATCGAAACCAATATCTTTGCGAAAATATTTACCTGCATACTGTATTTTTTCTGCGTTTTTTATGGACAAAGCCACTGCGTCTTTAAAATCTTTGGCAGCAGATGTTATTGCCAATACCCTTCCACCTGATGTGACCAATTGATCATTGTTAATAGTTGTCCCAGAATGATAGACTGTGCTCCCAGACACATTTTCGAGGCTTGTTATTGGAATTCCTTTTTCAAAATCTCCTGGATAGCCACCTGATACCAAAATAACTGTGGCTACAGCTGATGTTGAAATTTCCAATCTTGATTCAGAAAGTTGTTTTTTGGCAGCAGCCATCAATAATTCTACAAGATCACTCGTCAATCTTGGTATCACCACTTCTGTCTCTGGATCGCCCAATCGACAGTTATATTCTATGACATAAGGTTTATCTCCAACCTTGATCAATCCAAAAAATACAAAACCTACATAATCCATCCCTTCAGCAAAGATCCCATCAATGGTGGGTTTTACAATTTCGGTTGTAACTGTATGCCATAGAGCCTCATCAACAAATGGAACTGGCGAGATAGCTCCCATTCCTCCAGTATTGAGTCCATTATCCCCTTCTCCAATGCGCTTATAATCTTTGGCCTCTGGCAACAGCACAAAGTCTTTGCCATCTGTCAATGCAAAAACTGAAAACTCAATACCATCTAAATATTGCTCGATCACTACTGTGAATGAAGCTTTTCCAAACTTACCTGAAAGCATATTATGCAGTTCATTCTTAGCCTCATCGAGGTCATGAATGATCAACACACCTTTGCCTGCAGCCAATCCATCAGCTTTCAAAACATAAGGCGGCGACATATTCTCCAAAAAGGTGATACCTTCATCCAAATTGTTAACACTGACTTCCAAATATGGCGCTGTAGGAATTTGATACTTCTGCATAAATTTTTTGGCAAAAGCCTTACTTCCCTCCAACTGTGCTGCATGAGCATCAGGTCCAATCACAGAGATGTGACTACAATCATGCGCTCTAAATATGTTTGTGAGACCGTCCACCAAAGGTGCTTCAGGTCCTACCACCACAAGGTTCACTTCATTTTGATGGCAAAATGTCTTGATTCCTATGAAATCGTTAATGGCCAAAGGTACATTGATACCGCATTGTGCTGTTCCTGGATTGCCAGGAGCGATGTATAGTTGTTGGCAAAGAGGACTTTCTGACAGTTTTTTTGCAATGGCATGTTCGCGACCGCCAGATCCTACCAAAAGAATATTCATTTAAAAAACATTTGCACAAAAGTAATAGTTAAATGAGATTTTAATGTAAGTGTATAGGAATGATTCATAGACAAAACAAAAATAGTGGTTTTTGAAAACAAAAAAGCCCACAGATTATGGATCTGTGGGCTTAATATAGGTTTGATATATTAGAATTATTCTTCTATTTTACCACCTTTGGCATTGTCTTGCCATTCTTTGAGCTTGTCCCATTCACCATTAGCAGCCATTTCAGCCTGCATTGGCCATGAACTTGGGTCATGCATTTGATACCTTGAACCTGCAGCATTCAAAATGTCTTTGATTGCGCTTGGCTCAGCTTTAGAAAGGTCTGCAAAAGTAACGATGCTGGCATTGTGCAATAACTCTTCGATTTTTGGTCCGATGCCTTCAATTTTCTTAAGGTCGTCACCTTTGTCAGCTTTTGCAGCTGGTTTTGCTGGAGCTACAGATGCAGCAGGTGCAGCAGGAGCAGGTGCATTGGCAGCAGCCATTTGTTCTTTCAATTCAGAAAAACCTTCGATGTCACCAAAAGTAGAAAGTTCGACTTTGGCTTGAGTCGTTTTGATGGACTTCTTCACTTCTTCCTTCTCTTTTGCCTTTTCGTTTTCTACCATCTGATCTGCCTCTTTGCGGATATCTTCGAGGTATCTTGTATGTGAGACAATGATACGTTTGTCATCTCTGTTGAATTCTATCACCTTGAATGTCAATGTCTCATCATTACCAGCGGTAGAGTTATCTTCTTTCTTGATGTGTTTGATAGGAGCATAAGCTTCCAAACCATAAGGCAATTGAACGACTGCTCCTCTGTCATCTTTTTTGACAATAGTAGCATCATGATAAGAGCCTACTGGGAATACATTTTCAAAAGTATCCCATGGATTTTCTTCCAATTGCTTGTGGCCCAATGAAAGTTTTCTATTTTCTTCGTCCACTTCCAAGATTGAAACATCTATTTTCTCACCAACTTTTGTAAATTCAGATGGGTGAGAATATCTCTTAGTCCAAGAGAGGTCAGAAATATGCACCATACCACCGATACCATTTTCAAGTTCAACAAAGACGCCATAAGGTGTAAGATTTTTCACTTCACCAGTGTGTCTTGTGCCCAATTGGTATTTGGCAGCTACGATTCGCCATGGATCTTCTGTCATTTGCTTGACGCTAAGTGACATTTTTCTTTCATCACGATCTATAGTGACTACTTTAGCATCCATTTCTTGTCCAAGATGGAAGAAGTCTCTTGCATTTACTGGCTGGTTGCTCCAATTCACTTCAGAAACGTGAATCAAACCTTCTACACCAGGTATGATTTCTAAGAATGCACCATAATCTTCAATATTGACGATCTTACCAGTCACTACGCTACCTTCTGCAATAGTATTGTCTAATACTTCCCATGGATGAGGAGTCAACTGCTTAAGACCGAGAGAGATTCTCTTCTTGTCTTCGCCAAAATCAAGTACGACAACATTGATTTTTTGGTTTAATGACAATACTTCGTTTGGATGGTTGATTCTGCCCCAAGAGATATCGGTGATATACAATAAACCATCTACGCCACCAAGATCCATAAAGGCTCCAAAGTCTGTAATATTTTTTACTACACCTTCGAGTACTTGACCTTTTTCAAGACCTGCAATGATTGTTTCTCTTTGTTCAGCCAAATCGCTTTCTATCAATGCTTTGTGTGATACAACAGCGTTTTTAATAGCTTCATTTATCTTCACTACTTTAAACTCCATTGTCTTGCCGACATAGATATCATAGTCGGTGATAGGCTTGACATCAATTTGTGATCCTGGAAGGAATGTTTCTAAACCTAAACAGTCCACGATCAAGCCACCTTTCGTTTTGCTGACAACATGGCCTTTGATAATGGATCCATTTTTGTAAGAATCTACCAAATTGTCCCATGCTTTGAGCAATTTTGCTTTCCTTCTTGATAACACAAGTTGACCTCTAAGGTCTTCTTTGTTTTCAACATATACCTCAACATAATCACCTACTTTCAAATCTGGCGTGTCCCTAAATTCTGATAAAGAGACCAAACCATCAGATTTGTAATTGATGTCTAATACTACATCTCCACTGTGGATTGAAGTCACACGACCTTTTACTACCTCCAATTCTGCAACAGAATTGAGAGAATTGTCATACTCTTCAAAATACTTTTTGTGATCTGCCTGATTGTACTTAACAGTGTTTCTTTTGCCTATAGTCCAATCAAAATCATCATGTGCAGTTGTTTTGGTTTCTACTGCTTGCTCCAATTGTACATCCGAAATGTCTTCAATGTCAATATCGTTTTCTTCTTTGTGGTCAAGACCATTATCTTCTACCATGAGTGCTTAAAAAATTTGTATGCCGTATCTCTTTTGACGGCAGTGGTGAATAATATTTTTAAAAATGGACGCAAAGGTACAAAAAATATTATTACATTGTATAGAACTAGTTGAAAATGAGTGTAAAAATTCTTGCAAATAATTTATTGTTAAATTTTAATTTACACGTATCGAATCAACATGATCAGTATTTTTGTCAAAACAATTTTGTGCGTAATCCGTTACCTAACAAAGCAGATAATGAGTTTTTGTTTGAACTTATCAAAAATTTACTTTGAAAATATTTAATGTCTTTTTACTTTTTATCTTATTGAATTCATGCACATACGATCATTACCATATTATACCTGATGAAGTAGAGCCATTTGTAAATGAATTTTTTCAAGATGCAAATAGATATGGTAAAAATATATCATTAGATCAGTATATGCTTAATATTTCATTCACCAATTTGAATGAAGCAGATGGCAGATGTTACTTTGATGGAAACAAGATATTAATTGACTCTTACTTTTGGAATAATGCAAACCAATACATCAAAAGATGGCTTATATATCATGAATTGGGGCATTGTATTTTGGATAGAAGACATGATGAATCAAGTTTCCCAAATGGGGAATGCAAAAGTATCATGCGAGGTGGATTTGATTGTTCTGAAAACATAGTTTCAAAGTTATGGTGGGAATATTATTTAGATGAACTATTTAATGGTAAAAATTCCTTACCTGATTGGTATGATTTAAATGCAAAACCAGTATTAAATTATACATCTAATTATGAAAAATGGGATACTACTTTGATGGTTGATAATGGACTTGAAAGGACACCAGATTTATTATGGACTTTTACATTAGATTATAAAAAGGATTTTCAACTCGTTTTTTACTATCCTGGCCCTTCAAAGGGTATTGTCCCAAAACTCAAAACCAAAAGTTTTTTATTTTCTTCTTTTTACAATAGAATTGTTATTTATCAATATCTATCAAACGACAACGATCTCAATCAAACAGAAATATTCGAAAGTAAAAATAATAATGGAGGCGATACAAAATTAACTATGAAATACAAAGGTAAATTGTTATATTTCTTTAAAAATGATGCTTTAATTCACATTAGTGAATATGAATTTAAACAGCCAATAGAAATTTACAATTTGAATTTTAGGGAAAATACTGTTATAGAAATTGAAGCTGGAAATATCTAACAATTTTCCATTAACAAAAATTTACGTTCCATACTAAATAATAATAAGTATATTTGGGGTAAAAAACCATTATGTCCTTTATGAATTGTAGGTTTTTGATTTGTGCTACGATGCTATTGTCCCTTGCTCAGGTAGTTTTTGGACAGAAAGTGACAGTGTCAAGAGAGATCAGCGTTAGGAATAACTATGCTTATGACATCTTACCCAATATCGAAGACCACATTATATTTTATCATGATAGAGGAGCTGAACATGTTTTTGAAATTTATGATAAAAACTTAAGATTTATAAGCGATATCCAACCTGAATTTGAACAAAGGAATATACTGCCTACAGGTGTCATACCTATGGATTCAAGTTTTCATTACTACTATACCTATAAAATGGCAGATCAGGTTTATTTTAAAATCATTGCTTACGATAAAAATGTATCGCTCATTGATTCTGTCACTTACAATATAAAAAATAAGAAGGAAGTCAACAGCAATCCACGCTTTGTTTTTTCGGAAGACAAGTCGAAATCAGTGGTTTTTACTCCACATAATCATATATTGAATATCCAGCTGATAGACAATATATCCTTAGCGCTCATCAGTGAGTTTGATCTTTTGGTTCCAGAAATCAATTTGAAAAATGATTTTGAAAAAATAATAGTCACCAATGATGGTGAGATATATGTGCTTGCGCGCAAAGATTCAGCTTGGAGTAGAGCAGAAGATAACATCATCCATCTCATACGGATCATGGGCAAGGATCAGATTTCAATCCACCGATTTACTCCAGAAAGTGACGAAATCACCAATTTGAAACTGGATTTTGATAATCGCAACCACAGAGTGGTGATGGCAGGATTTACAACTTCGGGCAATGAGTCAAATTCTAATGGCTATTTTGGGTTTTCGATGAGTCCTGATCTTTTACCAGAAGATGGAGAGATCTTAATCAATAGGTATTCTTCAGAATTCATGAGTGAAGTCACTGGACGAAGGAGCAAAAAAGCAAAAGAGCTTGAAGACTATAAGATTCAGGATTTGATACTCAGACAGGATGGCGGCGTCATCATCATAGCGGAGACTGTTAGGGAATTTGCCAGAAGATCGCAGATGAACTCGCCTGGCCAGTTTGGGTCCGGATTCCCAATGCGTGGTTATATAGATTACTATCATGAAGATTTAGTGCTTTTGGCTACTTTTCCTGATGGGCAAGAACATTGGCAGAAGGTACTCTTCAAAAAGCAATTTTCGCAAGATGACAATGCTGTTTTTTCTTCTTACTTTATTTTCAAAACACCATCCAGATTACATATTATTTATAATGATGAAATCAAAAATAACAATACAGTCAGTGAATATGTGCTGGATCCATTAGGTAATTATGAGAGAAAAAGTGTGTTGAGTACAGAATACCAAAACCTGAAATTAAGATTTCGCGATGCTATTCAAACTGGATCATCATCCATGATAGTGCCGAGTGAAAAGTCAAATAAAATAAATTTAATAAAAATCGACTATACACAATGATATCAAAAGGTCTTGGATCCTCGTAGGTTATAGTGGTTTTTCCATTTTTTTGGCTTTTTCTAGAGCATCTTTTTTGTTTCCATCATTTAAGATTTTGAGGAGATCAGAAATGTTAAATATAAATAAGATCAAACTGCCTCCCAAACCAAAATACATCAAAGTATTAGGGACAAAATAATCAATGATGATAAAAATGCAAATGATGATCCTTAATTCTGTTGGCCCCATGAGATTGGTATCGATGGAGTAAGCATCTGTGATCTTGTACCTGAGCAAAGCATTGATCATCGACCAACCATAAGAGAAAATAAATATAAAGGCTATGTATTTGTAGCTTTCAAAATAATAATAAAATCCAAACCCTATAATACCTATTGATAGCCAATCTACTGTAATATCTAATGCCCATCCATACCACTTTCGGGGCTTGTCTCTATAATAAGCCAATCTACCATCTAATGAATCCCCAAACCACTGTATAGCAAAAGCAATGATGCTCACTGCAAGATATATTTTATCAAATTTTGCAAAATACAAACCTACTGAAATCAAAATGCTACCAAGAAATCCTATTAATGTCAACATGTCTGATGTCATCCATTGTGGCATGACACTACAGAGGTATTCTATAGTTTTCTTTTCTACATGCTTTAAAATATTGGTCCTTTGGCGACCCTGTGTAATATCGGCCATGATAAATTAATTCTAAAATGATGAGCAATAACTGACACTGCTATGTCTAAACAAAGAGCGAAGGTCAAAAATTAATTGCTATTTAACAATTTTTACTCGACCAATGTTCCTATCTGATCACCCAAAGCGATGCGAGTGAGATGTCCTGCATTATTGATGTCAAATACAATGATAGGCAAGTTGTTTTCTTGACATAATGTAAATGCTGTCATATCCATCACGGATAGGCCCATACTGATGACCTTTGAGAAGCTGATTTTATCGTATTTTACAGCATTAGGATTTTTTTCTGGATCACTATCATAGATACCATCTACTCTGGTACCTTTTAATATAACTTCTGCATTGATTTCATTGGCTCTAAGTGCAGCAGCAGAGTCTGTAGTAAAATATGGGCTACCAGTACCAGCTGAAAAGATGACAACTCTACCTTTTTCGAGGTGTCTGATAGCTCGTCTCCTGATATAAGGTTCAGCAATCTGTCGCATTTCGATGGCAGTAATCAACCGAGTATATACGCCATTGGTTTCTAATGCACTCTGCAGTGCCATGCCATTGATACATGTAGCCAGCATACCCATATAGTCTCCAGTGACTCTCTCAATACCTGATGACTCGGCACTGAGGCCGCGGTAGATATTGCCTCCACCTATGACGATAGCTACTTCAGCTTTTTGAGCGACCAACTCCTTGATTTGTTGGGCATAGTAATTGAGCATATCAGAAGATATACCAAATTTTTGCTCTCCCATAAGGGATTCGCCGCTTAGTTTAAGAAGGATTCTTTTATATTTTAATGACATGACTTATTTGGTTAGATTGAGATAATTTGTGAGCTTGATATCCAATTGCGTAGGCATAAAAAAAGAGCGGTAAAAATACCGCTCTTTCTAAAATTTCTTATCCTAATTTCACATGTTTAAAACCTGTGGCTGTGAGTTCTGGATTCTTTGTTTTTAAATATTCAGCTACGCTGATTTTTCCATCTTTCACAAACACCTGATTCAAAAGTGTATTGTCTTTAAAGAACTTATTAAGCTTACCGACAGCAATTTTTTCAAGCATATCTTCTGGCTTGCCTTCATTTCTTGCTATCTCTTTGCCTATTTCTATTTCTTTGTCGATGATTTCTTGAGGCACATCATCTTTATCCAAAGCAACAGGCTTCATGGCAGCTACTTGCATAGCAGCATCACGACCAGCATCTATATATTTGGTATCAGCAAGATTCAATCCTACCAATACACCGGCTTTATTGCCCATGTGTATATATGATGCTACCAAAGGAGCTTCCAAAGTTTGGTAATCAGCTATTTCGATTTTTTCGCCAATACGAGCTACTTGCTCTGTCAAAATTGTACCTATGGTGCTACCATTCATGGTTTGTTGCAATAATTCTTCAGTGGTACCTGGAAACTTATTGAGAGCAACAGCTGTGATATCTTTTGTTAATTGTACAAAATCTTCATTTTTTGAAACGAAGTCGGTTTCACAACTTAATCTTACTATTACTCCTTTTTTATTATCATCAGATACCATAGCAATTACTACGCCTTCTTTAGCATCTCTGTCTGCTCTTTTTTCAGACATTTTTTGACCTCTCAGTCTCAATAATTCAATGGCTTTGTCAAAATCGCCCTCTGCTTCAGTTAAGGCTTTTTTGCAATCCATCATACCTACACCTGTCTGTTCTCTGAGTTCTTTTACAGCCGAAGCTGATATATTTACTTCACTCATTTTATAATTATTTTAAAAATATGATACGAAAAAATTAATCTTCTTTAGTGTCCAATTTAGCCACTCTTCTCTCTTCCAATCCTTCTTTGATAGCACTGATGACATAATCAGTAATCAATTTTACAGATTTTGAAGCGTCATCATTAGCAGGAATAGCAAAGTCAACTTTGTTTGGATCAGAGTTGGTATCTACCATGGCTATGGTTTTCATGCCCAATCTTTTAGCCTCTGCCAATGCGATATGTTCGTGATGGATGTCCACCATAAATACGGCACTTGGTAATCTATTAAGGTTGGCTATACCACCTAATACTTTTTCCAATTTATCTTTTTCTCTCGAAAGTGTTAATCTTTCTTTTTTAGTGATAGAGATAGCTGGATCAGAAAGCATCTTGTCGATACTGTTCATTTTTTTGACAGACTTTCGGATAGTAGCAAAATTGGTCATCATACCACCCAACCATCTTTCAGTTACAAATGGCATCTCTGCACTTCTTGCCGCATTAGATACGATGTCTTTGGCTTGTTTTTTGGTTGCTACAAACAAAATTTTCTTGCCAGATTTGGCCATTTGTTTCATAGCATAAGCTGCTCTATCAAGACACTCTGATGTCCTGTTTAAATCTATGATGTGAATACCTTTTCTTTCCATGAAGATGTAAGGAAGCATTTTCGGATTCCACTTTCTTTTGAGGTGGCCATAATGTACTCCGGCTTCTAACATTTCATTATATGTCGGCTTATTCATTTTTTCTTTATTTTTCTTTGATATTAATAAAAATGATGATGAAAAGATTAACGTTTGGAGAACTGGAAGCTCTTTCTTGCTTTTGGTTTACCAAATTTCTTCCTCTCTACCTCTCTAGCGTCTCTGGTCAAGAATTTTTTATCTTTCAATGGTTTCTTGAAGTCTTCATTGATTTTTACCAATGATCTTGAGATTCCCATTCTGATGGCTTCTGCCTGACCTTTGAATCCACCACCTGCAACAGTGATTTTGATGTCATATTGTCCTTCTGCTTCAGACACTTTTAGCGGATCCAAGATGGTCGCTTGTGTACTTGGCATTGGGAAATAATCTTTCATATCCTTGCCATTGATG
>JAXLUT010000007.1:0-123049 GCA_046329385.1 Saprospiraceae bacterium
TGCTGTGACATGTATTTCCCAAAATACAGTAATTAATGATTTTTCTCAAAATAAAAATGTTAATTATGTCGATTTTTTCCAAAAATTATGGGCTTTCCATTAGAGCTGCCATTATTTGCATGACACTTCTGGTAGGAGTAAATGTAAAACTTTCAACACTATCTGCTCAGTGTGCGACCACTACTGCCTATTCCGGAACAGTTACCACTGGTGGTCAAAACTGGACAGGACAATTAGGGCAAGAATTCACCAACACTGTGCCTATCATTATTTCACAACTTGGTGTTTTTGATGATGCCAGAGTTGCTGGTATCACAGGTAGTATTGCAGTTGGTATTGTATCTGATGCTGGAGCCATTGTGGTGGGTCCAGTCACTATCACTGGAAGTGGTGATCCATTAGTTAATTCTTACCGAATGCGCAACATTGCTCCAGTAACATTAGTTCCTGGTACTTATCATATAGTGGCTGTAGGTTTCGGAGCTACCGATGCAAATGGTAATTCTGGTCTTGGTGATGGTGTTGCTACAACCAATTCTGGTGGTATTTTAACTTTTGGATTACCAAGATATGACAATACAACCACATTTACTGGACGTCCAACTACTGTGGATGTCGGCGGCCCAAGTGGTAGATATCATGCTGGTACCTTTACATTTGCACCAGTGCAACCTATTTTGCAAACAACACTTAATGGTACTGTGATCACCACAGATAATAATGGAGTGGATAATACAGCCACTGTCACAGTTTGTAATGACAATGTAGTCAATATTACATTAGGTACATTTACTGATTTAGCAGGATCTTCTTCATCTGATTTTACTGTCAAAGCTTATATGGAATATTCAGGCACCAATGTAAATTTTACAGGTGTAGTACCAGCTTCATGGGGATTTCCAATTGCAAGGAGACTTTCAGATTTTGCAGGTTATACCGCCATTTTGAGCAAAGTCAATGCCAACTTGCCTGCAAGTGCTACTTTGAGATGGAGAATATTTGTAGATAGTGATTTGGATGGCGTGATTGATGCTGGTGAGTGTCCAGGTGATTGGGCTAGCTACACAATTACTTTTGAATCACAAGTACCTGTTATCACATGTCCTCCTAATATTACCATGAATGCAGCGGCTACAGAGTGTTCTGTTACAGTCAATTATGCTGCTCCTACAGTCTCTGATGCGCCATGTACCACTGTTCCAACTTTCGTGCAGACAGCAGGCCTACCAAGTGGATCGGCATTTCCGATTGGCGCAACTGTCAATACTTTTTTGGCAACTGATGCTTCTGGCAATACTAACACTTGTTCTTTTACAGTAACAATAATAGATTATGCAGCACCACCTTTAGGATGCAAGGATGTACAGTTATCCTTGGATGAAGATTGTGAGGGTGAGTTAGAGCCCACTTCTGTTTTGACAGGTTGGGAAGGTCCAGGAGGTACTGTACTTTTAGGCTGTGAATCGTTTTACACCATCAATGTAGTGGACAAAAACGGTTTTGACCTCGGAGAGACCTTGGGTCGTGACCAATTAGGAAAGACATTGCAATATACTATAACACACACTTCTGGATTTACTTGCTGGGGCAATGTCACTGTAGAAGACAAAATAAAACCAACCATAACTTGTAGAAATGCCCAAGTGCACTGTTTGACCGACCTGACAACAGTTGCTTTGCCAATTGTCACTGACAATTGTCACGCTACAGCCAAATTGGTGAATGAAGTTCATCAAGTATTAGACTGTGATCCATTGTACATAGGTACAGTTACAAGAACATGGGTTGCTGTCGATGATTTTGGTAATGAAAGCTTACCATGTACGTCTGTGATCAGTCTGCTCAGACCGAGTGCAGCTGGCATCGTCGCTCCATTGGCTACAGTTAAACTTAGCTGCTCCAGCGGATATGCTACCGATGATAAAGGTTTGGGCTATCCAAGCCCTGACGAAACAGGAATTCCTACTTTAGGTGGCACAGGCTTGTATCCTTCTACAGAATTGAATATGCTTTATTGCAATGCTTACATTGATTATAAAGATGAAATCTTGGTGGATACAGATTGCAAAAAAAGAATTAGAAGGTCTTGGACAATTTACGAATGGTGGTGTAGTACCATGAATCCAATTTTCATTGGTGTACAAATGATAGACATCGTAGATGAGACAGCGCCTATCATTCCTGTTCAAAATAATATCACTGTCACAACACAAACTAGAAGTTGTACAGCTGCTGTACAGTTGCCAAAATTAGACATTACTGACAATTGCAATAAAGTATATAGAGTGTATGTGAATGCCAATAATGGTAGTCCGTCAGGCTATGTCAACGGAAATGGTGGCTTGATGGAGTTGGCAGTAGGTACGCATACTATCACATACACAGCATTTGACAATTGTACCAACAGTAGCTCTATGTCTTATAGAATTACAGTAAGAGACGAAACAGATCCAGTTGCCATTTGTGACCAATATGCTACAGTTAGCATTAAGGCTAACGGCTATACAGATGTGACTGCACAAGCCATAGATGATGGAAGTTTTGATGAGTGCGGCCCAGTCATATTAAAGGTAAGAAGAATGGAAGACCCTTGTCATTTTGGGCATGATACTGCTTGGTACGACAAGGTAGGCTTCTGCTGTCTCGATGCCAATACATCTAGAATGGTACAGCTCTTAGTGACTGATCAAGGTGGAAATACCAATATCTGTATGGTCAATGTCAATGTTCAAGAAAAAGTGACACCTACTTTGACCTGTCCTGGTGACCTTACTGTCAACGACTGCTTGTTTACTTTTGATCCTTCTTTGGCAGGTACCAATTCAGCATTTGGAGAAGCAGTAATAAATGACTATTGTCCTGCCAATAATATTTTAAATCATGGAGTGCAGGACAATAGAAATATGTGTGGTGTAGGTACAGTAGTTCGTAACTTTAGTGATGCAGCAAGCCAATACCATCCTATCCAAACTTGTTCACAAACAATTACATTCCGAAATTTAGAACCTTTTTATGGTGATACTTCAATAGTGTGGCCAAAAGATTATTTGGCTATCGGTCAATGTTCATTTTCTGGTCTACTGCCCGAAACATTGCCTGACTCATCTTCAACATAAGATTACTGAAGATGCATGCGACTTTTGGTAGGCAGTAGATACGAAGAAGATTTAATCTTCCCATTCACTACCAATGGAGCTTGTTATAAGATCATAAGAAAATGGACCGTCATAGATTGGTGTCAAGTTGACGAAAATGGAGATAATTTGACTTGGACACATGAGCAAGAGATCAAGGTGATGGACAATGATGTCCTCCTGTGATCCTTTGTCCTGTTGCTACTGTTGTTTTTGAAACATTAAGTGCTTTAGTGATGAAGTAACTTCTTTTTCCATCAGCTGTCGATTGTACACCAGCAGAAGAGATCAGAGCGGACTTTATGTTATTTATCAAGATGGTGAGATCATCAGTTCGAGCCAAGCCAGTACTGTAACAGATGAATTTATTAGGAGAATATGGCGTCACTTTACTGCTGAAGATAGATGTGGTGTCTGAAAAATCATATTCATTCACTGTGGTTACTACCAAAGCACTACAGCTATTTGTAAGGAATGGTTTAGCGTCTTCATTGGTTTGATGGATACTGGCAATAATGGTTCAGGTGATACTCCAATGGTCATGTTGGCCCCAAAATTCTTTGATAATAGAGCAATCACCCTTGTGGTTATGATATCAAATTGTCATTCTCAGCTGATAATAACGATGCTCTTGTCACTTATGACTGTAGTTCGGTTTCTAGCCAAACCGTACAATTGTGGGTAACTGACGAGAATGGTAATACTTCATATTGTGAGACTTTTGTAGATATTCAAGACAACGATAATTTGTGTCCATCTACAGCATTGTCTGTCATCTCTGGTAAAACAACCACAGAAGATAACAAAGACATTACAAATGTAACGGTTGATATGGAAGGCTCTGAGCAGACAACCAGCACTGACCAAAATGGTAGATATGTGTTTGCACCAATAGCCAATGGGGTCAATTATCAAATCATACCAAGCAAAGATGGTGATGATCTGAATGGTGTGAGTACGATGGACTTGGTGATGATCCAAAGACATATCTTGGGTCTTGAAAAATTGAATTCTCCATACAAGTTGATAGCTGCTGATGTTAACAATAGCCGAAATATTACAGCTTCAGACTTGACTGAATTGCGCAAGCTTATTTTGGGTGTCAACAAATCATTTACCAATAATACCAGTTGGAGATTTGTTGATGGTAGTAAAAAATTTGCTGATCCAAATGATCCTTGGGCTGGTGGATTGACTGAATTGTACGATATTGATAAGCTCAATTTCAATATGGATATCAATTTTATCGGTGTCAAAATCGGTGATGTCAATAATAATGTTGTGGCTAATAATCTTGATAACAATGCGGACTCAAGATCAACACAACAATTTAAGATCACAGATAGAAAAGTAATGAGAGGTGAAATAATAGAAATTCCAGTGACTGCATCCAATGCTAACACTTGGTATGGTCTGCAAGCTCAATGGGAAGCCAAAGGGTTGATCATCAGAGATATGAAGCCAGGAGCTATTCAGTTTGATGTCAATGAATACATGATACCGACCATCAATCAAGCAGGAATGAGCGTAGGCTTGGCAGAAGGTCAAAGAATAGCAAAAGATAGAATTTTATTTACCATTGAAGCAGAAGTCTTGAAATCTGGTATGCTTAGCGAAATGTTAAGTCTTGGTAATGAGATCCACGCTGAAATGTACAATGATGAATTCAAGACTGAATCTCTGAGTTTGTCATGGAGGAGCGATGTTTCTGAATTTGGATTGACCAATGTAACACCAAACCCTTGGAATACTCAAACACATATTAGTTTCTTCTTGCCAGAGACGGGTATGGTTTCTTTCAAAGTAAAAGATTATACAGGCAAAAATATCATAAGTACCATTGACCAATATCAAGGTGGACAAAATGTAATACAGCTTAATCGTTCAGATTTAGGACATTCTGGAGTTTATGTTTATGAACTTAGATTTGGTGATAAGGTCTTGACTGGCAAAATGATATTGATTGAATAATTGATTGATTATCACTAATTCATAAAAAAAGGTCTGTCTATTGTTTTTAGACAGGCCTTTTATTATTTTGCTAAAGCTGTTTCTTTTTTATTTTTGATCATTAAAGTAGCCAAAGCCGCTAAGATGAGTAGAAATCCAGCAAAAGTGATCGCATTTCGAGGATCATTTTCCAAAAAGTTTTCTAAGATAAACCCAAACGTTAGAGTTTGAATGATCATAGGTATCACGATCATCATGTTGATAATACCCATGAAGACACCATATCTTTCTTTTGGTATATCATTGACGACCATCAAATATGGGATGCCCATCATACTGGCCCATCCAATACCAAATCCTGAAATTGCTACAAACAAAAGAGTTTTATTTGCAATGAATGGAAAAGCTAAAAATCCAAAACCAGCTAAAATTAAACATGCGAAATGCACATATTTACTACCATATTTTTTAGCAAAGTAAATCAACATAAACGCTGTCAGGAAGGTGACAATATTGTACCAGCCATTGACCAAGCCAGTGAGACTTACTGCTTCAGCATATTTTTCTTTGTCACTGGCAGGCGTTACACCAAAAACTGATAAACCTACACTTTTGGCACTATTTTGCCAATAACAAAAAAGTGCATACCATTGGAAAAGATAAACCAAGGCCAATTGCCACATGATTTTAGGCATAGTTTTAATACTGTCTATGATCTCTGTCAAAGGAGAAACTAACTGATATATTGACTTCACCAAGCTGTGATTTTGATTTTTTTCCAACCACTTAGCCAACCAAAATATCCACACAAAAAAAATAGGTAGGATCATAAAATTGGCCAGGTTGGTACCAATACTTTTTTGCAAAATAATATAGACAATGGCTGGGACAACGGATACAGACAATACATATCCTAAAAACTGAAATAGTTTGTTGGGCTTACCCATATTATAGGCTTCTATATGATCTATCTCTTCTTGGGTTGGTGGAATTTCTTTTGTTGTCCTCATCGACCACCATACAGAGCCAATAGAACAGATAGCTCCTAAAAAGAATGAAGCATATACCCATGTGGGCAATGAACCAGTTTGTCCATAAAACATCATGGGAAATACAAAAAGTGATACATTCGCTAAAGTCTGACCAAAGCCTGTGAAAAAACTTTGAGCTTGAAAGCCTAAAGCTTGTTGATCTTTATTGAGTGTGTCAGCTATAAATGCACGATATGGCTCCATCGCCGTATTATTGCCAACATCCAAGATCCAGAGCAAACCTGCCGCCATCCAAAGAGTGCTGCTAAATGGATACAGGAAAAGACAAATGCTACATATCATAGCACCAATGAAGAAGTATGGCTTCCGTCGTCCCCATCTTGGCGACCAAGTTTTATCGCTCATTGCTCCGATGATAGGCTGTATCAATAGGCCTGTCACTGGTCCAGCAATGTTAAGGATAGGTATCTCATGTGCCGAAGCACCCAACATATCATATATAGGATTGACGGCACTTTGCTGTAAGCCAAAGCTGTACTGAATGCCAAAAAATCCGACATTCATATTGATAATATTGGCAAAAGATAAGGTAGGTTTATATCGCGTATCTGATGTTACAGACTCGTGTGAAGTGCTGGAAATGGCCATAAATTTTAAATTGATGGACCAAATCTAAAAACTATTTGATTATTCAATGCGAAATTTAAGAAAAATGTAATAAAGTTCTGTTTTATGACCAAATTTCCAATTTATTCATAAAACATATCTCCTTAATTATTTGGGGAGCTTGCTATTGATTTGGCAACTTTCATGATATTGGTGTAATCATAATTGGTGTAATTCAATTCCCAAAAATCATCATCTTTGACAGAATAAATTCTGATCTTAAATCCTGGATAATTTTTGCTCAGCTTTTCTATTGGAAACTCAATGTATCTTTCTGATGAAATTTTATCCAAGATATCTGTTTGCACAGACGTGGAATGGTCAGTTTGTGTTGTGGTAGTGGTAGTAGTATTGGTAGTTGAATTACTTTGATCGGATTTGTTTTGAGTATCATTACTGACTGGTGTGACAACAGTTGTATTTTGAGTTTTTACATCTGTATTGGTAGTTGTGAAGTTATTGATAATGTCTTCTTTTTCTTTATATGAAACATTGTCATCCTTCCATCTTAGCGGAAATTTATGTATTCGATTTTGAACAATGATATATGCCGTATCTTGATAATCTTTGTAAGTGACTGGAAAAGTAGAACTTATATTGATGGTAATTATTTCTGGCTTAGATTCTTTCTTCACAAATGATATATAAAATGTTCTATTTTGAGAATAAATAGTCGAATACTTGTTTTTTGTCGAATTCCAAATGTAAGTCACTTCATTTTTTACACGGTCGTCGATTCTTTTTACATAGCCATACTCGCATGACACAATAAAGGTAATTGACAAAGCTAAGACAAGATATTTCATAAGACATTATTTTATGGTTGCAAATATATTTAACCAAGTTAAATAGTATGTCAATCTCATACTAAAATTTACTAAAAATATTTATAATATTTTGCCAAGGAAGTTGAAATAAGATTTTCAAGAAAAATATTAATGATGTGTCTTTAACATATTGGCTGATTTCTTGTTCTTATTCAATGTTACTGCCATTTGACATAGCAAAATAAGTTTTTAAAAATATTTATAACAATAAAATTGGAGCAGAAAGGTACTGAAAGGGATCAATCTACGAATCCTGATGATGAGGTCAAATTTTTTACATACAATCAACCATTCCCATTGGAGTGTGGCCAAGTTTTGCCCCAATTTACCTTGGCATACCATACTTTTGGTAAGCTAAATCATCGTAAAGACAATATCATTTGGATCGTCCATGCGTTGACAGGCAGCAGCAATCCAAAGGAATGGTGGCCTGGCATCGTTGGTGATGGTTGTGTGATTGATCCGAATAAGCATTTCATAGTGTGTGCCAATAGTCTTTGTTCACCGTATGGATCTACGAGTCCTTTGTCTATCAATCCATTGAAAGGAGAGCCTTATTACCATGATTTTCCTTTAGTGACCAATAGAGATATTGCAAGGACTTTTGACATCTTGAGAAGACATCTAGGTATAGAGAAGATCAGGCTTTTGGCGGGTGCATCTTTAGGTGGTCAGCAAGCTTTGGAATGGTCGGTACAAAACCCATATATTTTTGAATATCAACTACTTATAGCTACCAATGCAAAACATTCTGCTTGGGGCATTGCCTTCAACGAAAGCCAGCGATTGGCCATACAAGCAGACCAAACATGGAATGACCGACGTCCAGAAGCTGGTCAAGCGGGAATGTTGGCTGCTCGATCAATGGCACTACTGAGCTACAGATCGCCACAAGGTTATAATCTGACACAAACTGACGATACTGACAAATTGGAAAATTACAAGGTAATCTCATACCAACGGCATCAGGGTCAAAAATTGGTCAAAAGATTCAATGCATTTTCGTATTGGTACTTATCCAAAGCGATGGATAGCCACCATATTGGCAGACATCGTGGTGGCATCGAAATGGCTTTATCATCAGTGACGGCTCGTACCACGATATTGGGTATTGAAAGCGATATTTTATTTCCTTTGTCTGAACAAGAATTGCTATATCGATTCATTCCTAATGGTAAATTGGATGTCATTCAATCCAACTTAGGTCATGATGGCTTCCTTACCGAGAGCGCGAAAGTCACCAAAGTGATCGCCAATGTGATGAATGCTGTAGAATAGTTTCTACACAAACGCATTCAATGATTTCTCAATGATTGCCAAAGCTTCGTTGATTTGTGCTTCGTTAATGACTAATGGAGGAGCCAATCTTATCTTATTGCCATGAGTTGGCTTGGCCAAGAGGCCATTATCTCTAAATTCCATGCAAATATTCCATGCCAAATAGGAATCTTCTTCAGAATCTATGACAATTGCATTCAAAAGACCCTTTCCTCTCACAAGTGTGATCAAGTGATTGTTTTGGGCAATTTTTTCAAGACCAGCTCTAAATAATATACCCATTTTTTCAGCATTTTCAGCCAATTTTTCGTCTATCACCACTTGGAGAGCTTCCATCGCAATGGCACATGCTAGTGGATTGCGCCAAATGTAGATCCATGCTCTGCGGATGTATAGTCAACATGATTTCGTCATTGGCCAAAACGGCAGAAACTGGCATAACGCCACCTGAAAGTGCTTTGCCAAGTATCAAAATATCAGGTTTGACATCATGTCCCATTTCACATTTTTTTGATTGACATTGACAATTTCCACAGGTAGCCAAGATGCGACCTGTCCTGCCTATACCGGTTTGTATTTCATCAGCTACAAATAGTACATTATACTGCTTGCAAATAGCTGCCACACCTTTAAGATATCCTTCGTCAGGTACTACTACACCTGCTTCGCCCTGAATAGGCTCTACGATAAATGCTGCAATATTTGGATCGGCAGCCAATGCCTGTTCCAATTTGACAAGATCATTGTATGGAATACTATCTATATTAGGCATAAAAGGACCGAATCCTAAACGTGCTGTTGGGTCATTTGATGCAGAAACTACTGAAAGCGTACGCCCATGAAAGTTGTTGGTTGCAAATAGGATTTTAGCTTGATCTTTATCGATACCTTTTACCTTATATGCCCATTTTCTACTGAGTTTCATAGCTGTTTCTACGGCTTCTACGCCAGAATTCATCATCAAAACCTTGTCAAATCCAAAGAGTTTGGCCATGTATTCTTCAGCTTCTCCCAATAAATTGTTGTGGAATGCTCTCGATGTCAATGTCAGTTTTTCAGCCTGTTTTTTGAGTGCATTGATGATCCTTGGATGACAATGACCTTGGTTGACAGCAGAATAAGCTGATAGGAAGTCAAAATATTTTTTACCATCTACATCCCACACAAAAATGCCTTCGCCACGCTCGATTACTACTGGCAGTGGATGATAATTCTGAGCTCCATATTTATTTTCTTTTTCAATAATGGCAGTTGCTTTGGCTGATTCTAACGATGTGGTGCTGGACATAAATTGTTTTTTTATAACTTTGATAATGAAAGGTCAAAGATACAAATATTATTTTATTAAAATGAAAATTAAATAAAATTATGTAATTTTGCGTCATATTTTACTTTGTTGTTTGTGTATAAAGTTAAAATAACTTATAGTGTAATTTGAACGGATAATGAGTTTAGATGAATTTGATATAAAAATCCTGCAATTATTGGATGACGATGGTCGTATGGCATTTTCTTTGATTGCCCAAGAAATGGGTATATCCAATACGATGGTACATCAGCGTGTAGCAAAACTGACCGAACATGGTATGCTTTTGGGCATAAAACCCGTCCTAGATGAAAAGAAATTGGGCTATGACTGGGCATCATTTACAGGTATCACATTGGATAAAGATCACAATTCTGAGCGCATCATTGAGGCACTTAAAGCCATTGACGAAGTCACAGAATGCTATTATATTTCAGGTGCTTTTACACTTTTTATCAGGATTGTTGCCAAAGACCACGAGCACATGAGACGTATCTTATACGAGCAGATAGACAATATCCCTGGCATTGCAAAGACAGATTCCATCATGGAGCTTGGTTGTGCGTTCAGACGGAATGCTAGGTTGTAAGATTTGTCATATTATTTTATAGCTTTGCAGTTCATTTTTATAGATTGAAGTCATCATAAATTGAATTATATCCTCCAGCACAAAGAATCTTTTTTATTTTTTATTTTTGGACTAATATTATCTTATTTAGCTGTCCAAGACGGTGGCGATTTTGATGTCTATTTAGAAGCTGCCTACAAACTATCTCATGGATCGAATCCATATCTGCCACCTTATGCCAAAGATGGAATGGGCTACTCTTATAGTCCATTTTTTATTATTTTGTTGATACCTTTTACTGCCAATTTTATAGTTACTGAGTTTTTTTGGTGTTTGCTTTCTTTTGTGATGTTGTATAGAAGCTATCTTATATTTAAAACCTACCTTGTTGAAAATCAATTGACTGAGAGTCAAAATAAGGTCTGGGTTTGGACGATGCTATTTTTATCATATCAGTTTGTCAGCAATAACATAGGTATGGTACAACTCACCATATTTTTACTGTGGGCAATACTTGAGTCTGTTACTTTGATACGTTGTGGAGAAAATTGGAAAGGTGGTTTACTATTGGGTGCTGCTATCAATATAAAGATTATGCCTATTGTTATGCTTGGCTATTTATTTTATAGAGGTTACTTCAAAGGATTTTTAATTGCATTGTTCACAAGTATTTTACTATTATTCAGTCCATCAATTTTTTGGGGATTTGATTATAATATGATCCTGTTACAAGACTGGTGGCATATCATTAATCCAAATAATGTTGAGCATCAGATAGAATCAGGTATTGGTACGCACAGTATGGTTGCATTTCTGCCAGTATTTCTCACTGAAACAGTGGGTGGATTGCCTTACCCACGCAATATATTTGACCTTGATTTCAAGACAGCAATCCTTATTACCCAAATTGTCACTTTAGCATTGGTAAGCGTTTCTTTGTTTTACTTCAGAAGTTTGCCATTTACGAAGGAATCCAACTTGTTGAAAAGCATTTGGGAAATTTCGTTTTTCATTTTATTAATACCGTTAGTGATGCCTCATCAGCAGAAATATGGATTTTTGTTGGTCATTCCAATGGTTGGTTATCTTGTTTATTATTTTATAAAAGCATGGCAATTTCATAAAACATCAAAAATCAAGATTGTTTTCTCACTTTTCTGCATTTTGATGATTGTCTTTTCTCCTATTCACGGGTCTAGTATTATAGGTTGGCATGCGTTCAAATTTTCGCAGCATTATAGATTTATTACTATTGTTACCCTAATTTTGATACCAATTTCACTTTATCTACATCCTGAAAAATTAAGGAAGACAAAGCCAACATCATAGTATTTTAAAATAGGTTGTTCATTGTCTAAGTACTTCATTGCTAATAAACAAGACACAATCCTTAAATTGTGATCGTACTCTAATTTTTCTATACTTTATTCTGTTTTTACTATGATTTAAGTCATCATTTTGTGCGGCGAATTACCTTACTTTTGCCCGCAAATATCAAATAATCGTGAATACCATCATAGAACCTTTTAGAATCAAAACAGTTGAGCCAATTCATTTTACCACTGAAGAATACCGTATAGAAGCATTAAAAAAGGCACATTACAATGCTTTTTTACTTGCTTCAGATGATGTCATCATTGATTTGCTGACAGATAGTGGTACGAGTGCAATGAGCTCCAACCAATGGGCAGGCATGATGTTGGGAGACGAATCTTATGCTGGTAGTCCAAGTTTTTTTAGATTTGAAAAAGCTGTATGCGATATCACTGGTTTCAAAACCGTAATCCCTACACACCAAGGTCGAGCTTCTGAAAAAATCCTTTTCAGCATCACTGGCGGCAAAGGTAAAGTGTTTATTTCCAATACTTTGTTTGATACTACGAGAGCCAATATTGAGTTTGCAGGAAGTATTGGCATTGACTTTTTATGCCAAGAAGGAAAATCGCCTTCAGTGCCTGCACCTTTCAAAGGCAATCTTGATAACGCAGCTTTGCAACAATATATAGATCAAAACGGTGCACATCAAATAGCCATGGTCATCACTACAGTCACCAACAATTCAGGTGGAGGCCAACCGGTCAGCATGAGTAATATCAAAGAAACAAGTAAGATTTGTAAAAAGTACGGCATCCGTTTTTTTATAGATGCTTGTCGCTTTGCTGAGAATTGTTATTTTATACAACAAAGAGAAGATGGGTATGATCATAAGTCCATACCTGAGATTGCCAAAGAGCTTTTTTCTTATGCTAATGGCTGTACCATGAGTGCTAAAAAAGACGCATTTGCCAATATTGGTGGATACCTTGCTATGCACGATGTGGACTTAGCGCAGAAGTGTCGCAATTTATTGGTCATCACAGAAGGATTTCCAACTTATGGCGGCTTAGCTGGTAGAGATTTAGAAGCGATTGCGATCGGGCTTTATGAAGTCATGGATGAAAATTATTTGCATTACAGGATTCGCAGTATCGTGTATCTTACCCAAAAGCTTTTAGATGCCGGTGTGCCAGTCATGGTGCCAGCTGGAGGACATGCTGTCTATCTCGACGCTAAACAATTTTTAGATCATATTCCTGTCCATCAATACCCAGGTCAAGCCTTGGTAGGCGCATTGTATATTAAAGGCGGTATCAGATGTGTAGAAATTGGTTCCTTGATGTTTGGCAAATATGATGAGAGTGGTGATTTGATACCCGCAGCTTTGGAGTTGGTGAGACTGGCTATACCACGCAGAGTTTACACACAAAGTCATATTGATTATGTAGCAGAGGTCATTATTGAGGTTTTTAATGAAAGAAAATCTATCAAAGGCCTCAAAATTATCGAAGAAGCTGAATTATTAAGACACTTTACAGCAAAATTGGCGATACTTTCCTGATATTTGCAGCAAATTTGTCTTTGTGTTCATGAAAAAACCGATTTTGTTGTCACCCGTAGGATCGTTTGAAGCATTGCATAGTGCCATCCGTGGTGGTGCTGATGCGATTTACTTTGGTGTAGAGCAACTCAATATGCGGACTAAATCTGTTCCAAATTTTACTGTAGATGATATCTCAGAAGTTGCCACAGTTTGCCAAAATCATAAGGTCAAATGTTACCTCACGCTCAATACGGTGATGTATGACTATGATATGCAATTAGCCAGTAAGATCATTGATACCTGTGTCCTTCATAAGGTGGATGCTGTGATAGCTTCGGATTTTGCAGTATTTGAGATGTGCAAAAAAGCTGGTATGCCACTTCATATCAGCACGCAGGCCAATGTCAGCAATATCGATTCTGTGGGTTTTTTCTCTACTTATGCCGATGTCATCGTCCTTTCGCGAGAGTTAACCATCAAGCAAGTTGCCCATATTTGCAATGAAGTAAAGCGAAGAGACATCCGAGGTATTTCTGGGGAACTCATGAAAATTGAAGTCTTTGTCCATGGTGCACTTTGTATGGCTGTGTCGGGCAAATGTTATCTGAGCCTGCACGAAATGAATGCATCGGCCAATAGGGGAGCATGTGTACAAAATTGCAGACGACCATATCAAGTCACCGACCTTGAGACGGGCAACGAACTGTTGATTGATAATGAATACATCATGTCTCCAAAGGATTTGTGCACTATTCCATTTTTGGATGAATTGATGGCAGCTGGCGTTGACGTATTTAAAATCGAGGGCAGGAGCAAATCGGCAGAATATGTGCAAATTACGACCCAATGCTACCGCGAAGCTATTGATGCAGTCTTAGCAGGTAGTTTTGATGACATCAAGGTAGAGCGTTGGATGTCAACACTCGACAAAGTGTATAATCGTGGGTTTTGGGAAGGCTACTTCATGGGTAAAAAATTGGGTCAATGGACCAAAAATCCTGGATCTATAGCCAAAGAAAAGAAAATCTATGTAGGAAAATCTACAAAATATTATCCCAATATCAAGGTCGCTGAGTTCTTGCTTGAAGCGGGAACTATCTCGCCAAATGATAGATTTTTGGTCATTGGCAGGAATACTGGAGCAGACTACTTAACCTTGGATGAGTTGGTTGTAAATGGCGATAAAGGCAGTCAAGCCACCAAAGGCGATAAGATTACTTTTCCTTTTGATCGACCATTGAGAGCCAATGATAAGCTGTACAAAGTCATCGAAGACCATGGCTAAGATCGTGCATTACCGTGCAAAATGTATTGGTTGCAATATTTGTTTTGAGATGCAACCTGAGTACTGGCGACTCTCTAGAAAAGATGGCAAAGCTACCTTGGTCAATAGCCACCTCAAAAAAGATACATACATCCTTGAGATACCTGACGAAGACATCGCTTTGTCAAAAGAAACTGTAGCCCATTGTCCTGTGAAGGTGATCAAGGTGTTTTGAGAGGAAAAACAAAATGGCCTGATTTTTGATATTAATTAAATTTAATATATGTTTTGTATTGATTATAAAATATTTTTAAATTTATCAGTGTGAATAGGAGCATTTGGACAAACATCATTTTAGCTATAATAGTCATTGCGGGTTTGGCATCCTGTAGCCATCCATCAACATCCCGAACAAGCAAATATTCATCTGCAAAAAAGCGCAGCACACAAAGGCATACTTCCAAAGAAGAAGCAACTTACACCTACAAAAACAATAAAAAGGAAAGTAAGGCCTCAGGCTCTTCGGCCAATGTTTCTATTATCCGAAAGGAAATAGTAAACAGTGCCACGCAGCTAACAGGAACAAATTACAGATCTGGAGGTAAATCACCCGAAACAGGCTTTGATTGTAGTGGTTTTACAGGCTATATTTTTACGCAAAATGTAATCATTATTTCTGGCCCATCACATCAATTAGCGACTCTGGGTAAGGCCAAGTCGCAAGATGAGTTGCAGCCTGGTGATTTGGTTTTTTTTGGCAATGAAAATAGGATATCTCATGTTGCAATCGTTGCTGACCACAATGAAGACCAACTCAAGGTAGTGCATGCTACTACATCTGCTGGTGTAAAAGTAGATGAAATCTCCAAATCTGAATATTGGCAGACAAGATTTCTATACGGTAGAGATTTGCTTTCCAAGTAGAATATCCGTTGGTAAATTTGCAATATTTCGAACAGAAATAGATTTTGACATTTGTCTTTAGTTGCAATCTTCGTCATCTATTTGTGGAAAAATATCACTCGTATCTACCTCTAAATCAGGAAAGATATGTGATGTGAACACTTCATTGCCTGCATGACGAGACTTCAATACAAACTTACAGTCTTCCAGTACAAAGATATCAATGATTTCATCTTTTGGAAATACGATCCAATATTCTCGTACACCAGACTCTTGATACACTTCGTGTTTGAGTTGGATGTCTTTTTTTCGAGTGTGACGACTTAAAATTTCTATCACTAGGTCAGGTACACCATAAACACACTTTTCTTCAACCTTTGATGGATCACAGATGACAAATATATCTGGCTGAACTACTGTCGTTGATTTCTTTTTTGGTACATTAGGAATGGGTAATACAACATCAGTTGGGGCAGAAAATAATGAGCAGCTGTTCACTTTGAAATACGAAAATAACTGAAAAAAAATAGCACCTGAAATCCTCTGATGTGTCGTACTTGGAGCAGGACTCATCTTGAAAATCTTGCCACGAATTAGCTCTACCATCTCATCAAATTCAAACTTGAGATAATCACTATATGTGTATTCCAACCCGTAGTCGAAATTAGGTTCGCTAATGATGCTTGGTTCAGAATTGTGGTCTTTAGAATTCATAATATCCATTTAAAAAACAAATTTAAGCTTTTTGGTGGAAATAATTGTAAAAGTGTTTCAGGAAATACTACAAAGCTCCAAAATAGAATTTTATCTTTTTAAAATTAGGTTGTATCCATATAAGGCTATCATTCAGCTCTGACGACAGAAATTTTTTACAATAAATTACATATTATAAAAAAATATAATATATCTTTGTCCTTTATTTCATGTCCCTCGTCTATATTTTTTGCACCAAGACATGCATGTTTAATATTTTTGAGGTGGTTAAAAAAATTCTTTAAACCGATGAACAGAGTATCTGCCTTTTTTATCTTTTGCTCAGGAGCCGTAAATTCCATTCTTAAGCGTTGCCCTTCCGATTATACCAAATATCAAGGTATAGGAGCTACCATCTTATTTACTGGCATATTTTCTGCATTATCAGCTGGATATGCTTTATACACAGTATTTGAATCTTACGTTGCATCTACGATCTTTGCCATCCTTTGGGGTATGATGATATTCAATTTGGATAGATACATCGTGTCAGGAATGCGCAAGAAATCCAATTTTTTGCAAGAAGTAGCCATGGCAGCGCCTAGAATAGTTTTAGCGATTTTTATTGGTATCGTGATTGCCACACCTTTAGAACTCAAGCTTTTTGAATCTGAAATCAATGCAGAGATAGGTATGATGCAGCAAGAGGAACTTACAAGCAGCAAGATGATTTGCTCAAAAGATATGAAGCTGATACCAAAGTTATTAATGACGGAAATCACTTTGCTTGGGGTAAATTGAGCAAGTTTGATCAAGAAAGATCTGCTAGATTGGTGAGGCACTTTCAAGAAGCTGATGGCACTGGTGGCAACAAGATAAAGGGCAATGGGAGCCATCTACAAGCTGAGCAAAAGCAGCCGATGGGCAGAACAAGATTACCAATTGGCATTCCAGTGAGATCAACCCAAAATTGGAGGTAGAACTGGAAAAGCTCAACGCTATCGAGGCCAAAAGGAAAACTGAAATGGAACAATTAGTGAAGCGTCATTGACAGGATTGCTTCTAGATTAAAGGCTCTTCACAGATTGTCAACAACTGAAGAAACCATCAGGATAGCAGGATAGTTCATTACTATTTTATTTTTTGATCATCGAATGTTCACCAATTTTGGTTAAGCCAGTCAGTGAGAGAAGCCCTTATGACCAAAGGGCTAAACAGGTGGAACAGAATACCACTTAGCAAACCTGAAGGCCACCACAAGATAAATTGGCAACTGACAGCTTACTTACCTTCGAAAACAAAACAGCGGGATACAGAGTTTCAGAGATGATCAATGCTGAAAATGAAGTATTCGCTCATGCGCTTCGTAAAGAAAAGGAAGAACTCATGCGCAACGAAGGTTAGTTTCCATTACTGAAAGAGCGTCGCATTTTGATTTTCTTCAATAATAAGTTTACAGAAGGTGATAATTTCAATCGTCCCCAATTTGAAAATTTGTCTTCAAAAACGGCATTTTAATAATATTGCCTATTTATTCATCAAATGAATAATAAATTTCCTAAATTTCTAATTATTCATAAAAATGATTGGAAATTGGAAGGATTCGAACGTTTGCTTTCATCTTATTAGGTGAATTACCTTGGGTGGTATATATTGTTGGGGTTTAACCAATCAAAACCGTAAAAAAGGATAATTTTATGAAAAAATTGTACCCTTCCGAAGAGTACTTTATGATGAAGTAATATCCTGCTACTACATTTGCTTTTCGGGCTTTTGATAAGGCATTAGCCAATGTGCAGAAATTTATTCAATCGCCACTCCAATAGATCAGTTGGTCAATGGGAAGTACAAGGCCCTGGCAATATTGGAGCAAGAGCCAATACAATCGCTATTGATCCCAAAAACTCAAATAATATGCTCATTGGCTATTCTGAAGGTGGCATTTTCCGCACCCAAGATGGAGGCCAAAATTGGTTTCCTGTTTTTGATGACCAGTTCAGGCTATCTATTGGCGATATTGTCTTTGATCCCCAAAATTCATCTGTTGTTTATGCTGGTACTGGCGACCCAAATATATCTGGTTTTCCATTCATCGGAGATGGGATGTACAAATCATCAGATGGAGGCAATTCTTGGCAAAATATAGGCTTGAGAGAGACACGTGTCATCTCTCAAATCAGAGTTTCAGCTCAAAATAACCAAGTCATTTATGTCAGCGCTATGGGCATACCTTTTGAAAAAAGCAACCACAAAGGCGTGTACAAATCTGTAAATGGTGGTCAAACATGGGAGCAAGTTTTGTTCATTAATGATTCGACTGGCATAGCTGATTTAGTCATTCATCCTTCCAATCACAACATAGTGTATGCCGCAGGATGGAATAGAATAAGGAATAATTATAGATCTGTAGTTGATGGTCCTGATGCCAAAATTTATAAAAGTGAAAACGGCGGAATCACTTGGACAGTACTTGGCAATGGCTTGCCAATGGATGCATCGAGTAGGATAGGTATTGATATATCTAAATCAAATCCTAATATTTTGTATGCATGCTATGCCGAGGCTGGCAACTTTAAATTGAAAGGTATTTATAAATCAACAAATGGTGGCGATAGCTGGACGAGCCTTGATGTAACAGAATTTAAAGATGAGATTTACGGAGGATTTGGTTGGTATTTTGGGAAAATACGCATCAATCCCAATGATGCCAATGATGTTTTTTTACTGGGTGTAGATATGATTCGCTCCAAGGATGGTGGAGCATCTTGGACTAGTGCGGTACCTCCTTGGCCGACCTACGAGGTGCATGCAGACAAGCACGATTTGATATTTGATGGTGATAAAATGTACCTGACCACAGATGGTGGCGCCTATAGTTCAGATATCAATACTGACACTTGGCAAAAGATTGAAAATAATCCTACAACACAATTTTATAGGGTAGCTTTTAATCCACATCAGCCTGATATTTATTATGGTGGTGCACAAGACAATGGCACATCCAAGGGCAATGCATCGAACATCAATAGTTGGGATAGAGTCTTTGGTGGAGATGGATTTCAAGCTATTTTTCATCCTATAGACAGCAATATAGTCTATGTAGAAACCCAAAATGGTGACTTATGGGTATCCAACGATAGTGGTGAACATTTTTCTTCCGCCACACTTGGCTTAAACGATAGCGAGCCGCGCAACTGGGATATGCCCATCATCATGAGCAGACACAATCCTGATGTCTTGTACACAGGCACTGATAGGATTTACAAAAACACATCTGGCAGCCAGCCTTATTGGGAAGTTATCAGTCCAGTTTTAACAGACCCTTCTTCAGCATTTTTAAGGCACAATATCAGTACAATTCATTCATCACCATTGGACGAAAACTTGATAGCTGCTGGGACCAGTGATGGCTTGCTTTGGGCAACTGATGACGGCGGAGCTACATGGCACAATATATCCTGCGGAATTACCTACAAGTATGTATCATCGGTATATTTTCTGAAAAATATCCAAAGACTTTGTTCGTTTCATTTACTGGATACAAAGACAATGACAATACGCCATATATTTACAAATCAAATGATTTAGGTGCTACTTGGACACCTGTGCAAGGCAATCTTCCTTTGATTGCCATCAACAATATTTTGGCTTTGGATCAGACCAATAAATCTAAGGATATCCTTTTTGTAGCGACCGACGGAGGCGTATTTTTTACAAAAGATCATGTAGAATGGGATAGAGTAGGAGATAACATGCCACTTGTCACTGTATATGATATTGATTATAATCCCAATAAAAATGAGCTTGTGGCAAGGTACTGGACGTAGTATTCAATCATTTGATTTGAAGCAAATCAACTACCCAGATGCAGTTGCCAATGAAAATTTATCAAGTGATAAGTTTTTTGACATCCAAAATTCAATAATATCTGATAATGCTCCTCTCATCATTACGAAAAGGAAATTTACATCAGTTCAACTTCAAATGGCTGATATTTCTGGCAAGTTGATCAAGAATATTGACGTGAATAATGAGAAGACAGAAGTTGATATGTGTGGCTTTGCTCCAGGATGTTACTTTTTATCTGTTAAGGATAAAAGCAAAAGCCATTAAATTGTAAAAATCTAATGACACGATTTAAATTTGATCTAGCACTATGGTAATTACTGCATTCCGGTAGTAGGTATCACTAAGCTATCCAATCTGATCACTGGTATGCCTTTGATGTCTTTTTTGGGTACTGTGACCACAAACGAAGGTCGATATTCAGGGACAGTTTTTTCGCTGATGATGGTACTTACATTAAGTGTAGGGATATCTGCTTTGGTGTCGATGCCATCTACTTTGAAACTTGTTTCTTTGATCGTTTTTTCATGAAAATAGCAAACACTTCATTCTCATCAAAGTTGATGTCGTTGTTGGCAGACTTTACATAGACCTGCATCGAATTTTTTGACTTGAAGTGGAAGGCTCGATTGCCGTCTTGTACTATTTGGGTTTGATCCAGTTTGTAAGTTGATGATATATCTTTGCACCAGAGCCTTCTAAGCTTTACTATCGTTTTGCACCCACTTCTCCTTTGGGTTGTTGTCGTAGTGTCGGCGCCCGTACTAGCTTTATCATTTTGAAAAATGATCGTAATGACAAGGGCAACACAAGTAAAAAAGAAAAAATAGACTTCATTTTATTCTAATTTTTAAAAAATCTTGACTAATAAATTTTTGTAAATATCTGAATTTAATTCAGGCCGCAAAAGTAAGCTTTTTTGCATTATTTTTTACAATTTCAATATTTTTGAATGGAGAAATGACAAGTTTTTCTTTTACGTGAGCTATTCATTATGTATTATATGACCAGCCAAAGTGTAATATTATGTTAATTTTGGCTGACTATAATTTTCTATAATCAGCCAAAATGTATTAAAAAAGTTGGTTTTGGCTGATTATATATTTTGATATTATTTATTATTATATTCATAATATTTAGAATAACAATTAAAAATAATTATTTTGTAGAATTTTTGTTAACTTCAACTTGAGAATAAATCACTGAGTTCAATATTGTTTTGAATGAGTTCATAATAGTATTCATTTTTTGACAATCCAAATGTCGTGATCATCGTTAAGAAGAGATTTTTTTTGGGTGCTACTTGAAAAAGTGGCTAATTTTTGTCTTAAATTGATAGCTGTTAACTTATCGATGGAGTAAATAGATTTGGAAAATTTTATTTCGCATACATTGATGATTTAGTCAGCTCTTGAGATGATGAGATCTATTTGGGTTCCTGTATTGTTTGATTTTGTTGACCAGGATGAAGCTTCTGTTTCAATCACTGTCAAGCCTAAAGCGTCTTTTATTTGTGGAATGTGTGCAAAACATAGTCTCTCAAAGGCCAGTCCAGACCAAGATTGATATGATTGGTTTTTTGATATGGTGAGCCAGCTTCCCTTTTGTCTGACTCCATTTTTGATCATAAATTTGTGATAGAAAAGTGTAAAAAAGTCATTCAATTTATACCACTTACCATTTTGATTTTCGCCATAGGGTACGATAGTTTGGATAAAACCGGATTGTTCTAATTCTTGAAGGGCATTTGTCAAAGTTCCACCAGAAGTTAATCCAGTTTTTTCAATGATCTGATCTCTCTGCATACCTTGCTTTAAGGTAACCAAGGCTTCAATAATGGTTTGATGGTGGTAACTGTTTTCAAAAAGTGATTTGTACAATTGATCGTATTCATTGTATAAGAATCCTTCCTTATCAAAACACGATCTATCAATAAATTGTGCTACACTCTCTCCTTTTTGTGCGGCATCAAGATAATATGGGACTCCTCCCGTCGTCATATACAGTTGAGCTATATCATATTGACTCCAGATTATTCCTTTTTCGTTCAAGAAAGTGCAGTCTCATTAGATAAATGGTTGTAAATTCGATTTTTTCTGATACTCTATTATTGTGGCTCACCTCTACTAGTGATCACTTTTTTAATCATCCATGAAGCAGCAGAACCACATATAACTACTATTAAATCTTTCCTTTTGGTGCAATATGCGTTCCAAAAATTTTCAAAGGCCATAAGAAATTTTGATTTTGGTGTATCCATCCATGGGAGCTCGTCAAAAAACAACACCTTTTTGCCTTTTCTTCTATTTTTATCAAGGAATAACATGAGTTGACTAAATGCATCCATCCATGTATTGGGTACAGAAATGGCAGCTGAAGGATAACCAGCTAATGCTAATGTTTGGGCGAAATGTTTTATTTGATCTGACATTTCGCCACCATGAAGTCCAGCTATTTCGAAAATGAACTTGCTTTCAAAATAGTTTCTGATCAAAAAAGTTTTGCCAATTCGCCTGCGACCATACACAGCTATAAGCTTTGATTCTGATGCACTCATACAGTGGTCAAAGATGGCTTTTTCTTTTTTTCTACCTACCAATTTCATGTTGTGGTATATTTATAACGAGCCAAAGATACAACAAATTTGATATTTTGGCTGAATATAAATGTCTATAATCAGCCAAAATGTATTAAAAAAGTTGGTTTTGGCTGATTATAATTTATGAAATTAAATTAATTTTAATGTATAAATATAACAAATACACTAAAATATGTTAATTATGTGTCAATTTTATAAAATTTCTATTTTGTAATTTATTGCATTAAAATTTAAAAGTAAATCAAGAACAAATTTTGAAAATAGTATCGACTATCATTCCAACATGGCAGACAATTTGTAATGGACAAAGATGGATCAAGTTGCCCTTAATTATTATCAGAATGCTATCAATGAGGCTCTGGATGCGGATGCTCTTTTTTGTATTTGATAGAGAAATAAATACCTGCTAAAATGGATACTAATATGATGCCTAATGACAATCCTATTGATAAATGATAGTGATTGGCTAAGATCAATTTGATGCCCACATAGGTCAAAATAACGGTCAGACTGTACTTTAAATAATGGAACGAATCCAACATATTTGCCACAAAAAAGTACATCGATCGTAAACCTAGAATGGCAAATATGTTGGAAGTAAATACTATAAATGGATCAGTAGTGATGCCCAAGATGGCTGGTATGCTATCTAAGGCAAATAGTACATCCGTAAATTCTATCAAGATCAAGGCGAGCAAAAGTGGTGTAGCTATTGTCAAACCATTTCGCTTGATGACAAATTTTTCATGATCGATCCTACTGGTCACGGGCATGATTTTCTTGACCATTTTGTACATAAACGAATCTTTTGGGTTGAATTCTTCTTCTTCGTTTGATATAGCCATTTTTATAGCGGTATAGATGAGAAATGCACCAAATACATATGTAGTCCAGGTGAATTTTTCGATCAAAATGACTCCAAAACCGATCATCAAGCCCCTAAATAAGAGCGCACCTATGATGCCCCAAAACAATACTCGATGTTGATATTTTTTGGGAATGCGAAACGACTTAAAGATCATTGCTATCACAAAAATATTGTCTATGCTCAAGGTGAGTTCAATGATATAGCCTGTGAGATACTCGATGGCTGATTGTGTAGGCGAGGCATGGGTGGGAGATACCATCATGCCATTGCTGTATATAAGGTAGATCACGCCAGCAAACAAAAGCCCTAATGTAGTCCATCCTACTGTCCATTTGGTAGCTTCTTTATACGAAATTTCGTGTGCTTCTCTATTAAATACGCCAAGATCTATGGCGAGAAATATGGTGATCAATGCTAAAAATGAAATCCAAATTATCATATTGGTGCTATATATTTATGTGTGATGTTTTAAGAAAATATTTTATTTTTTTCATTTACTATCATAAACCCAATCTAACAACGATATTATTAAAATGTTTTGATGGATAATAGAGAATGCAAATGTAGCTTAATTGGTACTTGTTATTATGTTTTTTGGATAAGTGCTTGGTTATTTTCGCTCAATTCTACACAAATTCATTCAAAGTTCATCGTTCAAAACTTGTCAGGCTCTGCGTGATCGTTCAAATCATTCGTCGTTCTTATCGTTCGATTCATTCGGTTGTTCAAATCATTCGGTTGCTCGATTCACTCGGTTGTTCAAATCATTCGGTTGTTCGGATCGTTCGGATCGTTCAAATCATTCGGTTGTTCGGATCGTTCAAATCATTTATTTTCATATATTTGCATTAATTTTAATTATCACACTATTTATTATGGCATTACCCAATATTTTTACAAAAGAAGAAGCAGATAAGCTCATCAATAGAGTCAACTCTTTGACAAAAGATACTCAACCTTTATGGGGCAAGATGAATGTAGCACAAATGTTAGCGCATAGCAATGTGACTTTTCGCTATGTTTATGAACCAGAGGCCTTCAAAAAGCCAAAATTTCCAATGACATGGGTACTTAAGGCCTTTGTCAAACCACAAGTCATCAACGAAAAGCCATACCCTAAAAATGGCCCAACAGGACCAGATTTTTTAATCAAAGGCGAACGAGATTTTGAAGCTGAAAAAGAAAAAATGGTAGGATTTATTAAGCGTATCCAAGCTGAAGGTGCCTCTGGTTTTGATCAGAGAGAGTCCTTCTCATTTGGCAAACTATCATCTGAAGAGTGGAACAATATGTTTTACAAGCATTTGGATCATCATTTACGGCAGTTTGGTGTCTAAGTTTTGTTAAATAACATAAAAATTTGGCGAATAATATACTGATTTATAGGCTTTTATCGTCAAATTTTTACTTTGCTACCCTGTTTATTGTAAGCTGCTTTCAATTGCCACAATTTTGATATTTCGTAAATATCATGCGGAGCATTTTCTTCTGTATCCAGAAATGTTAATGAATATTGTACCTTGCTTGGAGACTCTATTGTTTGGATATTTTTCCATTGGAAAATACCAATCACACCGAGTACGGCAAGAAAAATTGCTGCAATAGCTATAGATTTGTAAAAGTTTACTTCACCTCTATTTTTAGATGAAGACAAACGATTTTCTAAGACAAGCCAAGCACGATCACTTGGAGCTACTTTATGTGCTTCTGATGCATGTCTCAATTTTGATATGTTTTTCATTGACAATGATTTATACAAATAAAATGGTTTTTGATTAGATATGCTTTAAATCTTTTTATTGGAAAAAATGGAAGATACATTATCTTTTTTTTTAAGCGCTTCCACTATTTTTTTCTTGGCCATGATCAACTGAGATTTGGATGTATTGATGCTGATACTCAACATCTCTGCTATCTCTCTATGCTTATATCCTTCAAAGACATACAAATTGAAAACAGTCCGATATCCAGTTGGTAATTCGTCCAAAATGCGCATTATTTGGTCAAAATCGAAATCAGTTTCATCATCCATGACTTCATCAGCAATGTCTTGGTCAGGAATAGCTACCGTCATGTGAAGGTTGGTCTGCCTCCTTATGTACATGAGGCATTCATTGACCATGATGCGTCTCATCCAGCCTTCAAAACTGCCTTCACCTTTGTACATGTCTATCTTGGTCAATATTTTATAAAAACCTTCGATAAATACATCTTCGGCTTCGGCATTTGATTTAACATACCTAATACAAATGGCATAAAGATTATCTTTATACATCTCATACAACTTTTTTTGAGCTTCAGGCTCTTGCTGTTTGCAATGTTGGATGATATGTTCAAGATTTAAAGACACTCTTACTACTTTCTGCTAAGATGCAATGGCGTTTTATTTTGGTGTATAAAGTGCCGAAAATCCTATCGCAATCTATCCATTGATCGGACTGTATTTTCATCTTTGGAGATATACCTTGTGGCTAAGATTGAAAATATCAAGCTTAAAATGGGAAAATAAATGCCGAAACTATCATGTATTTCATTGGCTTTTTCTGTAGCAGTGCCTTCATTGTAAACCAACAAAATAGCTACCAAAGGTAATAGAATTGAAATGACCGTGGTGAGGTAAGACATCTTGATCTGTAGAGGTCTGTTATTATATAAAAAGATAGCTCCAATGCTGATTAATCCACCTAATATACACAATACCAGTAAGATAGGACTGTCTTGGATGTTATAAACTCTGTCATCAAATAGGTGTGGAATAGCTACTGTACTATCGGCAAATGGCACTGCAAAAAGGCTGAAAAATGAAGTGCCACTCAATAATAAGAAGATGCTTTGCAATCTTTGTATCATGATATATGATTTTATTTTACTTTTGTAATATTATTAATTAACAGGCCGCAAGATAATGAATTATAGTTTTTGGGAAAAGAATTTTATCGAATCACCTGTCGAAATTACCATCATTGGGTCAGGAATTGTAGGTTTAAGTACTGCAATTTCCATAAAAGAAAGGAATCCAAATATTTCTGTCAAAATTCTTGAAAGGTCAGCAACACCAAATGGTGCAAGTACAAAAAATGCGGGATTTTCATGTTTTGGTTCAGTTTCAGAGTTGCTTCATGACATTGTTAATATGGGAGAAGAAGCTTGTATGCAAGTCGTCAATATGAGATGGAAAGGCCTCGAAAAATTAAAAAATAGGGTAGGTCTAAAAAATATGGAATACAAACCATTCGGTGGTATGGAATTATTTCGACCACAAGATGAAACATTAAGAGATAAGTGTTTTAGTAATATTGATTATTGTAATGAATTAATATACAATACGTTAAGTCTTGATTCTTGCTATCAAATAGTCGAAAATACACGGTTTCCTACATTCAATAATTGGAGCATATTCAATCAGTATGAAGGTACAATCAATCCTATGTCTATGATGAATTTCCTTAGACAATTGTGTGCAGACTTGAAAATTGAGATAATTTATGGCATTGAAGTTCAGAATATTTTATTTGACGAAAAAGTACTTTTTACTCATGGCAATCTCCATATTAAATATAATAAATTGATAATATGTACTAATGGTTTTACCAAGAGTTTATATCCTGATTTAGATGTGTTGCCAGCTAGAAATCAGGTGTTGATCACCCAACCAATACCAAATTTGAAATTTGAAGCGGGCTATCATGTGGACGAAGGGTACATTTATTTCAGGAGTTACCAAAATAGAATACTTTTGGGCGGAGGAAGAAATTTGGACATCGAAGGTGAGACAACGATGGAATTTGGAAACACAACAAATATCCAAACTTATCTTTTAAACTTATTGGAAACTATATACCCAGGTGCATCACATCTTGTAGAGCATTGGTGGAGCGGCATCCTTGGTATTGGCCCATCAAAATTTCCAATCATCCATTGGCATAATGATAGTGTATTGTTTGGAGTGCGCCTCGGAGGTATGGGAGTAGCTATCGGATCTTATCTTGGCGAAACCTTGGCAAATGAAGTAATGGAAAGATTGAGCCATTAAACCCATAAAGTTAAATTTTAGTTATTTTTCGATGTAAGGTTACTTTTTTACTTACTTTTGCGTCTTCAAATGAAAATTTTTTATATATGAACATCAGATTTTTATTTACGGCGAGCGTTGCTTTAATGTATATGTCCGCTATTGCACAAACCAATAAATCAATTAGTAAAATGGACCAACAGTTTTTAAGTACCCAGCCAGACGGATTGTATGCCAAGTTTGAAACCAATAAAGGCGACATTTTTCTTGTTTTAGAGCAAAAGAAGACGCCTATGACAGTGGCAAATTTTGTAGGGCTTGCAGAGGGAAATATCAGCAATAAGGCGAAGGCTGCTGGTGTACCATATTATGATGGCCTTAAGTTTCATAGAGTTATTCCCAATTTTATGATTCAAGGTGGCTGCCCATTGGGTACTGGTACAGGCGACCCAGGGTATAAGTTTGCAGACGAGATTGACGAAAGTCTCAAACATACCGGTCCAGGTATCCTCAGTATGGCCAATGCTGGTCCGGGTACCAATGGATCTCAGTTTTTTATTACACACGTAGCTACTCCATGGTTGGATGGTAAGCATACTGTATTTGGACATGTTGTAAAAGGTCAAGATGTAGTCGATGCTATCAAGCAGAATGACACCATTGTGAGCTTAAAAATATTGAGAAAAGGTTCAGAAGCAGAGGCATTTGATGCAGCCAAAACTTTTGAATCAGCTAAACAAAATGCTGCTAAAATGGAGGCAGAAAAGGCAGCAAAGATGGCTGCTGCAGCTGAAGAATTGAAAAAGCAATTTACCAATGTGACACCAAGTGGATTGAGATATATGGTCATACAAGAAGGAACAGGTAAGCAACCTGCTTCTGCGACCAGTAAGGTAAACGTGCATTATACTGGTTCATTTTTGGATGGAAAAGTATTTGACAGCTCCGTGCAAAGAGGCCAACCTATCGAATTTGGTCTGAATCAAGTCATCAAAGGATGGACTGAAGGTGTCCAATTAATGAAAGAAGGAGCAAAATATAAGTTTTATATCCCTTACACTCTGGCTTACGGCGAGCAAGGATATCCAGGAGCCATTCCACCAAAGAGTGATTTGATCTTTGAAGTAGAGTTGCTGAAAGTGACAGATTAAACCAAAAGTATCACGATATCGAAAAGCCTTGTTCTGTGTTGGGACAAGGCTTTTTCTTTGATATGAAGATGATAACTAACTACAATGATGTGGCCTCTTCCATGATGATATCGTATCTATACCCGGCACCAAAATCTTTATTGAGTGCAATTTTACCTCTGAGCACTACTTTACTACCGATAGGTATGTTTTGATTGGTCGTAACTGTGAGGTCGATAGCCTTACCGTTTGATTGGCTACCATCATGAATGTGTACCCAATTGCGCCCCATGATGCCATTGTTGACTTTGACGCATTCTCCAGCAATAGTGATGATTTGGCCGTCGTATTTTGATTTTTTAGCCATCAGATCAGATAGTTTTACGGCATCTTTTACTTGTATAGGTGCAGACGAAACAGGCTTTTCTTGTGTAACTTCTGATGGCATACTACCGCTAATATTTCCACCAGGATGCGCAGATGCGTCAATGATATTGCTGACAAGATAAATAGTATCAAATGTCCTTTTGAATTCAATACTCTCAAAATTTGTTTTCATCAGGCCACCTCTATAGAGATAAGTTTGACCTTTGACAGCATCTGTTTTTGAGGTAGCAATCCAGAATTTTTTGCCTGCTTCAGTTACGTTCAGATAGGTGTATCTGTCTGTTTGCAGGATTTCATTAGCTGTTACTTGGTGTACATCTGCTGCTCCAGCCATGCCACCTGGCTTATTTCCCATTGGGTTGGTACTATTTGGTGCTGTAACAGGTATAGCAGAGTTGTTAGTGGGTGATTCGTCAGCTACTATCACTTTTGGTTTTGATTCGCAACCAAATAAAATATGTAAAGCAATGATGCTGAAAAGTACATTTTTTATAAACATGTCAAACTTAATTTTTAATTCTTTGTGTAACGGTTACAAAGTAACGATGCCAAGCTTTAGTTGGTTCAAATGTGCCTTCATAACTGCACATCAATGTCGTTTTTTTCAATACATTGATGGTGAAGTTGATGCCAGCTATTTTCTGTTTTAAAGCTGATTCACTATTGAAGAAGTTATAGTTAATTTGTCGATAATTGATTTCGGTGCTCAATTTGCCCTTAAAAAATGAATCGTTGATTCTCCCACCTATAATATTTCCCGTAAAAGTATATGACTCCAACTGGTTGTAATTCAATGACAAATTGGTTGATTTCCTTGCTATGCTCGAAATACTTAAATTGACTATATGGTTTTTTGTTGGTTTTGGTATGCTGCCTTGGTATCGGTAGAACGATGATACATTTATATTGATCCGCCTGAATGGGCTATAATTGGCCTGTAATCTGAAACCTTGTCTTGTTTCTTGGGCCAATAATTGCTCGATAAATGTTTGGTAAGATTCGTAATAAATAATATTGCGCCTATTATCATAAGAGCCAGATACTGAGAGATTGCGCCTTAGTCTATATCTGAGCGATGCATAGACGCTTGTCAATCTTGGCTTATTGTCTGTTTCGCCATTTACTTTTTTGAAGAGATCAAACTCAGTAGAAAAGAAAATATTTAGATTTTTTACTATTGAATTATTATGCTGAAAATACAGAAACCGTCTATCTGTTTTGAAGTCATTTTGCTGCTCAACGATTGCCAAAGATGTTTGAGCTAATCCTTTGGTTGTTTTATCAGATCTTACCAAATACAATCCTACTTGAGGTAGCCCTGCATTGAATGTGAAATTGGTAAAATCTGGCCTTGTTCCTAAAATGCCACCAATGGTATATTTACCAATAATGTACTCACCTTGTAGTCCATCTATGGCGCCAATATTAGCAATGTTTTGGTTCATACGTCTTCCTAATGAAATATTGAGTCTGTCAGATGGCGAATATGTCATAGCCAACGATAGCACCTTAAAATCATTATAGAAATTGTAATTCGTCTGATCAATACCATACCGGCGGCGATAGGTCAAATAAGTTTGAATTGAAAATGCTGATTCGTTGATGTTTTGTACATTTAGACTCACAGCAGCCCTAATTCTTTGAAAATTGTTTTGCTGGTCAGGATTGATACTGGCATTGGTTGATAAAGTGAGTCTTCCAGTTGTGATAGACTTTCTGGATTTTGTTATTGGGATGGAATCTTTGCCGAGGGTATCCAATGTCACATTTGTTTTAATTTCTTCGATGGGAAGGGAGATAACTGGCTCCAGAGTCTTTAGAACTTTTTTTGTTACAATTTTTTTAACAGCTTGCCCAAGATTGATCGTAGTACTTGAGATATTTTGTGTCACACATGAAGTAGTGGATTTCTGTATGACTACCAATGCAGGTACCCAGTTGCTTTGTTCCAAGATAAGTAAGGTGTCGGTGACATAAATATCACTTGTATTTTCAAATCTGACATAGACATTGGTGCTACTTTTAAAGCTTACATTGCCAAGTATTTCACCTCGTTCTTGACCAAACAAAAAGCTCGGTGTCAAAATAAAAATTGCCCAAAATATCCTTAATAAATAATTCATAAATCAATCTTCACCATCTGGATGACAAGCATAACAAGCATTGCTATTGTATTGATATCCACCTACACCGTCATGTTTGTCAGCCATGTCAGCAGGATCGTCATGTTCGTGGCAATTTATACAACTAAATAGATTGTAATTGCTTGCATTGAAGTGGCAGTCAGCACAAGTATTCCATTCTCCTTGGTGTTTTCCACTATATATTGGGAAATACATGCCATCATGGTTAAAAGTAGCTGGATTCCAAGCATTTTGAGAGTGACAAGAAGCACAGTCTGTCGGGAATTGTGCAGCTGTATGGTTGGGATTGGTAGTACCATTATAATCGCTTTGGTGACAACCTACACAAGTATTTGGAGTATTATTGTAATTGCCATTGTGACAAGTCACACATTCTAATGATGTATGGGCACCAACTATTGGATATATACTATTGTGGTCTGGGAACAAAGCAGGACTCCATCCAGGTGCTGTAGTATGACAACTCACACAATCGGTAGATATACCTAGTGTGCTGTGATTTGGATTGGTTGCTCCGTTATAATCTGGTGTATGACAGCCAGCACAAGTGTTGGGTGTATTGGTATAATTGCCCATGTGACATTGGTTACAATCTGCTGCAATGCTACTATGCGCACCAGTTAATTGATAAAAATTGTTATGATTGAATGACGATGGTGTCCAACTGTTCTGACTATGACAACTTTCGCAATTGGTAGGGAATTGGTTGCTACTGTGATTTGGATTAGTAGAGCTATTATAGTCACTCGTATGACATCCGAAGCAAGTGTTTGGAGTATTGTTGTAGTCTCCATTGTGACAAACTACACAATTATTGGCAACACTGATATGCGCACCAGCTATCACATAAAAATCATTATGGTTTGGCATCGTAGCTGGTTGCCATCCAGGAGCAGTAGTATGGCAGCTCATACAGTCTGTGGATAGTCCTAAGGCTCCGTGATTCGGATTTTGGGCATTATTGTAGTGCGTCTGATGACAAGAAACACAAGTGGTAGATGTATTGGTATAGTTGCCGTTGATGTGGCAAAGTGTACAATTATTGGCTATTGCTTGATGTCCACCTGTCAATGGCCAAATAGTATTATGATCAAATGAAGATGGTGTCCAAGCGTCTTGACTATGACATGTAGTGCAGTTGGTTGGGAATTGATTGACCTCATGGTCTGGGTCATTGGTTGCGTTAAAATCTGATTGATGACAACCAATACATGTATTTGGAGTCGTTGAGTAATTGCCATTAATGTGACATTCTGTACAGTTATTGGCGATAGCGGCATGAGCTCCAACCAAAGGATAAACAGTACTGTGGTCAAATGTTGATGGCGTCCAAGCATCTTGACTATGGCATGTAGCGCATTGATTAGGAAACTGTTGAGTAGTATGATTAGGATTGGTAGTGGCATTGTAGTCAGACTGGTGGCATCCTACACAAGTGTTGGGCGTATTGTTATAATCACCATTGTGACAAGCTGCACAATCACCAGCTATAGCAATATGTGCGCCGGCAATGACATAAAAATCATTGTGATTGGCCATCGTGGCAGGAGACCAACCTGGATTGGTGGTGTGACAAGTGGCACAAGCTGTACTCAGCCCCAAAGTAGTGTGATTAGGGTTGATACTTTGATTGTAATCTGTCTGGTGGCAACTGACACATTCTGATGAGGTATTATTGTAATTTCCATTATGACAAACCACACAATTGGTGGATATAGCAGAGTGCGCGCCTGTCAAAGGCCAAAAAATACTATGATCAAAATTAGCTGGTGTCCAAGTGTTTTGATTATGGCACGTGGTACAATCAGTAGGAAACATACCTGCTTCGTGATCTGGATTGGATGTATTATTGAAATCCGATTGATGACAACCGACACATGTGTTTGGAGTATTGGTATAGTTGCATTATGACAAGCTGCGCAATCTCCTGCTATGGCAGTGTGTGCGCCAGCTATGACATAGTAATCATTGTGATTGGGCATCATGGCTGGTGCCCATCCAGGTGTGGTAGTGTGGCATTGTACACAATTATTGGATATACCCAAGGCTATGTGATTTGGATTGACAGCTTGATTGAAGTCAACAGTATGACAATCTACACAGTTAGTAGATGTGCCTTGATAACCATTGGCATGACATGATGTACAATCTGCACTGGTGTGTGCGCCCGTCAATGGGAAATTGGTGGTATTGTGATCAAAGATAAAATCTGCATCGCCTGTAGGATGACATGCCAAACAAGCAGGGCTATTGTAAACATAGCCGCCTACACCGTTATGTTCATTGTCAGTTTGTGGATTGGTATGACAAGTGATACAAGTAAATTGGCTGTAGTCGGCTGGATTGTTATGGCAATCTTGACATTGTGTCCATTCTCCTTGGTGCTCGCCAGAGTATATAGGGAAATATTGATTATCATGGTTGAAAGTGGACGGTTGCCATGCATTTTCGCTATGACAAGAAGCACAGTCGGTTGGAAATTGTAAGGCTATGTGATTCGGGTCAGTGGTGGCAGTATAATCGCTATTGTGGCAACCTACGCATGTATTTGGCGTATTGTTGTAGTTACCATTATGACAGGCGGCACAATCATTTGCTATGGATGCGTGTGCGCCATTTAAGGTATAAAATTGATTGTGAATGGTGAATGAAGCTGGTGCCCAACCTGGATTGGTAGTGTGACAAGATGCACAATCCGTAGTCAAATTTAGTCCAACGTGATTGGGATTGCTTGCTTGATTAAAATCAGTGGTATGGCAACTTACGCAAGCTGAATTGGTATTGGCAAATCCATTGGAATGGCACTGCATACAATCTACACCTTGGTGTGCTCCAGTCAATGCAAATCCTGTGGTATTATGGTCGAACACTAAATCGGCATCTCCTGTAGGATGGCAAGCCAAACATGCAGGGCTGAAATATGAATAACCACCTACACCATTATGTTGATCATTAGTTTCTGGGTTTTGATGACAAGTAATGCATGTAAACGCGGCCCAATTGCCTGGCGTAGAGTGGCATTCATTACAATCATTCCAAGTACCTTGATGCTTTCCGCTATATATTGGGAAATATTGCCCATCATGGTTGAATGTGGATGGCGTCCAAGCATTTTCAGAGTGACATTGTGCACATTCTTGAGGGAATAGTAATTGTGCATGGTTAGGATTGGTAGTGGCATTATAATCATCGTTGTGGCAACCATTACAAGTATTAGGCGTGACATTGTAATTGCCATTATGACAACTGGCACAATCATTGGCAATACTGGCGTGTGCACCATTTAGCGCATAATATGTATTATGATCCGCAAAGGTGGCAGGACTCCAGCCTGGATCAGTAGTATGACATGATTTACAATCGGTATTGATACCTAATGAAATGTGATTTGGATTGGCTGCACCATTAAATTCAGTCAAATGACAGCTGGCACAATTGGTAGAAGTACCAGCAAATCCTGTAGCATGGCAACTAATACAATCTGTAGCATTGTGGGCACCAGTCAGTGGAAAAGCAGTAGTGTTGTGATCAAAAACCACTAATGCATCACCAGTAGGATGGCAAGCCAAGCACGCATTATCTTGATAAATATAGCCGTTTACATCATCGTGTTCTTCAGAAGTCTCTGGGTCTTTGTGACACGATACACATGTAAACTTAGTAAAATCACCCGCAACTTTGTGACAATCTATACACTGGTCCCATTCGCCTCTGTGTTTACCGCTATATATTGGGAAATATTGCCCATCGTGGTTAAATGTTGATGGTTGCCAAGCATTTTCGGTATGGCAAGTGGTACAATCATGCGAAAACTGATTTTGGACGTGATTTGGGTCATTCGCTGCATTGTAGTCGCTATTATGACATCCAATACAAGTATTGGGTGTATTGTTGTAGTCACCGTTATGACAAGCTACACAGTTATTGGCAATACTCGCATGAGCGCCATTGAGCATATAATAATCGTTGTGAACAGCAAAAGTTGCAGGACTCCAACCTGGAGCTGTAGTATGACAAGATTTGCAATCGTTTGACAGATTAAGTTTTGTATGATTTGGATTTTGTGATCCAGCAAAATCTGATTGATGACAATCCACACAAGCTGTCGATGTACCTTGAAAACCATTGGCATGACAAGATACACACTCTACTGTGGTGTGTGCCCCTGTCAATGGAAATTGTGTAGTATTATGGTCAAATGCCATATCTCCATCACCTGAAGGGTGGCAAGCCAAACAAGCATTGTCATCATAATGGTAGCCGCTGACGCCATTATGTTCGTCATCTGTTTCCATTTTTTTATGACAAGCTATACATGAAAATGTTTTGAAATCTCCTGGATTGGTATGGCATTCCACACAATCTGACCATACACCTTTGTGTTTGCCGCTGTATATTGGGAAATGTTTTGCATCATGTTCTTGAAAAGTCACTGGTCTCCATCCTGGAGCCAAAGTATGGCATTGGGCACATTCTGTTGTAAATCCAGCAGCAGCGTGATTTGGTGAGGATGTATTGTTGAAATGTGTTTGATGACAACTGATACATTCAGCAGAGATGATAGAAAAATCATCTGATAAATGACAAGCCTTACAATCATCTATCTTATGGCCTTGCTCCAAAGGGAAGAAGCTATGGTCGATGATTTCAGTATTCCATCCGGACCCATTCAATCCATGGCAAGCAGAACAGTCATTGCTAAAGTTGTTTTTGACGTGATCTGGTTTTTTGGTGCTGATATAGTCATTTCTATGGCAATCAATACAGTTGACGCCTGTAGGAGAAAATCTTACATTGCTTTCGCTTATATGGCAATCATTGCAATTGATATTGGCATGTACACCCATCAATGGGAATGAAACCTGCTCATGCAATAGGGTGATATTCTCAACTATCCATGATTGTGGTGTATGACACCTTGCGCAGTCTTGCCCTACTGTGAGCTGGTGTACATCTTGATGGCAACCGACGCAAGTAGTGGAGACTTGTTTAAACTCCAATGTCTGATGACATGATCTACAATCTAGATCTTTGTGCAGACCAACCAATGGAAAAGATGTACTGTCGTGACTGAAGTTAGATTTTTTTTGTTGGTAAGTCCAATTTTCGGGATGATGACATTGTGCACAGTCTATGGCAAAGGATGCTCCATGGGGAGACTGAGACAAAACCCTTCCCCAAAGACATACAAAGAACATCAAACCAATATATTTGAGCATATTTTACAAAAATATGACGCAAGTTATAATAAAAAATTTAAATAGCGTAATTTAATGCTAATTTTTTTAACTTATAATTTAATTTTGAATTATGGCGTATTGATGAAATTATATTTTGTAAAATTTGGAATTATTTGTTTTGATTTTCATGGTTTTCCATGAGTATAAGAAGAAAAATATCGATTTGCTCACTGATGACAATCTTTGCAGTCCAATTTTTCATTTCTATATAGGATGGTAGATTTGCCATCTTTGACCTCAGATTGGTGGCACTGGTTGCAGTTGACTTTTTGGTGCGCTCCTTCGAGTTTGAAGCGCGTGTTGTCATGATTAAAATTGCTCCGATCCCACTTTTCAAAACCGTGACATCTAGCACAATCGGTCTGGCCATCTTGTTCAAATTGATTGCCATGTATGTTGTCGTGGCAGCTTTGACATTTTTGGTCCAATTGGATAAATTTTTGTGTTTTTGGCGTTGTGGTTTCGTCAAAATGGCATGACCTGCAAGATATTGTCTCGTGTTTTCCCTTGAGTGAAAATGCGGTTTGGTTATGGTCAAAAGCTACATGAGTCCATGCATCATTGTTGTGACAAGCAGCGCAATCTTGGTTAGGTATAAATTTGGTTGAAATAAAACCATCATGTATATTATCATGACAATCAATACATAAAGATCCAATATTTCTAAAATTCCATTTATTATTATCAGGTTTATGGCAAGCAAAACAAGGTGTAGCAATATGAGCACCTTTGAGCGGAAAATTGGATTTTTCGTGTCGGTTGAAATCAAAACTACTTTCCAAAAAACTAGTTTCGTCATGACAAGATTTACAATCATTTTCTACCAATTTTTCAAATTGCCCATCATGATAATCTTTATGGCATGATTTACATTGGTCATGAGCCAAAGGAGCCGTCATATAGGTCGAAGTATGGCATTTGCGGCAATCGACTGATTGGTGCTTACCATACAATGTATAACCCGTCAAAGTATGATCAAAATCTGATTTGATATTTTTAATGCCAAATGATTGCTGGTTATGACAAGATTTACAATCTTGGCCTAATTTTTTTTCATGGGCATCCTCATGACAAGTAAGACAAGTTACATTTTGGGTGTTTTCAAATTCCTTGTATGTATCTTTTGTCCCAGATCTATTATCATGACATTTTTTACAATCAATAGTTTTGTGTTTGCCTTCCAACTCAAAACCTGTCAAACTATGGTTGAAGGCAGATGTGGACTTCATTTTTGAAAATGACTCGGTACTATGACAAGATTTGCAATCTGTACCGAACTCACCATGATGAGGATCTTTGTGGCAAGAGCTGCAATTTTTATGAGGCACATTCGCAAAGTTTTGAAATTCTTTTCCATTTTTAATCTCTGTTTTATGGCATTGGATACACTGCACATTGGCGTGTGCCCCTGTCAATGGAAATTGGGTTTGGCTATGCTGAAATCCTGTAGCTGGTTTGAACTTGTCAAAATTATGACACTTTGCACAATCATTGTCCAAGGTTTTTTGGTGATAGTCATCATGGCATGTGATACAAGTAGGAGATAAGCCAAGATAAGTACCTTTATTTTGTCTTATTTTTGGATCTGTAATATTATCGGCTGTATGGCACTTAGTACAATCATTGATCTTGTGGCTGCCTTTCAGATCATAACCTGTCAATGAGTGGTTGAAAGTCTTCTTGTCAAAGCGGATCATTTCAAAATTGACGCCATGGTGCTCGCTATGGCAAGTAATGCAGGCCTTGCCTTTGATCTCTCTGGATGAATGGTAACCTTTGTTTTGACTTATTTTTTGTTTGAGTGGCTTGTGGCAATCCAAGCATTTTTGCTCTGATATCTTAGAGCCTAGATCATGACATGCCGTACAATTGCTGATACCTTCGAGTTGGGTATGCGCCTTGGTCAATTTGCCCGGTGACAATTGACTGAAGCCAACACAAATACATAGCGACCAGCATGTAATGATGGAGACCAATTGCTTAATGGATAAACTATGTATAAATGATGCCAAATTTCTTACTTTTTATGAGATAACATGGTGTAATTGAATCGTTTAGATATTTCAATGCCAGCTTTTTGTAGAAATTGTGTTGGTAACTCTCCACCAGCAAAAATAAAGACCAAATCATTTTTAAGATGCATCTCAGTGCCATCTTTCAATGCAATAGTGACATCATCTTGATTGATCTCTTTGACATTGGATTCAAAAAGCATATTAATTTTATTTTCATTAATGGCTTTTTCTATATTTTGAGCATTAAGCGGTTTTAACCTATTGAATGCTTCGCTGCGATATGATAGTGCTACTTTGTTGTCTTTGGCCAATAGCAATGCACTTTCGATGGCTGAATCTCCGCCACCTACCACAAGGACATTTTGACCAATAATATGTTCTGGCTCCATGAGTTTGTAAGCTACTTTTTCCAAATGCTCGCCTTTTACATCCAGTTTTCTTGGTGTGCCTCTGCGACCTATTGCCAAAAGTACTTTTTCGCCTTGGTAGCTTTCACCTTTTTGTGTAGTCACCACGAATTGACCATCTTGCTTGCTGATAAGTTCTACTTTTGAGTTTTCGACAATATTGATTTTATTCTTATCTAATACTTCGTGCCAAAGGTCGAGCAATTCGGTTTTACTGGTTTGATATAGCTTCACTTTGCCATGTCCAGGCAGGTCCATAGGCGATGTCATGACGATCTTGGCTCTAGGAAAATTATATACAGTACCTCCAAGAGTATCTTGCTCCAATGTCAATGTTTTGATGCCCATGTTTTTGGCTTGGAGAGATGCTGCAATACCAGCAGGACCAGCACCGATGATGATGAGATCATAAGTGGCTTTATGATTTTTGTCCAAAGACTGTGAGATATATTGGACTGCTTGTTTGCCTTGTTCTACACTATTTTTAATGAGGCCCATTCCACCCAATTCGCCAGCTATAAAAATGCCTTTGACATTGGTCTCAAAATTTTGGTTGACATGAGGCAGATCGACGCCACGTTTTTCAGTACCAATCTTTAGAGAAATTGCTTCTACTGGGCAAGCGTGAAAACAAGCACCATGACCTACACATCGGGATGCATTGATGAGCGTGGCTCTTCCATTTCTGATACCTATGATTTCTTTTTCTGGACAAGCTATGACGCATGCTCCACTTTTGATGCAATTATCTTCGTCAATGTATGGATACAAAGATACGGGTTCGAAGGCTCCAACTTCTTTGGCTACTTGGATTTTTTCGTCCACATCTTTGGATTCTTTTTTGAGTTTACGCACATAGATCCACACGATAATGAGACAAATCAAGCTGACAACGCTATATATAATGAGCTCTTCCATCAGTGCTTAAAATATCCAAGTATAACCAAAAGTCAATGTCACTGCTACGTGAATGATCATGATGATGAGCATGATCAGAGCAAAAGGCAAGTGAGCAATGTGCCAATACCTAAATAATTTTTGCATAGTGAGCAGTCTTTGTATTTTCCGATTGAGATTCAGCTCATTGGAGATATTGAGCATGATAGATTTCATCTCTGATGATGGAATATTTTGTGTATTCAATCTACTTCGAATGATTCGCAATTGTTTCTTTTCATCAAGATATTGTGAAATGTATCCACTAAAACCCTTATAGTCTTGAGTGGATTTTGTAGATTCGATCAATCCATGTATATCCACATTGGAGTATTGTTGTTGATCGACACTTGCATCTTTTGCTGACATTGCTTGCAATTCAACTAAGCTGAGTTCTCGGCCTTGGATGGTGCGTGGTATTTGAAGATAAATGAATCGACCTATCACGCCACTCGCCACTACTGCGACCATACTCCAAAAACTGATGGAAACGATGCCACCGAATTTGAAAGCTGTATGAAATAAGATCATGATGGGGCCCAAAGTACACAGAAAAATGTGAAATTCGAGCCAGTATTTCAACACACCAATCCTACTAAGCGAACGGAATCTTTTTCTTGCCATATAACCAAACACGCCTATCAAGATAAGCAAAGTGCCGATGATGCCTAATCCATGGCCATACATACCACTAGGTTTTAGGTTTTGATGGTCTTGATGATAAAAACGCTCCTCAAGTGAAGTAACATAATAATCTGAACCATGTAGTGCTAAATAAATAGTAACACCAACTACTATGGAAGCCAAGGTGGCAAGATAGATCTTATGGCCTGTCTCGGTCATGGATGATGAGGTTATTCTTTTGCAAAGGTATGAAAATTTGAATGTCTTTTTGAAATATTTTTTATTTAGATGTGGTGCTTTACCAAACAATTTACAAATATTGTAGTAAATTTTGTATGCGTCCAAACATAAATGATTTAGCTTAATCCTGAGTTGCAAGGTAAATTGAGATTTATTTATTGAGTATGAGTGATTTAAGGAGTGATAAATTACGAAGTACTAAATTTTTTCAATACCCAAGTTTTTAGATGTATTAAGAGCATTATTAGCTTTAGAATGGCATCACAAGTCCCAATTTGTATTATTGATATTCTTTACCTAACTTAATATAGACAGTATTCAGCATTTCGTGATTAAATTTATATGTTTTGAAGACTTAGATTTGTGGTTGAAACTATATAATGGTAAGTTTGTACGCTCAAATTTTTTTAAAAAGTCAAATTAGATCAATAAGTCAGTGGCAATATTGCGCTGACTTTTTTATATAATACAGTTTATAAATTAACTGATACGATGTTGACAGTGGATTTGATGTATTCATATTATATATTATTATATGTTAATGAAAGATTGACCTAATTTAAAATTTTTCATATTATTTACATTATATGTTAAAAAACATCGTTACTTTTGCAGTTTATTAATCATGATAAAATAATAGTCTATAAAAAATTTTTAATGCAAAATTAAATCCTTAATTTATGTGTTTTTGGTTTGATTATTCTGATGTTGAAGTTTTTACTTGATTTGTACTGATTTTGCATAATTATGTTATATTTATGACATATTATGCCATTGTAATGTAAATTGGAGTATAATATTTGAAATTGATTTAAGTTTGCATCCTCAAACAGCACCAATTTTTGATGTCTGTAATTGGTTTACTTATTTAAAAATTTTGAATTTTTTATAAAAAAGTGCAATGGAATTGAATAATGTCGAAATATTATTAGTTGATGACGAAGCAATACATACTGAGATACTCAAGAAAAAACTACAAAATTTAGGATACATAAATGTAAGCGTTGTCAATTCATTTTTAAAGGCTGTCGATTACCTCAATGAAGTTAACCCAGATTTAATCATCTTGGATTATTATTTGGACAAGAACCATACAGGAGTGGATTTAGTCAAAGAGTCTTTATTGAATAAAGAAATACCAATTATATTTATTAGTTCTTTCTATGGTAACGACTTGTTTAAAGAAGTCATTGGATGTGCCCCCATTGATTTTGTACCTAAAAACGTTTCCGAGTTTGATTTAGATAAGACCATTAGATTATCTTTGATCAAAAGGAAGGAAGCAAATATAAATAAGAAATTGAAGGATTTTATTTTTGTAAAATATAAGAGGGAGATAAGGAAATTAGCTGTTATCGATATTGAATATATGGTTGTAGATGGTAAATATTTGGTTTTGCATGCAGATCAAAAAAAATATCTGATTAGATCTACCCTCAATGACTTTTTAAAAAAATTACCTGAAAACTTTATTAAAGTACATCAAGCTTATATTATCAATCTTAGGTTTTTAGAATCAATCCAGTTGGATGAAGGCATTTTGAAAATCGGGACTGTTGATATCCCATTTAGTAGGAATTATAAAAAGGACTTGCTCAATGCATACTATATGCCATGATCTTATTCAATAGAAACAAATCTATAGTTTTTTAGATAAGGCAAAAACTCCCATCTTCCTTCATTAAAATTATATATTGATATTCATTATACATTACTATGGAAGATTAATTTACAATAAATTTTCTTGGATTATTGGTTAGATGTTAGCTTTGAATAACAGTTAGACTCAAGTAAGTTTGTAAGGATGTAGAATATTACTTACTGCTTGTATGAAACCTAAGTCATTTATCAATACATATGCCTCGTGTCAAAGCTGTGTTTTGTCCATCACTATTGAATGTTTGTGTGCTTCTGACATTCATTGCATGCAATGTTATTGAATAAATCACAAAGATTGCATGCATTAAAAAGTGGATCATAGTGCGACAACATATTATTAAATCAAGATACTTTTCATTCTTAACGGGGCATTTTGTTTTACAACGTTCTTTAATTATTTAATGTATGTATGTAAATCAAAGCATTATTAAAGGAATCTTTCGCTAATATATCCCATTTATAGGTAAAATGCACTCGTCTAATTTTGTTTTGATTTGAGGTCATTCACAACATTTTGTAAGCTTAAAATTATTTTATCAATAGCTTTTATAGATGTATCCGAAAATGGAATGGACGCATCAAGTTCTACTAAAAGATGACATCATCATAAATATTGTAATTCCCATCTGAAGGCAATAATTTTAGCTTTTAATTTATGGGCAATTTTTTTGACTGTATCTACATCATTATTTTTTTTGGCGCGCTCCAATTCTGGAATATTTTCGTCACAAAGAGCTATGAAAAGCTCAATGATTTTATTGACAAAGACTTCGTCTCCTCTACTTATTTTTTTAATTTGACTCAGATCGTATAGCTTATGCATACTGTTCATATCATCTATGTTGTTCCTATTCGTATAATTACTAATATTGATCTGAATTTTTCTGAAAAATTCTTGCTCGTCATAGGTTTGATGATGTGAAGTCATTCATACCTATGCTTTAGGTATAATTTTATGTCATGCTTGAATGCATTGGCAGTTAAGGCAATGATAGGTATGTCCAACTTGAGTTGTTCTCTGATATATATTTCGTTGCCTCAACACCATCCATTGTAGGCATTTGAATATCCATCAAGATGATGTCAAAATTATTTTTTTGAACTTCTTCGACTGCGATTTTTCCATTTTCTGCCTCTCTTGTTTCAAACCCAAGATAGTTCAAACTCTGTATAGCAATAAATCTATTCATTTCATTGTCTTCGACCAACAAAGCTCTCATCCCTTGAAAACATTTGCTTTAATTTCTGCACTTTTGGGATGTAATTGTGTAGCTTTTGATTTTGTAAACATAAGCTCAAAAATGCAAGTTGTCCCTTCATTTTTCTTGCTTTTTATTAACATTTTGCCACCCATCAGTTTGATCAAATCATGAGAAATGGCCATACCTAATCCGGTACCTTCAAATTTCTTTTATTGATGTGTTTTTTTGTTTCTTGAGAAAATCTTATCGTACCTGTGATAAATTCCTTTGACATACCGATACCAGTATCTGAAACTTCAAATCTCAAGGTTTACTAAATTTACCTTGCATCAAGGTAGCCGATAACTCGATATGGCCAAATTGAGTAACTTCATAGAATTTCCAATAAGACGATATTTACTTGACGCAAATGTATATCATCACCTATTAATACGAATGGATGTTTGCATCAATATGGATATTAAATTCAAGATTTTTTCGATAGCTGAGAAGATGATGGAGTAAATATTATTGAGTAGAGTACTTGGACTAAAATTATTTTTCAAAATCTCCATATCTCCAGATTCAATTTTTGCAATATCTAAGACATTATTGAGGATGGTCAAAAGATGCCTTGCCGAGCTTTCTGACTGTTTGACATAAAACTGTTGGGGCTCAGTTAGTGCTTCTTTATTGAGCTGCCTTATCATGCCTATGATGACATTCAATGGTGTCCTTATCTCATGGCTCATATTGGCCAAAAACAATTCTTTCGCTTTTGCTACTGCTTCGGCAAAGCTCTTAGCTTCAGCCAGTTCTATTTCTAATCTTTTTTGTGCTGTGATGTCCAAGTGAATGCCAATGCTGCCTATCAATTGGCCTTTGTCGTTATAGTTGGGTGCGCCACTTACAAACCACCATCTTTTTTCTCCAGTCTTATTAATTACTTCCAATTCATAACTATCTGACATACCATCGATTCTTATTTGTGTTTTGTCATAGACAATTTTTTTGTGATGGTCTTGGACAAAAAGTTCAGCTGCTTTGCTATCTTTTAATTCAAAAAGACTGAAGCCTGACATCTCACAAAAACTTTGGTTGGCAAAAATAATCACATCATTCAAATCTACTTCTAAAAGGCCCAAATTCATATTAGCAATAATATTTCTGTATTTTTCTTCTTGTCTAATGAGTTGATTCTCCCATTTTTGTCTATTTCGGATGTTAATCAACATCTGTCCAAATAACATTAAAAGACTTTTTTCTTTATTAGTATATATTTTGTGGTCTTTTACTGAATCGAAACCAACGAAGCCAACAAGTTCTTTACCATCTATCATCGGGATAGCTATCAAACTTTTGATACCTTGTGCTTCCAATGCTTCTTGTACTCCATCTTCTTTCTCTACTTCACTTAATTTCGAAACATCTTCAATATGAAAAGATTCTCCTAATAGGTGTTGCTTTACCCAATATTCTGGTATTGGAACATTTTGCAAATTGTCGATTTCAGCTGATATTCCATCACCACACCACTCATAGGTATTTGAAGTTGTGTTGGCTTCAAAATCATAATCAAAAATATAAGCTCTGTCTGCACCAACAAACATACCCATTTTCTCAAGTGATTCGGCTATGGTCTTTTCTAATTCTTGGATGTCAAGATTGATATATGTGGTAGCTACATCGATCAATGCAGCTTGAAGCTTGATCTCATTGTCAAGTTTCTCTTGTGCAAAATATTGTCGAGTTCGATCCACCAAAACACCATCAATCCTTATAGGTTTATTATCTTCATTATAAATATATTTTCCTTTATTTTTTAACCATTTTAGTCGCCCTGATGCAGTATTAATCTTAAAGCGAACATTGAATTCTCCCTTTTGATCCAATTTTTGAAATATTTCTCTTACTACATTCTTATCTGACTCAATAATGGGCGCAATCCAAGCTAGTTTATCTTGCAATACTTGCTCTACACTTAGTTCATAGACTGTGTTGACTGATGGTGTTATAAAAATAAATTGTTTTTCGGGCAACTTTATAGAATAAACCACGTCTGTCATCTCATTGAGGATACTTTCAAGCATTTGAGTAGTAGAGATCAATTTTTTTTCTTGAGCTTTTCTTTCACTTATATCTTTGATAAATGCACAAAAAAACTGTTTGTCTTTTTGAAAAAAATTCATCATGTAGATTTCTACTGGAAATTCATGACCATCTGCATGTAATCCTGTAATTTCAACACGCTGCCCGATGATTTTTCCCACACCACTGCTAAGAAATCTTTGCATCCCAGCATTATGTTTCTCTCTATATTTCAATGGGATGATCATATCTGAAACTTTTCGTCCCAATACATCTTTTTCTCTCCAACCAAAAATTTTTTCAGATGCTGGATTCCAAGAAACAAAGCAACCATTTTCATCAGCAATGATGATTGCATCCATAGCATTATCTTGGATCAATCTGTAAAGTTCATCTTTGTCTCTTATCATGATATCCAGATTGATTTGAGCTGTGATATCTCTATATTGCCATAAGTGCCCTTTGTATTGATTTTCTATAAAAATTGGGATGTAATCCCTTTCAAATATTTTCCCATCTATTGTAGTTAATCTTTCATTAAAAATAGGTTTTCTGTTTTTTAGTAGCAAATTTATAGCATCAACAAACAGATCTGGCTCAGAAAATAGACCTTTACTTTGTTCAGCGGCCTTGGAGCAATCTAATCCTACCATTTCATCAGCTGAAAATGGTATATTAAACAAATTACAAAATAGCTGATTGGTAAATAGAATGTGGCGATGTTCATTTTCGATCAGAACTGCAGATTGCAAATTGGCCAAAAGTGTTTTAAATAGATTATTGGTTTGTATTAAATTTTGTTCATTTGATAGATTTAATTGTATTTGTTGGTTGATAATATCTGATAGTTTTAAAATATCTTTTTCACCATCTACAATTTGATTTTTTTCTGTATCTAATTGCTGTAATATACTGCGTAACTTTTCTATCGTGTTTTGTCGTATATCAGACTCTGCTTTAAGCTCATTATTGATGCTTTGAAATTCCATTTCGCTCATTTCAAAAGCATGATTTAATAATTCTTTATCTTTCTCAAATGAAAAATAAGCAGTGTCAATACTCTTTAAAAAATCAAAAAGTTGAGCATTATTTTGAAATTCTTTAGGTATGTATTTTTGTATTTGTCTTTTTAATAAATTGTGCATTGTGTGCACTGCCTCCCTATAAACTGGACTTTTTTCAAATGGCGTAAATTTGCTAAGGCAAATTTACAATATCTTTGTTTTGGAAACAAACAAAATCCTGAGACTTTTCCAGGTTGACTTCAGGGGAAGGGATTGATGCCACATTATCAGATAACTGCTTTTGTTGCTCATCCTTTTCTTTGAAGAAAAATATAAATTTGTTTTTGTGTTGCTTTTGATCAATCACACCAGATTCCCATAACTTTATAAACTCTTTTGGAGCATGGTCTAATAGGCATGTTAGATACCTCATGTTATTGTACGTCGTGAAGAATCGCTCAAAGACATCATTGGCATGTTCTAAATCTCGGAGCTCATACTTATCGCATACCAGCTTTTGAACTGTGCTATGAAATGATTCTATATGCCCGTTTAACTGTGGTGTCGCTGGTGGTATGTACACATTCTTAAAGCCAAATCGCTTCATTAAAGCTCTATACACTTTGGATATAAATTGGCTGCCATTATCTGTTCGGAAGCTTATTTCGAGATGCTTTGGATCAATTTGCTTGGTTATTAATTCTTGATCAACAAATTTCAATATTAATTCAATCAGCTTTTTGGAAGTCATACTTAAATTAAGCGTCCAAACGTAAGCTTCTCTATGAAAGATGTCGTACATTGTGATCAAGTATGCGTTTCTCTGGAGTCCGTCGATATATACATATTTGATATCTATCTCTATGATTTGCAATGGTTTAGTGGCTCTTGGCTTGGATTTTACGATATCTTTATCAAACTGATTGTTTTTTGTTCTATACGGTTGCGTCAAATTATTTTCTGACATTAACCGATATACTTTCTTCTTTCCTAATGCGTACCCTTGGCGCTGTAGATAGGTCGTAACCTTACGATATCCGTAGTCTAAGAACTCTTCGCCCAGTAGACCTTTGATAGTTTCCACTACTTGCCCATCAGGTACTTCTACACCCCTATGTAAGCTATGATGGGTTTTGGTTTTACCACCAACTTTGTAATTGCGCTTGTAATAATAGCTTGATTTGCTCATCTTGGCTAATCCAAGGCATTCTTCTAATTTTATACCTTGCGCAACATAATCCCTAACTATTTGCCTTTTCTCTTCCATTCCTCCATCTTTTTTTTAAGCAACTCTCCTTGCATTAAAATTTTCAGATCCTTTTCTACCAAAAGATCTTTTAGGCGAGCGTTTTCCTTAAGTAGTCGCTTCTTTTCAGCATCGTTGTCCTTTGAATAACTACTAAGTCCCTTAATACCCATGGCTTGATACTTCCTATCCCAATCATAATAGGTTGTAGCGGATATCCCAAATTTACGACACCCTTCAATGACCCCTAATTTTGTGATCTCCTTGATCATCTTTTCTTTTTCTTCTGCCGACTTGCGTTTCATGCTCTAAAATTACAGTTTAAATGAATAATTTTAGTCCAGTCAATTAGGGGGCCGATACAATACAATGCAAATGTATTGTTAATTTTATTATATCAAATTATTTCATTAATTTTTTTTCTTAAATTTTTTTTAATTTTAAAATTTATAGAATTTCTGCAAGCTAATTTGTAAATAGTTTAGCTAAAAACTTTTTAAGTCTTATTGTGGACGTCATTTCCACTTTACATCTTATAAAACTTACAAAATCTTAGTAACCTTTGTAAAACTAATTTCAATTAAAAAGAATTTGTCGTTGTACTCGATATATCCTTTGATAGATATAGTTACTGTACAAAGTCAAATAATATTCAATCTTACTTATCTTGCTTCGCGAATACTTTTTGTAGCAAGTCTGTTGTACGCTGTGAGATGTCTGTTCTGATGCCAAGTTCTTTCTTTTCAACCAATGCAAAAAGCCCAACCAATGCTTTATAGCTGACATGATCTGCAAGGTCTGGATTGACTTTGGTCACAAATGGCAGGGTATTATATTTGTTGATGGCGTCGCTCCATAAGTCCAATACACCAAATTTGTTGAGAGAGTTGACCATGACAGGTTTAAATTCGGCGTAGAGAGGTGTATACGTCTTATTATATAAATATTGAGTCGCTGCATTTTTATCTCCCATCAAGATACCCATGACATCGTTGAATGTCATTTGTTTGATAGCTGTAAGGAAGATTGGACCGGCTTTTGTTGCAGCATCCTCTGCAGCTCTATTTATTTTTTTGATAGCTTCCTCTTCTAAGTTAGTAAATCCTGGTATAAATTTTAGTTTATCAATAACCTTGGTGGCCTCCTCTGGCAATAATATTTTGTATATCGATGCATAATAACCATCTGTGGCGGATAAGGTTTTCACGCTTTGATCTACACCTTTGTCCAAGGCTTGCTTAAGTCCAGCAGCAATATCAGCATTGGATAGAGGAATACTGCCTGAAGTAGAATCTAATATTTTTTGTAAATCTTTGGGATCACATGATACAAGAAAAAAAGGTATCAATAAAAAGCCAAGGTACTTCATCATTGTAATGTTATTTTTAATGAATAATCAAATTATATAGAACTGATGACGAGGCTTTGACCAAAAAGTCAACAAGTCAAAAGAATTTTAATATATATTTAAGAGTCAAACTAAAAGAGCGATTTGATAATTTGCTCTTCGTTCACTCCTTCTGCTTCAGCCTTATAATTTCTTACGATTCGATGACGTAGCACATAATTAGCTATCGCTTGCACATCTTCTTTGTCGGGTGAATATTTTCCAAAAATTGCAGCATGACACTTTGCACCTAAGACTAAATATTGAGATGCCCTAGGCCCTGCTCCCCACGAAATATAATTGTTGACTTCTTTAGTTGCCATAGGTGTGTTGGGCCTTGTTTTTGATGCTAATGAGACGGCATACTCCAATACATTGTCAGCAATTGGAATCTTTCGTACTAACGACTGAAACCCTAAGATTTGATCGCCAGTTAAGATGTTTTTGAGCGTATATTTGTCATTTGAAGTGGTACTTTTTACTACTTGTACTTCTTCAGCGTAGCTTGGATAATCCAATGGTATGTTGAACATAAATCTGTCCAATTGTGCTTCTGGAAGAGGGTAAGTACCTTCTTGTTCTATTGGGTTTTGTGTCGCTAGTACAAAGAATGGCTTAGGCAGTTGATGTCTCTCACCTGCTACTGTGACGGATCTTTCTTGCATCGCTTCCAATAAAGCAGCTTGAGTTTTTGGCGGTGTCCTGTTGATCTCATCTGCTAGGAGAATATTGGTAAAAAGTGGTCCTTTATTGAATTTGAAATGTCGATTCTCGTCTAGAATTTCAGAACCTGTAATATCAGAAGGCATCAAATCCGGTGTAAATTGAATCCTTTTGAAATCCAAATCTAATACATCAGCTATAGTACTCACTAATAATGTTTTAGCCAATCCAGGTACACCTACCAATAAGCTATGTCCGTTGCTAAAAAGCGATATAATGACAGTTTTCACTACATCATCTTGACCTACAATAACTTTTCCTATTTCCGATTTCAATTCTTTAAACGAATCTGCCATTCTATCAATGGCTTCTACATCAGATCTGTACTCTGTGTTCATATTTGAAAGTATAATAATATTTTAAAGGGATAAAATTACAATTTGTACATGACAAACGACTTATTTGTGTAATTTGTTTGATGATTTTACGAAAAAAATAACATTTCTTAATGATATTCAAATTTTTATTGTGTCATGAATCGGCAATTGCTATCGTCAAACATTTGTCGTGTTGAAATGTAAATTATAGTTGTTTAATTTGTTGATAATGAACATTGTATATGTGGGCTTTTTACCAATTTGAACTAGCCCTGAATATAAAGTATGAATTTTTCATCAAAATATGGATCGTCAAAATACTTTCTTATCGCAATTGTTTCTCTGTATTCAAACTTTGGCAATAAATTGATTTCATCTTTCAAATCACCTTTTAATGCTATCAAACCATTAGGATAAAGATTTTGATGGGTATTTGATAGAACTTTTCTACACCATGGAAGTAATTTGTCAACTTTAGCTACAGCCCTGGTTACCACAAAATCACATTTTACTTTTAACTCTTCCACTCTAGCATGTTGTGTAGTAACATTTTGTAGGTTTAAAGCTTCAACCACAGCATTGACCACTGTGATTTTTTTATTGATACTATCCACCAGTTTAAAATCGCATTGAGGAAATAGAATGGCCAATGGAATACCAGGAAAGCCACCTCCAGTACCTAAATCAATGATTTTTGTGTTTGGTTTGAATTGAATAAATTTGGCTATAGCCAATGAATGTAAGACGTGATGAAGATATAAATTGTCTATGTCTCTACGAGAGATTACATTGATCTTTTCGTTCCAATCTCGATAAACAGTGTCCAGATTTTTGAATTGTTCTTTTTGTATATCTGTAAGGTTAGGAAAGTAGGAGCAAATAATATCCACATTATAAAATTTTGTCAAAGGTAAAATAATGAAATCACAATATTGGAAATTTATAAGCAAGAAATGAATGTTATTTTTTAGTACGATTCTCGTAGTAGGAGAATCTGGCTATTCATACATATTAAAAACTAAAAGGAAATAAAAGTGTCATTATTAACATCTAGAGTTATTTATAGCTTTATTTTTACACCATGAAAAGGCACATACCCAGCCATCATGACAAAATAGTCAAAGAATCGTTCTCCAGACCAGAGATTGCTAAGGCATATTTTAATGAATTTTTGCCTAATGAGCTAAAAAATGTCATCGATATCCAATCTTTGACTTATATCGATGGCAGTTACATTCAAGAGGAGTTTTCAGAATTTTTCTCAGACCTACTCTTCCAATTCAAGGTCAAAAACAGCAACGAAAACCTTATCGTTTCCATATTATTTGAGCATAAATCCTATCCAGATAGCATGGTCTTGATCCAGGTTGGGCATTATATCTTCAGCCAATGGATCAAGGAAATCAAAGGCAAACAAAAGTTGGTACCCATCATACCATTCATTTACTATCAAGGCAGTAAAAAATGGGATGTACCCAGTTTGAACGAAATATTCAAGGCATATCCTATTGAAATTCAGAGATATATACCCAATTATGATTATTTGTTTTTTGCCATCCGATCACTCACAAAGCCCCAATTGGATAGTATCACTGATATAATGCTTCAACTCACTTTGATAGGACATGACTGCAATCAAGACTTGTTTGAATTTTTAAAGAAGATAGAAAAAATCTTGTCTTTGAGGCACTTTGAAAGTGAAGATTGGAACTATTTTTCTCTATTCATTGTTTACCAACTTACGTTGAGCGACATACCCAAAGAAGAAGTAAAATCAGTCATCGCAGCGCTACCTAAACCATACAACGACCACATCATGAGTACATACGAAGCCATCAAGCAAGAAGGAATAGAAAAAGGTGAGCAAATTGGCATCCAAAAAGGAAAAAATGAAGAAAAAGTTAAAGTAGTTGTAAACTCATTCAAGAATGGGATTGATATTTCATTGATAGCGAATATTACCAATCTGTCTGAAGATAAAGTAATAATGATTTTGAAGGAGAATGGTATGATGTAAAAGATACTGGTGTAAAAGTTTGTTTTTAAACATCTATGTTTGAATTATGATGTTTACCTTTGAGCTATGAAACACTTTAATTGGCTATTTGTTGTATTGCTTTTTGTTTTCGAATCTGGGTTTGGTAGTGCTATAGATTCGATCAATATTTCGATCTTGACTTGTGGTCCTGGCCGTGATATTTACAGTATTTACGGGCACAATGCTATTAGAATTCATGATGTTAAGCATGGCTTAGATTTGGTTTATAACTACGGCACATTCGATTTCAAGACCAAAGGATTTATTTTGAAATTTATGCGTGGCAAACTACCTTATGTACTTGATGAGGCTGATTACTCACGCTTCTATGCTGAGTATGATTATTTTCAAAGGTCTGTCATCGAGCAAGTTTTAGACCTTGATTCTTTACAAAAAATGAATATTTTAAAATATTTGGATCATAATATGTTGCCTGAAAACAAGATGTACAAATATGACTTTTTTATGGATAACTGTGCGACAAGACTAAGAGATATCATTGAGCAGAATGTTCCAGAATGTACTTATGAACAGAATACTCTTACTCAAAAAACATTTCGTGATATCATCAAGGAATATCAAAGAAATCTACCGTGGACCAATTTTGGTATTGACCTTATCATAGGCTCACCTGCAGACAAATTGGTCACTACTAGACAATCAGCATTCATCCCAGATTATTTGGCAAATATTTTGGGTGATATAAAATGTTCCGATGCTAAAGTTCTTCCACTTGTGAAGTCAAAAAGCCATATTTTAAAATTTAATAATGAAAATTCAACTCCAAATTTTTTTCTTGGACCAATATTTGTGTTTTTGATTTTACTCATCGTTGAAATCAATTTACTTTTTAGACATTTCAAAGGGGAGATACATTCGTATGTCGCAAAATATGACAATTTATGGATATTTGTGATGGCAATTGCCAGCTTGCTCATGTTGTTCATGTGGTTTGGAACTGATCATATTCCTACAAAATATAATTGGAATTTGGTGTGGGCAAGCCCTTTGATTCCTATTTGGTGGTATTTTAGAAATCAAAACTTTGGCCAAAAAATTGGTTTGTTCTTATATGGATTGCTGATAATTTCATTAATTAATGCAATACCTGGGATAAATATTCTACCTCAATATTTCCATCCAGCTATCATCATGATTACGCTTATTATTATGATGAAGATATTTAGGAATACAAATTGATTCATTGCAGCTTAACTGCATTTTAACCAAATAACTCAACAATTAATGTTATTTTAACCAAAGGTGCAATGATTCTTACGTGTTAGTGGTGTATTGATTTTTATTAAAATTTCAAATCTTTTATCACACTTTTAAAACACAAAAATCATGAGAACTTTTAGAAAATTCCAACTTGTTATTTTATTTGTTGTAGCGGCATTCGTTGCAAATGGACAAGTCTCTTTAGGTGTAAAATCTGGCGTTAACTTTGCAGATACAAGGGTTAATGGATTGATAGACAATTTGTTGCCAGAGCAAACCGTTTACACAGGATTTACTACAGGTATAATGGCAGAAATCCCAATGATCAACGGATTTTCATTCAGACCAGAGTTGAACTTTATCCAGAAAGGCTTCATTTCACAAGCCAATTTATATGATTTCGAGGTGATAGGTATAGACATTCCTATAGGCGCAAAAGCCAAAACAAGATATAATTATATTGAAATGCCTTTATTGCTTAAATTCAGTACAGGCAATGATATAGCAAAATTTTATGTCATAGCTGGTCCAAATGTCTCGTATGCTGTAAATGCTCATATACGACCAGTAGCAAATTTTTTGATTAGTTTCAATTTACCAAAAGTAAATCTTGGTTTGAGCAATGATATTTATCAAAGGTGGGAATTGTCTGGCACATTAGGTGCTGGTGCTGAAATAAAGGCAGGACATGGCAAAATATTTGGTGATATCAGATATACTCATGGCTTTACCAATATGGTGAACAATCCAATCATAGATTTTCAAGCCAAAAACCAAGGATTCAACTTGTCAGCTGGTTACGCCTATGTGTTTTAGTGATATGTTTTGATTAATTGAGAGACCGCTTTACCAGTTTTGGTAAAGCGGTTTTTTTTATCTAATCCAGCTCATTCATTATTACTCTTTCTATATTTAAACGAAAACTAATGTTTACAATTACATTTTGAAATAGGCTACTTTATGCCATGTTGGGATTAAGCAGTATATTTGCCGCTTCAAATTTGACACTTCATTAAAAAAATATTTCATTTACTGAGTTTCCTATGACTTCCAACGAAATACGCCAAAAATTTCTAGATTTTTTTGCTTCAAAAGGGCATAAAATAGTACCATCTGCTCCGATTGTCGTAAAAGATGATCCAACATTGATGTTTACAAATGCTGGGATGAACCAATTTAAAGATTACTTTTTAGGGAATGCCAAGCCTGACAATCCTAGAATAGCTGATACACAAAAGTGTCTAAGAGTCAGCGGAAAACACAACGACCTCGAAGAGGTTGGTGTAGATACCTACCACCATACAATGTTCGAAATGTTGGGAAACTGGAGTATTGGCGATTATTTCAAAGCTGAAGCTATTGCTTGGAGTTGGGAACTCTTGACTGAAGTGTATAAATTACCAAAAGATAGATTGTATGTATCTGTTTTCGAAGGTGATCCCAAAGAAAATTTGCCACCATCAACAATTGCCCTAAGAGAGTGGTCAAAACTGGTGCAACCAGAACACATCATTTACGGGAATAAAAAGGACAATTTTTGGGAGATGGGCGATACTGGCCCGTGTGGCCCATGTAGTGAGATCCATATAGATTTAAGAACCGATGCTGAAAGGGCTGAAGTGTCTGGACATCTTTTGGTCAACAATGATCATCCACAAGTCATAGAGATTTGGAATAATGTATTTATACAATACAATAGAAAAGCTGATGGCTCATTAGAACAATTGCCAGCCATGCACGTGGATACAGGTATGGGTTTTGAAAGATTGGTCAGGGCGATTCAGCACAAATCCAGCAATTATGATACCGATGTATTTACCAATACTATTTATGCTGTAGAGAAAATTACTGGAAAAAAATACGAGTTTGGAGATACTAAATCAGATGTAGCATTTAGGGTATTGGCAGATCATATAAGAGCCATTTCGTTTACCATAGCAGATGGTCAACTGCCTTCCAATAACGGTGCAGGTTATGTCATTAGACGTATTTTGCGACGTGCCGTAAGGTATTATTATACATATTTGGAATATAAGCAACCACTTCTATTTCAACTGGTTGGAGTATTGGCTGAACAATTTGAACACGTCTTCCCAGAATTGTATTTACAAAAATCATTTGTTGAAAAAGTAATTAAAGAAGAAGAAAAGTCATTTCTTAAAACTTTGGAAGGTGGTCTGAGGAGAATTGAAGATTTGAAGGTGAATGCCGATCATACCATTGATGGCCATGATGTTTTTGAATTGTATGATACGTATGGCTTTCCGGTTGACCTTACTAGATTGATTGCCGATGAAAAAGGATGGAAGGTTGATGAAGCTGGTTTTACAAAAGCCTTGAACGAGCAAAAGGAAAGATCTAGAGCAGATGCAAAGCGTGAGACTGGAGATTGGGTGGTAGTTGGTGCTGAGACAGGAACAAAATTTTGTGGATATGATGAGTTGATAGTCAATGAAACTAAGGCTATTAAATATCGGGTCTTAAAGCAAAAGGACAAAGAATTGTTTCAATTGGTACTGGAAAAGACACCATTCTACCCTGAGGGCGGCGGACAAGTTGGCGATCAAGGTTTCTTAATGTTTGAAAATGAAGTAGTTAGGGTATTGGATACAAATAAAGAAAACGACCTGATCATACATATTATTGATAGAATCCCAGACAATATCTCTTCGGATATTTATGCAGAAGTGGATGCAAACAAGCGTTCGTTAACTGAAAATAATCACTCTGCCACTCACTTACTTCACGCTGCTCTACGTCAGGTATTAGGTACACATGTACAGCAAAAAGGGTCATTGGTTCAAGACAATTATTTGCGATTTGATGTGTCTCATTACCAAAAAATTTCAGAGCAGGAGTTGGCACAAGTTGAAAAAATAGTCAACGAAAAAATCCGTGAAAATATACCACTTGTAGAGGATAGGAGTTTGCCCATTGAAGAAGCTAAAAAAGCTGGAGCAATGATGCTTTTCGGTGAGAAATATGGAGAAGCAGTGCGTATGATTACCTTCGACATTGTTTTTCGCGTGAACTTTGTGGTGGATGTCATGTCAAGTTTACTGGAAAATTAGGATTATTCAAAATCACATCAGAAAGTGGCATTGCCGCTGGTGTCCGTAGGATAGAAGCTGTCACTGCTTATAAAGCTGAAGAATACGTCAACCATCAAATGAGTGAGTTGGCGGCTATTAAGTCTTTTTTCAAAAATAATAGTAATACAGCAAAAAATATTTCTGACCTTCAGGATGAAAATAAATCATTACAAAAAGAAATTGTAAAACTGAGAGCTATACAAGCATCGGCGATTAAAGACACATTGGTCAAATCAGCAAAAAACGTAAATGGTGCAAATGTCATAACCATGAAACTAAAAGACATGGATACTAAATCTGCTAAGACGCTTTCAGTCAATATTTTATCTGAATTGAAAGACGGTGTAGTTTTATTTGGGTTTGAAGACAACGGTAAAGCGACGATTATGCTTAGCATTGACGAACCATTGGCAAAATCCAAATCATGGCATGCTGGTAATATCATCAAAGAATTGGCAAAAAACATCAACGGTGGTGGTGGTGGACAAGCATTTTTTGCTACTGCTGGAGGAAATGAAGTTTCAGGTTTGGATAAGGCTATTAGTCAATTAAATGAATATTTAAAGTAAAAGTATGGCAAAAAAAATATGTATGTGTGGGCTTTTAGTAAGTTTACTTTCGTTGTCATGTTCTCCAAAGCAAGTTTTAACAAAGGAGGTATTTCAAGATTGTATGAAAGACCGCAACAACGTAGAGACCATTTCTAATGTTGATGGAACAATCGTAAAAGTAGGTGATACTTACATCATTACATCTCTTGATGGAAGTATGAGATACGCACCATGCAATTTGACTGATCAAAGCAAACAAGAAGGATTGTTGGTAAAATTTAGTGTTATTACCAAAGAAATTAAATCTAATGAAAGGTGGGTAGGCACTCCTTGTTACTTAATAAATTTTGAGACAATAAACAAATAAAAATCAATCTAAATCACTTATTATGAGCGAATTAAAATGGAGTTATAACGAATTTTTAGCTTTTTTATTGATTTATGTGGCACATGTGGATATGGATTTTTCTGTGGAAGAAAAAGCGGTTATTCGAAAAAAGTTTGGTGATGAAGTGTACGATAAAATGTTGGAAGAATTTTCAAACATGAGTGATTACAAAGCTTATGAAACCATACTAATGTACAAAGGTGTTTATTATCCAAGTCCTGATCAAAAGCAAGAAATTCTTGATAAAATGAAGGATTTATTTTATGCAGACGATGATTTCAATATCATGGAGAAAGAGCTCCTGCACTTCTTGGATAGGATGATGTAAAATTATCAATACTTAATAATTCGCTCAAAATTTATTTGATCTCCACTTGATATTTTGACAAAATACATTCCAGCTTTTAAATTATCAAGAAGAATGTCAGTTTGTTGAAGAGTATGGAAGACTGTCTCAACTTGTGATGACAGTGATTGGCCATTGATATTGAAAATTTCGACAAAATATGGCTCGATTCCTTCTGATACGATTGACAGATTATCATTTGTAGGATTGGGAAAGATGCTGTATTCTTGCGCCACTGGGCTATCTATTACATTGGATAGCCGATTATCAACATAAATATTCCCACCCAATGAGTCAATAGGATATGTGATAGTATCGGACTTAATAGTAATATCGTCTTTAGTAGGCTTTTCTAAGATGACTCTGATGGCTTGTTGATATTTGCAGCCACATAGCGGATAAATATAGGTGCTATTAAAGATGCCAGAACCTTTTGCTTCCACCTGCTTCAATTTTATGCTACCTGATTGCCATTTCCATTGATTACCATACTGATCTAAAGATGGACTGCCATCAGTATTGAATGCTCCAGACCATGGGAAGTCACTGGGTTTGAGCTTAATGGTTTTGGTAATGGTTGGCAAATTTTTTGTATTTATTTGAATTTTTTTACATTTTGGTGCATTATACCTTGTGCAGGCATGAAGTGTTTTGACACAAATTTCATACTCACCTGCTTGACTGAATGGCATATTAACTGTTAGACCATCTTTTGCTGGGTATGTAACTTTTGAGTTTTGTGGTAAAGGTTGTCCATCACGTTTTACTTCCCAATGCAACTCTAATTCTTTTATATTTTTGAGCGAATAATTGGAATTTGGGTCTTCAACTATTGATACAGGAAATGTTCCAAAGCCCTGACAGAGCTTTGATGAGCATTCATTAACCACTTTAATGTCAAAGTTTAGAGGTATCTGACATAAATGAAAGTCTCCCACCACTTGGATATAATAAGAACACACCGATCCTGAATAACCATCCATCCAGAATACATAAGTTTTGCAAGGTTCCAATCCTGATGCATCTACGGTGACAGTGCCAGTTTTGGCACTTCCATTACAGACTATATATGGCCCACCTGGACTACAGACATCCATTAAACCGTATTGTACACCTGTGCCAGCACAAGAAAAGATGGTGAATTGAATAGAATAATTTCCTGTACCTGCCACAAAACCAAAGAATGATGTATTTTGATATTCTCCACTACAATTTTTTTGACCAGACCATGGTCCCAAATAAGTTGGGTTTTGCCCGCATGCAAAGTCGCCAATTACTCTTAGATCACATAGTGGATTGTTATATGCTAAGTCACATACGTTGTCAACAGAATAAGGATTGGATGTACAGTCAGGTGGTGGGTAACCTAAGTCGCAATATCGGTTGCCTGGGGAAAATGAATCTAACGTAATACAACAATTTTTCGGGCTTGGTGTACTAGAAGGTGCACCTTCACCTCCTTCTCTAATTTGCACTGTGTACATTCCATCGGGTAAATTTATAAAACTGTAGTTTCCATTTACATCGGTGGTTGTAGAATCAAATATCACTGTAGATGTGCAACCAACCAATAGGTCAACTGGTGCACCACGAAAACCATAATCTTTAGCCGCATCAAAAGTACCAGATGCATCAAGATCGATATAAACTTTGCCTTTAATGGTATCTTGATTTTTAGTTTGGCTGCAAAGCTTTTCACCATGGACGAATGCAAATGTATTTGGTAATATACCTAAGGCCATAAGAAGATACATACCAAACATCATCAAGAAATTTTGCCATTTTACACTTTTTTTTGTTTTCATAATATTTCAAATTTAGACAAAGATAATGCAAAAAAAACGTGCGGTCAATACATTTTTCCATATTTTTTTATCAATAAGTGATTTGAATGACAAAATTTTATACTTAATATTTTTAATATATTGATTTTTTATATATTTGCACTCTTAAAAAATTTAACCATCATGGTGATCACCAATAGTACGATAGATGTTAGCATTTTGGATGATGATTTGAATATCTTACATTCAATCAATGAAGTATTGTCAACTCAAAAAAACATGACTTTACGATGGGCTGGGTCAGATTATAATCATTTTAAACAACACGGTTTGCCAAAAACAGATATCCTATTGCTTGATATTTTGATGGAAGGTATAGTTGGGACTGATTTGATTGAAGAATTGAAAAAAATAAACCCATCTGTTAATATTATAATGTATTCTGTAATTGAAGATGTAGATGTACTATTTACGTGTATAAGTAATGGAGCTGATGGATACTTGTTGAAAAATTCTTCCATTGATGAATTAATAAAAACCATTCAATGCACTTATGATGGTGGATCCAACATAAGCCCTATGATGGCAAGAAAACTTTTTCATCACTTTAAAAAAAGTAGAGATAGCAAGTTTGAAAATATCTTGAATGAACATGAATATCAAGTATTAAAGCTGTTATCAGAGGGATTTAGTTATAAAATTATTGGTTCAAAATTGGATATAACATTGGATTCAGTAAGATACTACATCAAAGGGGTATATAAAAAGCTCAATGTCAACTCAAAAGGTGAAGCCATCATCAAATTTATTGGGAAAAGCTAAGCAACATTTAGTTCAATCCTAAAAGTTGTACCAAGCTTATCGCTATTTACAATACTGAACTGACCCTTGTGTTTTTTGATGATTTCTTGTACTAATGTAAGGCCTATTTTGTTGGAATCAACACCTATGTTTTTTGAAAACGTATTTTGATTGAAACTATGGTTGATACCAGATCCATTGTCTTCATAAGTATAAATTATTTTGTCTTTTTGACGAACTGAATACAATGAAATACGGCATTCGTTTTCTTTTTTATGATATTTGATAGAGTTGGAAATGAGATTTTCCCACATTATCTTCAATAACAAAGGATCTGCTATGATTGGCAAGATATTTTTTGACTCAAAAACAACCTGTTTATTATATTTTTCTTGCATCTCATCTATTATATCTTGTACTTGTTCACTAATATTTATGGTTGTCGCTTCAATGTCAAATTTTTGAATTTTGGAAAGTAATAACAATTTCTCTACTACATCATGCATTTTTTGGGTCATTTCAGTTATTTCTTTTAGGTCTTTCTCCTTGTCGGCATCTATATAACGAGATAAATTATTAAGTTTGTTTTGAATGACTTTAATGGGGCCTTGGATTTCGTGGCTTATTTTGAAGCTAAAGCTTTTAGTTTCATTGACCACTTCAGAGACAGTTTTTTCGAACATTGCAAATTCATTTTTTATATCATGAAAATGAGAGGACGATATTGCTTTGTCATGTTGCACAAAATTTGTGAAATCATCCAATTGCGTTTTGGCCTGTATCATTCTTTCTGTACCTTCGTGTAGGATATTTTCAAGATTTTTTTGAATCTTTGTTTTCTTCCATAGTATATATATGAATATACTTGCTAATAATATTAAGATTAAACAACTAATCAGAATAGCTTGATTGAAAAGCTTGTCTTTATAAAGGATGTCCAATTCTTTTTCAGCTATTTTCAACTTGTTTGTTTTAGCATTTAAAAGCATTTGGTTGTTGAGGTTTTCATTTTGTTGGATAGCAATTTTTTGATTTTGGTCTAAAATTTTATTTTCAGAATTTTTTAACTTAAAAAGGCTTGACCAAATTTTGGCCTCGTTTTCTTTTTCCAACAGAAGAATCTTGTTTTGAAGGATGGTTTTGTCCTTTTTCTCAGATTCATATTTCAATTCGGATGCCAACAAGCTTTTTTTACTATTTTCAGATTCATATTCTGCCTTTGACGTGCTATATAAACCATAATAATCAAGGGCTTTTTGAAAGTCTTGTAAATTTTCATAACAATATGAAATATAGTGATAACAAGAGTAAGCTTGGTTCATTGACAGTATTTTGTACTCGTCTGCTAATGGTTCAAAAATGGATATTGCTTTCTCATAATTGCCATTTCTCATTTCAAAATTGCCCTTATACATCTTGAAATGCAATTTGGCAATTTGTGATGTTTTATTTGAAGTTAGTTTTTCAGCCTCATCCATCAATTGTACAGCTTTATTTTTATCATGGTCGATACTTACTGTTGCTATATTTGTCAATAGAAACATTTGAGATTCGTTATCACCAAGTTTTTTGGCATAAGAATAGGCCTTCTCACCATATTGTATGATGGTGTCCATGGGCGACTGCTCATTCGCTTTTAGATACATCAATACTTCATAATTATTGGGCAAAAATAAGATCATTTTGTGCTTATTTTGTATATCGATGGACATTAGCGCATAACGTAAAGACTCATTATATAAAGACTGGTGTAAAAAATATCTTGATAAATTGGAGTAAATATGTGATATGGTTTTAAAGTCATTATCTTTAGTAAATTTTAATGCTTTAAATGCCATTTGTGTCGCCCGACTGTAGTCAGAAATGTAACAATAATATGTGCCTAAAGTTATATAAAAAAAGGCGTTATTGGATTTTTCTGCCATGGGCTTAATATTCATTAAAACTTGGTAAGCTTGTTCACTTTTTAGACCGTTTGAAAGTGACAATGCATATAAGCAATTTGCTTTGATGATATCATTTTGTCCTTTTACTTTGCATGTATTGAACCAATTATAATATATAGAGTCATTTTCAAAAGTATTGTGTTCTTGCGAAGTTTGCCAAAGTTCTAATAATGTTTGAGTGTATTGACTTTGCTGATTTGAAAGAAGAGATAATGCCTGGTTATAAGCATTGATTGCTTTTTCATAATCATATATTTCTAACGCAAGTTTTGCTTCGGTTAGATTTTTATTAACTTGTTCGTTATTGTTTTGACCAAAACCAGCATAAAATTGTAATATTGAAAATAGCAATATTGTTAGAAATTTATGTCTTATTTTTGAAAAAATGTTTGCCATGTTGCACAAATAGGGATTATATGTTTGTGAAATTTCACAAATATATCCAATTAAGCTTATATAACATTTCAATATTTGTTATTTATTAACCGAAAGTATTGGTATTTTGGAATGCGTGATTGCGATTTAGAATTATTATCATTAAGGAAGTAACTTTAATTATGAATTACATACAAAAAACATACTTTAAAAGTGAAAAAATGAAAATTATAAAATAATAAAACGGAGAGTAGATGCACATCATTGTGCAAATAAACATCAAAATGTTTAAGTATATACATCATAATGTATGACATATTAAAGATTATTATAATGTTAGCGAACTACTTTTGCCCCTGCCTTTGAGAATGGTTCATAATAGGATTTTAAAAATATATTAATTGGTTTTTAAAATTATTATTTATGAAAGGTTTGTTAAAATATCTGCTAATTACTTTTTTTTGTTTAGCATTTTCCAAGTTTGGTTTTGGCCAAGTGTCTGGTACCGTCTTTAAAGACTTCAATATGGATGGGATCAAGGGTACATCATCTCCCAATTTGGATGTAGGTATGTCTGGAGTCGTCGTATTGGCCACAAAGCCAGATGGTAGTGCGCTCACAGTGACTTACACTGGTGGCGGCACAAGTACCAGTAATTCAGGTGGTTATTCAGTCACTGGTGGTGTACTTGGACAAATTCGTCTTGAATTTGTGATGCCAGACAGTCACACTTTCGCATCTAAAGGTGCTTCTGGAGGCACCACTATCTTATTTCCTTCTACTGCTACGCAGAATTTAGCCGTAAACTATCCAGCTGATTATTGTGGTGTAGCAGATCCACTGTTGGTGACTCCTTGTTATGTGGGAAATAATGCATCTGGTGTGAATGATGTGTTGGTACAATATAATTATTCCTTTTCAGGAGGACACTCAGCATCTCAACAAACCTTAGCATTCAAAGATGAAATTGGGTCAACATGGGGTATTGCATATAATAGAGCCAATGGAGATGTTTATGCTGCGGCATTTTTGAAAAGGCATGTTCCTTTGGTAGATAACGATGGTGATGGTAAAGAAGATATTGGAGCTATATATATCAAGCCAAGTTCGGGCAGTGCTACTTTGTGGTTGGACGTTACTACCTTGGGCGTTGATGTAGGTATGAGTTTGATGCCAACTATTGCTACTCGCGCATTACCAATTCCTCCCACCACTTCAAGTTTAGCTGCATCTCACGATACACAAGTTTTCCCTTTGGTTGGTAAAATTGGACTAGGCGACATTGAGATGTCAGATGACAATAAATTCTTATATTTTACAAACCTGTATGATAAAAAAATATACACTGTAGATGTTGCTTCAAAAAACCTAGTAGGCTCAGGAGTAGCAGTTCCAAATTCATGTTCAGGGGGAAATCCAAGACCTTTTGCATTGGCATTTCATAAAGGTAAAATTTATGCCGGTAGTATTTGTGATGCAGCTACTTCAAAGTCTTTTGCAGACATGGAGGCCAATATTTACCGATTAGATGGAGGCACTTTTACTAATATCCTCTCTTTTCCATTGAATTATACCAAAGGTGCAGCGTTTACTTGGGGCGGCATATTTGGTGATAAGTGGAATCCATGGGAAGATAACTTTAATGATGTTTTTTGGTATTTAAGTCCGTCTGGAAGTGGAAATCATGTGCAAATTGAGCCTCAAGCGATTTTGGCTGATATTATTTTTGATACTGATGAATCTTTGATATTGGTTTTTAATGATCGGTTAGGTCACCAAACAGGTTCAACAAACTATGGTGTTGATCCATCAGACAATACTACTTTTTATTTTGGAGTAGCAGCAGGTGATATACTCAGAGCCTCCTTAGTATCTGGAAATTATGTTTTGGAAAATAATGCTTCGTCAGGTGGAGTCACTACAGCAGGAGCAAATAATAGTCAAGGTCCTGGAAATCCTACTGGCACTGGATACACTAGCCCTTCAGGTGAATATTATGTCGGTGATGATGAAAATAACGTTCACCAAGAGGTGATTGGTGGTGGGGCAGTCATAATACCAGGTCGTGGCCAAGTAGTTGCACAAGTATCTGACCCTGCCTAAAACTATTTTGCAGGAGGATCATATTATTTTAATAACACAACAGGTGAGTACGACAAATATTATGTAGTATTTTCCGATCCATTACAAGGTGAAGCACCTTGGTTATTTGGAAAAGCTAATGGACTTGGTGATTTGGAAGCAAAATGCATTAATGCACCCATTGAGATTGGTAATAGAGTTTGGGATGATACAGATAATGATGGAATCCAAGATGCGGGAGAAAATGGTATCAGTGGTGTGGTTGTGACTCTTTATGCAGCAGATGGTACTACAGTAATTGCTACCGCAACAACTGATACAAATGGGAATTACTTTTTCTCATCAGCATCGGCAACTAATACACCATCTGCAAAGTATGGTCTAAGTCTTAATTTTAATTCAAATTATGTCATTGGTTTTCCTCCAACAAATGGTGTGAAATATTTGACAGCTATCAATTCTTTGACAAATGACCTTGTTGATTCTGATGCCAATAGAACCACAGGTTTATTAACTATTACAACAGGTTATGCTGGGGAAAATAATCACAGTTATGATGCAGGTTATAGCACATTGCCACCTTGTTCACTTTCAGTTTCATGCAATGCAACAAATACAAGCTGTGGTTTGGGCAATGGGTCCATCTCCACTTCGGTTTCAGGCAATACGGGCGCAGTCACTTACTTATGGTCTAACGGAGGTACAAGTGCTTCTGTGACTAATTTGAGTGCAGGAACCTATACGGTAACAGTTACTGAAGGTGCATGTACATCCACTTGTTCTGCAACTATTCTTTCTAGTTCTGTATTACCAGTAAGCTGCACCAAAACCGATGTGACCAGTTGTACACCCGTCAATGGAAGTGCCACAGCCACGGCAACAGGAGTAACATATCTGTGGAGTAATAGTGCTACTACATCATCGATAAACAATTTAGTATCAGGTACATACACAGTGACTGTAACGAGTACCACCACTGGATGTACAGCCGCATGTCAATCCATAGTAGGTGATAACACAACTCCACCAAGTGTCACATGCTCCAAATCCGATGTGACAAATTGTACTGCACCAAATGGAAGTGCCACAGCTACAGCAACAGGCGTAACTTATGTTTGGAGCAATGGCGCTACAACATCTACAATCAACAATTTGATCGCTGGAACATATACTGTCACTGTAACGAGTTCAACCACCAGTTGCAAATCAACTTGCGAAGCGGTAGTAGGTACCTCTTCAATTTTACCTTCTGTGGATTGTTCAAGTACAAATGTTACTAATTGTACTCCTGCGAATGGAAGTGCATCAGCTACATCTACTGGAGTTACTTACCTGTGGAGTAATAGCGCCACTACAGCCAATATTAATAATTTGATGACAGGATCTTATACCGTCACTGTCACAAGTATAACATCAGGTTGTACAGCTACTTGTGTAGCCGTAGTAGCAAGTAATATTGCCCCTTTTTCTGTATTATGTGAATATTCACCCAACACAAATTGTGCGATAGCAAACGGTAATGCTGTAGCTGCAACAACAGAACCTAATGTAACTTATTTATGGTCAAATGGAATGACTACTAATGTTGCCAATAATTTGAGTGCTGGAACATATACTATCACCGTCACCAGTAGCTCAACTGGATGTACCAGTACATGCCAAGCTACGATATTTAATACTTTTACTTATCCTACCTGCGACATTACAATTAATAGTCAACCAAGCTGCGCCAATCTAAATGGAGGAGCCATGCCACAGCTACAGCAATGTGCGTAACTTATGTTTGGAGCAATGGCGCTACAACATCTACAATCAACAATTTGATCGCTGAACATATACCGTCACTGTAACGAGTTCAACCACCACAATCAACTTATGAAGCAGTAGAAATTCTTCAATTTTACCTTCTGTGGATTGTCATACAAATGTTACTAATTGTACTCCTGCGAATGGAAGTGCATCAGCTACATCTACTGGAGTTACTTACCTGCGGAGTAATAGCGCCACTACAGCCAATATTAATAATTTGATGACAGGATCTGGTACGTCACTGTCACAAGTATAACATCAGGTTGTACAGCTACTTGTGTAGCCGTAGCAAGTAATATTGCCCCTTTTTCTGTATTATGTGAATATTCACCCAACACAAATTGTGCGATAGCAAACGGTAATGCTGTAGCTGCAACAACAGAACCTAATGTATCCATTATTTATGGTCAAATGGAATGACTAATAATGTTGCCAATAATTTGAGTGCTGGAACATATACTATCACCGTCACCAGTAGCTCAACTCGATGTACCAGTAAGCGCCAGTTGCTGATATTTACTACTTTTACTTATCCTACTCATGATATTACAATTAATAGTCAACCAAGCTGCGCTAATCTAAATGGAGGAGCCATGACAGTAAATCCAAGTCCTGTTGGCACATATACTTATAACTCGATAGTGACATAGTATGCAAAAGTAGCGCCAGTAGAACGGGTTTGACTGGTGGGATTATACAGTTACTGTCACTAATAACACAAATGGTTGTACTGGAGTGTGCCAACAAACACTTATAACTCCTACTAATTGCTGTAATATCAGTGCCATTGTACCGCAAAATTTGAATGTATTGATAATGGCAATGACCCAACTTGATGACAGACAATAGGATAAGATTTAGAGCTTTTGTTTCAAATACTAATAGCATTTCTTGTCGCTTACATGCTGTATCAATCAATGGTGGTACTACAATTACACCAAATACAAATGTACCTTATGGACTAACACAATTTACGTTGGGACCTTATACAGCAGGTGTGAAGGAGCAACATTTACGGTGACAATGACGGACAGTGCTACACCATATTGTACTCAGACTCTTCAAATACTAGATCCATGTAATCCTGGTAGTGAGTGTTCAACTCCTCAGTGTGGGAGTGCAAGCATTCAGACCAATGGTAATTAATCCCTCCAAGGTCGGGACAAGTTGTGATGATTTATTGATGATCACACAAGGAGACAAGTTGATGTGATGTACTCGATGTAAGAATCAATCATAGCACAACAAGATTTGAAGATTTAATAATCATAAAAATCAACAAATCACTTAATTTTTTAATCGCCATATCATCTAATCGAACAAAGATTAACGCTTTCATAAATGAGGGGCCTTTGCAAACGAGCAAGGGCTCTTTTTTAAATAATGATAAAAAAGATTTTATCATATATATTTATACTAAAAATCATATCGAGCTATTCTAAAATATAGAGATTCGAAAATTGTTGCGGTATATTTTGATGATTATCAATTAGATATTTTCAAGTCACGAATATACCTAAAATACTGTACAGATACTTTAGCTCTAAATGATGTGATTTTGGCAAGTGTCAAAAAAATGAACAAAGCTATGTTACTCATTTTAAAAGTATGATTCTAAATCCACGCTTTTGTGATTTAGGATGTGCTCTGTTCGTTTTTGAAGACATAGATTTAGAGCTACATTTTTGCTATAGCATCTGTTAAAAAAGATAATGGAGAGTTAGTTTTTCTACTTTTGCTGGGTGTGCCCAAATGAACATGGGATCCATTTCAGAAGATTCTTTAATAGATTTTTGGGCTATAAATCATTAGAATATGTAGAAAAAGTGGTTTTATCGATTTATCAGAATGAAATATTCATATAGGCATAAATTGAAAACTTGCACCTTTAGATATCTGTCTAACTTTATCAAAATACATATTATCTGCCTATCTAAAAAAGAACCGACTTACACAAAGAAATCAGCCTTGTTTATGAGTTAAACCAATTTTTTAAGAATTTTAGTTGCATCGTCTTAGCTAACTTTGTAACCCGATCCTTGAAGTTTGTAACTTCGATGAGCGATATTTTAAGAATTTGTTATTCTGCACGTAGTAATATAGACAATAAGAACTAATATAAGTGAATCAAAAGAATTTGAGCTCCTGTATCTACTTATTGGTTATTTCTTGAAGTTGGTTGTAAAATTACAAATTTGTCAAATATGGTATCGCAGTTGCATGCTTGGTAAGCTTTAACGGTTCTGCGATAATCAGATAAGGTCATAAAACATTTTCTACATATAATTAGTTTTAACAAAATAAAATATATAAGAATGGCTTACAAAATTGGAACAAATGAAAACCCAATGGCTTTAAAAACTCCGCCATTGACGAGCGAATACACCATGCACATCAAACAAAAAGATGGCAAAGATGTCTTGGTGTGTACCGTTGGAAAAACTATATTGCACTACAATATTGCCATTTTGGACGACTTATACCAAATGCTCAAGAAGCATAACGATTGGATGGAATTGGGTAGTGCAGACGAACAAAAACCAGCCAAAGAAGGCACAGTTGAATTTTGGGGACGGTCAGAAAGCAACCCAGTTGGTGGTTGGTACGGGCTTAAAAAAGGCCTACGAGGACGAGTAGGTATGTACATACCACCATTGATGGAAGCATTAGGATTGGCTGAAGTTACACACGACCCTAAAGGAAATAAGATGAGAGTGAAATAAGATTTCAAGTAATCAATAAATCACCTTTCATTAATCCAGATGATAACGAAATATATGAGTATATGAAATGAAATCAAAAACCAATTTAAGTAAAAAATGGATTATTTACAAAAAATACTTATTGATTTCGAGCTTCATTCTCCTGATGGAATAAGAGAGTGTTTTGACCATGGAGTGGATCCAAACACCACCATAAATGGCAAACCATTGGTGTATGAATTGATCAATATGTACACGAGAGGGGCCTCGTTCAAATCCTGTATCAAGTCATTTGTTGACTATGGATTAATTTTCGAAGATAAAGCGCTACTTTCTGTGCTATTGGATGACGCAAGTATGCTGACCGAACAACTGTTCGTTAACAATAATCTGATTTATAAAAAATATTCACTTGATTGCGCATTTACACCACTTTATGAGGTATCTTTACTTCACATCTGTGCTGAATACAATCATTTGGCTTGTGCAAAAGTATTACTAAGTCATGGCGCAGATGTCAATGCAAAAGCTGGTTTCGACCAAAACGGTTTTGGAGGACAAACACCTATTTTTCATACTGTCAACCAAGATGCCAACAAAAGTATGGACACTCTGAAAATTCTGTTAGCTCAGAATGCGGACATCACTTTAACTATAAAAGGACTGGTTTGGGGTAAGGGGTATGAATGGGAGACATTTATTCCTTCTGTAAATCCTATTAGCTATGCCATGATGGGTTTACTCCGCCAGTTTCAACGGTCTGAAAATCAGATTTACGAAGTTGTCTCACTTTTGCTCAAAGCAAGATATGACATAGATTACTATCCACCAAATATCCCGAACAAGTATTTGAATGGGTGAAATACCGTATTTTCTGATAATGAAAGCAAACCATGAGCAGAGTATTCAGGTAATAATAACAATTTAGGTTTATCGTTTGATACATTCTGCCACACATAACACTATTTTTGACAAAAATGATTCCTTTAAAATATTTTCAAAAAATCAGGATATTGCTTTTTACTTTCCTTTTTAGTTGTATCTTTGCGTCGCTTTGACAAAAAGCACTTTGACATGCGGGTGTGGTGAAATTGGTAGACACGCCAGACTTAGGATCTGGTGCTGCGAGGCTTGGGGGTTCCAGTCCCTCCACCCGCACATTTTGTATGTTTTAAATAACTACATTTATTTTTGAAAGGATGGATATTTTTTTGATTTTCTACATGGTTGTACAAACTCAATAATGCCAATATTCGACTTCACATTTTGTTTATGTTCCAATTAATTCTTTAACCTTACTTTAGTTTTTCTATGCAGATTGTTAGAAAAGATGCTGACGCATTAAATGTTACGATTGACATCACTTTAGAACCCAATGACTATGCTCCCAAGTACGAAAGCGAGCTGAAAAAATATAAAAATCAAGCCCAACTCAAAGGATTCAGAAAAGGGATGACACCTATTTCTGTGATCAAAAAAATGTATGGTAAATCCATTCTTTCTGATGTCATCAACGAAACATTGCAGACCAAATTATTTGGATATATTGATGAGCAAAAGCTTAATTACTTGGGACAACCATTGCCCAATAGAGATGAAAATTTTGTATTCAACCTAGATGTAAATAATCTACAGGAGTACAAATTTAGCTTTGATCTTGGCTTAGCGCCTACCTTGCAAATACAAGGAGTTTCGGCTACTGATAGCTATGATTGTTATGAAATAGATGTAGAAGATGCACAAGTGGAGAAAGAGTTTGAAGCACTTAGACGCAGATATGGTACCAGAGTAGATGTTAGCGACACCATTCAAAATATGGATATGGTAAAGCTGGATGCTGAAGAATTGGATGGCAATGTAGTGAAAGAAAATGGCTGGAAGACAGAATTCTCTGTATTAGTGGACATTATATATGATCAAGATGTCAAGAATGAAATGTTGACCAAAAAGCTTGGTGATACTATTACTTTTGATATCTATACTTTGGAAGATAAAGATGCTGCTCATATAGATAAGTACATCTTAAAAAAGACAGAAGATCAAGAAGTAGGCAATATGTTTGTGGCCAAAATCATTGAGGTCTCCAGGATAGAGCCTGCCATATTGAATGAAGAGTTTTATCAGATGTTTGGAGATGAAGCCATTGTAGATGAGGCTTCGCTCAAGGCATTGATGAAAAATGATATAAAAACACACAATGCACAGCAGACCAACCAATACATGAATAGAGATATCATGGATGCATTGTTGGAAAAAAATAGGGTAGAATTGCCAGAGACTTTCTTGAAAAAATACCTGAAAGAGTCTAATGAGAATGTCTCTGATGAAGTATTGGAAAAGGAGTTTGATTCTTTTGCCAAAAATATGAAGTGGTCATTGATCAAATCTCAGCTGGCCAAAGATTATGGCATCGAGGTAAAAGAAGATGATTTAAAACGCCATTTTACCAATTCTGTATTTTCGTATATGAGGAATTATGGCAATATGGATTATGCCATCATTTCAAAGACTGTAGAAAGATTGATGGAAGATAAAGATCAAGTCAATAAGGCTTATGAAGAAATTCAGGCAGATAGGATATTTGCAAACATTGATACCATCATTCAGAAAAATATCATTCCCATAAGTCAAGAATCATTTACAGAAAAAGTCAAAGAGCTCAACGAAAGACTTAACAATTTATAATTTTGATTGTTATAGATAATGCACATACAAAAAAGCTGTGCATATTTATAAACCATAAACAATCAATTTTACTAAATGTATTCACAAGAAGAGTTTAAAAAGTTTGCTGTAGGTCACCTTGGAATGAGCAAGATGCACCTTGACAAATATATGCAAACGTCTGTTCCAAATATTTCTGACTTCACTCCACAGGTCATTGAAGAAAGACAAATGAATATAGTGGGCATGGATGTGTTCTCAAGACTGATGATGGATAGAATCATCTTTATGGGTGTACCTGTCAATGACTATGTAGCCAATGTTATCCAAGCACAACTATTATTTTTAGAGTCCACTGATCCAAAAAGAGACATTCAAATGTTTATCAATAGCCCAGGTGGATCTGTCATTGCTGGCATGGGTATTTATGACACGATGCAGTATGTAGCACCAGATGTAGCAACTATTTGTACTGGTTTAGCCGCATCCATGGGAGCAGTACTCCTCTGTGCTGGTAAGACCGGCAAACGCACCTGTTTGCCACATTCCAGAGTCATGATACACCAGCCATCAGGAGGTATGCAGGGTCAATTTACAGATATGGAGATATCTTACAAGCTGATCAAGCAACTGCGCAATGAACTGTATGACATCATGGCACACCACACTGGCAAAACTTTTGAAGACATCGAGAAAGATTCTGATAGAGACAACTGGATGACAGCGCAAGAAGCCAAAGATTACGGCTTGGTAGATGAAGTTTTAGAAAGAAAAGCTGCTCCTAAAAAAGCTTAAATTTTTTATTAAAAGAAATCAAATGTCTAGATATAAAGAAAATATCAAATGCTCGTTTTGTGGCAAAGATAAGCGTGACGCACTCATGCTTATTGCAGGTATTGATGGCCATATATGCGAAGCCTGTGTAGAGCAAGCTTATGACATCATCTCAGATGAAATAAAGACGAATAAGAAAAAGCCTGGTAAGGATAGTTTCCGTGGCTTACCTGCCAATGTCACACCAGCTCAAATCAAGGCTTTTTTGGATCAATATGTAATAGGTCAGACAGATGCAAAAAAATTTCTATCTGTAGCAGTCTATAATCACTATAAAAGATTGGTAAACAATAGCTTGGGTGATGTGAGATTGAAAAATCTAATATTGTCTTGGTAGGTGAAACTGGCACTGGTAAGACACTTTTGGCCAAGACCATAGCCAAATTTCTCGATGTACCATTTGCTATAGTAGATGCAACTGTATTCACAGAGGCTGGATATGTGGGCGAAGATGTTGAAAGTATGTTGAGTCGTTTGCTCAACAACTGTGATTTCAACGTAGAAGCAGCACAGCGAGGCATTGTCTATATTGATGAAATAGACAAGATAGCGCGTAAAAGTGATAACCCTTCCATCACTCGTGATGTATCAGGCGAAGGCGTACAGCAAGCACTCTTAAAAATGCTTGAAGGTACCGAAGTCAATGTACCACCTTATGGAGGACGCAAGCATCCAGAGCAAAAGATGATCAAAATTGATACTTCCAATATACTTTTCATCTGCGGAGGAGCCTTTTCAGGTATAGAAAGGGTCATCTCAAGAAGGCTCAATACCCAGGTGATTGGGTATAATGGTGATCAGAAAGAGACCATAGACAGAGATAATATGTTGCAATATATCATGCACCAAGATCTTAAGAATTTTGGCTTAATACCCGAACTCATCGGGCGTTTGCCTGTTTTGACATATTTGGAGCCATTGGACAAAGCTACATTGATTTCAATCCTCACTGAGCCAAAAAATGCCCTGTTAAAGCAATATACCAAGTTGTTTGAATTAGAAGGTATCAAGCTTACATTCAATAATGAGGCTATAGATTTCATTGCTGAAAAGGCTATGGAATACAAATTGGGAGCTAGAGGTTTAAGGTCATTGTGCGAAGCTATCCTGACAGACGCCATGTTTGAGTTACCATCTCAGAAAGACATTAAAGAGTTTGTCGTTGATAAAGTATATGTAGAAGATAAACTAAATAAAACGGCCATCAGAAAGCTCATAGCGGCTTAGTTTTGAGAACATTATTGTATTAGTCATAGGCAAAGGTAATTAATTGAATAAGTGATTACCTTTGCCGAATTCTCGTTCCCCGTATTTACTGTATTCTGTAAACGACATTTCACATATTGCAAATATTGTTTTAATGTAGCCCGTAGGATGACTGAGTGGTGTTGGGTGGCAACAATTAAGCCAACGGATTGGCTTAATAACGAAGGAACTGATCAATACTTTGATCAGCAACTCACATCATGGTTCGATTCACAAATAAGCAAAAAAAAGCATCCAAATGGATGCTTATGTAGTAGCCCGTAGGATGACTGAGTGGTGTTGCGTGGCAACAATTAAGCCAACGGATTGGCTTAATAACGAAGGAACTGATCAATACTTTGATCAGCAACTCACACCATGGTTCGATTCACAAATAAGCAAAAAAAAAAGCATCCAAATGGATGCTTAAGTAGTAGCCCGTAGGGGAATCGAACCCCTCCTACCAGGATGAAAACCTGGCGTCCTAACCGATAAACGAACGGGCCAATATTTAACAAAAATATGCCTTTCTTAAAAAGCGACGCAAAGATATACACTATTTTGGTAATTCAAAATTACTTTTAGATAAATTATCAAAAATTTCTTATATTTTGAATCAAATTCAAGAAAAAAGATGGTTGTCGATGCTACAAAAGTCAAACAACCATCTTTTCAAGTGGAAAAATTACTATTTTTTAAGGTCAAAGCGATCTGCATTCATCACTTTGGTCCACGCATTTACAAAATCTTTGACAAATTTTTCTTTTGCATCATTGCTGGCATACACTTCTGCAATAGCTCGCAACTCTGTATTAGATCCAAAAATGAGGTCCACCCTTGTGGCAGTCCATCTTATGTCACCATTTGAGCGATTTCTACCTTCATATACTTCAGCGTTTTGACTAGATTGTTTCCAAACGGTGTTGATGTCGAGTAGGTTTATAAAATAGTCATTGGACAAGGTATCTTGATTTTTTGTAAAAACACCGTGTTTAGTATGGCCAAAATTAGTACCTAAAACACGCATACCACCCAATAATACTGTCATCTCTGGTGCAGTAAGTGTCATCAACTGTGCTTTGTCTATCAACAAATCTTCAGCACTTGCTATGGATGGAGATTTTAGATAATTTCTAAATCCATCTGCTTTTGGCTCCAAAACTGCCATTGCTTCCACATCAGTTTCTGATTGTGTGGCATCAGTGCGACCGGGAGCAAAAGGAACTGTGATGTTGAAGCCAGCATTTTTGGCAGCTAACTCAATACCAACATTTCCACCCAATACAATCAAATCTGCTAAAGATACATGTCCTGAAGATTTCCCATTATTAAAATTATCTTTGACAGCAATTAATTTGTCTAAGATGAGAGATAATAATCCTGGATGATTTACCTCCCAATCTTTTTGTGGCGATAAACTTAATCTTGCCCCATTAGCGCCACCGCGTTTGTCTGAACCTCTGAAAGTTGATGCTGATGCCCAAGCTGTTGATACCAATTGTGATACATTCAAGCCTGATGCTGCGATACTTTGTTTGAGTTTGTCGATGTCAGAATCACTCAAATTATCATGTTGTGTAGGGATTGGGTCTTGCCACACAAAGACTTCAGTTGGCACTTCAGGTCCTAAATATCTGCTCAATGGCCCCATATCTCTATGCGTCAACTTATACCAAGCTTTTGCAAAAGATTTTTGAAACTCATCAGGATGTTCAAAAAATCTGCGTGAGATAGGTTCGTATATAGGATCAAATCTTAAAGAAAGGTCAGTTGTCAACATAACAGGAGGATGCCTCTTGGTATTGTCATGAGCGTCTGGCACTAAATGGGCAGCTTCTCCATTGACAGGTATCCATTGATGTGCACCAGCTGGACTTTTGGTAAGTTCCCATTCATAACCGAACAAATTTTCAAAGAAATTATTACTCCACTTTGTAGGAGTCGCTGTCCAAGTGCCTTCAAGACCACTTGTGATAGTGGCACCTGCATTGCCAGAGCCGTAGCTGTTACTCCAGCCCAAACTTTGCTCTTCAATGGTTGCAGCCGCAGGTTCTCTTCCTACATATTGTGCAGGATTGGCTGCTCCATGGGTTTTGCCGAATGTATGTCCACCTGCTATCAATGCCACGGTCTCTTCATCATCCATAGCCATTCGAGCAAAAGTCTCTCTAATGTCTTTTGCTGCCAAAATTGGATCTGGATTGCCGTTCGGTCCTTCAGGATTGACGTAGATGAGACCCATCTGCACTGCACCAAGTGGATTTTCGAGTTCTCTATCTCCTGAGTACCTCTTATCTCCAAGCCACTCAGACTCTGGGCCCCAATAGATATCTTCTTCTGGTTCCCAAACATCTTCTCTTCCACCACCAAAACCTAAGGTTTGAAATCCCATTGTCTCAAGTGCTACATTTCCAGTCAATATCAATAAGTCTGCCCATGAAATTTTCTTTCCATACTTCTGCTTGATAGGCCAAAGTAACATCCTTGCTTTATCCAAATTTGCATTATCAGGCCAGCTATTCAATGGAGCGAATCTTTGTGTTCCTGAGCTAGCACCACCTCGTCCATCTGCTATACGGTATGTACCTGCACTGTGCCAAGCCATCCTGATGAAAAATGGTCCATAATTATTAAAATCTGCAGGCCACCAATCTTGAGAATCTGTCATTAATTTTTTCAGATCTTCTTTCAGACCATAATAATCCAAGCTTTCAAATTCTTTTTTATAATCAAATCCCTTATCCATCGGATCCGACATTGCCGAATTTTGCCGTAGAATATTTAAACGCAATTGATTTGGCCACCAATCTCTGTTTGTTTGTCCAGTCATGCCGCTTTTACCTGAAAACGGACATTTTCCAACACTGTTTTTACTATCTTCCATTCTTTTTACTTTTGTAAATTATTTAATACACTAACAAATGAGTGATCACAAAGTTATAGAGATAAGTAAGGAAAATAGAATGATTATGCTTATAATCTTATAAATAGTTCTTTTTGAAAAGTATTCGATGTCAACTTTAAATCTATGTGCATGATCAGAATGTTGAGATGAATACTTAGGTACAAATGATCAGCGTGTCAAATTCTTTTACAATGAAGTCTTAATGAGCAGCATTAATGAAATTGAACAAAAAGAAAGGGGATCTCACCAAAATGAAATCCCCTTATTTTTATTTTTTAAATACAAGTTTATCTGACAGAATCAACCACAGCTTTAAAGGCATCTGGGTGATTCATTGCTAAATCTGCCAATACTTTTCTATTCAATCCTATTTCTTTTTGATTCAAGGCATGAATAAATTTAGAATATGACATACCAAACATTCTAGTGGCTGCATTGATCCTTGCTATCCACAATCTACGGAATGCTCTTTTCTTGTTCTTTCTATCTCTGTATGCGTATTGATAACCTTTTTCGACGGCATTGACGGCTACAGTATAGACTTTACTTCTAGCACCAAAATATCCTTTGGCTGCTTTTAAAACTTTTTTTCTGCGTGCTCTTGAAGCGACTGCGTTGACTGATCTAGGCATATTTATTGGTTTTAGTACAATACAGGGATCTAATAATTGATACTTTTTCCTGTATTCTCGTTAAAAAAAAATTATATCATTTTTATTTACAAAGCAAGTTCTTGACTTTAGCGTAGTCAGCCTCACTGACCAATGCTGATCCGAGCAATCTTGTCTTTGCTTTATTTGATTTTTTTCTCATCAAGTGACGCGCATTGGCTTGGAATCTTTTAATTTTTCCAGTACCTGTGAAGGTAAATCTCTTCTTTGCACTTGAATGGGTTTTCATCTTTGGCATAACAAATTCTATTTAGGGCTGCAAAGGTAGCAAAAACGTATTATATTTAATGTATGAATTTGAAAAATATTTTCGAAAAATTAAATTATAGTACTTATTGCTAAAATTATACCTTCTTCTTCTTTGGCGAGATCATCACGATCATACGCTTACCTTCCAATTTTGGTAACTCTTCTGCTGCGCCCAACTCTTCAAGCTCTTTCAAAAATCTGAGAAGAATCAATTCTCCACGATCTTTAAATACGATGGCCCGACCCTTAAACTGGACATAAGCCTTGATTTTCTCTCCATCTTGTAGAAATTTGATGGCGTGTTTGACTTTAAAATCAAAATCGTGATCATCAGTATTAGGTCCAAAGCGTATCTCTTTGATGACGGTCTTGGCAGTTTTGGCTTTGAGCTCTTTCTCCTTCTTTTTCCTGTCGTAGATAAATTTTTTGAAGTCAATGATTTTACAAACTGGTGGGTCTGCATTTGGGCTGATTTCTACCACATCCATTTCCAATTCTTCCGCCCACTGGATAACTTGGTATGTATTATAAATGCCTTTCGATATTTTTCTTAGCAACTTCGCTGACTTCGTCTAGATTGTCGCCTACTAAACGGATACGTGGCACATTTATCTCCCTATTGAGTCTATAATTGTACTTTTCGTCCTGAACCTTGTTTTGTTGTGGTTGTACTCTACCTTTTGCCAAATGTTTTTCTATTTTGTTTTAATAATGTCGCAAAAATAAATACAAAAGTGCATTCATTATTAATAATCAATGCACTTATGTAAATAAAAATAATTATTTTATGTCTTCATGGGTATTTGCCTCTGAAAAAAGCTGATCACCAAGCCGCTACTATCTTCATTGATGTCTGCCAATAACTTAGTGCCCTTCTCTGGATTTTCATTTAAGATGAATTCTGCAAGAGGATCTTCGATGTATTTTTGAATGGCTCTATTGAGTGGTCTCGCCCCAAACTGTGGGTCGAATCCTTTTTCAGCAACAAACGTTTTAGCTTGATCAGTTAGTACCAACTCAAAATCGAGGTTGCTCATGCGCTTGAACAATTGTTGTAAATTGATATCAATGATTTTGAATATTGATTCTTTCTCTAGGCTATTAAAGATTACGACATCATCAATCCTATTGAGAAACTCTGGAGAGAATGTCTTCTTTAATGCACCTTGGATGATGGCCTTGGCATTTTCTTCTGCATTCTCTTGTCTTGATGATGTGGCAAATCCTAATCCTTGGCCGAAATCCTTCAATTGCTTGACGCCAATATTGGATGTCATGATGATGAGAGTATTTTTGAAATCTACCTTCCTACCCAAACCGTCAGTAAGCTGACCATCGTCCAATACTTGAAGTAAAATATTATACACATCAGGGTGTGCCTTTTCGATTTCATCTAGCAAGATGACAGAGTAAGGCTTACGTCTTACTTTTTCGGTTAATTGGCCGCCTTCTTCATATCCAACATAGCCTGGAGGCGCACCAATCAATCTCGAAATGCTGAATTTCTCCATATATTCAGACATATCGATCCTAATAAGTGCATCTTCTGAATCGAACAAATATCGCGAAAGTGTTTTGGCTAATTCTGTTTTACCCACTCCTGTTGGCCCTAAAAATATGAAAGAACCTATAGGCTTGGAAGGATCTTTGAGTCCAACTCTATTGCGTTGAATCGCCTTTGTCACCTTGGTGATGGCTTCGTCTTGTCCTATGACCATGCCTTCGAGGTCTTTGGTCATTTTTACGAGCTTGTTAGATTCACTTTGAGCAACTCTCTTTACTGGTATGCCAGTCATCATTGACACCACTTCTGCAATGTCGTCTTCGTTGACAGGGTATTTCTTGGTTTTAGATTCTTCTTCCCATTCTTCCTTATTTTGCTCCAACTTGCGTAAGAGCTTGGACTCTTGATCTCTTAAGTCGGCTGCTTTTTCGTATTGCTGATTTTTGACAGCAATATTTTTTTGTTCTTTGACTTGCTCTATTTCCTTTTCAAGATCTTCAATATACTTTGGTACGTGGATATTTTTGTGGTGAGTCCTGGCGCCTACTTCATCCATGACGTCAATGGCTTTGTCTGGAAAAAATCTATCTGAGATATATCGCTCACTTAGTTTTACACACGCATCGATGGCCTCATCAGAATACCTGACATTGTGAAAATCTTCATACTTGTTTTTGATATTGTGCAAGATATGAATGGTCTCTTCTAATGAAGGTGGCTCTACCATGACCTTTTGAAATCTTCTATCTAATGCACCATCTTTCTCTATATACTGTCTATATTCGTCGAGCGTAGACGCACCAATACATTGTAACTCACCTCTTGCCAATGCTGGCTTGAAAATATTGGAAGCATCCAATGAACCAGTAGCACCACCTGCACCTACTATAGTATGTATTTCATCTATAAACAGGATGATGTCTCTTGCTTTTTCGAGCTCAGTCATAATGGCTTTCATTCGCTCTTCAAACTGACCGCGATATTTTGTACCAGCTACTAATGCTGCAAGGTCGAGCATGACCACTCTCTTGTTGAATAGTGTCCGAGAAACTTTGCGTTGAATGATTCTCAACGCCAAGCCTTCGACAATAGCTGTCTTACCTACACCAGGCTCACCGATGAGGATAGGATTGTTCTTTTTGCGTCTTGAAAGGATCTGAGATACCCTCTCAATCTCCACTTCGCGACCAATGATGGGATCTAATTTTCCTTCTTCAGCGAGGCGAGATACATCTCTTCCAAAATTATCTAATACTGGAGTCCTTGATTTGCTACTTGATTTGCGAGATGAACCGAAAGTGTCACCACTATCATCATCGTCCATCGGGATATCTGAATCTGAAGGAGCCTGCCCCATAAAATCAAAGCCTATAGGGTCATTTTCTTGCCTGACGTACTCCATTTCTTTTTTGAAAGCTTCGTAGTCCACATTAAAATCGCTTAGGATTTGATTGGCAAGATTTTCTTCATGCTTCAAAATAGATAACATGAGGTGTTCAGGTCTGATTTCGTCGCTTTTATATACTTTGGCTTCAAGCGAGGTCACTTTTAGTACTTTTTCTGCATGTTTGTTGAGCGGAATACTACCAAAATTATAACCAGTATCTCCATCATGTCTGGCTGCATGCGTCTTTTCTAATCTCGTCTTGAGGGCATCAATATCTACAGCCAAAGAGTCTAAGACTTTGACAGCTAAGCTATCTTTCTCCTGAATCAAGCCCAAAAGGAAATGCTCTGTACCTATAAAATCATGGCCCAACCTTATTGCTTCTTCTCTACTCAACTGGATGATTTTTTTTACCTTAGGTGAAAATTTTCTATTATTCATGTATGCTTTTATATCTTCTAAAATGATATTTGAATTTTTGTGGTAATAAATGTATCAACAATATCGTGCCATTCGTAGCAATATGTTATTTTGTCAGATATTAAATTTCTCACAAATATAATACTATTTTTATAAAATTGCTCGATGGTACTCAATAAAGCTGACGATGACAATATAACATGTCCTAATTTTATATACAAATAACAAATTTTGTTTTGTACTTGTTATATTTTTAAGACACTTTAACTATTTTTTGCTTTATAATGTTATTGGAATAAAATAAAATTAATTTTACAACAATCCAATCTTATCTGCAAAAAGGACGCCAATATATGTCTGTACAAAATGAAATTCTTATGTTTTGTTGACTTTCTGAAGGGTTGAGCTATATGTGAAGACCAATCATAATAGTCGTCCAATCTGCCAACCAATGTGTGATAAACAAATATTGGCATTCAAAATTTTATTAAATAGTACTTAACGAAACATATTTTCCAATTTTTAGTTTACTTTTGCAGCGCGAAAAAGTAATGAGGTCATAAAATATTTAAGTAGAAACCAAAAATCAGGTCAAAAATGAAGTTTACATTAGATAAAACAGACAGATATACCATTTTCAAACTCGATGAAGAAAATCTTAATTCCATCTTGGCACCTGATTTAAAGTCAGAATTTGTCTTGTTGAGCAACGAAGGTGTAAGAAATTTGATCTTAGACTTATCAGATGTTAAATATGTAGATTCGTCAGGATTAAGCGCCATTTTGACAGCCAATCGTTTATGGAAAGATTTTGGTTCATTTGTCTTAACTGGCGCCACTCATCCTGCTGTCAAAAAATTGATCCAAATATCTCGCTTAGAGTCTATATTGACTATCATACCTACCGTTGCAGAATCAGTTGATTTCGTTTTTATGGAAGACATCGAAAAAGAACTGACTGCTGAAGGCGAGCAGGAGTAATTTTTTGGTTAGTTTAAAGTTAATCAATTTATTCAATGTATTGATTCACAAAAGCTATTCATCAAAAGATATTACCTCGATTTACGTCAATTTCTTTTGATTTTAGACACAGCGTTGCCAATAATATTGATTTCACCATTGTTTTGAACTATTGGATCATGATTGCCCAAAATTTCAGAATGGTTGAGATGGATGGTGCCTTGATTGATCAAAGATGGAGTACCTGATGTAGTGATATTGAGTTTTATATCATTTAGATCTAACGTTTTACCGGCTGTAAGCTTCCAACCAAATTGATTGTCATTGCTTACTATATTGATATTCGTACCATTGGTAGGGTCACCGACTAATTCAATGTTTTTATTGATTTCCAAGCTATCTGTCAGATCGAGTGTAAGTCCAGGATCAAAAGTTATAATATCTCCATCAGATGCGCATTCCAAAATATGACGCAGGGTGCCTGCACCTTGATTCATAGTACTAAATACATTTTGACCCGTTTCCACAAATATTTCTTTGCTCGATGTAGAGCTACAATTGACTACTGTATGGGTAGCTGTCACTGTATAAGTGGTGGTCATTGATGGACTTATGGATAAGGAAGTATTTGTACTATTGTCATTCCAAATGTAAGTAAAATTGCCAAAAGGTGACACATTGAGCTCTGTACTTTCACCAGGACACAATACGCTTTTGTCTGCTGTAATATTGGCTTGTGGTAAGCAAGTACATGCGCAGTTGAGAGCTACAGATTCACCAAAGATACAAGGATTATAGCCCGAAAAAGAGGGAAATGATACTGCTGGCAAACCTGGATATGTTATGGTAATAGTCACATTGAACGATATGGTAGCAGGACTGCCAGAACAACATGTACCTGTGGCTTGGTCATACATCAAAATCCAAAAGCCATTGGCAGGATTATACCCAGGTAAATTATTTTGATATAAAGTGATGGTTGAAACTGCGCCTGGTAATCCTAAGTAAATATTAGCTTGAGTGTTGGGATTTCTGATTTCAAGGAGCATTTGTCCTGGTGTGCAGGTAGAAGGATATACAATATTGGTAATCTGAATGGTATAAGTTGGCGCATTAGGTGGATTGGAAGGTGCACCGGTAATATTGCCGGTGTTAAAACTGCCACCGCTCAGGTAACCACATCCAAAATTAAGACCTGAAGAAGTGCCACACATACTTGGATTGGAAGTGCAATTTAATACGACATCTGGCACAGCTGCTGCATAATGCGCCAACACTGGTGTAGCAAAATAATTGACTCCTTCATCCAAAGGGCCGCAATCAAATGATAGTGGAAGGTTTTTTAATGGGCTACCAGATGTAGATTGGATCAAATGGTTGACAGGGTTGGAAAGTGAGCCATTGATCGTTGCTGTACTTAATGCAGTATTGAAGCTGCTTTCGTCGGTGACCACATCAGTAATAGGGTCACCTTGAGTTACCCACCAGCCTATGATCTCATTATTACCTAATGATGTAGTGTTGGTAGTGAGATTGGCAAAATTGCTTGTGGTACAAGATGAAGAGACAAAACTTGCACTACTATTGACAGTTGGAATACCCACATCAGAAATCACTTTGATTGTCAATAGTGTGCGACAATTAGGATTGATTTCGTTGAGATCACCCAAATACCAGTGATAAACACCAGGCACATTGTTGTTTAGCTGTCCTGCTCCTGATCCAAGAGATGGAGTAAAACTAGATGTATTGGAAGATAATGGTAGCGACTCAATGTGGCATACCAAGCATAACAAGCTGAAGGGACAAAAATAGGTGCTGGATCACCTACACAAAGTTCAACATAGGTGTCTTCAGACCCATTGGAAAACTCTAAGTTGACATTACGATCGCACATTTGTGGACCTCGCGCACACAATAGGCCGTCCAACAATTTTGCTTTTTGACATGTGGTAAAAGTTGTGCGACAATTACTACCATTATTATACGACATGATGTTGTTTTCTGTATTGATGTCAGTGGGATAAGGTGTGGCGCATGGTGAAGTACAAGCATTGGGAGACTTATTGCATCCACTTCCATTGGCGCAAGTTAAATGTAAACCTGGATCCGCATCAGTATCAGTAATATAGTCACCTCCAGTACAACCATTGGACATATCAGGGCATTCTTTTGTAGCGTTCAATTCGTTATGAGTATGGTGAAGGCCTAAAATATGGCCCAATTCATGAATAAGGACAATACTCAAACCCAAATTTGGTGTAGTGCAATTCAAAGTGCCAGGTGTATATGAAAATCCATTAAATGCAGTTCTGGACATGATCACAAGCAAGGGCGCAGTCGTACCAGTGGGCATGTAAGCCCATCCATTAGGAGACGTGCCATAACTTGTGTTGTTAAATATATAGATATTCAAGACATTGGGTACGTCATTGAGGACAGATGCTGAGTATGTGCAACCTATATTTTGAGATCGGGTGGACATATCGCCAGTAGTGGGATGTCCAGAATAGGTAGTGGATTTGTAAAACTCAATAGGTACATTTTGACAAGCATAGAAATCATTGGTTATGGCTATTTGAGCATCAATATTGGCTTGAGTAGGTGCGGAGTTACCGCAACCAGGCTGAGTGCTCACAGTAAACACAACTGGAATCCTAAATTTACTGCATGACGCAGCAGTAGTCATGATACAATCATTGGTACAAGAAGTACCATAACCTTGATTGAGATTCCAGCTGGCATTTCGCAAACCATTTCGATTTAGGTTGGGGTAGAAGAAATTCTGAGGTTCTCGCTGGTTTTCTGCGATATCTGTAGTAAAACACAAGCTGTGAGATACACCTATAGTATCCTGAGCCAATACAGCAAAACTCATCAGCTGTAAGCCAATAAAAAAGCACAATGCCCTACACATAACCAATAATTATACCTGAATAAAAACAATTTGGCAAATATAACTACAATACTATAATATTTTAAAAATTATAACGAATATTTTCTATCAAAATACAACATCATTATTATCACATTTTGATGTAAATGTTTTTAAGCTTCACAGTAATAGGCTAGTCTTTAAAATTTAGCAAATAAAGCGGTTATTTTGCTTTGTTTTAGAATAAAAGATAACATTAAGATGTTCAAAGTTACATCTTTGTTGTTAGTAGCAATACATAATTTCATTAATTCACTTCATTCTCTTCAGTAACAGTCTGAACTCAACTTCCAATTCATTTTTTACTTTGATGGTTCCTCCCAGCTTACTTGGTGGTGTCAACCCAAAATCAGAAAAACAAGATTTTTCGCTGACCCAATAGTTCTACTTCATTGGGTTGGTTATTGAGTGTAGTAAAATTAATCTCATACATTTTGGTAGTACCAGCCAGTTTAATATCTGCCATTCCGACCAATATACTTCCCTTGTTAGTGGTAGAGGGCAAATGAGTAAAATTCTTAAATAATATAAGCATTTCTGGATATTGGGTAGATTTCAATGTTTTTTGTAAATCTTTGGTCATCATTCTATTATGACAATCAAAATTGACAATAGGGATCGTCATTTTACCTATCACATTATAACCATTTGTAGATTTTTCAAAGGTAAGTACATCATTTTCTCTGTCGTACGATGGGATATTGCAGCTGAATGAATTGATGTTGGTTTTGCCATCTACTTTGAGGGTGCTGATACTCTTTACCTGCCATGATTCCTTTATAGACTCATTTGTTGATGGAAAAAAGAATAAAAAAACGATGATCCAAAAAATCATTTTTAAATTACAATTGAGGTAAAAAACTTAAATCGAAATGCGCTGATGGAACACATTTTTAAAATCGCCATCAAAAATAATAAACAAAACTTGATAGTAAAAAAAAATAGTGGGTCAGTACAAAAAATACTGACCCACATTTTATAAGAAATTCAACATGAAAACTATTCACATAGATTAGAAACCAACGATGGCTTCAATTACCAAACCATTGAATTTGCCACCATATCTGATATCAGTTCCTTTAAAGCCATCATATTTTTGATTGACATATTCACCTTTCAAAAGAAGGTTTTTGGTAGGGAACCAACCAGCAGCAAATGTCAGTCTTGTGATATCTACATCAGTAGTATAACCACTCAATCTGCTTGTCACTGTGTTATATTTTGCACCTACAAACAATTGCTCATTAGCTAAGAATCTGTATATCAATTCACCAGCTATTTGTGTTGTTTTTCTATTTGCTCCATCATAAGCATCTGGTTTTTCATTGACAGTTTTGCCACTTGCAGATTCGTATGTACCAAAGAATTCTAAACCTTTGTATTTTACAAATGGATTGATGATGAATGAAGTAAGTGTATTGGACATTCCTGGATTAAATCTACCGCTAAATGCTTCAGCTGTACCATTGGTAGATGCTGCTGTTTCTAGGACACCAAAGTATGCAGAACCTGTTCTATCACCACCAAACAATGTAATACTTGGAGATGAATTGTTATGATACATAGATGCACTCAATCTAAAACGCAAATCATTCATTGTTTTGTCATAAGCTGCTTTCAAAATGATTGAAGGATTTTTAGCTTTGATTGAGTCGGCTTTTGCAGTGCCAATCACTGGAGATAAGTTGTAGTCTCGTACGTTATTTCTGATCAAACCATTGGTCAAACCAAGCATTGCCATAAATCCGTCAGCTGGATAAACATACAATTCTCCACCAATTTCGGTAGCGAATTCATCCATGATATTATTGTCTGCAAATGGATTGAAAACACCATTACCGCCATCTGATCTTCTGAAGTGTGTATCGCCATAATTGATCTCCATGTGACCTATTTTTACTCTACAATATTTAGTAAACCAGTCAGGATTGCCAAACATAGGCAATTTATCTATTTGGATGTATCCGCCTTTCACCCAAAATTCGTTGTGGTGACGTGCCGCCATATAATTTTCTAGGAAAATTCTAATACCATCACCTAGTTGAATGTCAAAATTTAAATTTGCAGCAGCCAAGTTAAATCCATTACCCAATGGATATAACGCAAGTTTTTTAGCTTTTGTAGTATCAACATTTTCATGGTTGAGAATTTGATAGCCTTGTCTAAAACTACCACCAACTTTAAGTTTGAATCCATCATATACAGTATTGTCCATTTTAGATGGTTCAAAAACATTGATTCCTGTTTGGTCATAAGACCTAGTATATTGGATTTGGGCAGAAAGGCTAGTAACAAAAAGTGTTACCAACATGATACTTAAAAGATTAAATAAAGATTTCATATTGTTTTTTGATTTAAATGAAAAAATTAAAATTTGGATTATTTGATTAAAAATTGAGTGACTATTTGTTTAAAACTACATCAAAGTGGATGTTGACGTCATTGCCTGTTTTGACTGCTCCCAACATGAATGATGGTGGCTCCATACCATAGTCTTTCATACTGATTTTCTTTTCACCTGTGATGATATAACTATTATCGTTGATGTGTTTTGCTTGGGCTATTAGGTCGGTCTCCAAGGTTTTGCCAGCAATGGTAAGCTTTACAACCGCTTTGATGGTATAATTTTTGGCATCTTTTGCTATCACATCGGCACTTTTTAATGTAGCAGTAATGGTAGGATTTTTATCTGCCTTGAGGGCTTTGTAAGCATTCTTGTCCATGCCATCTTTTCCACTTTTGAGTGCTTTGGATGAAACTGTAAATGTAAATGCGGTTACGTCTGTCAAAGTACCTTTTGCATCTTCAGTAAATGTGGCCGTGCAATCTCCAGTAGTGGACTTCATGACCCAATCATGCATAGTAGATGTACCAGACACTGACATGGTGATATTGTTTTTAGCTGAAAATTTAGCTTGTGCTTTGATGTTGAAAAATAGTCCTGCTGCTACTATTATCATAATAACCATCGAACTTGTTTTAAAAAATTTCATTGCTCTTATTTTTGTTGTTATTGAATTATAATGCAAGATTAGAGGTATTTGAAATCCTAAAATATGATCTGCATTATCATGAAGTATGATTTACATTTCTGATATAATTTGTTGCTGAAAAATGAATGATAGATAGGTAAAATCATCCATTTCGTTTACAGATGAATCCTGCAAACACTATATTGAAAAATTAAAAAATATTAAACTAAAAACTAAAATTATATAGTTACCTTATTCTTCTTCCTGCTGTACTGATGGCGGATACATCGTCTTCAAGCTTTTGAACATAGCATCTACCTTGTACATTTCGTCGATAGTTTCGTCAAAGTAGAAGTGGATTTGAGGTATCCTACGCATTTGATGTTTGATCCTTGCTGCCACTGCCTGCTTGAGTACATGGGTGTGATTGATGATTTTTTTCAGAATCAAATCTTTGTCAGGTGCGTTGTATATACTCAAATACACCTTGGCTTGTGCTAAGTCTGGCGTCACTTTTACAGAAGTCACGGTGACAAAAGCAGTACCATATATATAAGAACCATGCTCTTGAAACACCGGGGCGAAATTGCGTTTGATAAGCTCACCTATTTGCAATTGTCTTTTACCGTCCATCTGATGAAAATTCTGAATTGATGCAAAAGTAATAATTTTAGTGGAAATGATTGCAAATAGCAGACAAGGAAATGATTCTAAACGGTATATTGCTTAACCCTTATAAAACCTAAAATTTTAAAATTTTGTAAAAATTATTACGAGATCGAGATGTTTTTATTACCTTTGGTGTAGAGTTTCCTGCAAGAAGATATTGAAATTGAATACAAATAATGTATAACTATTAAACATTATACATTAATCTCTAACCTTTAAATACTTACATCATGTCAAATTTTATTTTAAGAATTTCAACACAGTTTTTGTTTTGTTGCGTGTCAATTTTTTGCGCTTTCAATCTAAATGGGCAAAATGATTCTATCATCTACAATCCTTGCGCAGTAGGTGGACAAAAAATCACTCAGATTGCAGACGTATTTTCATCTGAAGATGATGTGCGACACAAGCCAATTTTAATCTCAGGGGTATGTACACCATCTAACAGGCAATATCCATACAAGGTATATTGGATCAAAACAAATGATTTAAATGAACTAAAAATCACGGTAGAAGGTGATGCCACCGTTGGTGTGTATCGAGCTTTGGAATATGACAAAAATATTGCATGCTATGGTATTAGTATTATCATGCCGAATCAATCAGAAACATTAACGATCCATGAAGATGAGGCATTTTTTGCCATCGTTGTTCACGCTACCCAAATCAATCAATACGATGACTTTGTTATAAAATTTGACCAAGAAGTGAGTCTCTACTACAAAGATTGTTTTGTTGTATATGATTGTATCAAAGATGCTTATGAGCAAGAGACATCTTTACCGATTTTTGCTCCTGAGATAAAAGATGATGTCAAATTTGACTTCACAGACAAAACACTAGCTAATAGCTTTCAAAAATTTATCACAAAAACATATCAAGTTGGTGACAAAGTCATTGGGCAATCAGAGCATCCTGTTTTTTACAAAAGCTTGGACTTCCTACCAGCATTATTGGATATTGAGGTTTCGTGCCAGCAATTAGATCAACTTGAACCTGAAGCTTTGCAGCCTTATCTCACAAATAAACTTGGCGACAGCCTGACCTTCCTCTCAAATTACCCATACATCCTTAGCAAAAATTCACCTTGCACCAATTTATTTTACACTTATAATGATCAATACATTGACTATCCCAATGTCAATTTACCATTATCCATCATTAGAACATATCAAATCTTGCACTGGGAGAATGGCGAATTGCTGACAAGAACTCAAAAAATTTCAGTGATTCCTGACCAAGCTGTCAGCATAGAAAAACTAAAAAAAATAAATGGATATGCTTGGAATTGTAATTATCAATTAGATTTTCCCACACCTAAGTTATTCAGCAATTGTGTTCCCAATATCAATTATTTGAAACTTTTTGACCAAGATGGTAAAGAATACCTTAAAACTGATAATAAATTTGGAACAACAAATCTGAACATTGGTCAGTACAAATTTTATTATATTTATGATGACTATGTCAATCAACCAGACACGTCAATATTGGAAGTCGAAGTAATCAAAAGCAACCTGTTTTATGACCCTTATATTTTGTATTTGGAAGATAATAAACCTTTTCAAATTAGTGAAGAAAATTTTTCAAATTACATTACAACCCATTGTTTTCGATACGATAAAATAAAATTATTAGAAGAACCCATCACGGCATGTGATTCTCTCATTGATGGCACCATCACTTTATGTTGTGATATGGTTCAATACCCTGACAAAGTCACTACATGTAAAATAGAACTTAAAAGGCTTGGGCTAGACTCACTTGACAATATAGTCGTTATAGATAGTACCATCGTTTATCCACAAATCGTTGTAAGACAAAATATTACGGAAATAATATGCCCAAAGGATACCATCTTAGATTGCCATACCACAGACATCACTCCTAACTATTTGGGTTTTCCTATTGTCAAAGGTTCATGTTTTGATGTACAATTGGAGAATTTCAGTGATAATAAAATAAAGGTGAATGACCTAAAAACAATCATTTATCGTTCTTTCAAAAATATCACATCAAACTCTGATTTGCCAAATTGCCGACAAAAAATTATCTTGGAATGCACCACTGAAACGAGTGAACTCAGTCAGGAGCAAACCTTTCACCTTATGCCAAATCCTGTATCTGAATTATTGACGATCGTAGTGCCAAAGACACAGCACATTAACCATATTGAAATTGCATCATTAACGGGTCATCAGGTAATGTCTATTGAGTTTTTTCCAAACAGTAAATCCGTTGATGTATCCAACCTACAGCCCGGAATATATCTCATAGAGTTTTTTAATGGCAAATCAATGGTAGGTAAAAATAGGTTTGTAAAGTTGTAAATGCTCAAATATTTAGTTGTAGAGACGTAGATTTGCTAACTATGATTATGAAATAGGCCTTTATCTCAATTCATCAAATTGTGATAAAGGCCTACTCATTTTGTACATTGGCTGCTCTTTATGTCCTTACAAAACCATCCTAATTTTTCTTTGAAATCACTTGAATTTCAGTTTGGTAAACATCTTGAAATTCTTTATCTATCTTGGATTTCTTGTGATTTGCCCACTTAAATTCAAAAGCAGATATTTGGCCATCAAAGTCCTCTACATATTAGATTTCGCGCTGAGTCATGTACGCCAAAAATATGATTTTGCATTATGCTGATGATATGCATTATATTTCATTCAATTATTTTTTGAATATCTCTATGATACATGACATTCATTATTTACAACAAAAGTACAAGTTTCGCACAAAATGGTGAATTATTGCACCATTTTATATATTATAGTGTGTTAATTCACCAAAATACATATAAAATGGTGAATAAAATCACCAAAATTGTTGTATTTTGGTGATCAACGCTTTCAGAATACGTATGATTTTAATCGCCAAAATAGGAAAATAACTTATGAAATATAGTTGCATTTGTCGCTTGATTTCAGAGATAGATTATTTGCAATATATTGTTACACAATCATTTGCCAGTATAAAGCTAATGATTTGTCGAGCTATTCAATAGCTAAAAATAAAAAAGCCCTTGTACTTCAATGAGGTACAAGAGCTTCTCGAATCCGTTGTTTTCTGTAGATTATTCCACTTTTATCAGTTTGTGTATTGAAGGATTTTTTCCAGGTTCCTGCAATTTTATAAAGTAACATCCATTGGCTAGGTCCGATAGAGATATTGGCTCCGAATCTTGTACCTTTCCATTTATCAAGGTATTGCCCATTGCATCCATCAACGTATATGTAGTGTTGCTGTCTATACCTTGGATCTGAATTTTATTTGTAAATGGGTTTGGATAAATCTGGATTTCACTATTGACATAATTGTTGATATCATTCAATATCTTTGACTCCCAATGAAGGCTCACGTCAGATGGGTCTTTGTCTCCTGCTTGCTTGATACTATTATTGGCAGCCATATTAAGACTTAAAATATCACTTAGCACAGAATTTTTTGCTGCAACATAAGTTATCTTGACCATTTCTTGATTATTTTTCAAACCTACTCCAAGAGGTTGGCTTGACAAATTGATGTACCATTGGATGATCAACTTATCTTCGGTAATCTTAACATGCTGTGTGGGATCAAACCCAGGTAGGCTACTGCCATCTACATTTTTGATGATGATGCCCTTATCTTTGATGTCAAATTCCAATTGAACAGCAACAAGGCTTTGTGTTCTGTCTGACTTCAACGAAAGCTCATAAGTTTCACCTCTGTTGATGGCTGTATCGGTACCTTTTACGACGGCATAAGTTGAAACCAGTTTGTTTTCTTCTCTATAACTTCCGTCAATGTCCCCCATTTTTATTCCTAAAAACTGATTGGAATACATAAGATCATTGGTGTTAATGCTCTCTTTGTGTGGTGTAATGACTCCATTGACAATAGTGTGGTTTTTATCAATAAATTTCCATACTGGTACATTATCCCAATTTGGGGTGACACCTTCTACTACTTTTTTCAACAGTACAAGATCCAAAGTAGTAATACCTCCGCCTCCTCCAGATACATTAGCGGCCAGCAATTGATATGGATTCAGCACTCTAAGACCCAAAATATGCTCATAAGCCATGACCAAGTCCATGATATCTACACCATCTTTGGCATTGCCGGTTTTGGATGGTTTGATTTCGACATTTGGGACAAAATTGATGTCAGCGCAACCAGATTCAGTAGTAATACCCAGATTCATATCCACCTCAGCTAATGGTGTTCCAATAAAAGTTGTAGCACAAACTGTTGTCTTAGGGCTTTTGCCTATCACAGTAATTTTCTGATTATAGGTGGCTTCTGTATTATTAAATTGGTCATTTACTATCCATGTACGGATTACGTTTATAGTGTTAGCATCAATCTCAGTGATTTGATCTGTGAATGTTACTTTATAATTGAAACTACAAGATGCAGTAATACGTGGCTCTACATTATTGACGTGGACATCTGGATTGAGTTTCAAGATATTGAGGCTAATTCCACTTCCTGACACCGTAATATCTGCTGGCCATTCTAAAGCATCTTGGTCAGTATGGCCAGAAGTGCAATCTCCTAATGGTGCATCCCAAGGTAACGTATCACAAATATTACTGATTCCTTTCAGCAATTGAATGACTTGAATGTAATGATACTGCTCTCCCGTCAACCAATTTAAAACAGTCCAACTCCTAATAACCTTCTTCTCCTTTGAATTCACTCCTCCAACTGGTATTGCATTATCAAAGTATGCCATATCAATCACATCGCATTGGTAATTTATAATTTGTGGATATACATCCTCCTTAGGAATTCCATGCAAATTTATTAAATCTTCTGGAGTGTATTTGTCCAATAAATCTTCATCACAGGCATAAGACACAAAGGAACAAGGCCAATCAAGGTTGTCGCTTACTGTATAACTCGAACTACAGCTTCCTGGGTTACCATTTGGGCATTCTGTATCGCAAACTATAAATGGATCTGTACAATTGATCTTTCTGCTTACTTTTAAATTCCCCCAACAACGGTTTCCAGTATTCTTGTTTGTGACCTTATATTCTAATATATTGCCGATATCAGATTTGACTACAAAGGGTTTAGGCCTTGTTATGTTAAATTGGCTTATTGTCACTTCATAATTTCCACCACAAGAATAACTACCTTCCAATACCATCTGAGGTGTAATCCAAATAGTATCTTGTCCATTAAATTCAATTTCCACTTCATCATTGCAAACCAAGATAGAAGAACCAGGATTTACCGTATAATAGACATAAGTGGAACCTGTTACCGTTGCACCACCTTTATCCTTAGTAATTAGGTGACTTTCGTTGGGTTTGTGCTATTACAATCTAATGTATTGGGTATAACCTGAACTGAAGCAAAGCCACAGTTGTCATAATAATTGGCAACTACTTCAGGCAAGATCGTAGTAGGAGTGATGCCATTGACATGCACTGTGACATTGCTTTTCATGACAACAACAGGAGCTAATTTATCTTGAATATTTACCTCACAAGTGCATTGACTGATGATATCGTCTGTATTGGCAACAAAAAGCTTTACTGTCTGTGTTGTATTGACATCTTCACAAGTAAATTCGGTTTTTGAGCTCCATAAAGAAACGAAATTAGATGAGTTTTCATTCAACAAATATGCAGGTAGATTGGCTCGACCATTAGCGTCTAAAGATATGTCCAAACGTGTTTTGCAAGCAGCTTTTGCATGACTGGCTTGATAACCAGTCACTTTAAAATCTGACCAGCATTTATTGCCGTTTGATTTATCTATCACTTGCACTTGATATACCTTTGTACTTTGATGATAAGATATGATGTTGTTTGAGACCACATTGCCTTGCAAGTCCTTGATGACCAAGTCATAGAGATTGTCGTTGATATAGCCAGATTCTAAAAAGTCAGAGGGCAACATCTTGAAAGTCTGACCTGGCATGATGGAGAAATGCAGATCAGCCTGACAAACGATGGCTTGCGTGCCTTCAGTGCCAATGATCACCAACTTATTGGAACAAGAGTCTTGTAATGGCTTATAAACAAGCTTATAGTTGATGATACGAGTGTAAGGTACTGGTATAAAGTAATTTGGCAATACATTGCCACCTCCATCAGTAAAAGTAATCGTGAAGTCTTCTGGTTTGTAATTTCCTAATGATTGCAAATACGCACCATTTACAAAATCCAAAGCATAAAGAATTAAAGGTTGATCTGGAGCGGCTAAGGTAGTTATTTGATGGCATTCCATGGTTGCTTGGCTTTGTCCGCCAATAGGAATTAAACTCCATAGAGTAAGAATCAAAATGATTTGTTTAAAGTAATTCATGGTAATAAATTTTTTAAAATGATTTAATTAAGTAAGTAAGTTTATATCTTTATTGCGCAAAAGTGATATCAAATGATTAAAAATAATGTCTATACCCTAGGTTGATATACCATATAGATATGTTTTTGTCTGACTGAGTAGGTGCTTGCTTCAATGAATATTTTTTGGTTTCATTGATCAAGGATGAATGAATGCTTCCATTTTTAAAAAGTCTCCATTCCCAATCAACACCATACTGCCATGACAGACGATTGGCTAAATATGTGCCTGTTTCGGACACTTTTCTCCAAGTACCTTCAGCATCATAATAGCTGCCATTAGTCGCCATCCATATTGGAATGGCAATGCCACCCGATAATGAGATCCTATGACCTTGATGATGAAAAAGGCTATATTTTATAGAAAGGGGCAAATCAATTTGATGGTGGTAGGTAAACCATTTGGAAGTAGTGGTTTTAAGTTGGTATCCTTCTACTTGTCCAGTCAATCGACTTTCATTTCCTAATGAATCAATGGTAATTTCTGTATTACCATCGGTCACAATTGGGGACAATACAGTTGATCTATTTTTTACTTCAGAGACAAGCCTACCATATCGCAATCCTGCATTAACAGACCACCTATTGCCTATTTTTTTCTCTATACTGCAACCGAAATTAAAGTACTCCATCCCTTTTTCAGATTGATTCATTTTTTGAAGAAGATAAGTATCTTTTTGATTGGAATAATCCACCCATGTTCTGCCTATTCCGCTATAAACCAATATATTGAACCATTTTGGTTTGATGGGTAAGATGGTGAAATCTTCTACTGGTTGTACAGATTTTGTATCTGATAATGTAGGCATTGATAACATGGCAATTTCCTCTACTTTTCTATCTCTTGTTATGTCAGAGTCAGCATTGCCTGAAGTTAATATCTTTTGGTGAGACAAAGTATCAAGACCATTGTGTTTTAAACTAAATTCTGTTGGAGCATCAAAGCTTGAATAAATCTCAGAATTTTCATTCTTGTCAGTGTAGTTTTTATTTTCTTGCCAAATCTTATAGAAGACTGCCTCCGCAGAAATAAAATCAGGTGCCTGATTATTTGACGATATTCTTTTCTCTGTTGCTACATTGCTACTTGATGATTTATTTTTATTTGCCTTAAATAGATCACTCTTGGTAGGCTCAGAGTTAGTCTGTTTGATGCTTCTCGGAAAATCATTTATTTTAGAGACTACCGAATTTGTATAGATTGACTTCTCAACATTTGTAGCTGTTGTATTGAGATGCATTGCAAACCAAGCTACACCTGAAATCATTACTACACCAATCAGACTGAGCCAAATCCACAGGAATTTCCTATCTTTTTTCTTTTTTGGTACGTGTGGCTCCAATTTTGACCACAAGTCTTCGAAATCAACTTGACTCGTATGATTCTCTGCTACTTTTTTAAATATTTTATCTTGCTTGTCCATTTTTTGCTTATGCTGTTAATTGAACATTATATTTTATCATCAAATCTTTTATCATCTTTCTGGCCCTGGTCAGTTGAGCCCTTGAGGTGCTCTCTCCAACTCCTATCATCTCTCCAATTTCTTTGTGCGAAAATCCCTCAATCACATACAAATTAAAAACCAAGCGATATGGCATTTGCAATTCTTCGATGATTTTCATGATACCTGCTTCGTCATTGAGTACGATGTATTCAACACCCATTTCACCTTCTAATTCTTCGATCTCTTGATCTGCAATCAGATACTTCTTTCTGATCTCTTTGAGACAAGTGGTGGCAGCAATCCTACTCAACCATGCCTTAAATGATCCTATCTCCTGGTAGCTTAAAATATTCTGAAATACCCTAATAAATGTCTCTTGCAACATGTCTTCGGCATCATACCTTGTACCCATGTACCGCTTGCACACAGACATCAATGCTGGCGAATATACCTTCACCAACTCTTTGAAGGCAGCCTTGTCGTACGCCTTACATTTTGATATGATATCTATCTCAGTCACTGCTAACTTAAAACTCCTTCTTGATTTGAAATTCACCACTCATCTCTGTGTAATTGGCACTAAGTGGCTCAAATGTCTTTGTCCAAAATCTTCCTTTGAAATGGCCTCGAATATAACCATCTGCTCCATCTCCAAAATGAGTAATGACTATTTCATCAAATCCACAACCCAAGGTCGAGGTTGGGCAAAATACTTCAACTTTCTTCCCTAAAAATGATGGTTCTTGTAAGAGAATATTACACATCTCATCATTTCGTATTCCTACACCATTGGCAGGCAAATACATGGATAATACGGGATTCATTTGTTCGTCCAATGCTTGCAAGATCATCCTGCCATCTTGATGAATGCTTGCTTTGGTATCCCAATAAACTTTATTTTTTCCTTCAATAATCAAATTAAAATAAGGTCCTTTTGCCATGTCACAAGCCAATAAAGTGCCTGTCATAATAACACTGCTATTTTCCCAAGTTACTTCTAGCCCTTTCTCACTGCCAGATTGATTTGAAACGATGAATGAAAAATTTTCTTGGTCACATGAAGGCAAATAAAACTTAAATGAGTTTCCTTCAACAAAAAATGTGTTGCCACTTTGTGTTTCTGTCAGTACGCAGTTGGATACATCCTTGCCGTCACAATCTTTTACATTGCCATTGATCAAAACAAAATCTGAGGCACTTACTTTTATTTCAGAGTCAATAAAGTTTGTTACATTGGAAGTTGTGAAATTTATATCTTTGATTTTGCCACAGGTTGATTGAATTTCAACTATGATTTCAGTATTGAGAGGTAAATAAGTCGTCCAATTTCCTTTATTGCTTGTATTGATGTCAAACTGGCTGTTTATGTTTGAAAATTTTAACTTGAGATTCGCCAAAGGTAAATCACCCACATGGCAGTAACCAGAAAAATATGCACCAGGCAACCATTCAGCAGTACAGTAAAACCCAGATTTATTGTGTGAAAATTGTGCTTTACCGTCCACCATTTTATATTGATGCTCTAACCAAACTGCCTTATCTTGGTCAAAAAACCATAGTTTTTGGACACCATTGTCTAACAAATGATTGCCTATTAAATTCAAATTGGCAGTTAAATTTTGACTATTTTTACTTTGGATTGAAATATAAAAAGTTTTCAACATATTCAAATAACCCAAGTTTCCTGATGTACTCTTACCTATGCGCACCTGGGGCAAGGCATTTATATGGTTTGAATTAGACATATTTGTCATCAATGTTTTAGCTACTACTTCACCTGAATAACCAACACCATCAAAATTGTAATTATTCTCTTCAAGTTCTAACTTTAAATCACCACCCAACGATATAGTATTGGTTTGGTCGGATATAAATGAATAATTTTGATAATGTTTAAATATGCCTAAATTTTGATAATTGACGTCATTCTCTTTACCAGATAAAAATACTTTTGAAGAGAAACCACTTTGATCAGTCACTTCCAATGGTTCGTTGTACTTAGATATTTGTTTACCTTGAACCAATAAATTTCCATCTACTGATGCTTGCCAAGTTTTTCCAGCAAATGCTGCAGATTTAATAACCAAATCCAAACCATTTTCATCTTTTAAAGTGCAAAAATGATCAGTAGAGATTACAATCTTTGGCGGATCTATGACATCTTCGATTTGTGTTACTTCTTCGTTGTCATGACAAGAAAAGATAACAAGCACCAGAAATAGCCCAATTAATTTATGTAAATTATTATACAACATCCTTTGTCCATTTTGTTATTCATCAATAGAATCCTAAATATGGACAAAGTGCTACAATAAATTTAGTTTTTTTAAAAAAATTATTTCTTTCTATTCAAATTTCCATTCAATCAACGAAAATTTGGCACCATTATAATTTCAAAAATCGTAATGTTTTCTCTCCTATCCTAATCATATACACGCCACTTGTCAACTGACTGACATCAATTTCTAACTGATCAGAGACCATTTCCAATTTCCCAAATGCATTAAAAATTGAAACTTTACTTTGCTTGAATGAATTTTCATTTTGACAAATAACCAAGGTATTAATAGCTGGATTAGGATAGACACAGTTGTCATTGACTTGAGTATCTTCACTTTTTACTGAAGTATCTTTAATCCCAGTCCTTGGATAGGTGGTGACTACTTCCCAAATCATTTTTTGTAAATATTCTGCCAATGCAAGCGAAGGCATAGGCGTTCCAGCAGGTGGATTATTGATCAAATTATTTGGAAGTCCCAAAGGGTTTTTATTATAAATACATGCATAATGAATCATTGCAATCGCATAAGCTCCGAGTTCGTTGACGTGGATATTGTCACCAAAAAACTGACTAAACTGAGTGATGCTAGGTACCTTGCCAGCTTGCACATCATCATATAGCCTAGCCATCATCCTATGATATGGTATGATATAAATAGGCGGTGCACCAGCAGGTCTATTTTCGTTAGCATAGTCTTGCATCCTTTCCCACTCGCCACCAGATTTGTCCAACATTTGTCTGAATGGGCCATTGGACCCATCAATACTCACCCAGTTGGTCCAGAGTAACGTTGCAGCGCCTTGACCATCATTGCCATTTTCCCATGCATTATTGGCAAACAATGATAAATAAGCCTTTTGATCTCTGATACATTCTTGGTACCATGTGGCTGTATTCTCACCTTCAATGCAAAGAGTAGCTACTTCTGTGATACAAAGCAATTCAAACTTATTGATATTCAGCCTTGCATCGGGATCATTGGTAGGATTATCCCATCGATATCTCATAGGTGAGCCTGGATCGTGGACTTACCTATATCATCACCAGCCCAATTGCCTCGTAGCGTCGTCATCAGATTGACGTACTGACCAGGCCAATGCGGATAAAACAATGGGTCAGTCAGACTATGCCCCGAGTGTATTTGCTTGACATCGTATGGATAAGCTTGCTTTGGTGGCAAATCTTGGCTGAAAAGTAATATGCTTTTCAATGCGATAATAATAGTTATAAAATATCTTACGCTATACATTTTAAAAACTGTCTTTTCAATTAAAAATTTCAAATTCATATCTTCAATCGATTCCTTGCCAATGAATCTCTTCAGATTCAATGGACTTATGGTATCGCTTAACTCCCAACGGTTATTCCATTCTTTTTTCCGCAAAAGCACTTTGGCTATCACAAGTGTTTTGACTTCGCTAATCGCTCCTCGTTGCACTTGCGGGGCGAAAGCTACGTTTCCTTCGCCCACGAGACATCTCTATGTCTCGAACAGGCTCGCTCACCAAAAGGATAATAATGGTTTTTCATGCTAAAGCTTGATCTCAACTCTGTTTCGACTTGTAAAATGTCATAAGTAATTGTGATATTAGTAACATCGGCGATGCCGTTATTGTTTTTATCAGTAAATGATAGTCTTACATTACCCATCATGCCTTTGGCTTGACTAAAGGATGATCCTTAAGCGAATATTCTTTTCGCCAAGTGGGGGTAGTAGTAGCACTGGTATTGATGTATCGGCCTTCAGCACGATAGATGGCCTCTACTCAATGGGTATCATCACCTAAATTTCATCAGCTTTAATTAGTTTCTAAATGAATATCCTTCTTTTAAAATGATTTGATCTTCAAGTCCACTGCATGTAACCAATTGACTGCAATAATATTCATCCAAACAGTACTTTGATTCGATAGTCTTTTTATCACTGGACAAAATAAAACTTCCTATTTCCCGAATATTATTTTTATCTTGTTTATAAACTTTCACTTCATTTCCTTCAGCTAATCTCTCAATAATAGCATCATCAAAACCTATGGCTTTTATCTCTATACAATACTTTAAATCTATAGTTAATTTATCACAATCTACTTTAAAATATTTCTGAATAACTGCATTGTAAGAATTTCCATTATGAACCCTTTCTTTGATGGTAAGGACTGATTCATTTTCAATATTTTCAATTTTAGCATTAGGCAATTCCATCAACTTAACTTCAAAACCATCTTCATTATTTTTTGCCCATTTGCCATTAATTGAAAAATTGGATTTTACTAACTGTCCCGTTTTTGTGTTATTTACAAAAAATAGATGTTTTGTTAAAACAAATGATTTTATCGACAATACAATTATGTCAATAGTGTCATTTATATGAATAGAATGTAAATAACAATCATCAAATTTTATAGGGAAAATTGACTTTCTTATTGTGTCAATTGAGTTTCTAATGTTTTTAAATACCAATTTTGATATTTCAATTTCTTGACAATACTTATTATCATTATATGTTGAAAAATCATTATCGCTTCGGTGATAAGAATAGTTTTTCAATTGACATGAAACTGTTGAACAATAAATTATTAAAATAAAACTTAAAAATTTAAAAATTTTCATTTCCGAAATTGCAGGAACTATAGATACTCACATCGATTAATAACCTTTACACCGCAAAAGTAACATTTTTACTAAAATTTTAGTACACCCTTCTACTTTACAATGTCATCGATACCTATATTTAAGTGTCCAAAATTAAACCTGCTTTCGCTTAATAACAAAGCCCCTACGATTGTTGATGCTTTGTCCTTAGTCGTTTACTCAAAAAGCTATTTTATGTTCCATTTGCCTGTTAATATCAAATAAACTAGTATCAGTCCTAAAATTCCTACAAAAATTCCTTGAACTTTCATAGTTCTATCCATGTGCGTTTTTGCATTATGCTTTATAGTATCATAAAACATCCAAATACTATAAGTTAAAACTAAAATTGCAAGAATTATTCTCATTGCTTTTTAAAAGGTTTTATTGGCTGCGCTGCTACTGATGTATTATCTCTACCACCTCCTGAAGGATTTAAATTTACATTGAAACTTGTCCCTATAGAACTAGAAATTGAGTTTTCTGCGACATTGAAAACAGTTTTTGATGTTGTTCTTAAGACTTCCCTTGTGTTTGAAACTGTTTTATTTGGATCGTTACTAAACTTAGGTACAGGTAAATCAGCTTTTGACAAAGCATTGTCTGCTGCTTTTGATAACCCACCAGTAACTGCTTTGGTAATAATTTCTCCAGTATTAACATTGCCATCTACAGCATCCGCTGCAACTTCAACACCAAACGCAACATCACCAGCAACTTCAGTACCTGTCATTATAGGGCCTGTAATTGGCAGAGCTGCGCCCTCAGTTAATACTGTTGCTGCAGCCGCAACATAGAATACCACATCTGCAGCTGTACCTATATCTGATGCAGCTTGCTGAACAGCTGGGGCATTTTCTTTCGTTCCATTTACTAAATTATCAGCCGCATTACCTATTTTATCAACCATAGATACCACAGCGTTAGAGATTTGATTTTTCATATCATTTATTGCCTGATATGGTAATGCTTGTAATCCCCATAAATCGATGTTATTGATAGGCTTATTTTCCGCATAATTATATGGATTGACATGTGGGAATTTCTCCGCAATCGGATCGACGCCCGTAAACCTACCCACACACGCATCATACCACCTCGCCCCAAAGTCACTCCAGTTGAGACCATGGTCTGTATTTATTTCCTTGCCATTGTACTGGTAGGCGTTATCCTTATCTGCTTGGTTGATGAGCCATGGACCCTCGTGGTTCATACCAAATGCATAATAATGATTTTCTTGTAACACTTCGTTTGTAGATGTGATATTAGTAACATCGACGATGCCGTTATTGTTTTTATCAGTAAATGATAGTCTTGCATTGCCCAAATGATCCTTAAGCGTATAGTCTTTGCGCCAAATGGGCGTAGCAGTAGCACTGGTATTGAAGTATCGGCCTTCGGCATGTTAGATGGCCTCTACTCTACGAGCAGCCGTACCCAACTTATTGTATTCTACACCCAAGACATAGTCTTGCAACGATTGGGAAGTCCAGGTATATCCTGTGACCAAGATATTATCTACGTAGATTTTGTCTGTTGTATCACCTGCATCACATCTAAATCTAAATTTGGCTGTTGAAGATAAAGGTGCGCTTATAGTGATGTATCTATCATACACTACATTATTGACAAAGTCTGTATTAAAAACATAATTTTTGAGGGGAATCCATGATGTACCACCATTGCTTGAATATTCTAAAAAAAAGTCTTCACTAGTTTCAAAACTTTCTGCTTTAAATTTGAAATCTACTCTCACAGAATCAAAAGCACTCAAAGCATAAGTAGGTGATTGAATATTGGATGTTGCATCCACCGATTGAATCAATATACTGTAACTACCCGATAGACCTCCTGTAGTGACCCTGTCGCAGTTGGTACCACCATCTATCCAGTTGTCCCATCCTGTTTCAAAAGTAGATAAAGTGAAGGGTGTACTTGTTCCAGTTTTTACCTGCTTTGACAATTTGATACCATTGGCATCATAACTATGTACTATACTTTTTGTATTGCCCCACTGTATGATTTGGGGTAGGTTTAGATAGTTGTATGTGATATTTGTAATCCCTTTATACGTGTCAGATGTCATATTGCCAACAGCATCATAGCCATATCCTACACCACCCACACCAGGATTGTAGCCCTTGGCTTTTGCTTGTGCCAATACTGTAGCATCAGTGACAGAGGCTAACCTATTTGTATTAGCAGTATAATTGTATGTAAGATTATCGATTGTATTATATTGACAGACATTGGATACATCGGTGTAATGACCTGTTCTATTGAGGGTCATTATATTGCCTCTACTATCATAAGTAAGATTTTCATTAAATCTATTGGTGGCAGTTGCTACATTACTTGCATTCACATCATAATAAGTAGATGTGGTCATTCTATTGAGAAAATCATAAGTATAGTTGTATGCCTGAAGATCACGACCTCTTACCTTCCAAGCGATCTGACCGATATTGCCACTCTTCTGCTCATTGGTAGGCAGGCTGGTGATACCTGTAGAGTTGACATCATAGTTGAGCTCCATATAGAATACATCTTTGTCAGGATTTGATGCTGTAAATGCACCAGGATTAGGAAGTCCAGGTGTACATGACGTAGGAAATGCCAAGTCTGTCCCTGTCAATGTTGGTTGATTGATCTTCGTGAGCCATCCCTGGTCATTGTATGTATAATCGATGCTCTGCAAAAATGTTGAGCTTGATGGCGCTAAAGCACCAATATTTTTCTCTGTCAGTTCATCTTTAAAGTTATAATTTTGAGATGATATCTTGGTCTCTATCCCGTTCAGAGTAGTGAAGTGGTCTTTGACACGACCCGATGCATCATAAGTCCATCGCTTATTGATCGTTTGCTGTTCAGCAACAGTAGCAGATGGCTTGTGAACTCTATTTTGTGTCATGGTATTATCAGCAAAGTCATAGGTAAATATTTCAGATTCGGCAGTCGGATTATTATACAAATGATTGCTACCTGTGATCGTGCTGACTCTACCATAAGTATCATAAGTAAAATCCTTTTGAATCCATGTATTGCTAGTACCAAGGATCTTATCTTTGGTTTGTTTGATCTTGCCTAAGCTAACACCATCTGACAACAATGTATAATACCCTACCTCCTTGTATTGATCTGTGTAACTTACATTAGTATTACCAGCAGGATCAGCCGTAGTCGCATGAGTATATCGCCCATTGTTCAGCATACGACCATAATCATCATATTTGCTATGAAGCCAATCTTTGCTATTTACCCACTTGGCATCTTGAAAGAAAGTGACCAAATCTCGATCATTGTAGATCATCTTCTCAATGCCTTTGCCCGGTACAGATTTTGTCAGCATCTTGTCATCTTGATCATAAGTATATTTGTATATCAAGTCAAGTGTAGATAAAGTGGCTCCAGGGGGAACAATCGTTGAAACCCTATCTTTATTGTCGTATAATGTGTATGTCCGAGCATGATTAGTATATGATACATCAGTATTCCATGTCATCACTTCTCTCCCATTCTTGTCTTTAAATACAATGGTCCTATTATTCATTGGATCAGTTTTGACTACCTTGGTCAATGTATTGGCTGCATAGTAACTGCCTGTGTTTAGGTTGACTACATCAGATGCCGAATTAGCTCCATAAACCATTGATGTGGAGTACCAAGATCCTGGATACCCTACAGTGCCTGGCGGAGTTATACTAATGGGTCTATTCAACGGGCTTGCTTCATAAACAGTTTCAGTGTATTTGGTGCCTACAGGTATTGTATAAAAAGCACCTGTGTTCACGTTTGACTCTACTGGCAAATATTCTCTATACACTCTACCTTTATTGTCATATACTTTACCATGAACAACGTCTTTGTTGTTAGGACTATGGTTGACTTTGACAGTTTGGATGGGTCTTCCCAAACCATCCACAAAGTCTTTTGTTTCTTTTAGTATAAGTCCGCTATTTGTAATCGGCGTGTAGGTAGTCCTTGATTTTACCCAGTTATAGGTATCGCCAGAGGCCTCTTTAAAATGATAAGTGTATTCTGTTTTTACATTTTCGGTGGTATTGATTTTCCTATTTACTTTTCTTGAAAGGCGAGACAATTTATCATATTCAAAATATGTAAACTGACCATCAATGTCTTTAATAGACGATAGCAGCCTAGTACCAGTATAATATGTATAATCAACAATGTGATTGAGAAAAGTCCTCTTTTTCAATAACCCATTAGAAAACCATTCAAATGTTTCGGGTTGCCAGTTGAGAGCAGTTACTTGTTTTACATTACCATAAATATCATAAGCATTTATAGTAGTTTGAAGTGTGATACCACCTGTTGATAACAGGTTTCCAGCTGCATCATACGACTTTTCATACCTGAAAAATTGATAAGGACGAGGGAAAGAACCAATAGAGCTTGTTGTCTTAACACCAGTCGCAAGATCGTACCAAGCGTATCCTGTTTCTGGCCCATCTAGGTGGATACCATCTACTTTTATCACAGTCCTAAAAGGTGATGATATCATATTTTTGGAAACGAGTGCATCTCTTATACCCTGTGAATTGTCATAATCATGATTATAGGTATATTCTTCTCTGTGTACTTTGCCGTCACTATTTACGAACTCTTTAGACACTGGCATCAAAAATCGATTTGCAGGATCATAAGAAAATACCTCAGAGCGTAATACATTATCCAAAGTATTTTGGCTGGTTGCCACTCTAAATGGTTTCGTCCTAATATGATAAGAGTTGGACATAGACCAGCCACCGCCACTATATCCTGGACAAGTTGTTGTATAATAATGCACCTTCATCATTCTATCAGAGCTGACCTCGTATGCATCATTTAGGTAAATAAAGTTTTCATTCTTGGCTACTACCAGGTTATTAATATTAAGCTTTTGTTCTACTTTCAAATTACCTGTATTGACTCGTGCTTGATGTGGTTCTATAGGATACTTATTATCCTCTAAGTAGGTACCCGTAGTGTAAAATGGTTGTTCTACAAAATACTCAAATGCACTTTTTGAACCATCCAGTTCGGTTATAGTTACATTTTCATACCCAACATGGTATCCTTCAAAAGATGAAAGCGGAACGACAGGTACCTCCGTAAAAATGGTGTGACATCCTCCTCCAATGCCACAAGGTGTGTCACAATTGCCACCACAATCTATACCATTTTCTCCACCATCTTGGATTCCATTTGAACAAGGGCCACAGTTTGTGTATAGTGATGCACATGGTAGTGAATGATTAAAAACCCAAGTATTTGTAAACCAATATTGTGGTTTATAAAATAATACACCAGAAGAATAATTATTATTAGATGGTTTTCTATACTGATATTCTGTCACCTTATCTGGCGAACCAAAACCTCCATCTTTTTGGGTGATGGTTTTGATACGTAATCCTCCAATCTTTTTATTGATATTTACATTTTGTGTGATTTCAGAAAACACTTTAAATTGTGCTGCACAATTGACACCCGTAATTTCATACTTTACTGCAATTCCTAATGGTGTAGAAGGGAACAATGCAGATAATAATGCAGTATTTGAATTGGAAGTCCCTGGGTTAAAATTTATTTGGCCTGAACTTGCAATTAGAGCATTGGTACTTGCATTCCGCATTTTAATTTCAATAGCAAGATTGGGTGCTGAAGGACAAGCAATAGCTGGTGTGACAGTATAAGTATATTTTATATTTGATAAAGTCGAAAAGGTATAACTCGCAGGAGTGTTATAAGGCGTGGTTGAAGTATTACAATTCCCTGGAAAAGGATATGCATGATCAACACGAATCAACTCTGTAATGTTGGTTTGCATTTCCGTGGTATTGTAATCGTTGGCTTCAAAACAAACTCGCTATTTCCGCCTGTGGGGTAAACAATCTTCTTCAATGACCCTATCATCATTGACGGTTCATGGGTTTCTCTATCACTATTATAATTACCATTAGGTAAAAGTAGATCACTGCAAGTGGCTCCATTCTGACAAGGTACTGGATTGTGAAATGGAATATTGAGGGTATTAGTAGTATTATTTGAAGTTTTACCATTATAATAGCCCCAATGATCAATAGCTTTTGACAATCTATTAGGATAAAAATTTGGATTTCCTGCCTTAATAGTGTATTCGAAAGTCGTACTAGGATTAACAATAGAATTATCAGCACTTAACTCTTGAATAGCATCTAGTTTTAATAAATAATTCAAATGACTGGTAACTTCAGGAAATTCATTATCTATCCAATGAGACTGAATTAAATTAAACTTCTTACTATAAGCGCCAGACACAATACTTATGGAGCCCAATGATTTTGGTACAAGTCCTGGGGTTTGATAATGTGGACGTACATCAAGCTTATCAATTCCGTCATTGAAAGTAACAGTTTCAGTTCTTGAAACAATACTAGAAATCTTTTTTGACTTAAAAGATGTAAAATCATTCTGAGGTGATCCTACACAAGTCATAGAATTTTTTGGAAGCTGGAAAACATATTCATAGTTGTCGTCTTGATAATTAATATCAATATAATACTTCCCATCAGCACTTTCAATTCTGACAACCTGCCAACCGGTAGCTATGGGGTTTTGAGTGCCTGAAAATTGGGATAGCTCCATTCCATCTTTACCATTGTATTTACCAAGAAAGTACTTGGTGCCATCCGTACCAATAATAGTAAAATAATCTAAGTGATCTACATAGCTTGTTGTCCCCTGAAAATGTGGTATAATCTTGATATCTGATTTTGGTATCGTTTTAATAACGGGCGTACCACCATCCATATTAAAATAAAACTTCCCAGTGTATCCGCCAATGTTATAAGAGAATATATCTGGCTCGGTTTCATATTGCGCATTACCATGAGCTGCATTCACCACCCAATTATAATAATTACAATCAGTAGGAAGGGGAACATTTGCACCATTGTAATAATAACCATAACTACCCTCGTCTCTCAATCCTAGCACAGTTCTTGAAATCATGCCACCAGCATTTAAGGACCATCCTGCACCCACTCTACTTGCCACCTGTGATACTACCTGCCCTGAGGCATGATAAGATAAACTCAAAGGTAAGGATAGTGTTCCATCCGCCACTGTGTATATAGGAATGTCTATCGTTGGCAAACCATTAAAATTATTGGTGGCTATGTCGCTGTATTTGCCAAGGCTACTTACTTCTGCACTTGGCAATACAATATTTTTTGTGTAACTATTAGTTGGTTGAGAATATAAAAAAATATCACACACTACATTAAGTAATATTGTTAAGCTTACTTTAGATATTAATCTCAATTTCATATTATTATGTTATTTTTTAATTTTTATAATTAATTAGTTCTTACAAAATTTGAATGTTTTACAAGTCTATTTGACGAATATAATTGAATATTGTATAACCCAGAAGGTAAGTTTTGAAGATTTAGATCAATAGTAGAGCCTCCTTCGATAATTTTATATTGATAGGTTGAAACTTGTAGCCCAAACGAATTAAATATATTAACAGATACTTCATTTAATGTTTGATTTGTAGATAAAAATAATAATCCAGTATTGGGATTTGGGTAAATTACAATGTTAGGACTAGTTGATTTTCTAATTTGAGTTTCGCACCATAAAGTATTATAATATTGTCTTCCATACTTTGAGTTAATTACTCTTTTCATCCTTTCTACTTGTCCTTTGGTAAACATAACATTATACATATCAGGCAAATTATCCATGTAATTGATGACAAGTTCTATTGGATTGCCTTCGCAAGTCGAAACATTTTTCATGTCTGTTCCTAAACTGAAGTTTGCATAATTATGAATAGGAGTATCCTCAATAGCATCATCTTTGCAAGGCAAATTTTCGTCCCAAAGCTCATTTAAGCCCAAAAAAGAAGCCATCAGATGAACAAGAGTCTTTCCTTGATTGTAATTTTTGTGATTCTGTAAGTGAATACCAAAAAATGATTTGTCAATAACAATAGCATCAATATCTTTTGAAATATGAGGCAAAGTAGAAAAACCGCTTAAGCTATCTTTCAGCTCAACCACATATATATTTATAATATTTTTTTCTCCATAAATTGGAGATATATTTTGCAATGCATCTAAAGTGGAAGTTCTAATATTAAATGTTGAATCAATTGGGATGAAAGTATTTGAAATCGTGTTACAAAAGTTAAAGTCAGGTACCGCTGTTAATTCAATAAATGATTTCATATTATTATTATCAGCAAAGTTTTCCCAATCAAACTCTTTAAATGCTCGATTCAATATATCGAGTTGCTCATTAATTACTTCATTGGTAATAGATTTGTCATTTATCAAAATGTGAAACTTAATATCAAAGTTGGCTAAATCTTTTTTTAAGGTACTGTTGATTTATGAGAAGTAAACTTGTACCCTGTAGAAGAAAAAATCTCTATCCCTAGTCCCATAGCTATTGAGTAAAAATCTTTGAATTCTTCCATTTAAATTTTCACCTTTTGCACTTGTATGACCATGTTTAAAATGTCTATAATTTGGTCATGATGTTTTATCAAAGAACGATTCTAAATTTGAATGTTGATAATTTACTCTGTTCAATCTTTAAAGCCATCTATCCAATAGTTTTTCTAACTGCAATTGTTGGCCTATATTTTTTATTGTCGTACCAACTTCTGATTTCTTCTGTCAGCTCTACGGCTTGTTTCAGTGTTGGGAATTTTTGGTATAATTTTTCTAAGTACTCCTTTGCTCTTGCGATTGATTGGATTTGCGAATGTAAATCACCGGTAGCAATATGACTACTATAAGAATTCTATATCTGTCCATCCATTGGGATTATCTTTATTTACTTCGCTACTTATGCGGATATCTCTTTTTATTTTTAGTCTCCCATTGAGTGCGTCGATAACTTGCTTTATTACATGATATTTATCTATTGTATTTGTGGCATTTGGCATGTATTGTTTATGATTTTTTCATCATTGGACTCATATCACTACACACGTTTTCCACCTTATTGAGTGATTTAACATCAAATAATTGTATCGCTTGACCTATCAGCTCTGGCTTCATCGTGTCCAGGAGTAAAGCGATTTTACCTGTCTGCTCATTGCTTATTATAACGCTATGACATGACTGATCATCTTCTCGTCTATGATCATCGATGAGCCCATGTTGTCTGGTTTTAATGATGTACTTTTGGTTCTTTTGTTACTTCTGCTGTCTTTATCAATATTCATACACCTTTTGACCAAGAAATTTCCCATTCTTTTGATCATCTTGATAATCGCTAATAATATTTTTGTACCAGTGATAAATAACTTTGGGCTTTTTAGCCATAATATAGGCAATCGTACTTAGGTTAACGGGATGACTTTCTGTTTCGCCTTTAAAAAAGATGCCAGTTCTTTCGTTATTTTGGCACCATTGGGGTGTAATTCATAGGTATTACTAAAGTGTCCTACCATTTCATCTTTGTTTGCCTTGCTGAGTTTCTATATATTTACTACTATACTACTATACATGTATACCATCTGCGTTTTACTCTAGGACTACATATTTAACAGAAAACAATGACTTACAATACTAATGGAATCACAAAATCCATCCAAGACTACAAGCCCACCTGCTTCCTTAAAATTGCATCTGGAATTATTTTCCTTGTGTTCCTCTAATTCTACACTGCCATCTGTCACAGGATATTCGCACACGTCAACTACTGAAAAATTATTTAAATAATCTTTTGGTACGATGATGGATGCAAGTTTTCTAATACTTCATCACTACTGGGTTTGGTTATTTTTGATGCCATGACACAAAGTTACTTATTTTGACAGCACCTTAAAAAGAGATTTAGCCTCAAGGATTCCGTATTTATTCCTTTCATCAATAAATGGTGTATTTGAAATATCATATTCTAACAGAATGCGGATTTTGCTCGCGCCTAGCAAAGTTATTATAGGTGGGTACCATAAATACGGTAAACTTCAAAAGTATCATTCTGTCCATTTGCAGAACAGAATTCTAACATTACAAGAAAAACTAAGGGCTAAATTCGAAATAATTATTTGCTTCATATTTATTAAATAATTTTATAATTGTTAAAATGTCTGTTATCTCAAAATAAATTTAATGCAATCTAATGAAATTTTTTATTGTTAAATCCTGTAATTCTACCACACATCAATCATCTCTTTGTTTTATTGCAATTATAGTGCCAAAATATCAAATTGCAAAAGATATGACCAAAATTCAAAATTCAAATTACAAAGGAAAAATTAGCCTTGAAAATAACTACTCCAAAGTACTCTTAAGCAAGATGATCAATTGAATTTGTCCAAAACAATTCAATAAAAAATGAGGTCCCGCAAAATTTACTTCATTTTCATTCATTTTCTCCTCCTAGGTTATTTCGAACTTAAATCATTCCACTCAAATATTAATACTCTGTAATAACATATTTCATATTCATACTGATATCATAATATTACAATAAGATTTTCAAACATTCTCCATATTTTATTATGCCGCCCATTGGAGCGCCAAATCCTATTCTGTCAAAACCTTGCTCCAGAGCGGAGCGTGATTTTTATCGCTTCGGAAGTTTGCTCCTGAGCGGGCAGCGGATCCTGCAAGCCTGCGAAAGTCTGCTCCAGAGCGGAGCATGATACTGCAAGTTTGCAGGAGTTACTTCCTAAGCGGAGAATGATTCCGTAAGACTGCGGAAGTTATCCACAAATTGGAGCATGATATTGTAAGACTGCGGAAGTTATCTCCTCAGTGGAGTATAGTATCTAAGCTTTAGATATTTAGATTCCTGTAAGGAACATATAATCTACCTTATAAAATTTTAGGTTCCTGAGCGGAGCTTACAATCTAAGCTTTAGATTTTTAGGTTCCTGTGCGGAGCTTACAATCCAAGCATTTTTAAAATCATTAGATTTCATCTTCCTGAGTGGAGCATACTTTCCCAAATTTTGGATTTTATCTTACTGAATGGAGCATGATTTCCAAGTCATTCGATTTCAGTTTTCATGACATCAAACACATCCAATCTTAAAATTTATTAGCAAAATTTTAATTTATTCCATTGATTTCTTGAAATTCTTTGTACTTTTGCAAATGGAAAATATAAATATTTCAAACCATATAGAAGAGGCACTGACATTTGACGATGTGCTGTTGATTCCTGCTTATTCAGAAGTACACTCCAAAGAAGTAGATGTTTCCATTAATTCTTTTCACTGATCTTAAAATAAATGCGCCCATTGTCTCTTTCAAAGCCCATGGATACCGTGACTGAGTATAAATTGGCTATAGCCATGGCTCGAAGGAGGATTAGGTATCATTCACAAAAATATGTCTATCGAAGATCAAGCCAACCATGTACGTTCTGTCAAAAGATCTGAGGTGGTATGATCATGAATCACTTGTCACACTCACCCAAGATGCCAAGGTCAAAGATGCCCATTATCTCATGAAAGTCAATAAGATAGGTGGTATACCAGTCATCAATCAAGATAAAAAGTTGATAGGTATCTTGACCAATCGCGACCTTAGATTTGAGACTGAAGCAGAGCAATGTGACGGAGATCGCGGTAAAGCAGTTGATAAAAACTATACTCAAGGCACTACTTTGGACCAAGCAAAGAAATCCTTCAAAAATACAAAATAGAAAAATTACCTGTAGTTGACAGTAATAATGTATTAATTGGGCTCATCACTTACAAAGACATTATGAAGCTCGAAAATTATCCCAATTCTACCAAAGATGGTCATGGGAGATTATACGTTGGAGCTGGAGTTGGTCGAACTCAAGATCTTTTCGATCGTGTAGATGCCTTAATTATCAGTAGGTGTAGATGTGATCTGCGTTGATACTGCACATGGCCATTCCAAAGGGATTGTCTTAGATGCTATTGCTGCGGTCAGAAAAAGACATACCGCTCTTCAGATCGTTGGTGGCAATGTGGCTACTGCCGAAGGAGCCAAAGCTTTGGCACATGCTGGTGTCAATGGTGTCAAAGTAGGTGTAAGGTCAGGTAGTATTTGTACTACAAGAGTGGTTGCTGGTGTAGGTGTACACTCAGTTGTTGCTATTAAAAATGCAGCTTATGGTCACGAAGGTACAGGCATACCTGTCATGAGCGATGGTGGCATCGAATACACTGGTGACATTATGGCGGCTTGCCGCAGGTGCCAGTTCAATCATGGCTGGTTCGCTTTTTGCTGGCGAAATTGCAAGAAGAAGCTCCAGGCGAAACCATCTATTTGAAGGTCGTAAATTCAAAGTGTATCGAGGTATGGGATGGGTGGGAGCGATGGAGATGGGCAGTAAGGATAGATATTTTCAAGATGTAGAAGACGATGTCAAAAAATTAGTTCCAGAAGGCATTGAGGGTAGGGTACCCTTCAAAGGGACTGTCTCAGAGGTAATGGTTCAATATTTGGGTGGACTAAGAGCGGGAATGGGATATTGTGGTGCAGCCAATATTTTGGATATGCAAAATGCAAAAAGTAAGTTGCGTATTTCAGGATCAGGCATATTGGAGTCATCGCCATAATATCACCATCACCAAGGAATCTCAAATTATAGCAAACGGGGATAAAAAGATAGATAAGTGAAGTTCATTTTGAGCTATTCGCAACAATTTTAATATTAAAAAGTTGTACAATATACTTTAACTTTGTAACTTCAATCATTTAATAACAACAAAAAGGTAAACATGGCATGTAGTAGTTGCAGTGTGGTTCAATGGTACACCTCGAGGTTGTGGCGATAAAGGACATTGTAGTTCTGGCGATTTGTAACAAACATAATACTTACGATTGGATAGCAGCAAGAGATATTTATGATCCTTCTGCTTATAATATAGTGGAAGTCAGCTTTAAGAAAGGCTCGCACAAAGATTTCTTCATCAATGACCCAGGTACCAGAAGTATGACTGGTGATATGGTAGTGGTTGAAACTGCCAGCGGATATGATGTAGGTAGGATTTCGCTTTCTGGCGATTGGTAAGGATGCAGATGAAGAAAAAGTTTACCAACGAAGAGCGCATCACACTCAAAGTATTGCGAAAAGCCAACGAACGAGACTTAGAAAAACTCAATGAAGCCAGACTATTAGAGCAAGAGACGATGGTAAGGGCTCGTGTGATAGCTCGTACCCTTGGTTTGGATATGAAATTGGGCGATGTGGAATTCCAAGGGGATAAAAAAAAGGCAACCTTTTATTACACAGCAGAAGGAAGAGTTGATTTTAGAGAGTTGGTCAAAGAATATGCCAAAAGAATTTAAAGTCAAAATCGAAATGCGTCAGATAGGAGCCAATGAAGTCAGCTCGTATTGGTGGCATAGGTTCATGCGAGTAGAAGTTGTGTTGCTCTACTTGGCTGTCAGATTTCAAATCGGTCAATACAGCAGCAGCAAGGTATCAAAACATTGCCATCAATCAATCTAAACTTTCGGGTCAGTGGTAGGTTGAAGTGTTGCTTAAATTATGAATTAGATACTTATTTGGATGCATTGGAAGATTTTCCTGAAGATGCTGATCAGTCAAAAATCAAATCTGGTGGTTTAGTCTTGATAAAAGATATGATATTTCAAAGGTTGTTGTATTACGCTTAGCGAAAATAGTAAAATGCGAAGGAACCATCCTCTCGGTCACTACTTCAAGAGCAAAGGAAGTCAAAGCCACTCAACAAAAAAGGTGTCATCCCAGATGAGTTGAGTATTGAAGTAGCTTCAACCAGCACAACTGTCAACCCCGATGACGAAAATGCCGAACATGGATATGAAGATGTGACGGGTTTGATCGAGCTGAAAAATGATAAAAAGAAAAAACAAAAGCATCCGAAGAGAGACAATCAAAAGCAGGTAAAATCAGAAAACAAACCTGCTACCAATCAATCAAATTCTCCATCGAAAGAGTCTAATCAAAATAATAATAGACAGCAACACCACAAACCACAAAATCAGGCTAATAAGCATCGTCCAAATCCAGCTCAGCATCAAGAAAAATCTGATCAAAAGGATACAACAAAACCAGCTAATAACCAAAACAACCATCAAGGAAATCAACAGCCTAAAGCGGAGAATCAAGGCAATAATCAAGGCAATAATCCTAAGAAAAAGAAGAAATTTTTTAATAAAAATCGAAAGCCAAAAGACAACCAAGGGCAATAATTTTTATAGTGTATGAAGTATGATCTAATCGTAATTGGCTCTGGGCCAGGAGGATATGTAGGTGCCATTAGGGCAGCACAATTGGGGATGAAGGTAGCTATTGTCGAGAAATATAATACCTTAGGAGGCACTTGTCTCAATGTAGGATGTATCCCATCCAAAGCATTATTGGACAGCAGCGAACATTACCATAATGCTGTACATAGATTTGCCGATCATGGTATCGAAGCATCTGGTATCAAAGCCAACCTCAATCAAATGGTGCTTCGCAAAAATGATGTGGTAGATCAAACCTGCAAAGGTGTAGAATTTTTGATGAAGAAAAATAAAATTGATGTCTTCACAGGTGTTGCTTCATTCGTCAATAAAAATTTAATAGCTGTAGAAGGTACCGAAGGCCGCAAAGAATTAGAAACTGAAAAGGTAATGATTGCTACTGGCTCAAAACCGGTGACACCTGCTATTTTCAATTATGATAAAAATAGAGTCATCACATCTACCGAAGCACTCAACATTAACAAAATACCCAATACTATGGTGGTAGTTGGTGGCGGAGTCATTGGTTTGGAGTTAGGGTCTGTCTTTGCTAGGTTAGGTACAAAAGTTGAAGTAGTAGAGTTTATGGATAGAATCCTACCTACAATGGATTCAGATTGTAGCAAAGAGCTCATGCGTGTGCTTAAAAAATTAGGAATGAATTTCCATCTCAATCACGCGGTCACTATCGTTAAAGCCACCAAAACAACTTGTACAGTTACCGTCAACAAAAAAGATAGTACAGAGTCATTTGATATCAAAGCTGATTATTGCTTGGTCGCAATAGGACGTAAACCATTTACTGAAGGTCTAAATATAGAAGCTATTGGTTTGCAGACTGACGAAAAAGGGCGTATCCCAGTCAATGATCATTTAGAAACGACTGTCACAGGTATTTTTGCGATAGGCGATGTAGTAAAAGGAGCTATGTTGGCCCATAAAGCCGAAGAAGAAGGTGTCTTTGTTGCAGAATATCTTGCAGGTGGTAAGACCACACATCGATTACAATCTAATACCTTATGTTGTATATACATGGCCAGAAGTTGCGGCTGTTGGTAAGACTGAAGAAGAGTTAAAAGCAAGTGGTGTAGCGTATAAAGTCGGTAAGTTTCCATTCAAGGCTTTGGGTCGAGCTAGAGCAAGTATGGATACCGAAGGCATGGTCAAAGTTTTAGCCGACCAGCAAACTGACGAAATTCTTGGCGTACACATGGTGGGGCCAAGAGTAGCCGATGCCATCATGGAGGCTGTGGCTTTGATGGAGTTTAGGGCTAGTGCAGAAGACATGTCGCGCATTTGTCATCCGCATCCTACTTATACTGAAGCCATCAAATAGGCGGCCTTGGCTGCTACTGCCAATCGTGCCATTCATATATAATGAATTTTGAGCGAGTACTTTCTATATTTATTATGTTGTGAATTGATCAATTGCAACTTCGTATTGTTCAAATAATTATCAACTATACTTTTTAAGATCTTATGATAAATAATATTTTGATAAAAGTGTTTTTTCGTCAACTGATCATTTTAATCTCAATATTAACATATTTTCAGAGCTTTGGCCAAACACCCAAGTTTTATCTCCAGATAGATAAGACCAAGGTAGAAGAAGGGCAGTCAGTTTTATTGGATGTGATTTTAGAAAATATCAATAACGACAATATTGTCTTGCCTGATTTAAGCCCATTCAAGATCATTCAAGGACCTAGCACGTCAATGTCCACTACGATCATCAACGGAAAAAGGACAAGCTCCTTGACCAAATCATATATCTTGCTTGCACCTAAAAAAGGAAAATTTACTATACCTTCAGCCACTACGACCATAGGAAGCAAAACATTGAAATCCAATAGTTTGACTTTAGAAGTGGTGGCTCCTTCTACAAAGACTTCTTTGTCTAGTTCAGAAAACAAAAGTGAGACTTTCATTCGCATCGAAGTAGCTGACAATAAAGTGTATCTTGGCCAACAAGTTGTAGTAAATTTTGTCATTTATACAAGGCAAAACATTTCTTCATACAATCTATTGAGCGAATTCAAACCAGAAGGTTTTTACTCTGAGCCAGTACAAAATATCAGAGATGCAGGTCAGAAGAAGGTCATCAATGGCAAGGAGTATTACACACAAGTTATCGGCAGAAGGGTTTTATACCCTCAAAAAGTTGGGGCATACACCTTTGGCCCTATCCATTTTTCAATTGAAATCCCAATGGAGGGCAGATCATCATTCTTTTTTACAGATACTAAAACAGAACAATTAGCCACCAATGCTTTTAAATTGCAAGTTTTAGACCTGCCCAAAACTGATGATAAGACTTTTTGTGGTGGTGTAGGTAGTTTTGAAATGAAAGCTATAGCTAAGAATACAGATGTGAGCATTCGTGAATCTATAGTCATCCAGCTTGAACTTCAAGGTGATGGTGACCCAAAAATGATCAAAGCTCCAGATTTTGATATTCCAGATGGACTTGAAAAGTATGATCCTACTTTAGTAAAAGATGAAATAACAGAACAGGGAGATAAGAAAATCATGACGAAAGTTTGGGAATATATATTCATTCCTACTAAAGATACAATTTATAAAATTCAGCCAAAATTCACGTACTTTTCTCCTGCTGATAGTAAATATGAATCGATTTTGGTTGATCCTCTTCACATTACTGTGACAAAGGGTGATGGTCAAGTTCGACCCATTGTCAAAGATAGCTTGCAGATTAGTGATTTCATTTCACATGATTCAAATTTTGTTTCACTTAGGCCAAGTTTTTGGCAATCAAATTGGGCATGGATTACATTTTGTTTAGTGACAACGCTGTTTTCATTGGGTATATTCTACAAAAAGCGTCGCACAGCTCAAATAGTAGAAAAAGAAAGCCTATACAGTAAAGCAGAAAATGTTGCCAAACGAAATCTTGAAGCGGCACTTTCTTATAAAAACAATGCAAATCCTAAAGCCTTCTACGAAGAAATTTCAAGCGCAACTACTGGATACATCCTCAAAAAATACAATATACCTAACTCTGATGCTTCAATCGCAGATATAAAAAATCATCTCTCTGCTTTACATCTGCCATCAGAAGCTGTTAATTTATACAGCCAATTACAGAGTGAATGTGAATTGGCCAAATTTGCAAATGTTTATCATGATATGGATGAAGTTCTCAGTAAAGCTCAAAATTTTATCAGTATATTAGAAGCTTAAGACAATCATATCAATACCAGCCTCTATGATTCTTTAGTTTTTGGCTCGATTATTGTGTTTCTTTCATGAGTACGTACATATTATTTGTGCTTAATTTGGTCAAATTCAATAATTGTTGTACCTATTATTGTGACACAGATAGATGTATTACGTCATATACCCAAGATATTTGGTTGGTACATACAAAGCAACTGTCTTGACAATCACGCAAAGGCGTTAGTAGGTTGGTGGGATAAATAGACGATAGAATGAAAGTAAAATTTCATTTTTGAAAATATGAGCTATTTGAGATAAGGGTAATGCATGGTAATGTGTTGAAGAATTTATCATTTTTGAGACAAAATTTAAAAAAAAATAAATTAGTCATGAGAAAGTCCAATATTGAGATAACCAATATTTCTAATAAAGTTTTATATATTAAAGTAAATTTTAATAACTCAATAATAACGCCATATTTATTTGAAACAATCATATCTTAGCACAAAAAAATAGTATTAAAAAGTTCATTTATAGTCAATTAAGCAATACATTTGCATTTCAAAACTTAAACAAATTAAATATTTATCCTATGACAATCAGAATTAAATTCTTGTATTTATTCCTGGTTTTATTGAGTGGCTCCATTATAGCACAAGACAAAACCACCCTCAAAACTGGAGTAACTGATGAGATGACAATCAATGCAGACCAAAATAAAAATTGGAGAATGGGTCAGTCTGCATACTCAGCAAAGCCTAAAAATGCTTGGGAATTGGGCGTTCATTTGGGTCATTTGTTCATTGACGGAGACGTTGACTCTCGCATCCCAGGTGGATATGGTGTTGGCTTGCATTTAAGAAAAGCCATCCATTATGTTTTTTCTATCAGAGGTGACTTTATGTATGGTCAATCTAAGGGTATCGATCCTCAAGGATGGACAACTGGCAATTTTGGAGGTGGATTGGTTGAGTCTGGCAGTACTGGTAACTTCCAAGGTTGGGATCATTATAAAGGTAATGCTGAAGGTTGGAATCCAAGTTATAAAACCACACAAGGCTATATCGCTCTCCAAGGTGTAATAAATATTGGTAACTTGCTATTTCATAAAGCACAAAATAAGTGGAACTGGTACACAGCAGTTGGTGTTGGTTTAGGTACTCACAGTACAAAACTTGACTTGTTGGATGCTAATGGTAATCCTTACACTGGTTTAGCTGCTATCAGAGATGACATCAACGAAAAATTCAATACCAAAGCTGGTAGAAAAGAGATCATTGCAGACTTAGATGCTAAATATGATGGTAAATACGAAACAGCTGGTTTTAAAAAAGCTGGTATTTTCAGATTGGGAGATGAGACCAATGTACATGTTGTATTTACAGCATCAATGGGTGTTTCAAGAAAACTTTCTAAGAGATTGAATCTTGGCATCGAGCATCAATTGATTACTTCAGACAATGATTATTTGGATGGAATTCACTTTAGAACAGCTGCTGACCAAACCAACAACAATGACATCTCTCATTATACAAATTTGAGATTGGGTATCAATTTGGGTAACTTTGACAAAGTGACCGAACCACTTTACTGGTTGAATCCATTGGATGCACAGATGAATGATATAGCTGCTTTGAAGCAAAGACCTGTATTTGACTTGACAGATACTGACCAAGATGGTGTCATAGATATGTTAGATCAAGAAATGGAAACACCAGCTGGCGCTCCAGTTGATACTAGAGGTATTGCATTGGACAGCGACGGCGACAAAATAGCTGATTACATGGATAAAGAGCCTTATTCTCCTCCAGGATATGTAGTCAATAAGGAAGGTGTAGCTGATGTGAAGTGTTGTATCAACATTGATGATGTCAACAAAGCCATCGATATGAAGTCAGGCCAATTCAAAAGCGACTGTGGCAAATGGTTTTTACCTATGATTCATTTTGATGCTGACAAAGCCACTGTTAAACCTGAGTACTATGGTCATATACACCACATTGCCAGCGTGATGAAAATGTGTCCTGACTTATGTATCACAGTACAAGGAATACAGATGTTACAAGCAAAAACAAATATAGCGAAGCATTAGCTTACGATAGAGCTGATAACGTAGCTAAGTACTTGGTTGAAAATTATGGTGTGGACAGAAGTAGAATCAAAGTAATGTACGCTACTGAAACAAGTCCTTCATTTAGCAACAGCAAAAAGGAAAGCTATATGAACAGAAGAGTAGAAGTAAGTATGTGCTCCTGCCGACAGCGAAATGGGAAGGCCTGAAGGTCCTGCACCAAAGATCATGTCTGACAAATCTTCAAGAGGTACTAAGTTTATCGGAAACAAAAATTCTGGATATTAATCCTATCTCATAACCTAAAAAAAGGGATGGCAGTTGCCATCCCTTTTTTTATTCATAACTGGTTATGTATATGTTTTATGTGGTGATTTTATGGGGCCATATCAAGCCATTCCTAATAGATTATACTTCGATAATAAAAGCCAACATTGAAAAAAGTATTGAAAAGGACGAAATTGAAATTGGTGAAAATGGATTTTTGATTTTCAAAAATATAACATAAGTTGAAAAGGATGGAACCAATTCACTCTATCCTACCACTTCTATCCACAAAATTACTACCAGCCTGTTGTGTACTCATCATTAAGATGTGCTGGATATTGACGTGCTTAGGCCTTGAAGCCAAGTAAAAGATGGCATCTGCTACATCTTTGGATCGTAATGGGGTAAAGTCTTCATAAATCTTGGCTTTTTGGGCATCACCATCAAAACGGACCAAGGCAAATTCGGTCTCTTCCACATGGCCAGGTGACACTTGGCTTACTTTGATGCCATGCTTATACAAGTCGAGACGCATAGATTTTGTCAACGCATCCACTGCAAATTTTGTGGCAGAATAAACATTGCCATTAGGATAGACCTCATGACCAGCTGTAGAGCAAAGATTGATGATGTGTCCAGATTTTCTTTCCACCATGCCAGGACTCACTAATCGGGTGATGTAAAGTAGACCCTTGATATTGGTATCTATCATGGTCTCCCAATGATTGAGTTGTCCATTATAAATAGGGTCAAATCCTTTGGCTAAGCCCGCATTGTTGACTAAAATGTCCACTACTTGCCAGTTAGGATCGAGAGATTGCCATGCAGCGTTGACCTCATCATTGTGACGAATATCAAAGCATAGTGTTTTTACTTCACTACCATATTTTCGCACCAATCGCTGTGATACCTCTGACAATCGTTCATTTCTTCTGCCTGTGATGATCAAGTTATATCCATTCTTGGCAAATATTTTGGCAGTGGCTTGTCCTATACCTGATGTGGCACCTGTGATGAAGACCAATTTTCTTTTGGAAAATGACATGATGATGGATTAGTTTGATTTGGATTTTAAATCTCTGATGATTTGTGAAAATTCAGCCACAAATGCTTGATAATTTGGCGTAGCTGGGCCAGAAAATCCAGTATGGATCTTGTAAATGCGATTGTTGCGGTCAGCTAAGATCATGGTAGGGTAGGAAGATATCCTTTCCAGTTGAGATAATTGCTGTAGTCCTTCCTTTTTGTCGTAGGTGCCACCATACAATACTTCATGGCTGATACGCATCTTTTGTTTGAATCGCTGTAGAGCAGCTATAGATTTTTTTTCATCCTTGTACCGTTCAAATCCTATGCTGATGATAGCTATGTCAGGGTCAGGATTTTTGTTAAAATATTCTTTCAAAAATACAGTTTCATCCATACAATTGGGGCACCATGTACCCATGATCTGGATGATTTTAAATTTGTTTTTGTAAGCTTCGTCGTTGATGCTGATGGTTTTTCCCTCTGTATTGACAAATGCAAAATGAAGTGGGCTATCCTTGTATTTGGTCAATTGGTAAGCATTTGTCAG
>JAXLUT010000008.1:0-122222 GCA_046329385.1 Saprospiraceae bacterium
TTCCAATTCTTTACTGAATAGCTTCTTGGTCTTTTCGAGATTGGCTGCGTCATTGCTGATTCTGGCCTCTCTTTTTTCAAGATATTGGGAGTAATTGCCTCTGTACATATAGGTTTGACCATTGTCCATCTCTAGGATTTCATTGCAGATACGCTCCAAAAAATATCGATCGTGCGTCACCATAAATAATGTCAGATTGGGTTGTTGTAGGTAGTTTTCGAGCCATTCTATCATTTCGATATCTAAGTGGTTGGTAGGCTCATCGAGGATCAAAAAATCTGGTTCGTCAATGAGAATTTTTGCCAAAGCCAATCTTTTTTTCTGTCCACCTGACATTTGCCCAGTCTTCTGCGATAGATTTGTCAATAGCAATTTATTGAGGATCTCATGAATTTTAGCTTCTAAGTCCCAAGCCTTCAAGTCTTCAATACGAGTGACACATTTTTGCAATAGGGCTTCGTCCTTTTCATTGAGTGCTTTTTCGTAATCTCTGATGGCAATGATGGCTTCATTGTCAGAATCAAAGATAGTCTCTAGCACTGTAGCTTCTGAATTAAATACTGGATCTTGTTTCAGAATGGCCGTCTTCATATCCTTGGCGATGGTGATTTTTGCATTTTCACCATCGGAGCCCTCTTCTCCAGCTATAACTTTTAATAGGGTAGTTTTGCCGCTTCCATTTTTGGCTACCAAGGCTATTTTATCACCCTTGCTGACAGAGAGGTTGACATTTTTGAAAAGCACTTTTTCGCCGTAAGATCGACTCACATTCTCTAATAAAAGGTATTGCATATTCGCTATTGAACAAATGAAGTGCGAAATTATGAAAAAATGAGGTGAAATTTATTTTTTTGCTGGCACTGGATATATGGATTTGAATAATTCAGATTTATATATCACCAACAACCAAAGATGTGTGATACTTAAAACAAGGAGCGGCAATTGTTATAGGATTAGAATAGATGAAAGCGGAAAGGTATTGAGTATTCCTTTGCTTCAATGTCCATAATATGCAATAATAACAATTTAGGTTGGCATCAATATAGACTACATCTTCATATTATAATCTGAGGATCGTAGTGTTTGGTTAATTCGTTTTTACAAACTTGAAAACGACAATTCCATTTCTGAAAGAAGAATTGTCACTAAGCATTGCCAAAAACATATCTCATATATTTGTTTTACAAACTGTCATCTTGTAATTTTACCTTTTCAAAAACTCAAAAATGGCAGACATAGCGACACCTGAAGGCATTCTAATAAAAGATAAATACAGTGAGGAAGATTTAAAAGATTGCCACCATATTGGCTTTCAGGCAGGTCATCCTCCATTTTTACGAGGGCCTTATAGCACGATGTATTTGACATCTCCTTGGACGATCAGACAGTATGCTGGCTTTTCTACAGCCAAAGATAGCAACGCTTTCTACCGCAGGAACCTTGCAGCCGGACAAAAAGGCCTGTCTGTGGCCTTTGATCTGGCAACGCACAGAGGCTATGATTCTGATCATCCGAGAGTGGTGGGCGATGTAGGCATGGCAGGTGTTGCCATTGATACTGTAGAGGATATGAAAATTTTATTTGACGGAATACCTCTGGATGAGATGTCTGTATCTATGACGATGAATGGTGCCGTCATTCCTATCATGGCGTTTTATATCGTAGCAGCAGAAGAGCACGGAGTAGATATGGAAAAGCTCACAGGCACGATCCAAAACGATATTTTGAAGGAATTTATGGTAAGGAATACCTATATATACCCACCTCTTCCTTCTATGCGCATTATTTCGGATATTTTTGGATTTACTGCAGCCAATATGCCAAAATTCAATAGTATATCTATCAGCGGTTACCACATGCACGAAGCTGGAGCGCCAGCCGATTTGGAATTGGCTTACACATTGGCAGACGGTATGGAGTATATCAGAGCAGGCATCAGAGCAGGCTTGGACGTGGATGGTTTTGTGTCGAGATTTTCATTCTTTTGGGGCATTGGCATGAATTTTTTTATGGAAATAGCCAAAATGAGAGCAGGGAGACTGCTTTGGGCCAAGATAGTGAGTGAATTTGGGGCAAAAAATCCAAAGACATTGGCCCTACGCACCCATTGCCAAACATCAGGATACAGTCTGACGGCACAAGACCCTTTCAATAATATATCCCGTACATGCACAGAGGCTTTAGCTGCTGTTTTAGGAGGCACACAGTCATTACACACTAATTCGCTAGATGAAGCGATAGCTCTGCCTACTGATTTTTCTGCTAAAATAGCTCGAGATACACAAAAATATTTACAATCAGAAACACATATAACTGGTGCAATTGATCCTATGGGAGGATCTTATTATGTAGAGTCATTGACTAAAAATTTGGTTGATCGAGCTGGCAACACATCCAAGAAATAGAAGTTCTGGCGAATGACTTCACATTGAAGTATATTCAGGTGTGCGAGGTTCATATACGTTGTCACAACAAGGGATAGATAGTAAATCTAACAAAACACAGTCATTATGAATGTCTAGAACGCGTTTGCATTGACATTTTGAAGTTGATAACAACAAAGACAGGAGGAGCAGGTTACAAGATTAAATCAAACCAAAGCAAAAAGAAATCATCAAGCTGTCACAGAATCACTTCAAGCCATCACTGAAGCATCTAAAAATGGAACGGGCAATTTGCTGGATTTAGCTGTGAAAGCAGCCAGAAATAGGGCGACTCTGGGCGAAATTTCTTGGGCAATGGAAGAAGTATTCGGTAGATACAGTGCCCATCATCAAACCATTTCAGGTGTTTATGCCAAAGAGATAAAAATGGATCACAAGTTTTCAGAAGCGAGAGCATTATCAGACAAATTTGCTCAATTAGAAGGTAGAAGGCCTCGAATCATGATCGCTAAATTGGGGCAAGATGGCCATGATCGTGGAGCAAAAATTATTGCTACAAGTTTTGCTGACCTAGGATTCGATGTGGATATGGGTCCATTATTTCAGACGCCAGAAGAAGCTGCTCGCCAAGCCGCAGAAAACGATGTTCATATCTTGGGTATTTCATCATTGGCTGCAGGGCATAAGACACTTGTACCTGATACCATCGAAGCGCTCAAATCAATTGGCCGTGATGATATCATGGTCATAGTAGGAGGCGTGATCCCACCACAAGATTATAAGTACCTATTTGATCAAGGTGTAGCCGCCGTATTTGGCCCTGGCACCATTATTTCAGATGCGGCATCAAAAATTTTGAAACTGATGATTAAAAGCTTAGAATAATCAATTTTTCTTAAGTCTTTCTAAGATTCCACCATTATCGATGACCACTTCAGATGTTTTAAAGCCTCTATTGTTGGCTTGAATTTGTGCCTTTTTTGCTTCTTCAAGGTCATTGTAACCAGCTAAAATAAAGATAGTCCAGCCTCCTTTGGTCCATTGTTCTATTCTACCCAAATCTTTGACTTTATTCACATCAAACCAAATTGGGTCTTCATACGAAGCTAACCTAACTTTGTATTTGTTGGCAGATTTATACTCTTTGATGACATCTGGGTTTTTGGTATTGAAATTGCCCTTATCGGTAAAACTTTGCTCATCAGTACCAGTAAGTATCAACTCCATGACGGCAGTATTGAGTATTTCGTAAGCTATAAATGCATCTTTGTATCCATTAGCTCGCACTTTGGCAAGGATGCTTTCTGCCTCAGTTTTATCTGTAAAATACCCAAGCCTCACTTTTATGGTCTTATTGTTCATCATTTTGTAGATGTTACCATATCTCAATAAAGGTTTGAATTTTGAAAAATTGGGTTTGACACTTGACATAGAAGCCAATTGGATAAAGAATACTTCTGTATTGGGAATCATTGCATCCAAAGCAATACGATGTGCACCTTCTAAGCTGAAATCAGCGCTTTCCTTTGCGTTCGAACCCACTTTTTTGGTGTCAAATTCTGGCAATGTGAATGCCAGTTTGCCTTCTTCTTTTTCCTCCTTCAATGATACTGAAGTGGCGCTTGAAGCACTATTTTCGTTCACTGTGTGTTTTTGGGTTTCTGCTGCCAACTCATCCAATGAAACAGCAGCTGGTACTACAGCCAATTCTTCTGCAACTTCTGTTTTCTCGATAAGTGGAAACATTTTATAAATATCATTATTGCCTCGTCCTCCCAGTCTATTTGAAGTAATAAAAAGTTCATGGTCAGCATTCAAAGCAGGAAAATACTCGTCTTGTGGAGAGTTGATACCGTTGCCTAGATTGTAAGGATTAGACCATACACCATCTACAACTTCGCTACTAAAAATATCAAAACCACCAAGGCCAAAATGCCAATCTGATGCAAAATAAAGCTTGTTGCCATCCAAAAAAGGTGTGATTTCATCTCCTGATGTATTGATATTGGCACCCAAATTTTGTGGGATAGACCAAGCACCATCATACAGATAGCTGACATAAATGTCATATCCACCAAATCCACCTTTTCTATTGGAAGAAAAATATAACACACTACCATCAAAAGCCAGATGGGCAGCATTGATAATGGAGCCTACCTCATTAAATATATATGGCTTTGATGATGTGATTTCTCCTTGAGTGTTGACATCTGCGAGGTACAATGCTGAATTATTATAGCTTCGTACAAGATTGATATTATCTCTAATTTTACCTTGGATAATCGCACATTTTTTACCCGATGATGCAAAACTGATGGGGCCAACATTAGATATTTCACCATCGGTGCCTTTGATGAATACCAATCTATTTTTTGATTTATCAAAAATTAAGGACTTTTGTGATGTATTGTCTTTATTGAACTCTTTTTCTACCTCTGTCATTAAAATGTCTTCTCTAAACGATGTAAACACAGGCATATTGTGGTACAATGTCAAACCAAAATCAGAAGCATTACTATTGACTGGCATGACAAGAATTTCATGTGTTGGGCTAACTGCCAATGCACTCATAGCAAATTGGACACTCTCTACCAAATGTCTGGCTTCATTAGGTTCAAACTTACTATACACTTGATATTTGGCAATTGCATCGTCAAATCTCATCATTTTTTTTAGAAGATCGCCGTGTTTTTTGTATGCTTCAGGGTCGTTGACTATGTCATTTGGTATCTTGCTGTACATCGCATCAGCCATTACCAAATCACCCTTTAGTACCAAAGCATCTGCCATTTTTGATATGGCGGCATAGTCATCAGGATAGTTTGTCAAATAAGACTGATATGATGCAATGGCTTTGTTATATTCACCAGCTTCTGTTTGAAGCTCAGCTTTTTTTAATGTTTTCTGAGCAAAAATTGTTGGACTTAATACTATTATAGCAAAGCCCAAAACCAATTGTATTTTCCTAAACATGACCTTAAAAAATTGTGTAAAACATATATAAAATACAAATATAGTATGATTCATTGCAATTTAACAAATAATACATTAAAAATTTTCGTAATTTATTGATTTTTCAGTAGTTTCACCTAAAACTCAAGGAAAATGTCTCTCATTTTACAATTTATTATGCTTTTTAAATACCCTTGGTTTTTTTTGCTTAATTTTGGCCTAAATTCTTGTGATGAAGCCAGTTTTGATTGCTTTTTTAATAATTTTTATTCCAATATTTAGTTTTTCACAAAATGAAAAATTGAAGCATAACATTTTGGATGGTGAATATATTGTACAATTGAATCCGACTGCTGATGGTAATCTAATTTTTAATAAGGAAGTCAAATCAAGAAGTAATTCTCAAATTTCTGTAACTCATATCATGAGCCAGCCTCTCAATCTTTGGCTCCTGAAAAATGTAGAAGATGGACATCAAGAGATAATAAGTAGCCTTAGATCCAATCAGCAAGTTAAATCCATTTCTCAAAACAAAACCATATCATACCGTACCAATCCAAATGACTCACTTTACAGCAAACAATGGCAATACAACAATATTGGAGCTAATGGTGGAGTAGCTGGCGCAGATATGGATATGGATTTAGCTTGGGATATTGCCAAAGGTGGACTTACACCTTCGGGCGATACAATAGTGATCTGTGTGATAGATGATGGTATCAATAATCAGCACGAAGACATAAAAGGAAACCTTTGGTACAATCACCACGAAATACCCAACAATGACATAGATGATGACAATAATGGTTATGTAGATGATTTTCAGGGCTGGAATGTTGGCACTGATGATGATGATGTATATAGTGGTGGAGGCCATGGCACTCCAGTATCAGGCATCATAGGTGCTGTAGGCAACAATAAAATTGGAGTAAGTGGTGTCAATTGGAAGGTAAAAATTATGATGGTAAACTATAATAGTCCAACAGAGGCCAATGCATTGTCAGCTTATGGGTACGCTTACAAGTATGAGAAAAACTCTACAATGAGACTAATGGAAAAAAGGAGCATTCATAGTAGCTACTAATGCATCGTGGGGTACATTGACAATGGTAAGGCAGAAGAGGCACCATTATGGTGTGCTATGTATGATGCCTTAGGAAGTATAGGTGTACTCAATTGTGGAGCCACGGCCAATGCCAACACCGATGTGGATGTAGATGGTGATTTACCCACCTCTTGCGAAAGCGAATTTTTAATATCTGTCACCAACTTAAATAGAAGTGATGCAAAAGTGGTCAGTGCTGGTTATGGACGTAAATCCATAGACATTGGCGCTTATGGAGATCAGGCATTTACAGTGTCCCGTACAGGATATAGTGGATTTGGAGGTACATCTGGTGCTACGCCACATGTGACTGGTATGGTTGGATTATTGTACTCGATACCTTGTATAAAATTTGACTCTATTTATCACAATGACCCATCAGGTGCAGCATTGATAGCCAAGGACATGATCTTGCATGGTGTATCGGTATTGCCAGCGTTAAATAGTATCTCCACTACAGGTGGAAAACTAAACGCTTATAAATCAGCATCCAATTTGCAATCTATGTGTAGTACATGTACGCCGCCTTCAGGTATTAGTGTAGATGCAGATGATGAGCAATTAACTGTGTCATGGATATCAGGTTCTGAACCAAACATTCCTGTCAGATTTAGGGCTGCTGATAGCAATCAATGGATAAATATATCACAATTCAAAAACGGTGATGCTATCAAGGATCTATTGCATTGCACACAATATGAAGTACAAGTAGGGAGTAGCTGTGGCTTTTTGCCAGGAGCTTATAGTTATTCAAAATTTGTCAATACTTCAGGATGCTGTGTAGCGCCAAAAATAGTAAGTATCCAGAACAATACCAATGCTATCGACCTCACTTGGTCAAGTCCAATAGAAGCCATGTATAAATTGGAATACAAAAAAGTAGATTCACCGATGTGGCTAGATACCTTATTGACTGACAATCATTTTACATTAAGCCATTTGGATATTTGTCAGGCATATCAATTTAGACTCCAAAGCAATTGTTTAAAGTACGAAGAAATATCGCCTTTGACCAATATTATCACTGAAAGTACCTCTTGTGGCAAATGCACAGAATTGGATTACTGTACTTTTCCATATATAGATTCTGGTGATGAGTGGATTGACACATTTGCAATAGGTGATTTGAAATCAATATCAGGAAAATCTCAAAATGGATACCAAAATTTCGCAGGTCAATCTCTTGTTAAATTAAAACCAGGCAATGTATATCCATTTAGTATCAAGGCATCTTATAGTGGACAAGCTTACAAAGATTATTATAGATTATTGATTGATCTCAATCAAAATGGTATTTGGGAAGCAGAGGAGCAATTATTCAAAACAACTGAACCAGTGCTACACGGTGTGGATTCTAATATATCCATTCCAAACAACGTTCAGATAGGTATCACAAAGATGCGAATCATCATCTCGTACGAAAATTTTGAAGGTGGATGCGGCAGTGCAGATTTTGAATATGGTGAGATTGAGGATTATTGTTTAGTAATAGATACTACGGGCAATTGTAGGAATTTAACTGACCTATTTGGGCAAGTTGAAAAAACAAAAATAAAATTTATTCAGAACAATACTTCAGATTATCGTCCGCGTATTCGTGTTGATTTAAGACCTTTCGGCTCAAATGCTTGGTCTTCTGCTGAAGGCAAAGATTCTATAGTTTTTGATGGGTTGAAAGAGTGTAAACCTTTGTTTGAATATAGGTATTTCACATATTGTGAAGATGAAGTATCTGAACCATCTGTCGATTGATACCATCAAGACTAGTTGTAAAAATAGTGTATCCGATTTCAATCTTAAAGTTTTGCTTTCTCCAAACCCAACTTCGGGAATTTTAAATTTAGAATTTGCAAAATGGACAGCTTGGAGTGGAACTTTAGGATTATATGACATCCAAGGTAAATTGATGTTTTCGGATTGGATAAATACAAGTTCTCCCTATAAAATTGATATAACAGACTTTAAGCCAGGTATATACATTTTGAAATTAAAAGATTTTGGAAAGAAAGAAGGCACCTTTAAAATTGTAAAAATATAAGTATTGTACATCTTATAAAGTATGCACGTCATTTTTTGGAAAGTAAAGCTTGGACATCCTTTTTTACCATTACCAAAATGAACCCCAAATAAGTAATCATCAACAATATACCTACGACCATATTATTGCGAAAATATATAAAACTTATGGCACTAAAACCACTTGCTAAGGTAATAGCCGCAATGATCTTGATGTTTTCATAAGGTACAGGATAATATTTTTGTCCTAAGTACCAAGAAATCAACGCCATAATAACGTATGCAAAAAGAGTAGCATAAGCTCCACCAATGATTCCGAATTTTGGCAATAATACCCATAAACTGATGACAGTAATAAAGGCACCAAATATGCTGATGCCCATGCCAAATCTGGTTTGATCAGTCAGTTTATACCAAATCGAGAGATTGTTATATATGCCAGAAAATAAATTGGCCAAGAGTATAATTGGTACTATCATGAGTCCTTGCCAATACACCTGATTTTTCAAAAAAATCTGCGCAAAAAAATCTAAAAATACGACCACTCCCAACATAAAGCAACCACCTAAAATAACAAACCACGTCATGATCTTTGCATATTTAACTTTGGCATCTGAGGTACCTGCGTGATTGAAAAAGAAAGGTTCTGCGCCCAGTCTGAATGCTGTGATGTACAACGTCATGAATACACCCAGTTTATAACATGCAGAGTAAATTCCATTGTCATCTGGATTGATCTGTGCGAGCATCAATTTGTCAGCATTTTCATTGACAACATAAGCTAAGCCACCTATCATGATAGGAAGTCCATACTGCAAAAGTCGCTTGATCAATGATCTATCCCAAAACCAATTTATTTTGAAAAAATATGGCGCCAAACACAAAAAAGTGAAAGCACTGGCGGCTACATTGGCTATAAAAATATGAATGACATCGGGTTTATAACTATCACTAAAACCTAGCCAAGAAGGCCAATTGCTACCTGTCTTGATCAATTTTGGTATAGTTATTAACAGCAAAACGACCACAACGACCAAAAATAATACATTTGCAGTTTTCAAAAACAGAAATTTCAAAGGTCTGCCAGTCACCCGCAAATAAGCAAATGGTATCACCACCAAGGTATCTAAAAAAGTAGTCCAAACTAACAATTTCAGAAAAGCAGATTTTTCGAATTCAAAGAATACTGTGAGCTCATTAGCAAAGAGATAACTCAATAATAGAAAGCAAGATGCACTGATAACCAGTAAAATAAAAGATGAAGAAATTACCTTAGATTTGTCAGATTGTGTAGTATAAAATCTGAAAAAAGCTGTCTCCATACCCATCGTCAAAACCACATTCAAAAAAGCTGCATAGATATACCAAACAGTCTGAGTTGAAAATTCAGATGTGTCAAATACACTGGAATATACCGCTACTAAGCCAAAATTGATCAGTCTGGGCAATACAGATGCGAGACCGTAAATAAAAGTATCTTTAAAAAATCTTTTAAGTGAACTCAATATTTCAATTCAACTTTATAAAAAATATCATTTGAAAGGCAAATATGAAATATTTTTTTTTGAAAGATGTCAATTTTGTAGAATATGGATGAAAAAAATCAAAATATCCTGATTATTAATAAAATATGTCCAACCATTAACAATTAATAAAAAAAAATACCATATTTTTACCCAAATTTTAACAAAACTAAATTGTAATAAAAAAAATGAGTTTCTTAGGATCATTAAAAAGATTGTTTTTCACCACTGAATCTGTTGCCAAATCTGCTGTGGATAAGGCCGTAGATTATACCAAAGAAAAAGCTCAAGACATAGCGGATGCCACAAAAGAGACAGTGAGCGATCTCTCTGACAAGACTGCTGGACTCAGAGAGACAGTAATGGAGAAGGCCAATGCAGCAATTGATAAAGTTGAAAACGCAGCTGACAATGCATGGCAAAAAACCAAAGAAGTAGCATCAGATGTGGCAGATGTAGCCGAATCAGCTGTAGAGAAGGCAGGAGATGTAGCCGAATCCGCTTGGGACAAGACCAAAGAGGCTGCTGATAATGCAGGAGAATTTGTACAATCTACATACACAAAGACGAGCGAAGCAGCCAGTTCAAGCTTTGAAAGTGCTGGCTCGGTTTTGGGCAATATGGTGGACAAAACCAAGGAAGCTGCTGCAAATGTAGTCGATAAAATTTCGGAAAACGAATTGGTACAAAAAGCTGGTCAAGTAGCCGAAAATGTAGGCGCAAAAGTCATGGAATCTGGTGAAAAGTTGGCCGACAAGATGGCAGATGTATCAGAAAATGTAGGTGCAAAAGTACTGGAGACATCAGATAAAGCCATGGATAAACTGAGCGATGCCAAAGATTTCATCAGCGAAAAAGCGAAAGATGTAGCATCACAAGTAAGCAAGAAGTTTGATGAAACTGTTGAAAAAGCAGAAACATTTATGGCAGAAGAAAATGCAAAACCTAAAAAGGAGTTTGCTGATGAGACATTGACAACAGGAGATGACCTATTGGCAAGTAAAGATGATTTTTTTGCAAAAGCAGATCAATTTTCCAAAGGAAATTATAATGCCTTTAGCGAGGGTAAGATTACCATCGAAAAGATAGAGCCAAAATCACCAGCCAAAACAGCAGGACAAGAAGATCTCGATGGCGATGGCAACGAGCAAATAGATGACGCTATCATTGTACCTTAATATTTATAAATTCTAAAAAAAAATCAAAACCTTCCAGTGTCTCCACTGATCATAAACGGACGTTCAGAGAAAGATCTCTTAAAAGCTTGTCTTCAAGGTGATAGGACGGCTCAGAGAGATATTTTTAATATGTACGCTGGCAAAATGATGGCAATTTGCTTGAGATATACTCGGCATAGGCATGAGGCAGAAGATATACTCCAGGACTCGTTTGTAAAAGTGTTTACCCATCTTGATGAGTTTGAAAATATTGGTTCTTTTGAAGGTTGGGTGAGACGCATCATCATCAATACAGCCATCAAAAACAATCAAAAAAAGTCTTTTAGTCATGAAGATATAGGTCTGGATCATATCAAAGAAGACAACACTGCGTCTCCAGAAATTTTTTCAACCCTATCTGAAGAAGAATTGACAAAGCTCATATCTGATCTGCCTGATGGTTATAGGATTGTCTTCAACTTATTTGCAATAGAGGGATTTTCGCACAAAGAAATCAGTGAAATGTTGAGTATTGGTGAATCTACATCTAGGTCACAATTGATGAAAGCAAGACGCATTCTTCAAGAAAAAGTACATGAATTGTACACTGTGGCGATATGAATCAGTTTGACAAAATATTTAAGCAAAAACTCGAACACCATACAGTGGATATTCCAGCTGGGGCTTGGGAAAATATTTCGTCAAGACTACCACAAAACAAGAGAAAAAATAGACCTTGGTTGGCTTTCCTTTCAGTATTTACAACCATCATGGTAGCGGGACTGACTGCTTATGTTATGACACAAGGTGAGTTGAAAGAGCCAATTACTGAACAGTGTTACGAACTAGCATCTGGTATATCGGCTACCAGTAATACATCTTCTCATACGGATAAGATGATTGCTGAGGTGAGTAATAAGTTTAGCCAAGCATCTGATGATGATGCACAAGATATACAACAAACAAAACTACCCTCTTCAAATCTTGTTTTGGTAGAAAATATCAAATCAATGACCTACATAGCTAAGCGAGATGGCAAAGATGGCGAGAAAACAATTGAATACAAATTGTCTCCAGCTGAAGAGACAAGTGTGATTAGTAATGTTAATGACCAGATCATCAAACAAAACATAAGTCATACCTCGCTCCTATCTTCTAAATTGGAGGCATTGGCATATCAAAGAGAAGTAATAAACTTTAGGTCATTTTCCAAAAAAGTAAAGGAAGATAAAGCGTGTCCATTTACATCAGATTTTCAAGATAAAAGTGTAGATGTTTATGTGTCGCATGATATCAATAGGCAGCAACTCGCTGGCAATGGCGCAGGTGCGCAAGATTATATTTCATTGCGAAAAAATACTGAAACATCACTTTATTCATTTTCAGCTGGCGTGAGATTTGGATACAACATCAGCTATAGATGGAATCTGCACACAGGCTTTAACTATAGTCAGATCGGCGAAAAATTCCAATATGTAGATCCTGAATCCAATCAAACAAGGATCATTATTATTAAAGATTACATATACGAAAATGGTAAAATCGTAGATAGTATAATTACTGAAGAAAAGGTACTTGTTCCTGGCACCACTAAGATTAGTGTGTATAATAAGTACAAGATGTTTGATATTCCAGTCTTGGCGAGATATACGCTTTTGGCCAATAAATACTTTAGTTTGTCTGGTGTCGCAGGCGTTTATATCAATGTGGCATTGAAGCAAAAAGGCATGATTCTCAACCATGATAATAACCCAATAGATTTAAGGGCCATTGATGATGAGGGCCATTCAAATTTCAAAACCCAATTGGGTGTGTCGGCTTATGGATCGATCAGTTTGGCATATCACCTTACCAATAGAGTTGACTTCCTACTCGAACCAAACATGAAAATAATGACTAGTGCCATGACTACCAATTACTACCCATTGAGCCAAAAATATAATACCTTTGGCGTTACTACTGGCTTGAGGTATAGATTCTAAAAAAATCATTGGATTTTGTTTTATTAATATATTGTAAATCAATATATTAATAGATGTTTTATGGATTTTATTTCAAAACTTGAATATTTAGAAGCAGCGTTTTTTCCACTTAAGTCATCTTATCATTTAACACCCAATATTGCTAAAAATGAAGTTGTTTTTGCCATTCTTATTTCTAATTATATTGGTATCATGCCAAAAGAATGAATACGTGTTCATTCCAGATCAAACCTTTGTGATCAATAAGGACTTATTGATTGCAGCTATGGTGGGAAAACCGACATCCTACCTTATTCATTTATCTGCCGATAATACTGTTTTTACTGGATATGCCCCAGCGGTAATTGAGATTCCATCTGAAGCTTTGATGGATAGTAAAGGTAATATTGTGTCAGGAGAAATAAAATTGGAAGTAAAGGAATATACCTCTACAAAAAGTGCTTTGATACAGTGTCCATCATCAGAATATGAGATGAAGCCTATTGATTCTGATCGATTGGTATATTTAAAATTCAGCCAGAATGGAGAAGATCTTTTTCCAATCAAAAAAGTAAGTGTTTACATCCAAGATGAAAATGTGATTAATGATCCAAATTTACTGGTGGGTAGTTTGACAGACAATAGAGTAACTTGGAGCAAAATCAGTGAAAGTCTATCCAACATAAGTGTAGGTACATGGACTATTTCGACAGGCGAAACACAAAGGACTATATCTGGTTATAAATTAGAAGTAAAGGGCTCTCCAAGATGGATTTCCATTTCTGATAAACCCAACAATCTAAATCCAACTGTTCACAAACTGAATGTAAAAGCAAATCAAGAGCAAAACTCAAAAAATACTTTGGCCTTTTTTGTAGCAGATGAAAAAAATATCATGATGCAATTGACATGGAATGAGTCAAAATCCAATTTTGGCTTAACAACAAACACCCAAAATAAGAATATCGCAGGGAAAATTTTAATAATTAGTCAATTAGGTGACAATTATTTTGAGTTTGGCATGACTAATGCTGTATTAGGTGTAGATACTGATATAACAGTATTGTCAAGCAAAAAAGACATTAAAGAAATAAAATCGATTTTGAATTCGATATAAAGATTAGTACAGTAATGCTGTATTTTTATTCGTAAAAGGGAACCGTCTGTCTGGAATAAAAGAATTTCAGGCAGGCTTTTTTATTTCTGACTGATGTGTAAAAAGACTTTGGGTTGACTAAAAGATTATTCAATTTTTAGAATCGAGCATTTTCTCCAAAAACTTAAGCAGCATCAATCTTGCCTAACAAAGGCACCCACTTTACTGGCCCTAATAGAAGGCAGCAATGAAGCTAAATATCCTATTGATAGTACAGTAATAGTGACAATTAAAAAATCAATATATTTTATCTCAATTGGGTACGCATCAATCATAAAACCATCAGGAATTGACACCAAACCATATTCTTTTTGTAACCAATATAAGATAATACTTAAACAGAATCCTACGATCAAACCTATGACAGAAATAAGCATTCCCAACGAAATAAATATAGTTTGAATACCATAATTCGTCAAACCAATTGATTTTAAAATGGCGATGTCTTTTTTCTTTTCGAGCACAATCATCCATAGCGAACCCACCATATTGAATGCAATGATCAACATGGATAAGCACGCAATTAAGTAACTGATCCATTTTTCGATGTTCATTATCTTTAAGAAACTTTCGTCTTGGTGATATCGATTACTGACCTTGTAGTTGGATCCTAATAAAGTAGAAAGCTGCTTGATGACGCTATTTTCATTGGCATTCGGTTTTAGTTTAATTTCAATAGCAGAAAAGTTGTTTTCCAAATCCAATAAATGATTGACAGCATCATAGTTGACTAGAACATACTGTTGATCTACATCGCTGCCTACAGAGAATGTCCCCGAAGGATAAAATGAGTAAGTATTAAACTCTTTGGAAAGTGGCCCTTTGGATCCACGCGTAGGCATATAAGCATTGATTGCCGAAAATCCATCAGCAGGATTGATAGACAATTTAGTGTCCATACCAGAGCCCAAAATGCCAAATTCTGTTTGTTGGCCGAGTTTTGCTGACCCTGTGACCAATGAAGTGTCAAGACCTGTCAATCTCATATAGTCACCATCTACACCCTTGATGATACCCACCTCTTGTGATCCATTGTAATCAAAAAAGGATGTCTCCTCCAGTGTATAAGCTACCATATCAATACCTTCAATTGCCTTGACAGCCTCCATGTTGATGCTGTCTTTGGATTGGTATTTACCTTGGATGAGGGTCACTTTGATTTCTGGATTGAAATTGCTCAACATACCCGAGAGTAAGCCTTCAAACCCATTGAAAACTGACAGGATCAAAATCAATGCAGCAGTACCAATGGACATACCAATGATAGAAATCCATGTGATAATATTGATAGCATTAGTTGATTTTTTACCAAACAAATACCTGAATGCAATAGAAAGGCTAAGCTTCATGCCACAAAAGTAGAAAATAGTTATCTACTATTTACGACGAATAAACTTTACATCATCAATCAGTATAAATGTAATGGATAAAAACTAGGAATATCGATGATTTTATCGCATTAGTTTATGCTAATACTGCTTATGAAAAATTAATAAAAATTGCAGAATTAGGAATTAGGCAATTTTTAAAGTGAACAATTAGGCACAAATAATAACCCTTTTTATTTTGCAGACGTATGCTGTTTTATTCTTTTGTCAAAGCATATTTTGCGAACAATAGGTGTTATATATTGAAAAAATCTGCTGAAATCATTCTTGTTCACTTGGAATAACTTGAATACATGCCGCAGTGTGTATGGGCGAAAGATTAGGTTTTGATTTTGCTGTAAATGTAGCAACTGCAAAGACCATATAGTGGTAGCCCGACGATACTTTGGAAGTACAAACCATATCATCAGTATTGAGATGTTTGAAAAACTCAAAACTTCCGATAGGAGTTAATGGCAGTACTGACTGATAATGATGGAAATTGTATTTTTTTAGACTTTCTTGATACACAATATCTTGGACACCTTGCAAATAGATATCCATTACCATTTGGTCGTACTTTGTTGGGAAGGTAATGTGGCTATTGATGGCAGTAGGCTTTATGCTCAACGATATTTCTTCCGCTTCATGCTTTGACACTTCGATAGGGATGCGTACCATTTCCGCATAATTCTTCGCCGTGATCTGCATGAATTTAAAATGTTGATCTGCTTTTGAAAATAATAGACTCCGCTCTCCATGCGGATTGACTACATCAAAAGAAAGCATCCTAAAAAGATATTTTCTTAACTCTTGATAAGCATAAGGATACCTAAATGGTCGTGTGGCTTGGTGTGAGTTGTATATGGAGCTGGCCACCTTGCTTACGATGCCAAACTCTCTATTGTGCGCTCGAGTATAGGCATAAGATGGCTTCTTTTTAATGTCATTGGCATCAGGGCCTCCTTTTGTGGCAACTACATTTTTGCCATTGAGTGTATAAAATCTAACATTGCCAAGTGGTCCTATATAATGTCCGTTTTCATTGATGATTGCCATATCTATTTTCTCTTGTTCTTCCATAATACTTAACGCAAACCAAGGGTTAGATATTATCACAAAAGCATAATGTCAAAGCTTACTTTTATACAAATCTTATGGTTGTCTTATGTGTAACATAAGACAACCATAAGACAACTATAAGAAAAGCCTAAGATAATATGACATTATGACTAGAGTTAGACTGGTGCATCAAGATTTTAGCATGAAAGCTTCATAGTAAGAAGTTTGATAAACTCTTAATATGAAACGAAAGGCTTGCATATTGGCATTAAAATGTTAGAAAATTTAAGGGATGCCATAGTTTTTATGAAAAAACATGATTTCGTCATCAATTTTTAGTCATTTCGTCATCATTGATTACATGTAATTAATTTATATATATATGTTTGTGCCAATAAGTGAAATGTATATTTAATTTTTTTCTAATAAATGTTTCATTTCTTTTTCTCATGCTACTTTATGTAGTATTAAAAATAGAGCCTAATTTCAAGCACATTGAATAAAATGATCAGGTCAATTCACCCATAACCGCTTCCTGATATGACGATGTCGCTATGGAAATCATTTTGAATTTTCATATTTCTTTACTTGTATCTGTCAAATACAGGCTAGGTTTCTTATTTCATAATTTGAATATAAATTCTGGAATAATATGCAACAGTTTGGAAATATAGTGTTGATTGACAATATTTTAAATATTTAATAAAACTTATTGGAATGCGTTCACAAAGATTTATTATCATGGTCATTCTAGCATTAGAATCATTTGCATTGCTAGGTCAAAATATCTCAGGCATTGTCAATGCCTATTTTCCTGTTTCCAACATTGCTGGCAATGTAGTAACAGTAGGTACAGGCACAGGGGCTAGCCATACCCTTGCAGCTGGCGACCATGTGGTATTGATTCAGATGACAGGCATACCGCCTGTGCAAACTGGCTCAAACATGGGCAAGTACGAATTAAGAAAAGTAGCTTCTGTGAGTGGAAGCAATATTACCTTAGATGGCATTGTAAACACATATAGTGTGAGTACCGAAAAAGTGCAATTGGTTTTTGCACCCTATTCGTCTGCCTTTACCGTAACTGCCAATGTTACAGCCAAAGTGTGGGACGGCACTACTGGTGGTGTTATTGCCCTCAAAGGAACAAACCTTACCCTCAATGCCAATATAGATGCTACGGGAACTGGATTTTCACAAGCCAACCCACCAACAACTACTATCACAACAAGCCTAGGTTCAGGGCAAGGTAGTACAGATGGCAGAGGATACGATGATCCAGAAATAACCTATGGAGGTAAAGGAGGTGGTGGAATTAATGGAGGAGGAGGACTTGGAGGAAACTATAATAACATGTATACAAATGGTACAGGAGGAGAAGGTGGTGGAATTGGTGGAGCTGGAATAGATGGTACAACGGGGAATACAAATTATGGTGTTAATGGGGGAGATGGAATAGCAGTTTGTTATAGTGGAATTTGTTATTACGGCAGTGGCAGTGGTGGCGGTGGCGGAATTATAGGTGGTGGTGGTGGTGGTGGAAGTAGTACTGATGAAGAAGTAACTACATTAGGCGGCGGCGGTGGCGGTGGCGGTGTCAATGGAGGAGGAAGAGGTGGTGGTGGTGCCAATAATATTTACAATGGTGGTAATGGCGGCGGTGGTGGTGGCGGCGGCGGAGCCAAAGGCATAGGAAATGGAGCTTCGGCTGTAAATCTTGATTCTGGAAGTGGGGCTGGTGCGGTTCGTATGGTGGTGGTGGTGGTGGTGCCTCTTCTATAAGTGGCGGAGATGATAGTTTTGTGGAGGAGGTGGGGCTCTTGGACAGGCGGCGGTATCTCTGGAAAAGGGGGAAGTCTTTTTCCACAACAGCAGGAGCAGGTAATAGTGCTGTTACTTCAACTATCACTAATGCAGACCATTACCTAAATCAAAACCAAGCTCGAATTATGATGGGCGGATCAGGTGGGAGTGCTGCTTGTCAATCAGAAGGATTTGGTGGAGGAATCGTCATTTTAGATTTTAACTTGTTAATGGAAATAATAATACAATTAGTTCAAATGGAATGTCATTAGGTCTTGCCCAATATTGCACTGCAATTTCAAATGTAAATTTTGAAGTGGTGGTGCAGGGGTGGCGGTGGTGGACAAATGATATTAAATATCAAAAACTTTACATCAACTACTACTATTGAAGCCAAAGGCGGTAAAGGTGGAGATGGTAATTTTCTGGGTATAAAGCACGGTGGCACTGGTGGTGCTGGCGGTGGCGGCGGTGGTTCTGGGTTTATGGCTCAACTGCCAGTTCAAATACTGGTAGTCAAACGGTAAATGTTGCCAATACCAATCTCTCAGGAGCAGGCGGTACAGCAGGCGTTGGAGGGTGGTAGTCAGGAGCCAATACATTAAATCCCAAAAATTCATATATGACAGGCACTGGTGGTGCAGGTGGTAATGGCTTGGTAATACAAAGCCCAACTGCACCAGCTTGGCAATCGTCCTCATGTAGTATACAATAACAGCCAATGCTGGAACTTGCAATACAAGTAACAACCAATACACGCTAACTGGAAATTTAACAATAACAAATGCCCCTACATCTGGAACTTTGACAGTTTCAGTAAGTGGTGGTGAAGTGTGAGTTATCCTGTATCTTCGTTGCCTGCTACTTATAGTATTACTGGATTGAATGCTGATGGCGTCAGCCATACGGTCACAGCTACATTCAGCGATGATGCCTCATGTACCAATACAGCAACTTTTACAGCCCCAATAGCCTGTGGTACCAATCCATGCCCTAATACAACTTACAACCTATGCCTATGTGATACTTATACTTTAACAGCTGATGCAGGATTGACAAATTATCAATGGTACACAATATCTGGTGCTGACACTCTCCCTATTTTGGGAGCTAATACTCAAACCTTCATACTAAACAGTATAGGAACTTATATTTGGTCAGCACAACAATCAAATGGGTGTACTATCAAATTGTGTTGCCCTCAAGCTCTTGTTTCAAATAACTGTCCAACATGTTCGATCACAATAACAGCCAATGCTGGAATTGCAATACAAGTAACAACCAATACACGTTATCAGGAAATTTAACGATAGCCAATGCTCCAACAACAGGAACTTGACAGTTTCAGTAAGTGGTGGTGGCAGTGTGAGTTATCCTGTATCTTCGTTGCCTGCTACCTATAGTATTACTGGATTGAATGCTGATGGCGTCAGCCACACGGTCACAGCTACATTCAGCGATGATGCCTCATGTACCAATACAGCAATTTATACAGCCCCAATAGCTTGTGGTAGTAATCCGTGTCCTAATCCTAATTGTGTTCCTGTCACAGTACAAAAATTAGTCATGAAAACTTATACCATTTACTTACTTTCTGTCTTGTTTTCAGTTTCAATTACTGCGCAGATTGACTTTATTGATGCATCATCATTTTTGCCCCAAAATGGAACATTCTACTCTTGGATGCAAAAAGGAGCGTGTGATATGAATAATGATCGACTGGATGATATAGTGCGATCAACTACTACAGGTAATTTTTATCTATTAACTCAGCAAAAATGCCCGCCTCCCTTTTGTAGAAACCTATTTAGGAAAGTTCCTACCTGCATCTCCATTGAGCATCATTTGCGGTGATGTCAATAATGATGATTTTAGAGATATATTGACTGGTGGTGATAATACTGGAGTTAAATTGCTCCTGTCCAATCATGAGCCAATGTCACCGCCGTCCAATTACCTGGGTGATACGATTTTACTCAAGCTTCTGCTATGGCTGACATCAACGGAGATGGTTTTTTAGACCTTTTTGTATGTCATGATGATGCCAAGAGCGGTATATGGAGAAATGATGGATTTGGCGGTTTTATCAAAGATGACATGGGTATCAATCTACATACAGTTCCTACATCAGACAATTCTGGCAACTATGGTGTAGTTTTTACTGACTTTGATAATGATGGTGACCTTGATTTTTACATCAGCAAATGTCGCGCTTAGTGAATGACCAAAATGATCCAAGACGAATCAACCAGCTTTATGTCAATAATGGTAACAATTCAATAGCGAAGCAGCAGCAGAATACAACATGAAAGATAATAATCAATCTTGGGTCACTGAGTTTCAAGATATTGACAATGATGGTGACCTAGATGCCTTGATTCTCAATCATTACACACCATCAAGACTCATGAGAAACAATGGATCTGGATATTTTACTGAAATAACATCAGGAAGTGGTTTGGAGTCTTTGCCAAATGGTATTCTACAAGCAATTACGGCTGATTTTGACAATGATGGATATGTAGATGTTTTGGTATGTGGAATGACAGGAGCATACCTGTACAAAAATAATGGAAACAGTACTTTCACTTCTATATCACACCCCATTTTAGAACCCGTGGCTGGCAAAACATTACGTTCATTTTGCGCTGGTGATTTTAATGCAGATGGTTTTATTGACTTATATACTTCCTATTATTTTGGAAGTGTGGCGGCAGATAGACTGTGGTTGAATGCAGGCAATTCAAATCACTTCATTTCTGTCAATCTTTTTGGATATGAGAGCAATAGAAATGCTGTAGGAGCTAGAATCAAAGTGGAAGCAGGATAAAACTTATATAAGAGAGATCAGATCTGGGGAGAGTTATGGTATCAGCCATGCACACTGCCAAAACATTGGTTTAGGTCCAAATGCCAGCATCTCAAAGCTCACTGTATTATGGCCTGATGGTAAAACAACGAATTTAATAATATCTCAATAGATAAACCAATCAACATTACCGAAGGACGAAATTAATAACATCATGCCAGAAGAATTATTCAGTAAAAACAGTAGCAGGCACCAAGCGAACCTATTATCTAGATGTCAAAAACAGAAAAGGAGATGTATTCATCCAATTTTCTGAAAACTATCAAAATAGTAAGGGAGATACGGAGCGTAGTAGAATTAATATATATAAAGAAGGATTTTCTAAAATTCGCTGATGGATTTGATGATATTTTGGATTTTATTAAAAATGATTTAAAAGTAAAATTTTATTAATATGAAAGCAAAAGATTTATTTTTTTTAGTTGGGCTGTTATCTTGCTTTACGGCAACAAGGATTTTAGCTCAAATTAATGTTGGCGTGTCTAATACCCCAAGTGTTGTCAATGCCTATTATCCAATATCTGCAATAAGTGGCAATGTGGTAACAGTAGGTACAGGCACAGGGATAAGTCACACCCTTGCAATTGGAGACAAGGTACTATTAGTACAAATGACAGGTAATACTGCTGTTAATGGCGGTAAGTTTGAATACCGAACTGTAAATCGCAGGCAGTGGAAGCGATATAAACTTAGATGGTATTATTAGACTTATACCACTTCAGAGAAGGTGCAGTTGGTTTGGATACCTTATGATCCAATAGGAATAACAATTATTGCCAATATTTTAGCAAAACCATGGGATGGTAGCACAGGTGGTATTGTAGGCGTACTTACCGATGGTACACTTACCATGAATGGCTCTATTCTTGCTGACGGTGCAGGATTTAGAGGATTGTTAAGTGTAAATGATCTTACATTAATTGAAGCTAATTACATTTTTGGAGAAGGTGTATATGGCGGTGGTGGTGGTGGTGGTTATATATTTGAAGGTGCTGGTGGTGGTGGTGGTTATGGTATATCAACTGGAGCTACTGGACAGGAGGTACTGGTGGTGGAATTCCTGCTTCTGCTTCTGGTGGAGGTTTTTAATAATGGAATAAATAGCGGAGTAAATGGTGGTGGCGGAGGTTCGTATGGTAATTATAATAATTGAGGAATAATATAAATGGAGGTTTTGAAAGCATTTCTTCATTATTTCCCGTGGCTGGTGGTGGTGGTGGATGTGGCGGTGGTGGTGGAGTTGGTGGCGGTGGTGGAGGTGGTAGTGCAGACCACATGGTGGTGGTGGTGGTGGAGCATCAATATCAAGGGCAGGATGTGGGAATTGGTGCAGATAACCCCTTGAATATTGGAGGAATTGGAGCAATAAATGGCGGCGGTTGGACAAATGGAACATATGTAGGTGGTGGTGGTGGATTTTCGGGTGGAGGTGGGAGGAGGTGGAGGTGGTGCCTATAATGGCGGTGGTGGTGGAAGTGGATATGGTGGTATCTTACAATATTTTGGCGGAGAAGGTGGAGGTTTTGTTCTACATCAGGTTATCATACTTTTTTTAGTTGTGACGCATCAGGCAACTGCTCTGACCCAAGAATTTGGATGGCGGGTGGTCGGCACAAAATGGTATTGATGGAGGTGGAATTGTGATGATCAAAGCCAATCAAATTATCACTAATGGACAAGTGATAACTGCCAATGGTGAAGATGGGACATCAGAAAATATTATTAATTTTAGTTCAAGTTTTTATGCTTATGGTGGCGGTGGAGGAGGATTAATCGTAATAAACGCCAATCAAATCACAGGTACTTTAGCTTTATGTGCAAAAGGAGGTAATGGTGTACAAGGTTTAAGTGACAATCTGCACGGATGGGGGTCATCTGGAGGTGGAGGAAATGGTGTCATTTGGGTAAACAATCCTTTGGGAGGTGTTTCATCTAATATCAATGCCACTGCTACGCCACCAGTGGTAACAAATATGTCATTTTGCACGGATGGAGGATTAGGAGGAACTCAAGCACCAAACCCAAAATCTGCAACCTTTTCTGGTGGCGGAGGTTGTGGTGGTGGCGGTGTCATTCAAGTCAATCCTAATGCAGTAATTTTTGGACCAACTTCGACCTGCTCTATCTCTCTGACAGCCAATGCTGGAACTTGCAATACAAGTAACAACCAATACACGCTAACTGGAAATTTAACGATAACTAATGCTCCAACAACTGGAAGCTTGACCATTATGGTAAGTGGTGGAGGAAGTGTGAGTTATCCTGTATCTTCGTTGCCTGCTACTTATAGTATTACTGGATTGAATGCTGATGGCGTCAGCCATACGGTCACAGCTACATTCAGCGATGATACCTCATGCACCACTACAGCAACTTTTACGGCTCCTATAGCTTGTGGTAGTAATCCGTGCCCTAGCCCCAATTGTGGTTCTTTGTCAGTTCAAAAAAATAATTAATATTAAAAAAATAAAATATGATACACAGCACTTTCAAACACATTTTAATCTCTACCACTTTGATGCTGATAGGAAACCTCATCAATGCACAAATCAGTGTTCCCTTCTCCTACATCAATACTGGTAAAAACAGTCATTATAATTTGATCAACAAAGCGACAAATGTTGTCATGTGTGAAAATGTAGGTATAGATTACAATAATACCGTTGGTAATAATTATAATTGTACTTATCACTATACAAGGAGCTCAACACCTTATCCGTTTTCAGTGATGATCCCACATACTCTGGTAAGTACAATATCAGAAACCCAGGTATCTCCCATTAGCCTTGTAGAGCCAATGGTGTGCAGATACAATCCAGCTAACTCGTCCTTAACATATACTGGATCTTCATTGGTCTATCCATCAACTATGAATGTTGGTCAGTTTCTTCCTGTGGCTTCTGGTACAGCTACCATTACTGCTCCAAATGGTTTTATCTTGACCATCAATATAGAAGTAACCGATAGACAATTGCTCTGTATCAAAGAAATGTCGGTCGGTGGACAGATGAAAAAAGTATTTACTTTTTTTAACAAAGTACAAACTACATCAATGGCTCAAGGAAACACTATCTCTTCAGATTCTGAGACCGTAGTATTAGAAGTCATAGATGGTGGTGGTATTTATTCTATAGACAGAAGTGGTGCTAAAGGTCACACTTATCTTCAATTTTTAAATTAAAATAAATTAATAAACATGAAACATACAAGCTTAACATTATGCTTACTATTAATAAGCATGTGGGTACAGGCACAGAGTTATGTAGTAATAGGAGTAGGAAATTCAGCATCTATATATTTGCAAGCCTACGGTGGAAGCGGACCAGTCTATTTATGTCATTGTGTAGAGCCAGCAGATATATTACCTTATCCTGGTATGGGATACACTTCCATTGGTGGAGACTGCTTTAGCCCTGATGACCCAGCTTATCAAGATGTTTGTGGTGCTATTTTTTGTGATATATCCATAACTATATATCCTACTCCAGCTGCTTGCAGGACAAATCAGCATGATCTTTCGTGAGTTCAATAATGACTTGGCAAGCAGTGGTCCATGATCTCAAATTCTTAACAGTTCAGGATAGTCTCCCCCATCAGTAGTCCAACCTGTCTCAATTCCTTCTACGTTATACTCTGTAGCAGCAAAGTGATCGTGCCTGCAATCTATCATGCGTTTGCTCCTTGGGCCCAGATCAGTCGACTGGATCAGTGACCTGATCCCACCCCTGGAGTTGGATCTGCCATGTCTTACAGATTCAGATTATACAGCGACAGATTTTCCAAATGCCCTCCCACTGATTCGAACAGTGATTTTGATGAAGTGGTACCTCGACTCATTTCTGCTGCACCTCGATCTCATCTGAAATAAACTTTCAAGGATGGGGAATGAAATGGCACAAATAATATGATGATACAATTTTACAACCATCAGCATGCAATCATCAGCTAACCATTTGTTCAGGAACCCAGTCTTAACTCCTCAACACCATATCACTTACAATAGTCAAAACACCATGCTTCCAACTGCAAATGTACCTGCCATCTGAATGATGAGTTTTCACAGTCTCCCGCCTGTTGCCAGGTCAGTAGTGGAGGAGGATCATTTCATTTCCGCGCTGTAATCCCCAGTCCATCAACTATACCATTAATGGACTGATTCTGATGAAAGTATGAGTAAGACGGTCATTGCCCACCTTCTCTTGTGCCCCTGCTTTTACGGCTTTACTATTACCAATGCCCAGCTTCTTCTGTACTCCATACACATAGTACCTACTCAATGTGTCAAGAAAGGAGAGTCTTATACACTTACAGCACCTGCCAATTACACAGGGATACAATGGTTTACACTTTCAGGGGCGACAGCTATGCCTGATAGTGGAGCCAATACCAATATTCTGGTCGTAACACAGGCTGGTACCTACTATTATACGGCGACTGACAACGCTTCATGTGCTATAGAATTGTGTTGCCCAGTAACTATGACGACAGTGAGCAATCCACTACCTTCGATATCAATAGTGACCGTTCCAGATTGCGGCCTCTCCAATGGCGCTCTAACTGCAACTGTCACAGGTGGCACATCTCCGTACACCTACCTTTGGAGTACAATTCCTGCTCAAACTTTGGCTAGTGCCGGGATTTAGTGCTGGCAACTATGCGACCATTACGGACGATACTGGCTGTACTAATACGGCATCAATTACTCTAAGCAATCCTTCAGATGAAGTGTCTTGTGTAGTAGCACATCTGCTGCTTGTAATCAAAATAATGGATCAGCTACTGCCACTGCTACAGAAGTGTTAGTATACATACCTTTGGAGTACCACTCCAGCTCAAGACAAATACGCAGTAGCAACGGTGAATTCGAGTACCCACACTGTGACTGTCACTGATCAAAACAACTGCTCAATCACTTGTACTGATGTAGCTAGTGTAAATAATCTTACTGCAAACTGTAGTCATACATCACCTACCTGTGGTCAAAATAATGGGAGTGTTTCGGTCACGCCTTCAGGTGGATCTATGGATATTCATATATTTGGAGTGTCCTCCAGCACAAGTCACAAGTACTGCAAGCGGATTAGGTGTAGGTACATATACTGTTACAGTTACGGATGTCAATGTGTACCACCACATGTCAAGCCATCCTAACTAATGTCGTTGGTCCGGCTGTAATATAGTTTTAAATACTCAACCTAGTTGTACTTTAATGCAAATGGAGGGTCAGCAACTGCAAGCGCAACTGGAGGCCTGGGATCTTATACATTCGTATGGTGTGTGTCTGGATCCATTGTGAGTGGTTTAAGTGCTGGCACTTATACTGTTACAGTCTCAGATGCCAACAATTGTAGCAATACATGTCAGCTTGTTGTGGCACCTCCTACGGGATGTTGCAACATTAACGCAATTGCGCCTGACAATTTATCGTGTTTTGATAACGGTACGCCTAATTTGTTGGCTGACAATAAGAATAAGGTTTAATGCAAATGTCACCAATGGGAATGCTTCTTTGACCTCATGCCATGTCTCTATCAATGGAGGAACAACTATAACACCAAATACCAACATAGCTTACGGGTGACTCCAGTTTACCTAGGCACATAGCACAGCTGGAGGAGGTGGCATATTCACTATTACTGTGACAGATAGTGCTGCTACTGGGTGTACTCAAACTTTTTCAAATCACAGATCCTGAAGTAATTGTACACCAAAAGTAATCGCTCCCTTGTCCCAACAGTAAATTGTGGGACTGCAACGATTCAATTAAATGGTAATTGAAGTACTATTCCAGATTTGAGCAATAATAAATCATAACGCTTTCATAAATGAAATCCTTCACAAGAAGTGAGGAGCTCTTTTATATCTTACATATAAAATTAATTTGGACAGCCTACCACTTCTATTTCTAACCAATATTTAACATTCTGTATGTTAAATGTTAAACCAATATTTATTTAACACATATTAATTTGTGATATTTTTTAATTATGTTTGCGACATTTTAATTGACAAATTAGTATTTTTTTTAAAATTTAATTAGCCGTCTTCCTTAATTTATGAAAATAAAGTTGATTATTTTATAATTTCACTCCTTTTTATCTTTCAAATCAATTGATTTGTCAAGACTTTCTTCAACAAATTGATAGCCTTGAGACTGAAATTATTTTGAAAAAAGGTTCATCTTCTATTATTGCAAAAAATATTTATGATATCGAAAGGTATTTTTCGTTTATTCTACCCAAAATGCAGCAATTTATATCACGACATCTTAAAGCATTATGAAATAACTGGCGATAAAGAAGATTTTACCTTCATACAAATCAATAGAGATAGATGATAATTCTCTAAAATACGAATATCCAGGAGCTGTAAAAAAAATACCCAGGAATTACTACGCATCTCTGCGAAGTGAAAGATTCATTCATGCTATCTAAAGCTTATGGCTTAATGGCCAACTTATATCATTACAGGCATCAGGTTCTGTATTCAACAGTAGCGATAGCTTAGCTTTATTATACGCAAAAACAGCATACAAGATCGCTGAGGATTCAAGAAATATAAAGGCTATCTATAGTAAGCAAAGCTCATTCTAAGCAAACTGTATTCTAATCACAATGATTCAGAAAATGCAATAAAACTTCTAAATGAAAATTTAAAACTTGTAAAACAATCTTTTATAGGATTAGATAAAATTATAAATTTAATAACGCTCAATTATAATTTTGGTAATGTCTTTTCAAAATTTATCAGCAATGTAATTCAAGCCATATCTTGTATTTCAATGCAAGTCTAAAAAATGCTTTCAAACTAGATTATAAAAGATATCTATTCCTAGACTTCTCTTCTATTGGATACTGTTATTTGAAAATTAATGATTTGGAAAGATCTCAAATTAACTATAATCAAGCAATAGCACTTTCAAAAATGATAGTTGTCAATAATGATAAGAAATTGCATCTATTAAAAGAAATCACTGAGCTTAATCAAAAATTGGGTAGTTTTGAAAAATGCTTTCAATTATTCTCAAGAATATATACATTTAAAGGACTCTCTAGTTGATGTAAAAAACGCTAAAGATTTTTCAGCACTCCAAATTAAATTTAATAATTTAACACACCAGTTCAAAATTGAAAAATTGAACCAAGAAAATCAACAATATCAGCTCAAGATGAGAAAACATGATTTTTTTTATTATGCTTTTGTTGGTTATTATTGTAGTGGTTATTTTATTATTAAGAGCTGGGCAACTGTATTAAAGAACATGAGATATTAACACAAAAGAACAAATGTTTTCACTAATATCACATGATATCAGAGGCCTGTTACAGATCTTATGTACCTGTTAAATTACTTGAAAAATGCTATAAATTTGAAAGATCTTGACAAATTGAACTTGTATTTTAGTGGTATTTTATCAACAGTTTCCAATCTTTATACCTTAAATGAAAATTCATTTAACTGGTTGAAATTAAATTTAAACAGATTCAATTTCGAATACACTTTATTTGATTTGGAAGTGGAAACACTCAATATTATCAAAATGTTTGAACACCAGTTGAGCGCCAAGAATCTTAATGTCATAGTGTCTAAAGCACAAAATGATGCTAAATGTCTTCAAGATAAACTGGTTTATACTTCTGTGGTTAGAAATATGATTACCAATGCTTACAACTATTGTCACAATGGAAAATCAAGATAGAAATTAAAAAAAGTATAGACCAAGTATTAATAACATTTTATAATTCGAGGATAAATTAATGAAGATTTAGGCAAAATCTTTTAGAAACCAATTAACGAATGAAGAGATAACAAAGTATTCATCAGGAGGGAAAGGTATAGGACTTTATTTGTGTTATCAAATAGTACATAAGATGGGCGGAAAAATCACCTTTGAAAATGTTAAAAAATGGGGTAAATTTGTCGAACTTCCAAATATTAAATTAGTATGATTGAAAATAAAATCAAAGTAATCATTATTGAAGACAGTATTGGGTTTTTTGACCTTTCTTGAAAATTCATAATTCCTTAAAAAAATATGAAATATTAAATACATTTGATAATGCCAATGAGGCTTTGTGGAGTATCATGAAGTCAACTGTCAAACCAGATATATTTATAATAGATATTAAGCTCAATGGATCTTTGAATGGAATAGATTTGGGAAGACACTTGTCAAATTTTTAATATTCCTATAATATTCATCACTAATTATGAAGATGAAACTTTTTATAAAGAAGCTCAACCTATTCCATTTCATTCATATATCATCAAGCCCTTTCATATCTTTACACTTGACACTAGTATTTCTAATCTGCTCCTTATGCACAAAAAAAGAAAGGAATTTGGAATCATTTATAAAGTAGGATCGGTGCAACAATTTATTGAATACAGTGATATAATCTGTTGGAAGCAGATGGTAATTATACTACGGTTTATCTTGAAGATAGAAAATATATCTGTCGAAAATCACTTATTAAAATAAAAGACGACTTGCACATAATGATGACCTAATACAAAGTCAACAAAAAATATTATTAATTTAAGATTTCTTAAAAAAATTGATTTTAAGAAACACATTGGGCTGGTTTATTTATCTTTGATATATTAGAAAAACACTTAGTGACTGCGAAGTATTACATTCTCACCATTTTTTTGCAAGTCATAAAGTTTAGTTTTCCATCACTCATTTCCTAACAATTACTTAATAATAAATCATTACTCCATTCTTTTGTCAAATTTTATTTAGCTTTGCAGGCTTATTGAAAACAGATTCTTTTTAGCCAATGAAGTTGAGAGATAAGCCTTTTATTATCAGTCTGATTGATATGTTGAACATTGGCTTTATGCTTGTTCTATTTGGCTTTTTGATCCATACTCACGATTACAATCCTTATACCGATCGACTTTATGCTTTGTATGGAATTGTCCTGATTTTCATATTTGCATTGGCATACTTTAGATCAAAAAATCATAGTCCGAAATACAACTTATTCTACTTATTATCGACAGTCATAATATTTGTCATTTTGTACGAGTCTATTTCTGGACTGTTGCCAGTCTTTGTCGGTGAGCTCAGATACGATGCTTGGATAGACAATATGGATAAGCAGGTTTTTGGTATTTCACCCACTGTCTGGATGCAACGACTAATAAATCCATTATTGACAGAGATCCTGTATATTTTATATTTTGTATATTTTTTGATGCCAGTGGTCTTGATCATCTTATTGTTTAGAAATAAGGAATTTAAAGAGTTGGAAATATCACTTTTTGCATTGTTTATTTGTTATTATGGTGCATACATTACCTACTTTTTCATGCCTGTAGAAGGTCCAAGATATTACTTGGTTCATGAACATACTGTACCATTAGATGGCTTGTTTTTGGCTGCACCACTACGAGACTTTATCAATATGTGTGAGCCGAGTACCTTGGATTGTTTTCCAAGCCTACACAGTGCTATTCTTATTGTTGTGACTATGTTAGCATCGAGATATTTTAAGCAACTTTATTATACCTATTTTGCCTTGAGTGTAGTGATTATATTTTCGTTGGTCTATTTGAGGTATCATTATATCTTGGATATAGTAGTTGGTGCTATCTGGGCAGTCATTTCGGTCTATCTTGGCATTTATTTGCACAAGAGATACTCATCAAAATTTAGTGATCAATTAATTGCGGCTGAAAGATGAAAAAATCGATCAATGATACATTACAATTCAAAAGTCAAGATATTAATTATTACATTATTTTGATTTCTGCACCATTGTTGATCACCTTATATAGGTATTACAGTATGTCAACTGATTTTCAACGATATTTTCCGTCTTTGGCTAGTGATTTTGCAGGCAGTATTCTGTCATATAAGCTACAGTTTGTTGGTTTTTTTGTGTTGATGCTGATCTTTCCAATAATGCATATTTTATTTTGGTGGAAAAAACCACTCGCTTCATTTGGATTTGGCTTAGGAGATATAAATTATGGCTTAAAATTCGTTTTGTTATCTATCATAATACTTGTGCTACCTTTTGCATTTTGTGGCTCTTACAATCCTTCAGTTACATTAGAATATCCCTTGGCCAAAGCGATCATCGGCCATCGAGATTTTGTGCCTATTTACCACTTTTTTTATATTGTATTCTACTATATAGCTTGGGAATTTTACTTTAGAGGATATCTACTTTTTGGACTGAAAGACCGATATGGAGCAATGGAAGCAATACTTATTCAGACGATTTCGTCTTGTTTGATACATATCGACAAACCTTTTGCGGAGATCATTTTATCGATTCCTACAGGTATCTTTTTAGGATTTATAGCTTTGAGGACGAGATCAATTTGGTATGTTTTCTTGACCCATGCAGCTTTGGGCGTCATGACAGATTTATTTATCATTTTTTTGCATCACTAATGGAGAAGCCCGTAGTTTTGATCACAGGTGCCAATGGTTTCATTGGTTCGCATATTGTGGATAAGATGAATCAAGAAGGCTACCACGTCAGAGGATTGGTTAGGAAGAGTTCGGATTTAAGTCTTTTGCAAGGTTTGAATATTGAGCTAGTTTATGGTGATGTGACTGAACCAATGTCCTTGGATGCTGCTGTAAAAGGCGCAAATGTTGTCATCCACAATGCTGGCCTAGCATCAGATTGGGGACCATTGGATCAATTTATGAAAATAAACTATGGTGGTACCAAAAATTTGGCCGAAGCCGCAGAAAAAGCTCATGTCAAACGCTTTGTCCTATTGAGTTCAGTAGCTATTCATGGTTTTGGCACTCCTGATGTTATGAATGAAAACTCTCCCATCAACACACAAGGATTTCATTATAGTATTTCAAAATGGGAAGCTGAAAAATGGCTCATGGATTTCGGAAAGTCGTCAAAGATGGAAGTGACAGCCATCAGGCCTGGCAATGTTTTTGGTCCTAAAGACCATACTTTTATTGAAAACTATCTGGATATCTTAGTCAAAGGCCAAGGTGGATACGTCAATGGTGGGCAATCTAAAACTTGTCCTACTTATGTGCACAATCTTACTCACGGCATCGCATTGGCAGCATCGCATCACAATGCTCCAGGTGAGGCATTCATTATTACAGATGGTTTAGACATCAATTGGAAACAGTTTACTGAAAAATTGACCACTTCGTTGGGCATAAAAAATCCAAGCATGTCTATCCCTTTTGGATTGGGAAATTTTATAGCTGGGAACATGGAGCGTATCTACAAGATTTTCAACAGTAAAAAGGCTCCACTTCTTACAAAATATAGGATGAACAATGGTGGCAAAGCCTACTATTTTTCAATTGATAAGGCTAAAAATATGTTAGGATTTGTACCTGAGACTGATCTAGATACGGCAATACAGGAGACCATAAAATGGTATAAATCCAAGCATTCTATTCAATAAGTTCATTCGTCTGCCCAGACTTTGCACCCTTCTGTACAGTTAGTGCAAATGTCTATTTTATCCCTGCCTTGAAGTAAGAGACTCCTAAAGCTTTGATAACTTTGTCCATGCCAAATATCTTTGAAACTCACTGATTTTAAGTCACCTAATCTATGTACTGCATCCTTGTCAAAACAACAAGGTACTACCAATCCATCCCACGTGATCACACAGGCATGCCATAGTTTCCAACAATGGTTGAGCAACTTATTTTTAACTCGATAAGAGCCATCAATTTGCTTTTTATATCTGGAATATTTGTCTATCGTGGGTATCAATTCATTGCCATCTTGATAATCATAGACTTGCGCAGTTTTAAGTTTGACTTCATCTACACCGATTTCATTGGCCAATCTATAGATGTCCGGTATCTGATGCTCGTTGGGTTTTACTACCAAAAACTGGAAGATCACATGAGGCGTATCAGATTTAAGTTGTTGCTTCCATTTGACTATATTTTTTGCACCTTGCAGTACAGATGCAAGATTTCCTTCCTTTCTGTAATTTTCATACACATCTTGTGTCGTGCCATCTACTGAGATGATCAATCTGTCCAAGCCCGATTCGATGGTTTTTCTTGCATTTTCATCATTCAAAAAATGTCCGTTGGTAGAGGTGATAGTGTAAATACCACGTTCTGTAGCATACTTGACCATTTCCAAGAACTTCGGATTGATATAAGGCTCACCTTGGAAATAAAATATCAAATAAGTCAGATCTTGGTATAAGGTATCTATAGTTTTTCTAAAAAAATCTTCTTTGAGATTGCCTGTTTCACGGGTAAAAATACGTAGTCCAGATGGACACTCGGGGCATCTCAAATTGCAGGCAGTAGTGGGTTCAAAAGAGATGGTCATAGGTAGTCCCCATTGTATTGGTCGTTTTGTCCATTTTGTTAGTTGATAAGAAGTATAGAGTTTTATAATGTTAATGACCCTGCGAAGTGTCAGTTTACTGAGAAACCTTTGGGTATCTTTGTAATACAACTTCATTTTTGTGGATTGGAAATATGATTATCCATACAATTCGTAATGGATCTGTGATCTGTCATAACCGAGTTTCAACAAGAGATTTGCTACTGCATCATCAATCATATTTGACCATCCACAAATGTAGAAATGTCTTGTTGGACTTACCACTTTGTATTGCTCCATATAAATGTCGTGAACATATCCATGGTGAAATCCATCAATATTTTCTCTTGATAGGGCTAAATGATACTTAAACTTAGGATCTGTTTTTGCCAATCGGTCAAATTCATCAAAATATAGAATGTCCTCCCTTTTCCTCGTGCCAAAAATCAAATGAATTTTTTTGTAATCAAGGTTTTGTGCAAAGACATGCTTGATCATACTCCTAAAAGGTGCCACACCTGTACCAGTACAGATCATCACTATCTCATCAGATAGGTCTTTGTGCAAGATGAATCCACCATCAGGTCCTTTAAATACCAATTCAGAACCTTCTACAACATCATCAAATAAGTATTTAGTACCCAATCCATCGTCAGATTTAACAATGCAAAGCTCAATGTTATTGCTTTGGTCTGGATGAGATGCAATAGAATAGCTGCGCCATCTATTCAATCTTTTTTCGCGAACAGGCAAGTCAAAAGTGACAAACTGACCTGGTAAAAAAGAAAAGATAGGCTCACCTTTAACTTCCAATGTGAATTGCTTAGTACTCGGGCTAAGCTGCTCCAATCCTATTACTTTGCCTGTAAACCATTTTGTCGCCATAATGAATGAATGTCGGCAAAGTAACAACAAATTGAAAGAAAAGATTTTTGAGGGATGTAGAACTTAGGATCTTTAGTCCTCTTTTTCCCCTAAAACACTATCCACTTCAATGATTTGTTCTCTCCTGTTTGCATGTCCGTGATTTTAATAAGATACAACCCAGTATGCAAATCGACTCCATTCATATCAAATGTTGTAGTGGTGACGCCTGGGCCTATGTATTGGATATTTTCTCCTGCATCGCCATGAGATTGCCACTTTGATTGTCCACTTTGATCCAATATTTGTACCAAAGCATGTGTTGGAAGTCCACTCAACGCAAGTTTCAGCTGCCCATTACTCGAAATGGCTGGATTGGGACTTAAAGACACTCGCGATAAAGTATTGTCAGATACTACATTAGATTCAAAATCTTCAAATCCAAACTCATAAACCGGATGATCGGTGTCGGTAGTACAAGCCCTCTCTTTGTCAATATCAAATATTCGGCTTGGGCTATAGGTGTTGTCTACTCTCAACATGACGATCAAATCATTAGGAATTAATCCCTTATCTATAGAGCTCATCCGCATCAAATCACTTGTGATGGGGAAAGAAGTCCACGTCACTGCTGATGCTACTTTTGCCTTCTTTATTAACGATGGTCCAGTATTTGTTGTAGGATTTCTTTTCAGAGCATTGGCAAATGATGCGCATCCATCATAAGCTTGTCTGGTGACATAAATGTAATGTTGCCCTCCACCTGCATAGGCAAGTGTGTGTAGGCTTGTGTCCAACGAATTTTTAAGATCGTTTATCACCACTTCAGACGATGGATTGAAGATCATATCGCCGCCTATTGGATTATTTCCTTCGAGATATTTTGCATTTTCTCCAGCGTAAACACTATTTTCTCCAAAGAAAATATTGAGTCTCTTGCCTGTTTCGACATCAACAGCATATCCTGGGAAATAACTAAATCCGGTTGAGTTATCAATAGGCTTTCCATTCTCATCCACTGATTTCGATCTCCTCAATTCAAAATTTTTGGTATCTAAAGTGGAGTTATTGTCTTTTATAGCACTGAATCCTGCATTGTTATAATCGGCAAATGTTGTTTCTACCACTATGCATTTGCTCCATTTTGATTTATCACTTGTAAATACTATGTCCACATTGTTTAGGTCTCGATATTTCAATGAGTTTGTGTTTGGCGCCCTGATATAAGCCATGACTTCTCTTGCTGCTGGACTCAAATAAAATGGGACATTGACATCTGCTTCGTTTTTTGTAGAATAGAATGGAACAAAGAATCCATCACCCAAATGAGATAGTGATGCAGTGGGATCTTTGATATTGACATCATCCACAAAATCTAGGGCTTTATTGACCTTAGTACTGCCATCAAAATAGCCGTCATCTTTTACAGCTCTAAACCATTGAGGACCTAACTTATCTTTATACACCAATTTTGCCCCAATACCGCCATTCATCACATAGACATTTTCACCAGGATCGAGATAATTTTCTACCATTATTGAAAATCCAAGTTCATTGATGATGTATTCTTTGATGTAAGATAGAGGCTTGTCTTCTAACAAGACATCATTGTTGGTAATGTCAGTGAGCTTCCATACAGCATCTTGACTGTAATTGCATGTATTGGTATTCATTGTACCAGTGATTTCAAGTCTGTACTTATTTTTATTTATCTTGGATGCATCTTGGACAAAACCTACGATTGGCCCATATCCTGTCTTATAGTTTACCTTACCATCAAAAGTTGGACTCAGTATTTTGTCATACATATCATCATCCATTTGCAGGAAAATATGTGGATTGCCTTCTCCACTGATGCGCGTTACTTTGAGTCTTGGGTCATCAGGTCCAAAGGTTTTCATTGGTGAAAATTGATATACTTTAAAATTGGTAGAACCTGTTAAAAAAGGTTTCTTTTGGCCAAATCTTTCAATGTTGTCAAATTGTCGCCAATTATTGTAAGCATAAGCTATGGCACAGAAGTAGTAATTTTTATCATTGATCAATGTCTTATCTCCAGTAGCAAATAGGTCTTCGGTCACAGAAAAAGTTGTACGTAAACCTTGATCGGCACCAACTACCATCAGTGACTTTGTCCATATATACCTATCAGCACTTGATGAAGTATCAGGATTGGCCACATAATTCCAATTAAAAATATCTGATACATTGTTTTTGATATCCGATTGAGATATGAGCTTGGCATAGGTCGGATCATTCAATTGGTCAAATCTTACCTTTTCATTGGCCAATTGATATACCATATACCCTTCAAATCTATATTTATCATCGAAAGGAGATGGTATATTGGGAATGGTACTTACAAACTTTTCGTTGTAATTATTTGAAGTCTTGTCATTGTCTAATACAAGAACTATCTCCTGATTTTTTGAGATAGCAGTAATATCTGGTGCCTCAGGGCTTTCATTAAACTCATCAAAACAATTATCAAAAAAGTTTTGTGCCACACCATTAGCAAACCTTAGTTTTGAAAGGTTGGGACAAGGCAGTTTGTCTCCAAAAGATGAAAACACGCCAACTGTTAGTGTTTTTGATGATCCTGTTTGCATTAACATTGGTCCAACTGACATGATAAATTTTCTATCTGCAAATGGCTCCTTAGCAGTACACATAGACCAACCGTTTGGATCGTCAGGATCATCAGGATATAGATATTTGACAGTATCGAGTGATAAGGGATTAAATCCATCTCCTCCATACGTCATGGGCACACCTGATGTCCACATACCACGCAACAGATTGTAAAAACCACCTTCACGTCCCCTTTGTGGATCGCCAGTATCTGGAATATTTCCTCCTTGATTGTAGGTAAAAGTAAATGATGACATACCTCCTTCCACTAAAGTATCTTGTTGACCAGATCCAGGCGTTGGATTCATTAATATTTTTCTACCATTAGCATCTAGGATAAAATGACCATTTGCGTCTGTTTTGAATACCTTTGTAACACTTGGCCCTCTGAAAAAATCTATGCCTATAATAGGTATATTTTCGCCATAAGTACTGACACCTTGACATCCATTTTCAAAACCATCCAATGCATCTTCATTATAAATATATGCCATGCCCAAGTCTGGGTCGCAACCCAAATAATCATCATTATAGCAACCTAAATCTGGATCTACCCACCAGGCAAAATAACAGTCAATCAAGTCTTCGTTGGCCTTATTAGTCATTTTATATTCATAAAAAGTCATATCATTGAGTTCGTCATTAGTACTATATGCGAAAGCATTGACGTGCATCTCCATTTGAATAGATCTTGGACCTGAAAGCCTTTGTGGGCCTCCATTGTCATTGAACACGAAATAGTTGATTTCTGTAGGAATGAACTTGTCATAATCGCAACCATCCATGTACAACATTGGGAAGTCTCCAAAACAAGGATCATAATAACCATTATCATCTATATCTACAAAACCTGCCAATGACTGATCAGGTAGTTGCCAACCATATTCTTCTTCAAAATAAGGATTGCCTTGGGCTGGCCAATAGAGAATATCATCAGAGATATCGTTGCAACTCAATGTAGTACCATTTTCCTTAGCTATTTCAAAATTTTTGATATGCTGCCTTATATTAGTACCCTTAACACTGAAGATCTTGTCCCATTGGGCGCAAATCGTATTTTCTGAAGTTCCATTTAGATCGAGTGGTCCTGCGAAAAAATCACTTCCTTCACTCTTATAAGTCACTGCTGATAGTTTAATTTCTCCCGCCCTATCTACGCCTCCTATCCATACACCAGCTGTATAAATGCCAGACACTGCTGGACCAGCATTAGCTGGTGTGATATATCCACCACTACTCGATGATATAGCAAATAAATCTCCACCATTGGACAATCTGGCTCTTACATTATTGACCGCTAAGTCATAAACTGCTGTTGCTCTAACACAGTTTGCTGCAAAGTAAGTATTTGATTTTGGAGAATGGGCTAATATAAACCCTGACAACAATATAAAAATGGTTAAAAATGATAATTTATTTAAATTTTTCATGTCAATTGGTTTTGATGATCAAAGAATATTCTCCAAAGGTAATTCATTGGACTATTGTATATTTGAAAATTTGAAAAATTAACTAACAAAATGTATCGAAGGCGACTATTAGTTAGCTCAAAACAATATCCATTTCAAAGATTTGCTCTCTCCTGTCTGCATGTTGGTGATTTTGACAAGATACAATCCAGTATGTAAACCGACTCCATTTATATCAAATGATGTAGTGATGACTCCTGGGCCAATGTACTGGATATTTTCGCCCCCATCGCCTCGAGATTGCCACTTAGATTGCCCATTTTGATCCAATACTTGTACTAATGAGTTTTCAGGTAGTCCATTCAGTACGAGTTTCAGCTGACCATAGCTCGAAATGGCTGGATTGGGGATTAACGCCACTCGCGATAAGGTATTGATTTCAGGCGCATCTGGTGCATCTAATACCAATAAATCACTTGCACAATTGTCAAATAAATCTTGAATTAATTTATCTGTATAATTTAAATTGCTCAAATCAGGACAAGGATAATCTAAATCAAATACCGAAAATATTACCATCGTAAAGTCATTGGTTTGACCTGATTGCATGATGGTTGGTCCTACTGACATTAAGAAATTTCGGTCAGCGTATGGCAACAAGGCAGTACACATCGACCAGCCTTGACTATCATTAGGGTAATGTGGAAAGACGTATTTTAAAGTATCTGTATTACCTGGATTGTAGCCTGTGCCTCCATAAGTGATAGGTGTCCCATCACTCCAAAATCCTTGCATCGATCTATAAAAATCTGATTCTTTAGTTAAGAATTCATCTATAAATATTGGATTATTTATCGAATAGGAAAATGAGCTCATCTGCTCTCTTACCAATGTATCATAAACACTACTTTGATTTGAAGTTCTGATCAGAATTTTATCACCTTTTTCATCAAAAACTATACTTCCATCCATATTTCTTTTGAAGTTTTTTGTCACCCAAGGCCCTTTTACAAAGTCAAAACCCAACACAGGTATGTCATTACCATAGGTTCTATTTCCAAAACAAAGGTTTTCATCTCCATCCATTGCGTCAGCATTATAAATGTATGCCATACCCAAATCTGGATCACAACCAAAGTAATCATCATTGTAACAACCCAAATCTGGATCGACCCAAAAAGCAAAATAACAATCCAATAAATCTTCACTTGACTTATTTATTGCTTTATATTGATAAAAAGTCATATCGTTGAGTGCGTTTTTCGTAGCGTATGCGTATGCGTTGACATGCAACTCCATTTGCATGGATGGTGACTCGGTAAGTTTTTGAGGTCCGCCATTGTCATTGAAGACGAAATAGTTGATTTCTGTGGGAATGAGTTGCTCAATTTCGTTACAATTTTCTCCATATAGTACTGGAAAATCTCCAAAACAATATCCATTACTGGTCGATATCTGCATAACCAGCCAATGGTTGATCACAGTAATGCCAACCATATTTTTCTTCGAAATATGGATTGCCTTGAAACGAGCCAATACAATATATCTTCAGGTATTTCATTACAACTCAAAGCAGTACCATTTTCTGTAGCATTTTTTGTAGTTTTTGATGTGTTGTCGGATATGTTCGCTTTGACAGTAAAAATTTTGTCCCATTGCTCACAAGGAAGTTTTCCGGTTATGCAATTGATATCTAATGGACCAGCAAAGAAATCATTTCCTTTGTTTTGATGGGTTGCTGCTGAAACTTTTATATTTCCTGACTTAATCACCTTAGCTCCCATCCAAATACCAGCCTCATAAATCGCTGTAACATTTGGCTCAACATCTGCTGACGTTTCATAACTGTTCCAGAAATTTTGTAGAATAAATTGCCATTATTAATTAGTCTTGCTCTTACATTGTTTACCTTCATGACGTAAGTAATAGCACGGTCTTGTGCAATGCTCTAAATAATTTGCTTTGGTCTTAGCAGCCCGACCTAATATCATATCGGACATCAAAAGTAGGATACCTAAGGAGATGACTTTAATCAAATTTTTCATGGTATTTGTTTTAATAAGTAAATAACACCTTAAAGATAGAAGAATACACCCAAAGATTTTGGAAAATTAAATTAAAAACTAGCATAATGTATCGATGGCGACTTAAAGCTTTTTTCAATTATTTAAAATGAAAGCTCGACACTTCTTCATTTGGGTTTTAATCATTATTATACTAACTTGCCATAATTTCACTACTTTTGGCATGTCAATTCATCAGTAAAATGAATTTTAGCATCATACCCTTTGTATTTTTAACCATCATCACTTATGGGCAAATGAATAAAAAAATGCTTTCTATTCCGTTTGACGAAAATCAGAATCAAACACCAACTTATGCAGAAATCAGGGATTTTTATCGAAATCTAGATCTAACTTATGACATTGTCAACACAGAAGATTTCGGCATGACAGATAGTGGTCATCCTTTGCAAATAGTAGTTATAGACAAGGATCGGATGGTTTCACCAAAACAGATCAGAGAAGCTGGTAAGGCCATCTTGTTTATCAATAACGGCATACATCCAGGTGAGCCAGATGGGATAGATGCTACTATGCTATTGGCAAGGGAGATCACTGAAAAAAATCCAGCATGGTTGAACAAAATCTCATTAGTAATCATACCGGTGTACAACATAGATGGCTGCATCAACAGGAGCGGTACGAGCAGAGCTAATCAAAACGGACCAGAAGCTTATGGCTTCAGAGCCAATGCCAAAAACCTCGACCTAAACCGAGATTTCATCAAGTGCGATAGTAAAAATGCCCTTTCTTTTAATGAATTTTTCAATTTGTGGGATCCTGATGTCATGATAGATACACACACATCAAATGGTGCGGACTATCAATACACTATGACACTGATCTCAACACAAAAGGACAAGCTTCACCCACTTTTGGGTACGTTTATGTCAAAAAAAATGTTGCCATCTCTTTATGCAAAAATGGATGAAAAAGGATGGGAAATGATACCTTATGTCAATACAGAAAGCATTCCCGACAAGGGCATCTATGGTTTTATGGATAGTCCAAGATACTCATCAGGTTATGCAGCGTTGCATCATACTATATCATTCATGCCAGAAACTCACATGCTCAAGCCTTACCTAGATCGCGTCTTGAGTACAAAAGCATTTATTGAGTCCACTATTGAATTTTTGGACCAAAATGCAAAAGAATTGCTGCAAATCAGAAAGGAAGTGTTCAACCTAGTAAAAACACAGGACAAATTTCATTTGACATATTCATTAGATAAGAAAAAGCCAGATAGTCTCACCTTTAAAGGATATACTGCTGCATACAAACCAAGTGAGGTAAGCCATCATGATAGATTGTATTACGACAGATCAAAACCTTGGCAAAAAAAGATACCATATTACGACCATTTTGATCCTGCATTGACTGTCACTAAGCCTAAGGCATATCTTATTCCTCAAGCTTATGATCAAGTATTGAGAAGGCTACATCTCAATGGAGTGAAAACTGAAACAATAAAAGCTGATACAGTTTTTGATGTGGAAGTGTATAAAATTGAAAAATATGAGACCACTAAAACTCCTTATGAAGGTCACTATTTACATCATCAAACAGAGATTTCGGTAAGCAAAAAGAAAGTACAGTTTTATAAAGGAGACTATATTATTTTTACTGACCAGAAAGCTAATAGGTATTTAGTAGAAGTTCTTGAGCCACAGGCACCAGACAGTTATTTCAATTGGAATTTTTTTGATGGTATTCTCTCACAAAAAGAATATTTTTCTGATTATGTCTTTGAAGATTTAGCAGCACAAATACTATCTGATTCTCCAACTATCCAAGCAGAATTAGACAAAAAACGCACTGAAAATCAGAAATTTGCCCAAAGTGCAGCCCAACAGTTAGATTTTGTTTATCGATCTTCACCATATTTTGAGCCTACGCACATGGTATATCCTGTGATGCGTTTGTATTAATCTCAATTTTGAATTTCTATGCGAGTTGTTGGTTTTTCCTTTATTAAAAATGCCATTCTCTTTGATTATCCGATAGTTGAAGCCTTAAATTCTATCCTTCCATTATGCGATGAGATAGTAGTGGCTGTGGGTAAAAGTGATGATGATACACTGTCACTGATTAAGTCAATAGACAGCAATAAAATCAAAATCATTGAGACTATTTGGGATGAAACCCAAAGAGTTGGTGGAAGAGTATTAGCTTTGGAAACGGATAAGGCCTTTCAATCCATTGATGAAGAAGCAGATTGGTGTTTTTACATCCAAGGTGACGAAGTCGTACACGAAAAAGACTATGAGCGTATTCGCAATGCTATGCTCCAATATCAAAATGATAAAAATGTCGATGGTTTATTGTTTGGATACAATCATTTTTATGGCTCTTTTGATTACGTTGCGACTTCATCAGGATGGTACAAAAATGAAATTCGCATTATCAAAAACAATAAGAAAATATATTCTTTCAGGGATGCACAAGGTTTCAGAAAAGATGATAACAAGATGCTGAAAGTGAAGAAAATAGACGCCACTATTCATCATTATGGTTGGGTAAAATCTCCATCTAAAATGCAATCTAAACAACAGTCATTTCAAAAACATTGGCACGACGATGCGTGGATAGACAGGCATATAGCCAAGGCAGATGAGTTTGATTACACAGGAATCGACGTTTTAGAAAGATACAATGGGACGCACCCTTTGGTAATGTCTGAAAGGATTAAAACACAAAATTGGAAATTTGACCGCGATATTTCACAAAATAGAATCACTGCTAAAGAAGCCGTCAAATCATGGTTTAGAAAATACTTAGGACTAGATTTTTCGTACAAAAATTATATTCTTGTAAAATAATCAGGCAGGTATAAATTACTACAACTTGATCTTTTTCAATCTATCCATATCTCTCTTGTTGTCTCTCTCTTTGATAGTTTCTCTCTTGTCAAAGGCCTTCTTACCTTGAGCCAAGGCCACTTCTATCTTGGCAAAACCTCTATCAGTAAAGTACAATCTATATGGTACGATGGTCAAACCTTTTTCTGTTACCCTTCTTTCTAATTTGCGTAGTTCTGATTTGTGTAGCAGCAATCTCCTATCTCTACGAGCATCATGATTGTATATCGTACCATGATCGTACTCCGATATGAACATACTTTTGATCACCAAATTGCCATGATCAAACAAGCAGTAAGCATCATTGAGATTGGCCAATCCTTGTCGAAGTGCCTTGACCTCAGTGCCTGTCAATACAAGCCCAGCTTCAAACATCTGTATGAAGGTAAACTCAAATTTTGCCTTTCGGTTGACAATTTCTTTAGTGGCTACTTTTGTTCCCATGACTCCTCTTCTCGATAAGGTTTGCAAAGATATGATATTTTTAAGAGGTATTGCCGAAAAATATCTAATTTTGAACCTTTATAACAGTCATATCCAATGAAGTCAATCAACTTATTGATATTTTGTACCCTAATAGTGTGCTTTAGTATCATGTCTTGTGTACCTGACAATAAAACAGCTATCACCGATATTAATCTTTCTGTAAGTGACCCAGAAACGCAAAAAATTATCGACCTCCAAGATAAACAGGATATCAAGGCTTTGTACAAATATTTTCATCACGAAAACCCAACATATCGTTACCATGCAATTTTAGCATTTGGATCCATAAAAAGTGATGAAGCCATTGATTCTTTGGCGATGATGCTTAAAGATCCAGTACTCCAAGTCAGAGCTGTTGCAGCTTATGCTCTGGGTCAAACTGGCGACCCTAAAGTTACAGACAAATTGATCAATGCCTTTAGCGGGAAAGATACATTGGATGTCAACAATATATTCAATGCCAATATCCTCGAAGCTGTAGGTAAAATAGGCACTGTTTCTGATTTGAAAGCCATTGCTACAGTCAAAACATATAGAAGCACCGATACGCTCTTGTTATTAGGTCAAGCTCGATCCATTTTTCAGATGGCATTGCGCAATATTACCAGCGATGATGGTACATCACGCATGATAGATTTGCTCTACACAGACGCTATTCCTCAAAAAGTTAAAGTATTAGCAGCACAGTATTTTGCTAGGGCGAAAGATTTGAATCTTTCATTGGCCAAAGTACGACTTACAGACATATTTAATAAAGAGCGTAATGCTGACATACGCATGTCTTTAGCTATTGGCTTCGGTAAAACAAAAGATTTGGAATTTCTCCCACCTCTGAAAGCTGCCTTGATATCAGAAAGTGATTATAGGGTAAAATGTAATATCCTAAGAGCAATGACTGGTTTTCCTTATGCAGAAATCAAAGAATCAGTATTCAATAATTTGAAAAATGCAAACTTGCATATTGCATCCACTGCTGCCAATGTTTTGGTTACAAATGGATGGATAGAAGATGTACCTTTGTATGCCAGATATGATACCGTGACTACGCCATGGCAAGTCAGAGCTCCAATGAATGCCGCCGTTTTGGCTCATACAGCCCTATATTTTACAAAAAGCAAAGTGGCCTTCACTAATAGAATACGCAAAAATCTTAAAGAAGCAGATTCGCCATATGCCAAAGCTGCTTACGTCAATGCCATCAGTCATGACCCATATAACTATGCTATTTTATCTCAAATATATGGTGAAGAGAAAGATCAAATTGTGAAAATTGCTATCATTGAAGGACTTGGAAATATTTTGAAAAGCCCTCAATTTTTTAGAGCATTTGGTAACGATTTTGGTAAAGTAAAAGCCGAAATGCTCAATACTTTGGCGACAGCTATCACCAGTGGAGACGCAGGACAGATTGCTACTGCGGCCTCTATTCTCAAAGAGCCAAGTTTAGCATGGAAAGAATGGCTCAAAGATTTGACCTTTATGAAAACTGCTGCTTCAAAATTGAAATTGCCTGCTGAAATTGAAACTTACAACGAGTTAAATTCATGTATTGCATTTCTAGAAGGAGCTGAATACAAAACAAAACAACCTGATTACAATCACCCAATAGATTGGACTTTAATGGCTTCAATTGGTGATTCAAGTGTGGCAGCTATCAAAACAAGTCAAGGATTGATCAGAGTGCGTTTGTTTAAAAACGAAGCGCCAGGTACAGTGGCCAATTTTGTTGATCTTATTAATAAGAAGTTTTATAATGGCAAAATTTTTCACCGTGTAGTCCCCAACTTTGTCATTCAAACTGGATGTCCACGTGGTGATGGTTTTGGGTCTGCCGATTATACTATTCGGTCAGAATTGCCACCGGTACACTTCGATAATGAAGGATACATAGGCATGGCATCATCGGGCAATCATACAGAAAGTACACAATGGTTTATCACTCACTCAGCCACGCCTCATTTGGATGGAAAATACACCTTGTTTGGTAAAGTAATTGAAGGTATGGATGTAGTCCACAAGATACAGCAGGGCGATAAGATCAATGATGTGATTTTTGTGAAGTAACCCAGTTTTGCACACCACATTTCAAAAGATGATGACACATAAAGGAAAAGTAAAAGTAGGCGATAAAGTGCCATTTTTCACATCATTTGATCAAGATGGAGGTTTATTTTCATCTGAGACTATCATTGGAAAGAAATGTATTCTCTTTTTTTATGGTCAAGATGATTCACCTACTTGTACCAAAGAAGTTTGCAATATCAGAGACTCATACCAAATATTTGTGGATCACGGATACCACATATACGGCATCAGTCGAGATAATGATAAAAAGCATAGAAAATTCATTCAGAAATACCAACTTCCATATCCTTTGATAGCTGACACAGAGCTAAATATTCAAAATGCATTCGGATATTTCGGACCAAAAATATTTATGGGCAAGGAAGTAAATGGTATCTATCGAACAACCGTAGTCACCAACGAAGATGGTGTCATTACCCACATCATTGACAATGTAGTATCAGGAGACCATTCCAACCAATTGATTAAAGCATTGGGTTTGTAAATAAATAAATATTTGTAGTAAACCAAACCAATATCACAAATAGAAGATATTCAATGATTTATGTAAAAATGGTGTCAACCTAAATGATGAGTTTTTTTTATTCATTTGTGAAGAAATTATAAAAGTTCTGGATTACATTTACAATCTCTTGATCAATCAACTCAGGATTTATAAATTCTACCAATTGATAAAACTTAGACTTATCCATAATGCCTCTTGGTATCCTCATTTCATCAAAAAATTTTTCAAAAATGGGAGTTAAAAACTCGTCACTTATTTTTGTTGTGTACCAGAACGAATTATCAAAGTCATTTAAAGCATCTGGAGGAATTCGACCTTCAACAATTTGTTTAAATCTGGATTCAAAAATTCCACCTATTTGTAAAGAATTAATATAAGTATACAAAGTTAGTGGCAGTGGCAAATAATTTTCAATTTCATTTCTATTCCATTGTTTTATTAACAATCCAGGCTGGTTGTTTTCAATTGTTCTTCTTAAATTATCAAATATTGCATACCCTTTGAGATTTGGAATAAAATTTTTTAATGCGGCAAAGTGAGATCTCATCCTATTTACATCATTGCCCACTGGATAAGGATAAACATTTTCTTCAATAAATTGGGCAATTTCCGAAAATTCAAGTTTTTTACAATATGCCTTGATGAAATCTAAATCAGTTGTACCTTCAAAATATAAGATATATGGTCTTTGTTTAGCAATAATAAACTCCTCATAACCAATTTCTCTTAATACAGATTTAATATACTTTTCTTGATTTTCTATTTTAAACTCACCAAACATACCTGAAATAACCATATCTTTACCAAACGCACGGTTCATAACACTTTCCGAATGGCTTGCTACAATTAATTGGCTGTTTGTTTTTTTTGCAATGTCACTGATTTTATCATAAATATTTGATTGTCTTATCACTTCAAGATGTGCATCAGGTTCATCCAAAAGATTAACAGTATTCGGAAATGCCAACAAATAAGCAAAAAGTAAAATAGCTTGTTTTGTTCCACTACCTAGTGAAGACAAATCAACATTTTTTTTCCTTCCTTCATTGTATGTCATTTTTAACAATCCCGTTGCAATTATATATCTTGGAGGATTGAGTTGAATTCTGAATAAACTTTCTATTTCAACTACAAATTGCTTCCAGCCAGTTTTATCTTCTTTGTCATAAAGCAAATAACAAACGTTTCTTAAAACATCTGATGTATTGCCACTTCCTATATACCTGAGAATAGATCCTATTTCTAACTTGTCTTCCGTAGGCTTAAGTCCAGCAACTGATGGTAGGAAACCTATATTTTCAGATAAAATTACTTCAGGAAATTCATATTGACTGTTCGTATGATCTTTAGCTAATCTTGCATATATTAGGCTGTCACGCCCATAGTCAAATTCAAAACCCGTTTTCCAATTTTCATTATTTGTATAGCCTTCAGCAATTATTTCTATACGGATGTTTTTCGGAATTGGTTTGCCATCATCATTAGTCACTCCTTCTCTTACTATCAAATCTGTCCATAATTCTTTAAAATCACTCACAGAAATATTAAGAATCTCTTCTAAGTTAATTGCAACTCCTGTCCTTTTTTGTGCTTTGCTTTTTTTATTTAGTTTTGTGGTGCCCCAAGCTTTAGTTGCTATGGCAAATAATGAAATTGCTTGAAGTAATGTGGTTTTCCCTCCATTGTTAGGGCCTATTATTACAACTGACTGAGACAAGTCTATTGCTTGTTCCTTTATTTGTCTAAAATTTCTTATACTTATTCTTGTTATCATTATCTGATGACTTTAATTTACTTTTCATCACACTATCATTACCCTTGCGGTATCTTGATCACATACTCTTTGCCATATGCAACTGTCAATTTATTGCTGATCAACCATGGATTATAGTATTTCAGCAACCGATATGTGATGCCTTGCTCATGTGCAAAATCAGCCAAACTTGCGATACTTGTATTGACCGCCACTGATTTAAGGTTTGGATGTGGAATGTACTTGTCTGTATCTTCAAGATAATACCCAAAATCATGAGGGTTTCTAACTATTTCTTTGATGGCGATGACCCTAAATAGGTATCTCGATGTCTCCTCATTGATATTGATATCATAATAGTTGGACTCCTTTTGCTCTGCCAATGTGCGTGCAAAAGCCGTAGGTCCTACATTGTAAGCGCCAGCAACATTGGTCCAGCTACCAAATCTGTTATGCATCTGTTTGATGTAGTTGCAAGCCGCTTTTGTTGACTTTTCTATGTGCAATCGCTCATCTATTTCATCATTGATTTCCAAACCCATCTCTGTAGCTGCTGGCTTCATAAATTGCCAATACCCTTTAGCGCTGGCCGATGATGTGACATTGCGAAGGCCACTTTCGGCTATAGCCAAATATTTAAAATCTTCGGGAATGCCATTTTCTGCCAAAATCTGCTCTACTACTGGAAAATGTTTGTGAGCCATTTTAAGATTGAGCAAGGTAGTTGATTGCCAATAAGCATTGACACTCAGCTCTCTATCAAGCCTTTCTCTCGTATCTTCGTTGACCGGTACTGGCTCACCTGCAAATTCAAAAGTCTTGTTTAAGTTGACACCTTTTATTTGTTGAGGCAACTCAAAAAACGCCTCCAAGGTCTGTTTATTGGTGCTGTATGACAAAAATATAAACATGGTGAAAATGACACCAGTTACAAAACCAAATACGGGAAATAACTTTCGGTTGGAATACATAAAATCAAGAGTTTATTGACCTTGGTCGTTTAAAAATAGGTACCGTACTACATGGCTCGCCAAACATAATGCTCTGAGCAAATGGCTTCAATTTTGATGTAATAATGGCATAAGCATAAGATGGCACTGGCTTGTCTCCACAACCTTTGATGACGATGCGTTGATCCTGATATTGTTGAGCATTTATTGCGCCAATTGCGTTTCGATAATGCATATTGAGATATGCTTCTTCATTGCCTTGATAAGTGTCAAATGCTACATCTACCAAGTACGACTCAATAAGCATATATGCCCAAAGCGGGATGATTGCGTCTGTTGAGCATGTGATCAAAACTATTTTATCGTTATAGGTGCTCCAGTCAGTATTCTTAAGAGATTCTCTAAATTCCTTCTCTTTGAGAATCAAACCGTGAAACAAATAATCTTTCAAGTCAAATATAGTAAATGAATGTGTAGGGAAAAAGTCCTCTAAATTGATGGTGATCAGTCCGCTTTCTGCTACTCTATTTACCAATGTGGATTCCATATATTTGATGCTTATTGTATATTAAGTGGAGAGACTCATTCCTCTTCACTACCGTGATTTATTGGAGTGTTAATTATTTCTTCTATGGGTGCTTGCTCGCCGATTTGGTTTTCTATTGGATCGATGTCTTTTATTTTGGGCAATTCGGCTATGCTCTTCAAGCCAAAATAATCTGTAAATTTTGAAGATGTCACATACAACAATGGTTTGCCAGGTCCATCACTTCTACCAGAAATCTCTATCAAGTCCTTCTCTAAGAGTTTTTGGATCGTATAGTCGCTGTTGACGCCTCTTATTGATTCGATTTCTGTCTTGGTGACTGGTTGTTTATATGCTATGATGGAGAGTGATTCTAAAGCTGATTTACTAAGTTTTTTATGGGTATTTTGTCTTAAATACGTACCTATAGTATGATGATAAGCGGCCTTTGTCATGAATCTAAAGCCTCCAGCCATCTCTACTATTTCTATTGAAAACTGTGGATCACTGTATTTCTCAATGAGCCAATCTATGTGTTCTGATATTTCCTTATTGTCAAATGTGGTGCCTAAACCTTCTTCTAATACTTGCTTAATATCATCAAAATGTATAGATGGATTGGCCGAAAAAATCAAACTTTCTATATGTGGAGCAAGACTATGCAATATTCTCTTATTTTATACAATGTTCACAAATCTACAAATATAAGCGTTTTTTGTTCAAATGTTCACTTTGTAGTACCTACTTTGAAGATTATTATAAACATTACCACAAAAATAATCACCACCAAAGCAAAGAGTAATGCTTGGATCTTATGTTTGGTAGGGAAGTTTTCTTGGCTCCATTCTGTTACTTTCTCTTTTTTGGAAGTATTTGATAAGTTATAATGCGGCTTACCGTTTCTATATTTGATGTGCAACTGGTACAATTGATCACCCAACATAAAACTATATAACTTTTCAGACTTGATCTCAAAGTCAATTTGCAAAATTTCTTTGCCAGAATATATCAATAGGTGACCTGATTGGTCTCCGTGATATATACTGAGATCATAATCCGAACCAGATTTATTATCAATTTTCCAAAATACCTGTGGCATAGTGGTATCATAACGCAAAAACCACAATTTTAATTCAGAAAATCACAACTCTTACATATCAAATGTCAACTCTACTTCTTTGGTATCTGGGTGAGCTTGGCAAGTAAGGATGTACCCAGCCTCTATTTCATCATCATCCAAAGCAAAACACTGATCCATTACTACCTTTCCCGATTTTACCTTGGCCATACAAGTAGAGCAAGCGCCACTTGTGCAAGAGTAAGGAGGATCTTTTTTCAAATCGATCAATGCATCCAAAATAGTCTGACCTTTATTTACTTCGACATCAAAAGTATCACCTTTGAGCGTGACCCTTACTTGTGCATGATTAAGTCCAGCATTGGAGGTAGTGTGATCAGATGCCGATGCAAAAAACTCTTTATGAATGCTTTTTTTATCAATATTTTGGCTCAACAAATATTTTTCTGTTTGCTCTATCAAATCGCCTGGGCCACAAACAAAATATTGCTTTTCCTGATGATTGCCCTTGTTATTGTTAAAAAATTCTTGGCAAATGGTTGTGTTTATCCTACCTGTTCTGCCTTTCCAATCAATGATTTTCTTAGCGAAAAGTCCAGCAAAACCACCTTCTTTTCTCACATTCGGCTGACTTAAGACATACTCGACTACCAGTTGACCAGCATATTTAGTTTCGAGGTCGGAGAGTTTTTGTTTAAAAATAATATTGTCCTCATTTTTGCTACCATACAGCAAGTGACAAACGCTCTTGGGCTCGTGCTCTAATAATTGCAAAATCATAGACATTACAGGAGTTATTCCGCTACCAGCAGCGATAAAAAAATAATCCTTGGCCTGCAAATGGTCTGTTTTCACAACAAAATGACCCTCTGGTGTCATCACTTCTACCATATCTCCTGCCTTTGCTTGATCTACCAAAAAAGAAGACATTTGTCCATTTTTAACTTTTTTGACGGTGACGCCAATTGTGCTATCACCTGGAGCTGTACATATTGAGTAAGCCCTTCTTACTTCCTTACCATTTTGTTCCATTTTGATAGTAAGATATTGCCCAGCCAAATGCTGATATGAGGCCTTCAATTCGTTTGGAATTTCAAAATAGATGGTTTTTGCATCTTTTGTTTCTACTACTATTTTGTCAATTTTTAGGGTATGAAACTGCATTTTTATATTTTTGCTACTTTATTTTAATTTAGTACGAATCAGTTTGGGTCGCCGAAAGTAGATATTTTTTGACAAACGATGCTATTTTTTTGTGATGATCTTCATTTTTTATAGACATTAAATCATCTAATACACTGTATAATAACATATTATAAATCAACTTTATGTCATATAAACTTTCTATAGTTATACCTGCTTACAACGAAGAACGAACTATTCAAATCATTTTGGACAAGGTGCGAAGTGTCGAACTCATAGGCCAAGTGAGTAAAGAGATCATCGTAGTCAATGACTGCTCCAAAGATGATACGGAAGCAAAAGTCTTAGAGTATAAAAACGCTTATCCCAATATCGAAATTTCTTACTACAAACATGAAGTCAACCAAGGTAAAGGCGCTGCCTTGCACACTGGTATTCGCGAAGCCAAAGGTGACCTTATCATCATCCAAGATGCGGATCTTGAGTATGACCCAAATGAGTTTAACTTACTATTAAAACCAGTGTTGGACGGTTTTGCAGATGTGGTATATGGCTCTAGATTTATGGGCGGCAAGCCGCATAGAATATTGTTTTTTTGGCATTCGATAGGCAACAAAGTACTGACTTTTTTCTCTAATGCACTGACAAATCTCAACCTCACAGATATGGAGACATGCTATAAAATGTGGAAATCAGACATTATAAAAAATATACCGCTGACCGAAAAAAGATTTGGATTTGAACCAGAAGTAACAGCTAAAATCTCCCGAATACCAAAAATCAGAATTTATGAGGTGGGCATTTCTTATTACGGCAGGACTTATGCAGAAGGCAAAAAAATAAATTGGAAAGATGGTTTCAGGGCTGTTTATTGTATCATGAAGTACAATCTTTGGTCGAAGTAAACCTATTTTCGGACGGTAAACCCTGATTCAAAATAGGCGACATTGCCCGAATGATCAATTGCTTCAATCTTTAAATAGTGCGATCCATTGATCAAATCTGTTAATGGAATCTCAAGGATATTGGTTTTGGAAGAATACGGACTTATGACAAATTGTCCATCGATGAAGACTTTGATTTTTACATCATTGACATAGTCACCTTTGGTATGGATATTTTCGTTGACATCAAATCTAAAATATGGTTTTTTCCCTGCATTAGGTGAAAAATTTACGATCCTGATGGTTGGGGCTATAGTATCAAAATCCAGAAAATAAGTACCAAACTCTCTCATCTTTGTAGTCAAGGCGCCATCCTTCCAAGTACCACCATAATTTGTTTTACTTGTACCTCGCTCATTAGTCCTGATGATGATGGCTTTATTCATGTTTACATTGTGGTTTTCGGGTCGAATACTGATCTCTATCGGATCTTTGATGGGTTCGAGTACATCATGTATCTTGTATTTAGTTTCTCTATTGGTTGATGTATCGGCTTGGAGAGACAGGTAGATATTTCGAAACAAGCTATTTTTATCAAATCGAAGTGCAAGATTCCACTTCGTTATGACCATTTCTTCCCCTGTTTTTATTGAAATCAATGAAGTATCTTTGCTCAATTGTTCGATCATGTTCTCTGATCTTTTGAGATAAAATTCGATTGATCTCTTGTTATGGTAAAAATCTTCTACTTCAATCCTTACCTTCCTATTTTGAGCCAAATAAACAGGAATGATGCCATTTCCACTTTTCTGCAAAAATTCTAAATCATTGCCTGGGAATTTATAGCAAAGGCTGAATGTCTCTCCTTCTGATTTTTTTACCTTATTGTCATGAAAGCCATTGATGTACTTGGATTGATTAAAAGAAATTTTATCCAAATGATAGCTGAATGCAATAGAATCATCAACATACATGTGTAGGCTGTAAATACCTTGTTTATTGTGAGTATTGCTCGTTTTGTCGTACATCTGTAGCGCAATGCCTGCTCTCCAGGTTGGAACGTCTATTGGGTCAGAAAATGAAATATTATTTCCCAAACCTTGATTCAGGTAAATGCGTTTTTCCCAAATTTTATAAAAATCAGGATCCAATCCATGAATAGACAAACTCTGCAAGATAGGTACTACTTCATCATCACATTTGAGTCCAAAATGAAAAGGATTGATTGGTTTTTCTGTCTTGGTATCTCTGATTTCAAAATGCAAATGTTGGCCAAACGAATACCCAGTATTACCCATTTTGCCTATTTCTTCGCCTTTTATGACCGACAAAACAGCTGGCGATGGCAAAAAATCCACTTCATAAGATTCTTGAGCTGTTTGCACCTGTTCTACTACATATTTGAGATGATCGCTCAGTGCATCCAAGTGCGCATAGACAGAGGTATATCCCACTTCAGGGTGATCTATATACACTGCAATACCATATCCACCAGCAGAGATTTTTATCCTCGACACATAACCGTCTGCTATGCTATAAATGGCATCGTGTTTTACTTTGCCAGAAGGCTTGATATCAATACCTGCGTGAAAGTGAGTTTCGCGCAATTCACAAAAATTGCCAGCCAATTTGTAGTCATAATCTACAGGACTTCCAAAATATTTACCATCCAATGGATTGGGAACTAATGATGATTGTCCTACTGCATTGGCCATTGAAAATATCCAAATGCAGATGTAACTAAAAACTCTTTTTGTCAAAATGTATTACTCTTTTTGGGCTTTGATTACTTTTGAAATTTCATCAGCCATTTTACTCAATGCTACAGGTGGACTTATCGATTGATCTTGTATGCTCTTACTTAAGCTGTCAAATCGTTGCTTAATAACTGTATTTTCAAAAAATTGTTTTTTTATCATTTCAAAAGTTTGTTTTTCAAACCACCTTTTTTCTTGTTTTTGTCTCAAAATATTCAATAAATTCCGACTTTGCAAAAGTGCAAAGTAATCTTCAATAGCGGTGTACACTTGGTCTATATTAGCATTAGTGATGGACGATGTTATGATCACAGGACACTTCCATCCTTCTACCTCATGATGAAACAAATTGATGGCACTGGAAAAATATTTTTTAGTTTGTTGGGCCAATTCTGCTTGAACGCCATCTGCTTTGGTGATGACAAAAATGTCAGCATTCTCCATGATACCTCGTTTGATACCCTGAATTTCGTCTCCAGCTCCTGGCTGTAGTAAAAGGATATTTACATCGGTGATATGATCTACCTCAATTTCGGATTGACCCACTCCAACAGTTTCCACAATAATAAAATCAAATCCTCCGGCTTCGCACAGCAAAATGGCCTCTTTTGTAAATGCAGCAGTGCCTCCCAATACTGATCCGGAAGGAGAAGGCCTTATGAAGGCATCATTGTGCGTACTTAGAGTTTGCATCCTCGTCTTGTCACCCAAGATGCTTCCATGATTGATCTGACTACTTGGGTCAATAGCGAGGATAGCTGGTCTTTTACTTTGGGATAAGGCATATACACCCAATGCCTCAATCATCGTGCTTTTACCAACGCCTGGTGATCCTGTAATGCCGATTCTGAATGTATTTTGAAAATTAGTGGGAAGTCTTTTTAAAATTTCAATTGCCAAATTCCTCTTGATGTCATCCGTACTTTCTAATAATGTTATACATTCGCTTAAGATAAACCTATTGCCCGTTTCCAAACCATGAAGGTAATACTCCAGTTCCTTAACTTTTTTGTGCTTCGGTACAAAATCTGGATTGATGCCATCATGTTGTATGTTATCTTGGGTCATAAGACTAATTTACCATGCAAAGATATTAAAATGATAGATTCCTAGGCCAGTTTTCACCATTGAAGCTTGTATAAGATGTCAAACATTGTTAAAGTAGTGTAAAATTTTATTATACAAATATTAATTGCACAACATTTTGTTTTAAAATGTGTCTATATATCTGTTGTTAAAAGAATTTTATTTTATGAGTGTTTCAAATATACTCAGTATTGCTTTGATTTTATTTTCGGTCATTGATATAGTAGGCAATATACCAGTGATCATAGATCTCAAAAAAAAAGGAGTTGAAGTTGATTCATTGAAGGCGGCTTTGGCTTCATTTGGATTGATGGTGGCATTTCTTTTTGCTGGCGAAGGTATCCTTAAATTATTTGGTTTAGACGTACAGTCATTTGCAGTAGCAGGTGCTATTATCTTGTTTTTTTTAGGATTAGAAATGATCTTGGGTGTTAGGTTTTTTAGGGAAAACGCAGGCACTACTACTGGTACGATCGTACCCATTGCATTTCCATTGATAGCTGGAGCAGGTACTATGACTACCCTCATATCTTTGAAGTCAAAATATGGAAATCTCGATATTTTGGCGGCTATCATCATCAATATCATCGTGGTGTTTGGCGTCTTACATTTCTCTGATTTGATCAAAGAAAAATTAGGCGATGCCGGTACTGCGGTACTCCGAAAAATCTTTGGTATTATACTTTTGGCCATAGCCATCAAGCTATTTAAAGAGAATTTTCATTTGGTGATTACACCTGAAAATAAATTGGGATTTTTGAAAAGTACTTGATGACTTTTACATCCTAAGTACAGAATGTAAAAAACCATCCTTATCTTTGACCTAAGTATTGATTGCATGGACATCGGCGAAAAGTCAAATTTGATAAAATCTTGGGCCAAAGATTTAGGCTTCATGTTATGTGGTTTTTCAAAGGCGCAATCTTTGAACGATGAAGGTGACAGACTGAAGATATGGCTCGATAGAGGCTATCATGGCGATATGATCTACATGACCAATCATTTTGACATGCGCACTGATCCAACGCTACTATTGCCTGGAGCAAAAAGTGTCATTTCATTGGCATATAATTACTTTCATACTGACAAGTCTATCGACCCCAAAAGTCCCAAAATAGCCATGTATGCTTATGGCAAGGATTATCATAAGGTCGTCCGCAAAAAACTGTATGAATTATTATCGAAGATAAATCTAGAATTTTCCAATGTAAATGGACGAGTCTTCGTAGATTCTGCACCCATTCTGGAGCGTGATTGGGCAAAATACAGTGGCTTGGGTTGGATTGGTAAAAATACACTCTTGATTCACCCTAAAAAAGGTTCATATTTCTTTTTGGCTGAGATCATCATTGATGTAGAACTTATTTACGATTCAGCCCTTACCGATCATTGCGGCACTTGTACACGATGCATCGATGCTTGCCCGACACAAGCGATTGCCCAAGATGGATACTACATGGATGGTAGTAAATGCATATCATATCTCACTATAGAACTAAAAGATGAGGATATACCAGCTGCGTTCATAGGTAAAATGGACAATTGGATGTTTGGCTGCGACATTTGTCAACATGTTTGCCCTTGGAATCGCTTTTCCACTGATCATGATGAAGCACAGTTCAAACCCAAAGATGATTTGCTATCAATGAGTCACCATGACTGGAAAAATTTGTCAGAAACCGATTTTAATGACTTGTTTGAAGGTAGTGCCATCAAGAGAACAAAGTATAGCGGTTTGAAAAGAAACATTGCGTTTTTGGATAAAAAAGAGTAATCTCTGGCTCAATATTTGATTAAGTAAAGTATGAAATTAGTAGATTTAATAAATTTTCTCCACGCCATTGCGCCTTCACACCTGCAGGAAGATTATGATAATGCAGGTCTTATCACAGGCCATGAAGAAATGACCATTTCTGGTGTATTGGTATGTTTAGATGCAATAGAGAGCATAGTGGATGAAGCCATTGTTTTAGGTTGCAATGTGATTGTGGCCCATCATCCTATAGTATTCAGAGGGCTCAAGAGATTCAATGGCAATAATTATGTTGAGCGCACCATTATCAAAGCTATAAAACACGATATAGCTATATTTGCCATTCATACTAATTTGGACAATGTTTTTATTGATGGTGTTAATACGGTGATTTGCAATAAGTTAGGCTTAATAAATTTGCAAATTCTCTCAATCAAACCCGATGTTACTCACCTTCAATATCCTGTTGGCGCTGGCATGGTTGGTGAGTTGACTACAGCATTATCTACACACAAGTTTTTGGAACATCTTAAACAAAGCATGGAACTTCAAGTCATCAAACATACAAATTTATGCAGAGACACTATCCAAAAAGTGGCTGTATGTGGTGGATCAGGTGGCTTTTTGCTCTCAGCAGCCAAGCGACATTCGGCAGATATTTTTATCACAGCAGATTATAAATATCATGAATATTTTGATGCAGATGATCAAATTATTATTGCGGATATTGGCCACTACGAAAGCGAAAAATACACAATTGATTTACTTTATACATTGATTATGAATAATTTTAGTACCTTTGCAACCCATTACACTAAAATCGTTACAAATCCAATAAAATATTTTTAAAAAATACCTATGGCAGCGGTAAAAGAACAAAGCATAGCAGAAAAATTGAAGGCACTTTATGCTCTTCAACAGATAGACTCAAAAATGGGTGAAATTGCCATTCTTAAAGGCGAATTGCCTATGGAAGTAAGTGATCTGGAGGACGAAATCACAGGACTCAAAACTAGATTGAGAAAATTGGAGTCTTCTGTTGCTGAGATTGATCACGAAATAGCTCGACATAACAATAATATTAAAGAATCTGAAGGCCTCATCGTCAAGTACGAAAAACAACTTGACAATGTGAAGAACAACAGAGAGTTTGATGCATTGACCAAAGAAATTGAATTGCAGAGATTGGAAATCCAACTTTCGCAAAAGAAAATAAGAGAAGCTAATGCGGCAAGAGAAACAAAAGCAGAATCTTTGGACGCTATCAATACAAAATTGACACAGCGCAATAAAGATGTTGATTCTAAAAAAGTTGAACTTCAAAAAATCATAGAAAAAACAGAAAAAGAAGAGACCAAATTGGTCAAAGAGTCTGATAAAGCCAGAAAAGATATTGACGAAAGATTGCTTGTATCTTATGACAAAATTAGAAAAACTTACCGAAATGGCCTCGCAGTAGTGACTGTGTCAAGAGGTGCTTGTGGCGGATGTTTCAACAGAATTCCACCACAATTACAAATCGAAATCGGTGTGATGAAAAAAATCATCGCTTGCGAACACTGTGGTCGTGTATTGATAGATGATTCTATTTTGGCTTCAGAGCAATAAGCTTTGCTTCCTTCATTTGATAAAAATATAAAGTCCCAAATGAGATGTCATCTGGGACTTTCTTTTTTTTTGAAACAATGAGTAAATTATACGTTGTATTAGCCTTGATATTTTGTATGCCCATTTACCAGTTTGGGCAAGGCAAACTCATCATGAATGACGAAATCATCAGTGCTTACAAGGATATTACTGAGTTGAAGATGGTTGCTGGCCTCCACAAGGTCAATCATATAAAGCTGACTGATCCTAAAAATGCAATGGCTCACTATATCGAAAACTATATAGATTTCTTCACACTTTTTATTCAAGAAGATGCAAAACTATACAAGTCATTGCTCAAAAACAGAGATTATAGATTAAAAAAAATCAAGGAATCAGATACTAATTCTCCATATTATAGGTTTTGTCAGGCAGAAATCATCTTACAATGGGCTACTATCAAATTGAAATTTGACGATAAGATAAGCGCCGCCAAAGATGTGTATCAAGCATATAAACTGTTGGAAGAAAATAAAGCAGCTTTCCCAGGTTTTATGGAAAATAATAAGAGTCTAAGTATCATCCACGCTCTGGCAGAGAGCGTGCCTTCATGGGTACGAAAACTGATGGGCATCAAGGGCTCGGTAGCTTTGGGTACAAAAGAGATCAGCACTTTGGTCGCAAAGGCAAATGCTGAAAACAGCATCTTCAAAAATGAAATTGTGGCCATCTATAGCTACATTCTATTTTATTCTAACAATAAAAAAGAAGAAGCATTTCGCCTTTACGATACCTACAAGCTCGATCATAAAAAGAATATACTAGTAGCTTTCTTAAAATCTACCATGGCACATAAGACAGGTAGAAATGATTTAGCAATCAAAATTCTGGACGAAAGGCCCAAAGGCAATGAGTATTTACCTTTCTACTACTTGGATTTTGTATATGGAAAATACAAGCTATACAAATTGGAGAAAGATGCAAGTATTCATATATTGAAATTTCTCAATCATTTTCAGGGTCAACATTATATCAAAGAAGCATGGCAAAAATTGGCTTGGTGTCAGTTAGTCATCTATGATGATGTAGCGTTATACAAAAAGTACATGCGAAATTGTGTCGAGAAAGGTAAAGCCCTCATTGATGAAGACATCCAAGCGCAAAAAGAAGCTAAAAATACTACGCTTCCCAATACTATCTTGCTGAAAGCTAGGATACTCTATGATGGTGGATATTATACCAAGGCACAAAATCTCTTAATACTGCATAGCAAAGAATTTGTCTATAAGGTCAATGATGGCGAGTACTACTATAGATTGGGCCGTGTGACTGATGCACTTCAAAACTACAAAGATGCACTTGAATATTATGATCTTACCTTAGTCAAAGGTGATCCAGACCAATACTACGGATGCAGCGCCGCTCTCAACGCTGCCCTCATTTATGAACAACAAAAAAAGTATGTAAAAGCGCGACAATATTTTGAAAAATGTCTCAATTTGGAGCCTTCAGGATATAGTACCAGCCTTCATCAAAAAGCAAACTCAGGCTTGGATAGGATCAAGGGTAAGTGAGAAGAAGGGATCTTTTTATCCCATCTCCGAAACTACTTCCTGTACTTCAGGCACCATTCTCTTGAGCATACCTTCGATGCCTGATTTTAAGGTCACTGTCGAAGATGGACAACCACTACAAGCACCTTGAAGTACTACTGTCACTATTCCATCATGATATGATTTGAATTCGATATTACCACCATCACTCTCTACTGCAGGTTTGACATAAGTATCGATGAGTTCACGTATTTTTTTAACTATCTCAGACTCATCACCAGAGTATTTTTGCTCATCAGCTTTTACTTGCATAGCCGCCATTGCATCTTCAAATCCATCGTTGATGATGGATTTTTCTTCGGAGACGTAAGACTTCAAAAATTCTTTGATATTGAGCATAATATCCTCCCAACTATAATTGAATTCCTTAGTGATCGTTACAAAGTTGTTGCAAATATATACACCTTTGACATAAGGAAATTTGAACAAAGCTGAAGCTAATTCAGACCATTCATTGGCAAAAGCTTCCTCTTTAAAGTCAGCAGTACCTCTGTACAGCATTTTATTGGTAACAAATTTGAGTGTTTCAGGATTGGGTGTTTGCTCTGTATAAAGCATAACAGGACTCTTTACGGCTTCCATGATAGATTGTTTTACTCATTAACAAAATAGCTACCTAATGGTTGATCTACTTTATTTATATTTTGTGTGAATTTAATAAAATCAAGTAAATTTGCAGTCATCAAAATCAAAATTCAATGTTGAATTGGGATACGTTTAGCAAAGTTACGGAAGCAGAATGGAAATCTAAGGTGGAAAGTGACCTAAAGGGTAAAAAATCAGTAGCAGATTTTGTATATGATGTGGAAGGTGACTATTATGTAGATCCTTTTGTTATTTCTGTTGCAAAGCAAAATCCAATTTCAGCGATAGCACTTCCAAAATCTTGTATTCATATTCAATCACTTGATGCTTCAAAATCAAATGCTCAAGCAAAAAAATTCTTAAACTATGGCGTATCTGCTTTGATTTTTACAATAACTGATGCTACTGATTTTTCAGTCTTATTCAATGAAATCTATATTGAAATGATTGATGTGTTTTTGTTAATAGAAGGCAATAAAAATATTGTGAAAACCAGTTGGGAAAAGTACAAACTTGATAATCCAACGGCTCGTTCAATAGTATTGTTAGATAATGAAGCGATTAAACTGAATGTCGAGCATAGCTTTAATAATAGGCTCAAACTATTTAAATCATTTTCTTCAACACATAATAAAGATGAAAAAACTGTCATTATTATGGAAATGAAAAATGATTTTCTGGCTCAGATTGCCGAATTGAAAGCTATAAGGTCAATTTGGCAAAATAATGATTTGCAGCCTGAAGATTTGATTATCATCAGCACATTACCTGAATTTATTAGTGATCAAAATGAAGTGCATCCATTGATTATAGCCAATTACTTGATGATGTCTGCATACCTTGGTATGGCAAATTTTGTGTGTGGATTTAATGATAAAAATGCCGAACTAGCCCGACTGTGCATGAATATTCATCATATTTTTAAAGAAGAAAATCTTCTTACCAAAGTGTCTGACCCAACAAATGGATCTTACATCATTGACGCACTCACTGCACAAATGGTGGACACGATTCTATAATTTTTCCAACCATTTTCTAGCGTTAGTAAACGCCTCCAACCAAGGAGATGCAGCATCTTGTCTGTCATCAAGGTAATAAGCCCAGTTCCATTGGAAGATTGATCTCTCTATATGCGGCATCATGACTAAATGACGACCATCGTGGCTGGACATCATAGCCGTGTTATAATCGCTTCCGTTTGGATTAGCTGGATATTCAGAGTACCCATATTTTCCAACAATATGGTATTCGCTTTCTGATTCAGGTAGTGAAAATTTGCCTTCGCCATGTGATATCCAAACACCCAAAGTGGAGCCTGAGAGCGAAGACATCATGATAGACTTATTATCCTCAATGGTCACAGAGGTGAATGCACTCTCGTGTTTCAAAGAGTCATTGTGCTTCATTGATGGCTTAGCGTTGTGTTCGGGATAAATGAGTCCTAATTCAATAAATAATTGACAACCATTACAAATACCAACCGAAAGAGTATCAGTCCTTTCAAAAAATTTGCTTAAAGATTGTTTTGCCTTCTCATTGTATTTGAATGAACCAGCCCAACCTTTTGCTGACCCTAAAACATCAGAATTTGAAAATCCACCAACAGCTCCAATAAATTGTATATCTTCCAAAGTCTCTCTACCACTTATTAGGTCTGTCATGTGTACATCTTTGACATCAAATCCAGCCAAATACATAGCATGAGCCAACTCTCTTTCTGAATTGCTACCTTTTTCGCGGATGACGGCAGCCTTTATTCTGGTCTGGTTTGAAATTTTTGGTAGATCACCAGTGAAATGATTAGGAAATTTGTATTTTAGTGGTTGAACTTTGTAATGATTAAACCTCTCTAATGCCTTTTGTGATCCAGATTGAAATCTATCAAGCAAATATGACGTCTTGTACCAAATATCTCTGAGCGTAACGATGTCAAATTCAAAGCTATTAGTTCCATTGACTAAGGTAAAGTTCCCACCTGCTTGGTAATGGCCTATGGCATGGCACTTCAAGTTCAGGTTTTCAAACAGCTGTTCAATTTCTGATTCTAAGCCACCTTTTGCTTGGAAAACTACTCCGACATTCTCAGAGAAAAATAACTTTATGATATCACTCTCGCCCAATGATGTCAAATCTACAGAGGCTCCAGCTTGGTCATCAGCAAAAGTCATTTCCAAAAGCGTAGTGATAAGACCTCCATTACCAATATCATGTCCTGCTACAATCATTCTGTTTTTGACCAAATGTTGGATAGCTTCAAAGCCTTGGTGAAATAAGAAAGGGTCTGTAATGTCTGGTACAGCGTTTCCGATTTGGCTTACTACTTGCGCCAATGATGAGCCTCCCAATTGTAAACTCATGCCAGATAAATTTAGATAATAGATTTTTCCCCCATTATTCTTTAAGGTTGGTTCTATCACCAGTCTGATGTCATCGCAATGTGCAGCGGCACTGATGATGACTGTGCCAGGAGCGACCACATCTCTATCTATATATTTTTGTTTCATGGACAAAGAGTCTTTACCTGTGGGAATATTAATGCCCAAATCTATAGCAAATTGTGAACAAGACTCTACAGCTTGGTACAATTTGGCGTCTTCTCCTTGATTTTTTGATGCCCACATCCAATTGGCCGAAAGACTGACACTCTTTAAACCATCTTTAAGAGGTGCCCAAACTATATTTGTCAATGCTTCACCAATACTATTCCTACTCGAGGCACTTGGATTGATAAGAGTGCTCACTGGTGAGTGTCCAATCGAGGTAGCAATTCCTTGATGTCCATCAAAGTCCAAAGCCATCACGCCACAATTGTTCAATGGTAATTGTAATGGACCTGTACATTGTTGTTTGACGACACGACCACCAACACATCTGTCCACTTTGTTGGTCAACCAATCTTTGCAAGCTACAGCTTCTAATTGTAACACTTGGTGGAGGTATTTTTCGACAAGGAGCTGATCATAAACTATATCAGGATACTGCTTTGATACTGTATTATCTGAAATTATCATCTTAGGACTGGAGCCAAACATATCATCTATAGCTAAATCAATGGGCTTTTGTCCAGTCTTGGGAGAAAAAAATACAAACTTATGATCTGATGTTATGGTACCTACTTTATAAAATGGTGCCTTCTCACGATCAGCGATAGCTTGTACAAAATCTATGTCTTTGGGGCTAATGACCAAGCCCATTCTTTCTTGTGATTCATTGCCAATGAGTTCTTTGGCAGATAGTGTTGGGTCTCCTATGGGCAAGGCGTCTATATCGATTATGCCTCCTGTGGCTTCAACAAGTTCTGACAGACAGTTTAAATGTCCTCCAGCGCCGTGGTCATGGATAGATACTATTGGATTATTGTCACATTCTACCAGCGCACGTATCGCGTTGGCTACTCTTTTTTGCATTTCGGGATTGGATCTCTGGATAGCATTGAGTTCAATACCTGTACCCAAAGCACCGGTATCTGCTGATGAAACAGCTGCTCCTCCCATTCCAATCCTATAATTGTCGCCTCCCAGTATTACTACCTCATCGCCAAGTTGTGGAGTTTGCTTTTGCGCTTGTGACAATTTGCCATACCCAATGCCACCTGCCAGCATGATAACCTTGTCATATCCATAAATTTTTGAATCATCAATGTGTTCAAAAGTAAAAAGAGAGCCAGCACTGAGTGGTTGACCAAATTTGTTGCCAAAATCAGATGCTCCATTGGATGCTTTGATGAGAATATCTTTGGGAGTTTGATATAGCCAAGGTCGCTGCGGAACAGACTTTTCCCATTCTTTATCATCTGCAAGTCTCGGATATGCCGTCATATATACCGCTGTACCTGCCAAAGGTATAGATCCTTGCCCACCAGCCAGCCTGTCTCTTATTTCACCACCTGAACCTGTAGCTGCGCCATTAAAAGGCTCTACCGTAGTGGGAAAATTATGCGTTTCTGCTTTTAGTGACAAAACTGATGCAAATGGTTTTTTGTTATAATACGATGGTTTATCTCCTACTTCAGGTGCAAATTGTAGCACATCAGGTCCAGATACAAAAGCCACATTATCCTTATATGCAGATATTATCGTATTTGGATTAATTTTGGATGTGTTTTTGATCATTGCAAAAAGGCTATGCGGCTTCTCTACACCATCAATGATAAATGTACCATTAAAAATCTTGTGCCTGCAATGCTCTGAGTTGACTTGCGAAAAACCAAATACTTCAGAATCTGTCAGTTTTCTTTGAAGTTTTAACGAAAGATTTTCCAAATATTCGACTTCATCAACACTTAGTGATAATCCTTCTTGGATATTGTATAAATTTATATCATCGATGTTTAGAGTTGGTTCGGGTGTGATTTGCGAAGAGAAAATGTTTTGATCCAATCCATCATATTTTTGAAAGAGCATTGGGTCAAATTGAATATCATCGCTGAGACTTTCAAAAACTTCAATTCTATCAATATTTTGAATCCCCATATTTTCCACAATTTCTACAGCATTAGTACTCCAAGGTGTCACCATTGATGCTCGTGGGCCTACGAAATTTCCACTTAAATCTTGGCCATCAACCAAATATGCATCGTCAAATAGCCAAATCAGCTTTGTCAAGTCATCATTTGCCATTTCTGTACTTGACCTTACAGCAAAAACAGTTGAGTTTTTATTGAAGAAACGGATCATTCTTTAAAAATTGAGCATTTTTTGAAACTACAAAGGTCTGTAAATTGATCGAAAAAAGTAAGGTAAGTACCAATAAATTAAATTTGAATTGACTCCATTTTTAAATTTTTAATATATAAAATTATTTTACAAAAATTTATAATAACTGTTTTGACTTTGTTTATCAAGGCTTATACATCAGGATTATAAATATAAAATTTATGTCTAATAAGATTGTAATTAATTAATTTACAATACATTATTGTAAAAAAAATATAAAAACTAACCCATTTTTAACCCTGCTCAAAGTAGTTAGGTAGTTGATTAAAGAGTAAATTTGCTATCTAAAATAGGTAAATCCCGTCATTTATTTTAAACCTTTTTTAAACCAAAACCCGATAAATATGAAATACTTGTATGTATTCTTTATTGTCAATTTTGCATTTCTTTTTTGTGCAAACAATAGTCTCACAGCAAGCGGCACCATCTATGGTTATGTATGGGAAGATGAAAATGTAAATGGAAGATTTGATGAAAGCGAATCAACGTTTGCCAATGTACCTGTATTTCTTTTCACTTGTACGGGTCAATACGTCAATGCAATATTAACCGATGCTGGTGGATTTTTTCAGTTTGAAAATGTTGATAATGACACATACCGTCTTTTTGTCAATACTACAGGTATCGTTGGGCCGTATTCATTTACTATTGTGAGTGATGATACTTATAATCAAATATTGGATTCAGGATTTTCTGAATGTATTGAGATCAATGATGGAGACATCGATGTAGGCGCTGGATTGGCAGTGCTTGGAGTCATTGGTGACAAAGTATGGGAAGATATGAACGGAAATGGCTGGCAAGACGTGGGCGAACCTGGCATAGCCAATGTCACAGTCGAATTATTTGAAAGTGGTACCCATCTTTTAATAGGTACTACGGTCACCAATGCTTTAGGAGTTTACATATTTCAAAACATATTGCCAGGTACTTATTACATCAAGGTGACTGCTGGAAATGAGTATGTCAAAACTATTTACCAGACTTTTGACCAAAGTGTCAATAGTGATATTAATGACTCAAATGGTAGTTTTACAAGTAGCAGTTTTAACCTTTCACCGACAGTACACAATTTTGATATTGACGCGGGCTTATATAGATGTATAAAATTTTGTGGTACAATATATGATGATCTCAATATAAGCGATACATTAGACACGTATGAAAACGGTATAAATGGTTTGGTAGTCAATCTTTGGAAAGTAAATGGTGGAGACACTATTCTTTATCAATCGACTCTTACTGCTCACCATCCAGCATACTCAAGCGCTGATGGGTATTATCAATTTTGTGTACCACCTGGCAATTACTTTGTTGAGATCGAAGAAAGTAGTTTGTCAGACTTGATGCCAGGCATACCATTTGCTAATACCATAACATCCAATTATAATCATTTTTATCCGTCATCGTCAAAACTCATTACCGATAAATTTACAGCACTTAGTGGAGATAGTTATTGTGATCTAAACAATGGGTTTTTCTGTCCAGGCAAAGTCAGCAGCCTTATATGGATTGATTACAATCAAAATGGAATCCACGAAGCATCAGAGGAAATATTGGAAGGCGTTTCAGTGCATTTGTGCAACGTTGATGGTACTGTTGTAAGCAGTACTTACACCGATTCCAATGGCGCTTGTTCATTTGATGTCATCAGACCAGGTCAGTATTTTATTAAATTTGTCACTGGTTCATCATTAGATTTCACTATTCCTTTTGCTGGTGCTACCGCAGTGGATTCAGATGTAACTGGTGCCAATGGGTTTGGTACCACCAATCTTTTGAACATTCATTCTTGTCAAATTTCACAAAATATAGATGCTGGCATTTCGTATCGTGTGCTGCCCGTCACTTGGAAAAACATCGATGGTGTGGCTTTAGAAAAAAGTAATTTAATCACTTGGCAGGTCGCATCACAAATCAATGTTCGACATTTTAAGGTTTATAAATCTAAAACAGGACTACAAGATTGGGTCGGATGCGGCCAAGTTTCAGCTAATACAAGCGAAGTAGAATCAAGTTATGAGTATCTTGATGACGACATTTTCAATCCATTTACTTATTACAAAGTTGAATCAGTAGATCATGATGGGAAAAAGCAATTAAGTCCTGTCGTCTTTATCAAAAGAATTGGTTTTTCAGAAATGATGTTGGCTCCAAATCCAACATCTGAAATGATGACTATTACACTTCAAAGTGAGGATATGCAGTATGCAAATGATATGATGATTCAAATATTTGCAGCAAATGGTAGCATGGTGATTCAAAGACCACTGAATGCTTATGGTCAAATATCGTTTTCTGTTAGTGGACTTGAAAGTGGGCTTTATCAAGCTGTTTTGATATATCATGGTGACACATTGCACAGTAAAAGCTTTAGTGTAGTCAAATAGATGAACGGTAAAAGTGAAAATAATCAAATATGATTGCCACTTTTTATACAAAATCACGTACATCAAGAGTAGGTATGGTCATGAATTTTTTGATGGACAAAATCTAGACAAGACAACATGGATTATACCATAAAAAAAGCCGAGAAGGAGGATATAGCTGCGATATACGGGTTGGTGTATGAACTGGCTGTTTTTGAAAAAGAGCCAGAAGCTCTTACAGTAACCATCCAAGAATACGAAGCTGCATTTGAACAATCATTAATCGACGCTTTTGTAGCTGTCTATGATGATCAAATCATTGGCATCGCCTTGTACTATATGACTTTTTCGACGTGGAAAGGCAAATGCTTGTACTTAGAAGATTTTTATGTCCAGCCTTCGTATCGAAAAGATGGCTTAGGCCAAAAATTGTTTGATGCCTATCTAGCAGAAGCCAAACGCTTGGGTGCTACTATGACTAAATGGCAAGTCTTGGACTGGAACGAAATTGGACTCAATTTTTATGCTAAAAACAATGCCATTATCGAAAAAAATTGGTGGAATGGGAAGATATTTTTTTGATTAAAATTTGCCTTTTCAATTGGTTTTTGTGCCCTAAGATCTATTCAAGTATAAAAAAAACGTCTGCTCTTTTTTGGATAGAGCAGACGAATCAAAACAAAACGAAAAACCAACTTTTATTTAACCAACAAAAAACTTAAAACTCACGTATATTTTTAAAATGTCTTCCTGAGTTGAATAGGAACAGTCATTTCTTTACCATTCCTATTGACTCGGATATTGACTTTATCACCTACTTTATTGTATTTCATGTGCTTTTCTATATCATCATAGTCATTGACAGCATTATTGTTGATAGCAACAATGACATCACCTGGAAGCAATCCACCCATTTGAGCGGCACTACCCTTATCTACTGCTTCGATATAAAATCCTTTATTGTTTTTCAATTCCAATTTAAGTTCCTTTACCAGCTCGTCATTGACATCATATCCGCCTACACCTAGATTGGTACGCTCTATATTGCCACCTTTCTCAATGATATCAGTGACCACTTTTTTTACTATTTTGGTAGGTATCGCAAATGAGTATCCTGCAAACACACCTGTTGGCGTAGCTATGGCGGTATTGATGCCTATCAGTTCGCCTTGTAGGTTGACCAATGCGCCACCACTATTTCCTGGATTGATGGCTGCGTCCGTCTGGATAAATTCTTCTATCTTCTTATCATTTTGGATGATGTCTAAAGACCTACCTTTTGCGCTGACAATACCTGCAGTAACTGTAGATGTGAGATAACCAAATGGATTGCCCACTGCTAATACCCATTCGCCAACATTTACCTTTTCAGAATCGCCAATGCTCATTGGGGTAAAACTTTTTACACCTTCTACCTTGATAACAGCCAAATCAGTTGATTCATCTGTTCCTATTTTCTTGGCATTGTATTTTTTACCTTCATGGTCGGTCACAGTGATCTTATCTGCAAAACCCACTACATGGTTATTAGTAATGATGTATCCATCAGTTGAATAAATAACACCAGAGCCACTACCATTTTTTGGTGCATAAAAATTGCTACCTCCAAAAAAATCATTTAGACCAAAAAAATCTGCAAATGGATCAGATCTTCTGTCATTTCTGCGTTTCATGATCAGATCTTCGCTCTCTTCAGCATAAATATGTACGACAGAGCCTGTAGATTTTTTTGCACTCAAAACAAAATCACCTGGCATTGTGCTAAATTGAGACGAATGATGTGATGCAAAAGTAGGTAGTGGATTTGCATTATTTTCAATCATCGTGGCGTTGTGATCCAATTTATCTTTGGGCATCATTACAAAAAAACTCCCTAATACCAGCAATCCACCAGCTGAACCTGCCAAAATATATGAAACGAAAGACTTCATTTTTGTAAGAAATTTAGAAGTAAACGTTTGAAAAATATTTTGGATTTTAGCACTATTCACTTTTAACACAACCTTAACAGCAATGCTGAGAAAGTAAAATACTTAACAATTTGCCTTATTTTGCTGGCATCTCTAAAAATTGACATAAATTTTTGACATTTTAAATTACATTTGCGAGACTTTTTAAAATTTTTTCGTCAACAGCGAATAAGTATCCTTTTAAAACTAAATATGGTTTTATTTTGATAATTAACCTTCTTAATCCCATAATAACCCATTCGTCGTATAAAACGATGAGTGATGAAGAGGCTCTTGAGCAATATCTTCTGACGCAAAACGTAAATTACTTCAATTTGCTGTATGATAGATATACTAATAAAGTGTATGCCAAATGTATATCTATGCTCAAAGAAAGTGAACTTGCTGAAGATGCCACTCAAGAGATTTTTGTGAAAGTGATACTAAATTTATCAAAATTTAGTGGAAAATCTAAATTTTCAACATGGCTGTATTCGGTGACATATAATTTTTGTATCGACATCATCAGAAAGGGTAAAAAAGAAATTATTATCTCCCTCGAGGAAAATACCAAAATTGATATCGAAGATGATGGCATGATGGATGCTGAAATCATGGAGACCAACGTCTATAGGCTCAAAGAAGTATTGGGTCTTATGAATGTAGAAGATAAGAGCATTCTTATGATGAAATATCAAGATGACCTATCTATCAAAGAAATATGTGATATGATGGATAAGACCGAAAGTGCTGTAAAAATGAAAATACTAAGGGCAAAAGAGAGATTTCTAAAAATTTATCAAGAGTCCTACAGTTAGTTTTTTTTGCAATGTCAGGTTATTAAAATAAGAAGATGAACAAGAATAGTTTTAAAGAATTGGAAGCACTACAAATTAAGGAACGGGGCAACGGCAGTAGTATTACCAAAAAAAATATTAGCGCCAATATAAATTTATTTGGCTTCATAAGCGAACTCATCCAGTTGTACCTGCCGAATGCAGGAAGCGTGTTAAAATCTTTTGATTTGACTATCCCTAGCCAAGACGACAAAAAACAAAATAAATATCCTAATAAATAAACTTTATGATATGAATTTATTCACGCTAATGTTTAGCCAAGACATCCAGAAAGCCATCACAGATATGCTAATGGGTATGATCTCAGCTATACCCAAATTTGTGACTGCCATCATCATCCTAGTCATAGGAATCATTGTATCAAAAATTGTAAAAAAAATAATCACCAAAGCCCTCATCAAGTCCAATGTGGATAAATTTGGTCAAAAAATCAACGAAATAGATATATTGGCCAGCAACAATCTTGAAATAAAACTGAGCGAAATAGCTGGAAAACTTACCTATTACATGATGATGTTGATTTTCATTATGACAGCAGTCGGTGTCTTAGATATGCCAGTTTTAGCCGATTTGATCCAAGATCTCATAAAATTTGCCCCCAATCTTATAGCAGCTTTTGTAATTCTTTTGGCAGGTCTTTTGCTAGGTGATACACTCAAAAAAGTGGTCACCACTACTTGCAAATCTATGGGCATGCCATCTGCCAATATCATAGGATCGTTTGTATTTTATTTTGTATTCATCAATGTCATCATCGTAGCTCTCTCTCAGGCACAGATCAATACTGAATTTTTTGCTCAAAACATTTCTATCATTATTGCTGGAGGAGTTTTGGCATTTTCAATAGGTTATGGATTTGCTTCCCGTGATTTGGTGGCAAGCTTTTTGGCTTCATATTATACCAATGATAAGCTCAATATTGGTGACAAGGTGACTCTAAATGGAGTAACAGGTATCATCTCAAATGTGGACAAATCTTCGGTTACCATTGATGTTGGACAAAAAGATGTCATCATCCCACTCAACAAAATATTAAAAGACAATATTGAGATACATCACAAATAATTTTTTTTAACCACATTTTAATAATTAATCTTTTATGAGAAACATTTTAACTTTATTATTTTTATTGGTTTCTTTCACTTTGGTCAATGCTCAAACACTTGATGAACTTAAGGTGCAAAAAGCCAATCTCGAAGCTAAAGCAACTCCTGTAGTAGCACAAGCAGATGCTATTAAAGCAGAAATCGAAGCTGTCAATGCTAAAATAGCTACTTTCCCTGGATGGTACAAAGGAGCTTTTGGCTTGTTGGGAGTAACATTTACCGGTAGATCAAACTGGTTTTCTGCAGCAAATTTGACAGATCCATCTAAAGATTTAAGAAATTCTTCATCTACTCTTTTGGCTGGAGATTTCGGTGCATTTGCTAATAAGCTTCATGACAAGTACTTTTGGAATTCTTCCATTAAGTTGACCCTTGCTTTACAAAAATTAAAATTGGGAAATGAGAAGGAATTAAACCTACCTACTCCTAAATATCAGCCAGTAACAGATGTTTTGAATTTGAATTCTCTTTTTGGATATAAACTCTCTTCAAAATTGGCCGCATCAGCTTTGGGTGAATATAGAACTTCAGTGATTGAAAACTTCAACAATCCTGGCTACTTAGACCTTGGAGTAGGAGTTACCTATACACCACTTAAAAACCTATTGTTTGTCTTCCATCCTTTGAACTATAACATTGTGTTTTCTGACGATAATGACAAGTTTACTCCTTCTTTGGGTTGCAAAATTTTAGGTCAATACAACACAGAAATTGTAAAAGGTGTTAAATGGGATTCACAACTTTCAGGATTTTTCAGTTATAAAAGTGCTGATCCTTCTTTGCACAATGGTACGTGGACCAATAGTTTCAAATTTAACATCCTAAAAGGTATTGGAGTTGGATTAACCCACTCTATGAGATTTAGCCCTCAAGAAGGGATATTATTGGGTGATAAAAACGGATTGCAAACGTTCTATGTGTTAGGATTGTCCTATTCTTTGTAAAAAAGTACAATTCAAAAATAAAGAAAGCTGGATAAGATTCCGGCTTTTTTTATTTTGGAGCAATGGCTTCCATCATCATGGCACTCAAAATAGCTCCATAGGTGCCAATGATATATCCAAATATGGCCAAAAGTACACCAACACTTGCTAATGATGTGTGAAATGCAGAAGCTACAATAGGAGCCGAAGCAGCACCACCAATGTTGGCTTGACTTCCTACTGCAAAATAAAAATATGGTGCCTTGATGATCTTGGCCACTATGATAAGGACAAGAGCATGGATCGCCATCCATATCAATCCTACCAATAACAGTCCTGGGTTATTTATTATTGAATTCAAATCCATTTTCATACCAATGGTAGCCACCAAAATGTAGATCAAAACACTTCCAATCTTGCTTGCACCGATGCCTTCATATTTTTTTACAGATGTAAATGAAAGAATGACACCAATGATCGTGGCAACTGTTACCATCCAAAAAAAACTATCTGAAAATGTACTTAACATACCAGATTTGTCACCTACAGATGGAAAAATATTGATGAGCACAGTAGGAATTGTATTACTACACCAATGAGAAAAACCAACTGCCCCAAACACAATGCCAAGCAAAATCATGTAATCTTTGACCGATGGCATTCGGCTCACAGACTCAGTATATTGAGTCACTTTGATTTTTAAAGATTCAATGGCTGTATTATCTGCTTTGAGCCAATAATCGATTTTTTCTTTATTACCGATACCATAAAGTATTACAGCCATCCAAATATTGGCCACTATAATATCTACCAATACCATCGACCCAAATTTTGCTTGGTTATAATGAAAGATTTCTAACATCGCAGTTTGATTGGCACCACCACCAATCCAACTGCCTGCAATAGTAGATAATCCTCTCCAAGCCGCATCATATCCTACACCACCTACTACTTCTGGTGCAAAGCTCGAAACCACAAAAACTGCGATGGGTCCACCTAAGATCACTCCGATTGTACCTGCCAAAAACATAATAATCGCTTTATTGCCAAGACTAAAAAGGGCTTTCATATCTATACTCAATGTGAGTAAAATCAATGCTGCAGGCAACAAAAGCCTACTTGAGACATAATACAATGATAGTTTTTCTGTAATTGGTTTCATTTCTGCATCCATAATAAAATTACCTTTTGTATCTATAGTGTTCCACTCAGGTGATATAAAATTTATAGAACTCAGGATAGATGGCAGTAGATAACAAAGCAAAAGTGATGGGACTATGGAGTAAAACTTTTTCCAAAATATACGGTCACTAGATGATGTGTAAAAAACTACAGCCAAAACTAACATTAAAATACCAAACACAGTAAAATTGTCAGTTATATAAGGTGGATATTTTAGATTGATTTGCGCCTCCATACTGGGTAAAAAATTTTTGCAAAGCTATATAAAATTATCGTCTGAGAAGATTAATAAAAAATGGATAAAATATTTTTAGTAAATTGATAGAAACAAGCTTTGAAACTACCATACGTTTAATCTAAAAATATAAAAAGGCTATGATATGTCATTGATTTTCAGCTTATTTTAATATTCATCAACTTATATTTTGAGTTTATCAAAAAATTTGTATTATCTTTGCACGCATTTTTAAAATCTTCAATCTATAATATCAATGATATCATGAGTAAAAAGAAAGTTCTATTCGTTACCCAGGAGTTAAATCCTTATACAGAAATTTCCTTTTTATCAGACTTAGCAAGGAGAATCTTGCATTATTCGGCCAATGAAGGTTTTGAACTAAGGGTTTTAATGCCAAAATTTGGAATCATTAATGAGAGAAGACACAGACTACATGAAGTGGTGAGACTTTCAGGTATGAACATCATAGTAGATGACGAAGATTATCCATTGATCATAAAGGTAGCATCACTGCCAGGAGCAAGATTGCAAGTTTATTTTTTGGACAACGAAGAATTTTTTAAAAGAAAATCAGTATTTACCGACGAAGAAAATGTGCCTTTTAATGATAACCAAGAAAGATTGGTTTTCTTTTGCAAAGGTGTCATGGAGACTGTCAAAAAATTTGGTTGGGCGCCAGATATAGTACATTTGCATGGTCAAATCACGAGTCTTATCCCATTATATATGAAAAAAGCATATAAAAATGATCCGGTCTTTGCAGATGCCAAAATTATTTACTCGATGTACAATAATGAGTTGAGTCAATCGTTTGATCAGAGATTTTTGAGTATTGCCGCTATCAATGACTTAGACAAGAGCGATTTAGTCGCATTTGAGCAAGACGGAGGCATCAATTTAGACCTGGGTGCAATTTTATTTTCGGATGGCATATATTCAGGAAGCGAATCAATGCATGAACTCGTTAATCATTATGGTGATGAATATCAAAAGGCAATCGCAGTTTGTGGCGATGAAATTGAAGATTCAGCACAAAAAACCATTGATTTTTATAAAGCCATTTTGGATGAAGAAAAAGAATAATATCCCCATGAGACCATTAAATTGGCAAATTTGGATCTTCCTTATTATTGTATTGTCGGTGAGTAGCTGCCAAGACCCTATTCTTGTAGGAGGAGATTTTTTAGAGAACGAAAAATTGGTAATTGGTTCTACTGGTACCACCAAGCTATCCACCATCACCATTGCAGGTGACTCTGTTGGAACTCACCATCCTAAGATAGATTCAAAAACATACTTATTGGGCGAACTTGATGACCTTGTTTTTGGTAAGGTCAATGCAGAACTTTACCTCAAATTTTTGATGAAAGCTACAAAGCCAAATTATCAAAATGAAACCAATCTTAGATTCGATTCTTTGGTTTTGGTGATGCAGTATGACACAACAGGAACCTATGGCAATACTCGTGCTGTTCAGGATATCAATATATATCAACTAGACGAAGTCATCAGTAGTACGGATACATTCTACTCCAATCAGAAATTTAGCAATTTGCCTACCCCAATTGGTCAAAAAACTGTATTGGTCAGCCCTAAAGACTCTGTAAAAATAGTGGATCATCTCACTGGTAAAAATGTGACATTAGCACCTCAATTGAGGATTAGATTGAATGATGATTTTGGTAAATCTCTCATCCAAAATGGACAAGCATCTACCAACGACACTGTATTTGGTGATTTCTTGAAGGGTATCTATATCACATCAAAATCGACTAATAACCAGCCTTTTATGTATGGTGTCAATCTGTCTGATAATGCCATTTACGGCACTATCAATAAGTTGGCTATGTACTACACAGTAAAGGATACGGTAGAAAAAGTATATGAATATTATATTGCACCAACTACCATAGGTCGATATACTCATGACAGAAAAGCAAGTATTGTTGAATCTTTTATTTCTACACAATCATTAGGAGATTCATTGACATTTATCCAAGGCCTCGGTGGAGCAAAGTCTGTTGTCAAATTTTCAAACTTAGATAAATTAGACTCTGTGATCATCAATAAAGCAGAATTGGAGTTTTATGTTGCTAGCGAACCAAGTAGCCTCGGGTATTATCCAGTACCTCCACAGATCATAGCTACTAGAAAGAACGATGCTGGAAATTTTGTGTTTATTGATGATAATGCTTACAATATTTCAGCACTTTATGCATTTGGTGGGCAGCCTATTACTTCAGGAACTGTCACAAAATACACAATGAATATCACTAACCATATCATCAAAGCAATAAAAACTTCAGGATTTGACGCTGATATTTATTTGAATGTAATGACAGAATCTGAAAACGTCAAAAGAGTGGTTTTGTATGGTGCCAAACATAGCACCTATCCTTTAAAATTGAATATATTATACACTAAAAAATAAGTAAAATTATGTGTGGTATAGTCGCCTATATTGGCACACAACAAGCATATCCTATCATACTGGAAGGTCTGAAGAGACTCGAATATAGGGGATATGACAGTGCTGGAATTTCCATCTTGAATGGCCAAATTAAAACCGTAAAAAAGAAAGGTAAAGTTTCTAAACTTGAAGCTGCTGCCAAGGAAAAAGATGTGACTGGTCATGTAGGTATTGGGCATACCAGATGGGCTACTCATGGCAAGCCTGACGATCTCAATGCACATCCACATTTGTCAGGAAATGAAAGATTGGCTTTAATACACAATGGCATCATTGAAAATTATTCAACACTTAAAAAGGCATTGTTGGAGATTGGTCATACTTTCAAGAGCGAAACAGATACTGAAGTCTTGGTCCACTTGATAGAAGAATACCAACGTAGAGAAAATTTGAGCCTTAGTGAGGCAGTAAGAAGAGCGCTCGAAAAAGCCATCGGTGCTTATGCTATCGTGGTCATTGACAAAGAAAATCCTGACGTGATAGTAGGAGCAAGAAAGTCAAGCCCGATGGTATTGGGATTGGGAGATGATGAATATTTTTTAGCATCAGATGCATCACCAATTATCAAATATACCAATAAAGTAGTGTATCTAAATGATGAAGAAATAGTAACTATCCACAAAAATGGCAACTATGAAATCATCAACCTAAAAAATGAAGTACAGCAACCAAAGGTTCAAGAAATAGACCTTAAACTTGAAGAACTGGAAAAAGAAGGGTATGACCACTTCATGCTTAAAGAAATTTTTCAACAACCTACTACCATTGGCGAAAGTATGAGAGGCCGTATCAACGCACACGATGGTTGGGTGATGGTTGGAGGTATGCAGCAATATATCAATAGGATAATCAATGCCAAAAGGATCATCTTTGCGGCATGTGGCACATCATGGCATTCAGCCTTGGTGGCAGAATACTTGATAGAAGAGCTGGCAAGGATTCCAGTAGAGGTGGAGTATGCATCAGAGTTGAGGTATAGAAATCCTATCATCAATGAAGATGATGTGGTCATCGCTATCTCACAATCTGGGGAGACTGCCGATACACTTGCCGCCTTGGAGTTGGCCAAAGAAAAAGGTGCACTCATCTATGGTTTGGTCAATGTGGTGGGATCATCAATATCAAGAATTACACATTGTGGATCATATACACACGCTGGACCCGAGATAGGAGTAGCATCAACCAAGGCATTTACAAGTCAACTGACAGTACATTGATGGCATTGAACTTGGGTCATAAGCGAGGCACTATTTCTGAAGATTATTTCAGACAATTGGCTTATGCTATGGAGAGCATACCTCAAAAGTCGAAAAAGTCCTTTATGCAGGATGAAAAGATAAAATACATCGCTAGCGAAATTAAAGATGTAGCCAATGGCTTGGTATCGTAGTAGAGGGTATACCTTCAGTAGCGTTGGAAGGAGCCCTAAAACTCAAAGAAATATCATATATTCACGCAGAAGGTTATCCAGTCAAGAGAAATGAAGCATGGACTCATTGCTTTGATTGACGAAAATATGCCTGTTGTCATCATTGCTACCAACAAATCTGCTTATGACAAAGTAGCTTCAAATATTCAAGAGGTCAAAGCTAGAAAAGCCATTGTCATCTCAATAGTCACTGAAGGAGATGTCAAGATAAAAGAGATGTCTGACTATTGTATAGAAATACCAGAAACCAAGAACCGTTGACACCATTGTTGTCAGTAATTCCATTGCAGTTATTAGCATATCATATAGCTGTGATGCGTGGTTGTGATGTAGATCAACCGAGAAATCTTGCCAAATCAGTCACCGTCGAATAATCTTTAGTCATGCTTAGAAAAACATTAAGTTTAGAATACAATTCCACCAGAGACAAGTTATTATTTTCAGAATATGGTCGCTCTGTACAGAAACTGATCCAATATGCCAAAACATTAGAAAAAAAAGAAGAGAGGCAAGCTGTGATTGAAGAAATCGTAGAATTGATCAATCAGTTGAATCCTCAAACAAAAAATGTCTTAGAATACAAACAAAAGTTGTGGCGTCACGTTTTCAAAATGGCTGATTACGAGTTGGATGTTGACCATCCTTTCGGAGAAAAACCTACAGAAGATGACATCAGATTCAAACCAGAAAAAGTGCCTTACCCTCAACATGAGTTCAACTGGAGACATTATGGTTACAATATCAGGGTCATGATTGACAAGGCACTGAAGATGGAAGATGGTCCAGTCAAACAAGGTTATGTTGAGACCATTCTTTCTTATATGAAATTGTCATATAGAACCTGGAATAAAGAGCATTTTGTCAGCGATGACATCATTATTTCTGACTTATCTGTATTATCAAGAAATAGACTCTCTGTAGATGACGATCACACTATACAAGTCATCACCAAAAACAACTTACCAAATTCAAATATTAATACCTTTAAAACACAAAAGCCAGCGAAAAACCAACAGAATAACAATAATCAAAAAAACCAACAAAACAAAAACAGGCCAAACAAAAACCAACAAAACAAAAATAAGAGAAAATAATTTGTTGGGAATATTATAGGTTGTATTCGCCAGATGAAATCAATGTTTCAGCTATCAGGCGTCTGTTTTGTTTAACGTTTTGCAAAGGATACTTTGTCAGTTTTCTCAATCCGCTGATGTATGCTGCCTGCATATCAGGATCAATAAATGAAGCAATGGCGTCAGTTGCGTGCTTAGTGACTCTCCCAGATGCATCGTGAAGATACGTTTTAATGATGGCATCATATACTATCATGTCTTTGTCAGGATAGTATTCTGCTATCTTCCTGATACGCATCAAAGTACTCTCAGCATTGAAGATTTCAATAATAATATCTGACAGATTGATCAATATTTCTTGCTCTGTTTTTAAGTCCAATTTTCCACCCATAGCTTGTTGAGCTGCCGTACCCAACAACATCATCAATATTTTTTTGAAGTTAAATACAGCTTGTTGTTCTGCCGAATATGAACCAGTAATTTCTGGTTGAGCAGCACCATTTATGAGTTCATTTTGAACAGCCATGCCAGGTGTCATCAAGTCCAAGTCTCCTTTCATGGCCAACTTGAGTATAGTGCTGAGGATGACCATTCTATTGATCTCGTTGGTTCCTTCAAAGATCCTATTGATCCTTGAGTCCCTGTATGCTCTTGCTATATTTCCTTCTTCAGAGTAGCCCATTCCACCAAAAATTTGAACGGCCTCATCTACTACATAATCTAATGTCTCTGATCCTATTACCTTGATAATCGAGCACTCGATGGCATACTCCTCAGCTGCTTCCAATTTTGATTTGGCAAAGTCTAGCCCTGCTGCTTTTGACTCAGCTTCCATATTTCCTATCAATTGAGCTGTACGATAGATTGCCGAATCTGTGACAAAAGTCTTAATAGTCTGTTCGGCCAATTTATATTGTATAGCGCCAAAGGATGCAATAGGTTTCTTGAATTGCTCTCGCTCGTTGGCATATTTGATGCTAGTAGTGATGATGCCTTTACATCCACCCAAACAAGATGCACCGAGTTTAAACCTACCAGTGTTCAAGACATTGAATGCGATGAGGTGCCCTTTTCCTACTTCACCTAAGAGATTTTCTAATGGCACTTTTACATTTTCCATGAAGATCATCCTAGTAGAGGAGCCTTTAATACCTAATTTTTTTTCTTCAGCACCTAAGGTAAAACCTTCCATGCCTTTTTCAAGGATAAAGGCGGTAAACTTGTCACCATCTACTTGGGCAAATACTGTGAATATATCTGCAAATCCAGCATTGGTAATCCACATTTTTTGACCATTCAGGATATAGTTAGTGCCTTCAGGGTTGAGTACAGCAACTGCCTTGGCCGATAAAGCATCAGATCCGCTGGATGGTTCAGTAAGACAATAACTAGCTTTCAATTGGCCAGCAATGAGCCTTGGTAAATATTTTTGCTTCTGAGCCTCAGTACCATAATATAAGATGGGCAACATTCCGATACCTGTATGTGCATTATAACTGACACTAAATGAGCCAGAAGGTCCTATTTCTTCACCAATCAAAGTATTGGAAATATAGTCAAGGTCGCTGCCTCCTAACGATTCTGGCATGTGGGTACCTAGTAAGCCAAGGTCAGCGAATGCTTCCAGCTTGGATGGTATAAGACCTTCTTCAAGCTTTTCTATCCTATCAGTATATGGCCAAATATCTTGTTCAACAAATGACCTGACAGTTTCTCTAATCATCAATTGCTCCTCGTTGAAATCATCAGGAATGAATACTTCACGAAAATTGCTTTCTTTGACTAAAAATTCTCCACCTTTTAGTGCTTTAGATGTGGTAAGTGTATCTGACATTGTTGATGATTTTAAAATTAAACTCAAAGTTAAATTAATTATTTTTAATTGTCAAATAAATTTATAAAATAATTTAATAAAACATTAATATATATATAGTTATGGTATGATTAATATTATACTCATAGTATATTTATTGTTTTTTTATGAATGGCAAGAAATAAGATTTCTTTAAACACAACATAGATTTTCATATTGTAAATCAAATATCCAATATCTTTACAAAAAAAATAGTGCATGAAAATTTTATTGGCGCTCATTGGGCATTTGTTGATATCACTTATATCTTTTGGTCAAGTGACATTGACAAAATCAAACCTTCCGATAGTCATCATCAACACCAATGGTCAATTTATAGATGATGAACCTAAAATCATGGCAGATATGAAGATCATCTATAATGGACCAAATGTTGAAAACAGCGTATTAGATAATGCAAATGAATATAATGGCAAGATAGGTATTGAAACTAGAGGCTCTACTTCTCAAATGTTTCCAAAACTACCATTTGGTCTTGAGACATTGGACATCAATGGTACTGAAACAGATGTAAGAATCCTTGGTATGCCAAAAGAAAGCGATTGGATACTCAACCCAAGTTATAATGACAAATCATTGATGAGAGATGGTTTGGCTTACATTTTGGCTGGAAGCATAATGGAGTACTCACCAAGAGTAAGATTTACTGAATTGGTAATCAATCAACAATATCAAGGTATCTACCTTCTCCAAGAGAAAATCAAAAGAAATAAAAATCGGGTTAATATTGAAAAAATGAGTCCACAAGACAATGCTTCTGATGCTTTGACGGGTGGATACATCATTAAACTTGATAAAGAAACTGGTACTAATAGTGGGCAAGGATGGAACTCTATATATAAACCTTTTCCTAATGCCTGGCAAAGTACATTCTTCCAATATGAATACCCTAAACCTGCAATCATCACAGGAGCTCAAAAAACCTATATAAAGCAGTTTTTTGATAATTTCGAAGCTATATTGGATGGACCAAATTTTGCAAACCCACAGAATGGATTCAGGAAATACATAGATACCACATCATTGATCAATTATATTATTATCAATGAATTGGCCAAAAACCCTGATGCCTATAGACTCAGCACATTTATGTACAAAGATAGAGATAGTAAAGGAGGAAAATTAAAATTTGGACCTGTTTGGGATTTTAATCTTGGATTTGGCAATGTCGATTATTGTACCCAAGGCAACCCTGAAGGATTTGTTATTGAAGATTTTAACGATGTGTGTGGACAAGACGGCTGGGTGATCCATTTTTGGTGGCAAAAGTTTTTGAAGGACGAGACTTTTTATTATCAACTTAAACAAAACTGGCATACTTTGCGCCAAAAACAACTGTCAAACGATAGGATATTGTATGTCATTGATTCTATCTCCACGCTTTTGAATCAAGCGCAAAAACGCAATTTTACGCAATGGCCTATTTTAGGTCATTATGTTTGGCCCAATTATTTTATTGGAGCTACTTACGATTCAGAAGTAAGTTTTCTGAAAAACTGGATTTTGAATCGCCTTGCATATTTGGATAAGGTTTGGAAAATTAAGACTATGGAGACCAACTCAAAGGATAAATTTTGCACCATCTTTCCAAATCCATCGACTAATATTGTCAACCTAAATTTCAAGCAAAAAATAGATTCTCTTTTGAACATAGATGTTATGGATCATTGTGGGAATATTTTAGAGTTGGGCCAAAAGATAAAATCCGAAAATAGTATTGAGTTAGATATGTCTTCCATAACTGCTGGAGTATATTATTTAAAGATGGAATTTTTGGGTTCAACCTATACATATAGTCTAGTCAAGATATGATATTGAAATATTTATCATCGCACAAGTATTTGTCTCTTACTTTATTCGGTATTTCCATAGCGTTGTGTTTTGGGTTGATCAATCCATTATCATTGGAAGCAAAAGCATCCAGTGTGCTTGCCGTAGGTATGCTGATGATATTCTTGTGGGTTACCGATGCCCTACCTATGCCTGTTGTCGCTATCATTCCGTTATTGCTTTTTCCACTTCTCAAGATTCATACCCTCGAAGAAACATGCAAATCTTATGCAAATCCTGTCATTTTTCTTTTTTTTGGTGGTTTTATGCTGGGATTAGCCATCGAAAAGTGGCATCTACACAAAAGGATTGCCCTCAACATTATAAAACTGACAGGTACTAAAGGAGACTCTATCGTCTTAGGTTTTATTTTGGCAACCGGTTTATTATCTATGTGGCTGAGCAATACAGCTACCACGATGATGATGTACCCAATCGCTTTGTCGGTAATTGCGGTAGTTTCTCAACACCCACAATCACAAGCTAATTACCATCATTTCAATTTGACACTTATGCTCGCCATTGCCTATGCATCCAATATAGGGGGCATTGCAACTATTATAGGCACGCCACCCAATGTTGCATATATCGGCTATTTTCAATCAAAATATCATCAAGAAATAGATTTTGTCAGCTGGATGTTGGTTTGTACACCATTGGCTGTATTGCTGTTATTGGCATTGTATATAGTCATGGTCAAATGGCTTTACCCAAGTAAAATTAATCGAATGGATACTTCAGAAACCCTATTGAAAGATCAAATTGCCTTATTGGGTAAGGTTACCACACCTGAAAAAAGGGTCTTGTTTGTATTTGTTTTGACAGCATCATTATGGATTTTTAGATCAATGATCAATTCATGGCAAACATGGATAAAGCTGGACGACACTATTATCGCTATTTTTTCGGCTATCTTATTATTTATTATTCCTACTGGCGAAAAAAGAAATAACGAAGAAACACCTTCATTACTCCAATGGGAAGATACATCCAAGATGGCTTGGGGCATTCTTTTATTGTTTGGTGGTGGAATTTGTCTAGCAGAAGCGCTCGAAAAGGTAGGTTTGATCCAAATATTAGGTTCGTGGCTATCTGGTAGTACGTCAAACTTGTTGGTACTTATATTATTGATTACCATCATTTCGATTTTCATCAGCGAAGTCATGAGCAACGTTGCACAAGTGATTGTGTTTGCACCTGTAGTTTCAGTGATGGCTGACAATATGGGTATCAATCCATTACTATTGGGAGTACCTATGACTTTGGCGGCCAGTTGTGCGGGTATGTTACCTATGGGTACTCCGCCCAATGCCATAGTTTTTGCCAGCAATTATATCAAAATATCAGAAATGATCAAAGTAGGTTTCATTCTGAATCTTATCGCCATCGCATTGATTACCATATTTGCTTGGTATATTTTGCCTATAGTATTTATGTAGTATTATGCAAACTCTAGCATCAGTGCCTCCATATTGTGGCATTGGTACCCATTTTCATAAAGATGGTCCAAAAATCTAGGTAGGACGTATTTTAAATTAATTGCTGCTTTGATGTTATCATGAAATACTACAATCGACCCATTTTCATAATTGTCCAGCACATTGTTGAGACACTTTTCAGGGGAGATAGACTGGTCAAAATCACCACTCAACACGTCCCACATGATCACAGATTTTTCTGACTTTATAATAGTGGATTGACTGGGTTTTAATTTGCCATAAGGTGGTCTGAATAGTGTAGTGGACATCACCGTATCACATAAGCTTACATCTTGGATATAGGCTTGGTGATCAGTATTCCACCCGTTGATGTGATGATATGTGTGATTACCAATACTATGACCCTCTGTTAAGATTTGCTGATATATTTCTGGATATTTTCTAATATTATCACCTACACAAAAGAAAGTCGCTTTAAAATCATACTTATTCAATTGATCCAATACCCAAGGCGTCATTTCAGGAATTGGTCCATCATCAAATGTAAGGTACACCACCTTGTCTTGGGTGTCAATATTCCAAATAAAATCTGAAAAAATGGTCTTTACTAATGGCGGCGTTTTTACTAAGTACATCATAATATTTTGTTGTATTCAGCTTTATAAGCTAATTTTGCAGTCTGATTTTTCAAAAGAAGAGTAAAAACGGACTCCATCGGTGGCTGTGCTGTCTGAATTATTATAACGAGGCAAAAGTCAAAATGTGATTTTTTTAGGCTCAATTTTGATAAAAATTAACAAAAAAATTTAAAATTTTAATCATGAGACCAGTAAGAGTAAGATTTGCACCCAGTCCGACAGGGGCTTTGCATATCGGTGGAGTAAGGACAGCTTTGTATAATTACCTCTTTGCCAAAAAAAATAATGGCACGTTTATCCTTAGAATAGAAGATACCGACCAAGCCAGATATGTCCCAGGTGCTGAAACCTATATCATAGAATCTTTGAGATGGTTTGGGATTTTACCTACCGAAGGCCCTGAGTTTGGTGGAGATTATGGCCCATATCGACAGTCTGAACGCAAAGCCATTTATAAGCAATACGTAGATGAACTATTAGATAAAGGGTACGCTTATTATGCTTTTGACACACCAGAAGAGTTGGATGTTATGCGCAAAAATGACCCAGAATTTAAATACGATAGTAAGTCGAGGATGTCTTTGAAGAATAGTCTTTCCTTATCTGCTGACGTCGTGGCGCACTTATTGCAAACAAGTGATCATGTAGCCATCAGACTCCTGATACCTGTCGATGAAGTGATTTCCTTTAATGATGATATACGCGGACATGTGTCTTTTGATAGCAATGAGCTGGACGATAAGGTGATACTCAAAGGAGATGGTATGCCTACCTATCACTTGGCTAACATTGTTGATGACCATTTGATGCAAATAAGTCATGTGATACGAGGCGAAGAGTGGTTGAGTTCTACACCACATCATGTACTTATGTATAAATTTTTAAATTGGGAGGCGCCTTCATTTTCGCATCTTCCATTGATATTGAAGCCAAGTGGTCAGGGCAAGTTGAGTAAGCGAGATGGTGCAAAATTTGGTTTTCCAGTGTTTCCTTTATCTTGGGATAGTGACCACGAAGAGGATAATTTTACTGGATTCAGAGAGGATGGCTACTTGCCAGAAGGCCTTTTAAATTTTCTAGCATTGCTGGGTTGGAGTCCTGGCAATGATCAAGAAATCATATCTCTTGACGAAATGTGTAGTGCTTTCGGCCTTGACAAAATTGTGAAATCTGGTGCCAGATTTGATATTGACAAAGCGCTTTGGTTCAATCAACAATACATCATTCATGCCGACAATCTTAGATTGGCTTATTTGATTCAAGACAGAGCCATTGATGAAGGTTACCATGTCTCTATCGAGTACCTTGCTGATGTGAGCGGCCTCATGAAAGAAAGAGTACACAAAACTCATGAAATCATAACCAACGCAAGATACTTTTTTGAAGCACCTCATGTATATGATGATGAATCTTTCTTAAAAAAATACAGACCAGAGCATAAAGAACACTTGCTTCAGATAGCTGACCAATTATCAAATACTGATAATGCCGAGTTGGCTATCAAAGGATACATCAACGAAAATGGATTGAAAATGGGTGAGTATATGCCACTCATTAGAATAAGTGTTTGCGGTACGATGCAAGGGCCAGATTTAATGCAAACTATTGATTTGATCAGTACAAATGAAGCTGGAAAAAGGATAACAAAGGCTGTCAATCACTTTGAAAAGCTAATGGCTTAGTTTATTCTTTGCTGATGAAAGTAAATTATGTCAATTGAATAAATAAAGTGTGCTTGAAATTATTATCAATTACAAGCACACTTTATCTTTTTAGGCAAAAGTCTCTTCTTTTTTGGTAAATATTGAGGTGATGGCACCTACAATCAGAGAAATAAATGCACCAGAAATGATACCTTGTATTTGCTTTGAAACTGTATATGCGTTACCTACTTCCTCTTCGGCTTTTTCCATGGCTTCAGCCAATTTATCTTCTGGCATACCAAATGATTCCATCATGGCTTTGGTATCTTCAATATTTCTCTCTACTAAAACATCAATGAGCCCTGGATCAATGAGATTGAACAAAATCAAATTGAAAAATAAAGCGATAACAAATCCTGTAAACCCAGTTAAAAATGAAGTTTTTAAAGCATCTCCATACGGTAAGATACCATTGTCCTCAGCCTTTTGCTCTTTGGATGCCATGACCATAAAAGCAACTAGGAGGACAATAGTTATGAATAATTGTGTAAACATACCTATAGGCCAAACATAAAAAAATACCAGCGCCGCCAATACTGATAGAATGCCATAGTAGATACCATATTTTAACCAAATGGGTTGGATGTTCATAAAAGTTGATTTTAGTGTTTAAGAATGGGTAAAAATACCGAATCTCTAGTAATCTGATCATTTTTATCTATCATATTTCGATAAAATTTGAATTGATGCAAGCCTGTAGAAATACTATCGGTATTAAAAAAACATTTTAGCCCTCTTTCTTTAAAATGTGGGTGCGTAAAATAGTAACATTGATTTAATGGAATGTGTATTGAATCTATCCAAATATCCACATTATTGAGATGACTTTGCATTATCTTATCCATTTTCTCCTTTTTGGCGTTGCCAATTTTTGCATCCCACCAATCTTTTTTTGCATCAACAATCTTGGTAACACTGTCAATAATGCCTTGCAGGTTCATATCATTTTGTTTTTTAAACGCTGTTCTTTGCTTAATGAGTTGGGCAAGTTCTTCACTTCTTGCTTTTTCCAATGATTCGATGTTTTTATCTTCAAAATTGTCAAGATTTAAAAAATTGATATTTATACCTGACTTTTTGTAAGGTGTGACAGAAGTATCTTTTTTTATGAGTTCTATCATGTTTCTATCCAAAACAATAAAAAATGAACTAAAACCATCGGCGATTTCAAATGATTGAAGCGATAATTGTTGAATAACTTTTTTGTTGATTTTTCTCTCTTCATTAGGATATTCTTGAAGCAAGTTATTTCGCAAATCGTCGTAATAATAAGCATCAATGAGTTTACCACTAGTAAGTAAGTCATCATTTATTGGTCGATAAGGGTTTTCGTTGATGGTGACCAATTTGTACCCAAAAATGACAATTATCAAATAAGGTATTGCTAAATAAAATAATTTTCTGGTATATGGATGATCTAAAAAATTGTATAACAATGGCCTATATAGGAAAGAAAGTGTAGTAAAGGATATAAATCTATAAATATAAAAATAAACCGTAGAAACCGCTTTGTTCTTAATTTTTTTCAGTGAGCCCATTGAGACCAAATCAATGAAAACTAGCAAACCCAAAATTAAGTATCCTAATGCCAATAGACCACCTATTGCTATTGCATCAGTATTTCCAGGAAATAGTTTTTCTAAAATTAATACGATCAGGATAAACTCTAAGAAGTAAACAAAAATAGAGATAGTAAATAGAAATAGTAAAAATGTGTAAGAAAACAAAACACTACATATCTTCTCTAATCTCAAAATAAAATCATCATAACTACCTACCTTTTTCTTCATGAATGAAGTAAACCTGGCAGAATACCCTAATGCATCATAGTTAATGTCTTGCGAAATATACCTTAATCCAATTGTCCCTATCCATAGACCTCTCAAAATGATGTGGATGACAAGATTAATAAAAAATATCAACCAACCAGCTTTAAAGATAAAATTTAACAGGCTAATGATTACTCTTAGGTCTCCAAAAAAAATGTTTTCTCTGTAAAATGTAAAATCTGCAATAAATGTGCGTGTAGAGTATATACCCACTATGGCAAACCCAGATACCAAGAGCTCCAATTGCCATGATTCATGCTGCAATTTTTCTAAAATTGCTTTATAACCAGAAGTTGCTTTGTCTTTATTCTGATTTTCTGCCATCAGTCTTACAATAATGTGGTTTCGATATAAGGAAATTCTTCTGGGTGATCAGTGTTATAATGCAGCCCTCTGCTCTCCTTGCGCATTTGAGCTGCTTTTGTGATCAGGTATGCAATGGTAATCAAGTTTCTTAGTTCGCAGAGTTGAGGAGATATAATGGTACTATGATACAATGTTTCAGTCTCTGTATAAAGCAAATGCAATCTATCAAGGGCTCTTTTGAGACGTACATCTGTCCTGACTATACCAACATAACTGCTCATAATTTCTTTGAGCTCTTTCAAACTTTGGGTGAGCAAGACCATTTCTTTAGGCTCGGTAGTACCTTCAGCATCCCATTCAGGTATATGAGTGGCGTATGGCGTATTATCTATGACATTCAAGATATCAAGGTGGATCCTATCAGCAAATACCAAGCCCTCGAGGAGAGAGTTGGATGCAAGTCGATTGGCACCATGTAGGCCAGTGCAAGTACATTCGCCAGCTGCATATAAATTTTTTATACTTGTTTTCCCCATTTCGTCTGTCAAGATGCCACCACAGGTATAGTGGCAAGCTGGCACTACGGGTATGTAGTCTTTGGCTGGATCGATGCCTAAGCTACGGCATTTGTCTGTAATATTAGGGAAATGGTTGTAAAATGCTTCTTGATCCAAATGTGTACAATCAAGGCATTCATAATCATCACCTCTTAGTTTCATTTCATTGTCAATAGCACGAGCTACTATGTCTCTTGGTGCAAGCGAAAGCCTTGGGTCATATTTTTGCATAAATTCATGGCCATCAGTAGTGCGTAGGATGGCGCCAAAACCTCTTACAGCTTCAGATACCAAAAAGGATGGATTTTCGCCAGCAGGATTAAAAAGTGAAGTAGGATGAAATTGCATAAACTCCATATTGGCTACTCTGCCTTTGGCTCGATATACCATAGCAATGCCGTCTCCAGTAGCTATGGTAGGATTGGTAGTACTTTTGTACACCTGTCCAGCACCACCAGTAGCTATCAAAGTTATCTTGGACAATATGGTTTCTATTTCTTTGCTTTCCTTATTGAAAACATACGCACCAAAACAGGCAATATCCGGTGTAAGTCTGGTTACATTTTTTCCTTGGTGATGCTGAGTGATGATGTCAATGGCAAAATACTGCTCATGAAACTCAATATTCGGATAATGGCGAGCTTTTTCGTTGAGCGTACGCTGTATTTCCCAGCCAGTGATATCCTTGTAATGAAGGATTCTGTTTTCTGAGTGGCCACCTTCGCGCCCCAAATCATATTCTCCTTCTTTGTTTTTATCAAACCGTGCGCCCCATTGTATGATTTCTTTGACGCGCTCTGGCCCTTCTTTGACTACTATTTCGACAATTTTTGGATCACAAAGTCCATCTCCTGCATCGAGAGTGTCTGCTATATGTTTATTAAAATTATCAATGTCATAATCCCATACCGCAGCTACACCACCCTGTGCATAGCTTGTATTAGATTCTTTTTCGTTAGTCTTGGTAAGGACCATGATCTTGAGATCTGGTCTTTTTTGCGCCATCCTTATTGCAAATGAATAACCAGCTACTCCTGCACCTATGACCAAAATATCGGTTTGAATCACTTCTTTTATTTTAAATTATTTCTAAAAATATGAATGTAAAATCAGCAACAAATATAATTGATTTTCTATCCAAAACTATGGCTTTGATATTTATGATACAAGATGGGTGTATTTTCTTTTAGTAATTGTAGTATATTTGGATGTCTTCAATTTATTCGATTACAAATCTTTTCAATTTGAAGTCATCAAACCAATTTCAAAACCAATTTCCTTAAATACTTACATGGATTTTGCATAGCATCGTCTATATTTTTCGCTTTTTGAACCAAAGTAAATACTTTTGAAGATGCAAATAGTCCTATATTTGCTTTCGAAATTTCATTCTTACCTGCTACAATCATACATGGTTTATTTAATGAATGAGCCAATTTACATACCAGACACTACTTTAATTCTTTCGTACTTTGATCATCAAGTTGAATCTTCGCCTGTAGCGATGATATCGGCTATTATAGCTTTATCCAGAAGCTTTGTTGCCTGCATGATAAACTCAGTGCCGCTGTTGATTTTTTGCATTCAAAAAGTCAGACACCTGATACTCTAATCCTCCTGCAGCACCACTGCCAGAGATACAATCGCCTCCTTTATGACCAAAAATATTGCATAAAACGCAGTAATAATGCTTCATACCATCTTCTAAAAGGATTGCCTCTTCTTTGGTGGCTCCTTTTTGTGTAGAAAACATGAGGGCAGAACCATTTTGTCCGAAAAGAGGAACATTTACATCTGTCCAAGCCATTATTTCAATATTCGCAAGTTCAGGTAAGTTGTAGGGAAATATGATGGTAGAAATCTTATACAAAGTATTGCCAGTTGGTATAAATTCTTGTCCAAAGTTGTCCAAAAATTTATACCCAAGTGCTGATGCCATCCCAGTACCGCCGTCATTGGTTGCACTTCCACCCAAAAACAAATGTATCTTTTTGCATCCTTTGTGCACGGCATCACTTAGAAGTTGTCCGACTCCAAAAGTTGTGGTAATATTTGGGTTTCTTTCTTCTTTCGTTAATAATGATAAGCCACAAGCTAAAGAGGATTCGATGTAAGCGACATGATCTTTAATTCCATACTTAGAAGAAATTGTTCTGTTGAGTGGATCAGCCACTTTTACTTCATGTATTTCAAGCCCAAGGTGAAAAGCCAAAATATCGAGTGTACCGTCGCCGCCATCAGACATAGGATGAATAATAGTTTGAGCCAAGGTTGAAGTACTCAATATGCCTTCCGAAAGGCAATGTGCCGCTCCTGAAGCCGAAATGGAATCTTTAAATTTGTCTATAGCAATCAGAAAAGTCATTTGTAATATATGTAATTGATAATGTTCATTTTATCAATCATAAGCCAACCAATTTATCCCGAGCGTTTTGGTGATTTGGATTGATGGTCAATACTTGCTGAAGATCTGATTTTGCAGCTTCATTATTATTGACATTGATAAATGCGATGGCTCTATTATACAAAAGTTCATCTGATGCTCCAGACAATTGTATGGCCTTAGTCAGCACATTGATGGCTTCTTGATACTTGCCTGTATTGATCAAAGCTACCCCGTATCCTGGTAATATCTGTGCTTCTTTATGCGGCATAGTTTGCAATGCCTTCTGAAAAGATATCAAAGCGCTTTCAGGGTCAAAGCCCAATTGAGTGATAGCGAGATTAACATAAATGTTTCCTTTTGTGGAGTCTATCTCTAAAGCCTTTTTGTACATTTTAATAGATTGCAATATGTTTGATTCTCTATTGCCATTGGCTTGCATACTCAGCGTACCGTAGCAATTGCCAAGACCTTCATATACGTCTGCTCTCTCACAACCATCTGCAATAGCTGCTTCAAAATCTGCCATTGCCCCTTGGATATTGCCAGTTTTACCTCTATAATTTCCTCTATTGGCCAATGCCAAGTCTGTTGTAGGGTACTGATTGAGAACTTGAGTCCAAAGTGTCTCACTATTTTTCCACTGTTTTACCTGTGTTTGGGTGGCAATGCTCAAGATGCCTGTTATGATGACCAAAATAGAAATCATCGCCCATTTCAATGAGTTAGATTTTGCCATCAAATACTGATCTAACACATAAACACAGCCAAATGTTAGACCTATATAAGGTACATAAGTATATCTATCCGCCATGAGTGCCAATCCAACTGACAAAAACTGGAGTACTAAGGCTATGTTGACAAAATAGAAGCCGAGACTAAAAGCAAATATCTTGGTCTTTTTGGTAGACCAAATGCTCAATCCTATAAAGATCAACACCAAAATGGGATAGAAAATGGCCGAGAATGAATCTAATTTGTAGCCTACTGGATAAGGATAAAAGGCGCTAAGATGGATAGGTACGAAAAACTTGTAGATATATTGAACAAACCCATAAGATGCAAATTGAAATCGTTGTAAGACAGTAAAAACTGAATGATCGGCCAAGGCTTTGACTTGATCGCCATGAAGAGTCAGGATGCCACCAAAATCTCCTCCACTTTGCACACTAATGGCCATCATTCCGAAAAATATTGACATCGCAAAAAATGGAAGTTTTTCAAGCCATACTTTAGATTGCTTAAAGTTTCTGCCCTTCCAATAGTCGAGCAATATAAATACAAGAGGAAGGACTACTGCTACAGCCTTGGACAAAATACTCAAGCAGACCAATAAAAATGTTAGACCTAACCACGACCATTTTTCATCTTTCAAATATTTCCAATAAGCAAGACATGAAAGCAAGAAGAAAAAAGTATATAATACATCCTTTCTTTCCGAAACCCAAACTACAGATTCGACATGCATCGGGTGGACTGCAAAAATTAAAGCCGTAAACAATGCCATCCACCATTTCTTATCATTGATCCACCATATCAATAAAAAGACCAACAAACTATTAAAAATGTGTAACCAAATGTTGAGTTGGATAAAAGGTTTGGGAGACAGTTTTTTTGCATCATTGGGCACTTGCATGGCCAAAGACATCATCGTAATGGGATGATAATTGAGCGAAACTGGTGTCGTGCACAATTTTTTATATTCTTTTTGAAGAACCAAAGGCTGCTCTTCTACATAAACTTGGTCATCCCAGTTGACAAAATCATGGGTCAAAGCACCATTAAATGTAATGTAGGTAAGTAATGCAATTCCTACCATGCTTAGTATCATAAGCCAAGTATTGCTTAGACTTTTATTTGGCATTTCTACCTTAGGTGTTGCTGGCTTAGAAGTTTGTTTTGACTTACTACTCATAGATTTCACTATTGAACTACTTACTTATCTTTTTTGTATTTTGCTGTTCTTTAATCCTTTATTTTTCCTTTCCAATTTAGACCAAAACCGAAATCATAAACATTGCTCTCTGCATCTTTGTAGCATTGCATATCAAAAGGCTCCAGATTCAGAAGAATAAGCTAGTTTTTGCCCCTTTCCATTATCCACCATTTTGATTTCTTGAGCATTAGTAATCAAACTAAACAAAATAATCAAAATCAACAATCTAACATTTTTTAACATATCTAAATTCAATTTATTGAGTAAAAATATAATTACCCTATCTTCTAAAAATAACTTAAAACAAAAATAGCAAATATTCTGTGGCATGTGCAACTTATGGTCATTAAATTTGAATTACTAACATCAAAGTAGGAAGAATAATCATTACTATCGTTTGCTGTTCATTTCGTTATATTTTCATCAATACCATAAAATCGATTTTTCTAATCTATGCAAAAACAAGATTTGTCTAAATTGTAGTTATAATAATGTTAAAAGTGCTTTGATTTTAATAACTTTGATTGAAATTTGAGTTTTATAATAGATTTTTTATAGATCAATTATCATTTTCTTTTTGTTAAGGGAAGGATAGTTAAGCAGGTGTTACTTTTAAATGAATTCAAAAACAATATTAAAAATGGTATTTAGAAGTTCGGTATTGATAGCGGCTCTATGTGGTTTGTATTTTTTTAATCAACCTAAAACTAAGGATGTAGGCAATGACAAAGAAGCTCTCATCTTGCAAGGTCTGATGCAGACCATAGAATACGTCCATTATGCACCAAAAAAAGTGGATGATGAGTTGAGCAAGCACATTTATAAGACGTATTTAGATCGCTTGGATGGGTATAAGCGGTATTTTACACAAAAGGATTTGGATCAACTTAAAAAGTACGAGTTGAATATTGACGACCAGATCAATGGTTTAACATTTGAATTTTTTAATGCTTCACTGCCCATGTTAGACGAAGGTATGAAAAAAGCAGAGATGTACTTTAACGAAGCCATCAATGCACCCGTTAATTTCAACAAGGGAGATATGTATGAGACTGACCCAGATAAGATGACCTTTGCAAAAAATGATGGAGACCTCAAAGATAAGTGGAAGCAAATCATACAGTGGGAAGTCACCACCAAATGGGTTCAAAATATCGAAAGCCAAAAAGAAAAAGGTAATAAAGATGGCAATAAGACCGAAGAAGAACTAAAAGCTGATGCAATCAAAGATGTCAAAAAGAGATATGTTGACTTTTTTGAAAGAATGAAAAAGTTGAGAAGATCAGACAGGATGGAAGCTTATCTTGGTACCATTGCCAATTACTTTGACCCACATACTGACTACTTCAGCCCAAAAGAGAAACAAGACTTTGACATCAATATGGGAGGAAAACTGGAAGGAATCGGCGCTCGACTCCAGACAGATGGCGACTATACCAAGGTTTTCAATATAGTAGTAGGTGGACCAGCATGGAAGACAAAAAAACTAGAAGACAATGACATCATCATGAAGGTGACCCAAAAAGGCCAAGAACCAGTGGATATTACAGGAATGAGAGTAGATGACGTAGTCCAGTTGGTGAGAGGCAAAAAAGGCACAGTAGTCATATTGACCGTCAAGAAGAAAGACAATTCGATAGTTGATATTGCTATCGAAAGAGACGAAGTACAACTTGACGATTCCAAAGCTAAGTCTGTCATTTTGAATATGCCAGGTAAAGTTCAAAATATTGGGTATATCAATTTGCCAAAGTTTTATTCGACATTTGAAGATGGTGGCAACTCATGTGCAGAAGATGTGGCCACAGAAATCAAAAAGCTCAAAGCCCAAAATGTAAATGGCATCATCTTGGATCTGCGCAACAACTCAGGTGGATCACTCAATGATGTAGTACAAATGAGTGGTCTTTTTATAGAAGAAGGGCCAATTGTCCAAGTAAAAGATAGATCAGGTAGGCCTTCGCTTCACAATGACAAAGATGATAGTGTACTCTATAGTGGCCCATTGGTCATTATGGTCAATCAATATAGTGCATCTGCATCTGAGATCATCGCTGCTGCCATGCAAGATTACAATAGAGCCATCATAGTAGGTAGTACATCCACATTTGGCAAAGGTACAGTACAGAGATTTTTTGACCTTGATCGCGGCATCAATGGATACAATGATTTGAAGCCATTGGGCAATGTCAAGATGACAACACAGAAATTTTACAGAGTAAATGGTGGCTCAACACAACTCAAAGGTGTCATACCTGACATTGTTTATCCAGATATCTACCATTATATAGAGACAGGTGAAAAGGAATATGACAATCCATTAGAATGGTCAGAAATTGAGCCAGTCAAATATAGTCAACATGTGGTTGTACTCGAAAACAAACAAAAGCTTGTGGAAAATAGTAAGGAGAGAGTAAGCCAAAGCAAGGACTTCAAACTGATCATGGAGAGAGCGCTCAAACTTAAAGAAGAGCGTGATCAGTCAAAATATCCTTTAAAACTCAATAGTTATCGTGCTATGGTAGATAAGAGAGAAGAAGATGGTAAAAAGTATGAAAACCTTATGAAAAACGACATTTCTGGATTGGAAATAACTAATCTAAAAGATGATATGCCCAAAATAAACATGGACGAATCAAATAAAGCGAAAAATGAAGAATTCGTCAAAGACCTTCGCAAAGATATTTATCTTGAAGAGACGATGTATGTCATCAGAGATATGATCAATCTTGAAAAGTCATTTGCAGCCTTGCAGCCCATGATTTCTGAAAACAAATAATCGGTAAATTATTGAGTAATGAAAAGAAGATAAAAGGAGTAGTTTTAGCTCTCTTTTATCTTCTTTTCTAATGCTGTAGTAGAGTATCCATCCAAAAATTGTAATGATTGAACTGTGCCACCATGAGACAAAACTACTTCACTGCCCACAATTTGATCTACTGACCAATCGCCACCTTTGACCAAAATATCGGGTAATATAGCAGCAATCAACTCATAAGGTGTATCTTCTTCAAATATCAAGACCATATCAACACTTTGTAATGCTGCCAAGATATGTGAACGATTATATTGATCTTTGATAGGTCTGTGTGACCCTTTTAGCTTGCTCACTGATGCATCTGAGTTTGCAGCGACTACCAAAATATCACCTAAATTTTTGGCTTCTTCAAGGTAGAGTACATGGCCGATGTGTATCAGATCAAAGCATCCATTGGTGAAAACAATTTTTTTACCCTCGTCTTTCCATTCTTGTATTTTTTGAATGGCAAGATTGATGTCTGTATATACTTTGTCTTTTATAGCTGCCATACTATTGCTTGTTGATGGCAGGCAAAACTACCAATGAGATGATCCCAAAAAATATATTGATAAATAGCTGAATGGAGAAGAAAACAATATTGGCAAATGAGAAAGCGTCAGCACCGCTAACTCCATACATAGCCAGCGCTTCACCTACTAGGTAATGATAACTTCCCATTCCACCAGGTGTAGGTATCAAGATGCCAAGACTGCCGAATACAAAAACAACTAAGCCTGCTGTTGGTCCTAAATGTGATGTAGGCTCAAAGGAAAAGAAAGCCAAATACATCATAAAATAATACAAAATCCAGATGCCAACTGTATAAAATATAAATAATGGAATCGATGATACGTGTCTTACACTTTGCACACCATCGGCAAATCCTTTCAACAAGTTGGAAATTTTCTGTCCAATAGAAGATCTCAACATCTTGTGTCTGAATTTGAACGCCAATCCAATAGATATCAATCCTGAAATTACTAAAAATGTAATCAGCAATTTGTTTTGAAAAAGACCAGATAGCTTTTGACCCAAATTGATGTTATGGTTCATATAGTTGACAAAATCACTGCCACCCAATAACATAGCAAGACCTATCACAATAGCCAACATGATGACATCAAATATACGGTCGGTAAATATGGTGCCTAAGGCCTTTTCTACTGGAATATTTTCATATTCAGCTATCAAACCAGCTCTGATCACTTCACCAGATCTAGGTATGCCAAGATTGGCCAAATAATTGATCATGATAGTCCCAAAAAGATTGATAGTCCTCGGCTCATAACCTATAGCTTGTAGCATCATCTTCCATCTCAATGCTCTGAATACATTTGTCAACATAAATAAAACCATCGTAATGATCACCCAAAAGTAATTGGCGTTGCTAATATCGGTGATGATTTTTTGGATGAGATTGCACTCACTTGCAGGTGTACCTTTGATGGCACAATCCGCTTGAAATGCTACATTTTGCCTCTGATACACTAAATAAAGTATGATGATACCTACAGCAAAAAAAATGCTGACTTTCAATACTTTTCCTATGTGCTTATGCATCTTTTATTGCCAATATCCCTTTTAAAGAAAAGAATGGGTACGATTTAGTTTAGTCTGTTATTCTCGTCTGGAAAGACAGCAATGGGTTTGTAAGATTTGGCTTCTTCTGGAGTCATCATGGCATAACTGATGATAATGACTACATCACCTACCTCAGCTTTGCGCGCAGCTGCACCATTCAGACAAATCATACCTGAGCCACGTGTGCCTCTGATCACATAAGTTTCAATGCGTTCACCATTATTATTATTGACGATTTGTACCTTTTCGCCATCATAGAGATTGGCAGCATCCATCAGATCTTCATCGATGGTGATAGAGCCAACGTAATTAAGGTTGGCCTCTGTTACCTTTACCCTATGAATCTTAGATTTGTGAATGTATAATAACATTTTAATTATTTGATTTGAAAAAAGTGCCGCAAATATCCGAAATAATCCGAATTATGCTATCTTTTGTTTATTTTCAAGCAATACAACAATGTTTTGTATGTAATAGTTCCTACTTTTTCACACCATCTCACCATTCAAAATTACTTTATCCACATGATTGCTACCAAAAGCATATACCATATAATCTAAGGAAGGTATTGGTTTTGTGATGATTAAGTTGGCTTTTTTGCCAATGGCGATAGAGCCATGAGATTGACCTAGCTCCATAGCAAAGGCACCATTGATCGTCACTCCATTGAATGCTTCATTGGGTAGCAAACGCATATTATTACACGCCATAGACATCAGAAGTGGAATATTGCCCGATGGACTTGAGCCTGGGTTAAAATCAGTAGCTATCGCTATGCCCAAGCCTTGGTCTATCATCTTGCGAGCTGGAGCGTTGTGTATATTTAAAAAAAACGAACATGATGGTAAAACCGTTGGAATGGTATTGGAAGAAAGCAACGCATCTATTTCTTCTTGTCCAATTTCTTCCAAGTGATCAACTGAAACGGCATCATTGGCAATGCCGATTTGCACTCCTCCTGAGATGGCGAGTTCATTAGCGTGGATTTTGGCTTTGAGGCCGTATTTTGCGGCAGCCTTGAGTATTTGATCTGTTTCGGGTAGAGTAAAAAAACCCTTGTCACAAAATACATCACAATAATCTGCCAATCCTTCTCCAACGACTATTGGTATCATTTCATTGATCAAAAGATCTACATAATCTTGTCTATTGTCCTTGTAAATAGTTGGTATGGCATGTGCCCCTAAAAATGAAGATTTGATCGTTGCATTGCTGTTTTCTTTGAGCCTCCTGATCACTCTTAGCATTTTTAGCTCACTTTCGGTTGTGAGTCCGTAACCGCTTTTGATCTCGATGGCACCAGTACCCATACTAATGACCTCATCCAATCTTGATTTGGCAGAAAGATAGAGCTCATCCTCTTTTTTTGCTTGCAATCTAGCAGCAGAATTGAGGATTCCACCACCATTTTTAGCAATCTGTTCATAAGAAATGCCACGCAGTCTATCTACATACTCGCCTTCTCTACCTTGAGCAAACACAATGTGCGTATGGCTATCACACCATGATGGCATGACCAATCCTTGGTTAGCATCAATTTTGGTATCAACTCGAGGTAGCTCACTGCTCATACTTCCTATAGATATGATTTTATCATTTTCTATTAGAATGTAGGCGTTATCATAGGTGTCAACAACCGACATAGCCGTCCCTTTTTTGAAAGAGGACGGCTGTGTTTCGATACCATAAATGGTTTTGATATTTTTGATTAGTGTTGATGCCATGATGATTTGCTATTAGATGACTATGCCATCCATGTTGTAATCAGATTTGATTGAATTTTTAAAAGATTCAGCTTCTTTATGAGATTGAAATTGGCCTATCCGTACTTTAAATACTGGAGTCCCATTCCTATACTCATTTGTAAGTGTCACTTGCTCTGAAAAAAGTTGTTGTAAACTTTTTACCATTTCGTTGGCACCTTCAAATCGCTCGAAAACACCAACTTGAACTCTAAAAAGATTGGTTTTTTCTTTTTCTGTAAATGGCTTGACCAACTCAGCAGATGACTTCTTCATACTTTCAGAAGGTGTGTTCTTGACGATGGCAGGCGAAGTGTTAAAATCGTGTTTCACTACTTTTTTGTTTTCTGGGGCATTATACTTTTCAAGCAGTTCAAGGAGTTTCCTTGGCGAAAGCGTTTCTTCAACTCGATCCAAAAGCTTTCCTTCCGAATTAAAAATCAACATCGTAGGCAAATACTTGATTTCATAAGCGTTTTTAAGATTATAGCCATCGGCTTCATCAATGTTGGCCTTGACAGAAACAAAGTTACCATTCAGTGTGTTGACTACATCTTCGTTGGCAAAGGTGGTTTGCTCCATCCATTTGCAAGGTGTACACCAATCAGCATAGAAATCAATAAAAATCAATTTCCCTTCTTGACTTGCTTTCAGCCGGACTTCATTAAAATTGACAGACGAAAAGTTAATTTTAATGTCGCCAGCTTGCAAGCTTGCAGTAAGCAATAGAACTAAAGCCATTGCCTTGTAAACTCTAAACCTGTACATAGATACTATATTTAAAATGAGAAAATAAACTCATAAATGATAAATCTCTTGAATTGACAATACATTATCTCAAAGCGATATTTGTATGTTGTTGTGCCACACTAAATTAAGTACTATCAATTATAATACCAAACACCGAAAAGGAAATGGTTTGACATCAAAATTGTGACATAAACTAATTTATAATATGCTGATATATTGATATTTATGTGTTAAATATTATTGTAAATTATTTTTTACAAAGTTCGATATTTCCATGCATTACTACAAGAGTAAGATAAAAAAGCACTATCTTGCGCCTCTTTTCGAAAAGTCAGTTTTAATTCAATAGAGCAATGTCAAAAATCCTAGCAGCAATAACCGGAGTGGGAGGCTTTGTACCCGAAGACATACTTTCAAATCAAGATTTGGAACAAATGGTGGACACTAATGATGAGTGGATCACGACAAGAACTGGTATAAAAGAAAGGAGAATCCTAAAAACACCTGGAAAAGCTACGTCAGATATGGGTGCAGAAGTAGTCAAGATGATCTTAGCCAAAACTAAGACAGCGCCAGAGGAGATTGATATGTTGATCTGTGCCACTGTGACGCCAGATACTACATTTCCAGATACAGCCAATACTATTTTAGATAAAGTAGGAGCTAAAAATGCGTTTGGTTTTGACATCAATGCAGCATGTTCAGGCTTTCTTTATGCTTTGACCACAGGATCAAAGTTTATTGAGAGTGGCATGTACAAAAAGGTCATTGTCATAGGTGCTGATAAAATGTCTGCGATTGTAGATTATACTGATAGAGCCACTTGTATCATTTTTGGTGATGGAGCAGGAGGCGTGCTTTTAGAGCCGAGCACAGAAGGTAATGGAGTCATTGATGCTGTGTTGAAATCTGATGGAGCTGGACGCGAATTTTTGCACATGAAAGCGGGAGGCTCGCTCAAACCAGCCACCCAAGAGACAGTAGCTAATAGAGAGCACTTTGTTTTTCAAGATGGCAAGCCAGTTTTCAAGGCGGCAGTCACAGGTATGGTAAGCACTGTCAACCAAGTCTTAGAAAGAAATAATCTGGTCATTGGTGACATCGATTGGTTGGTGCCACATCAAGCTAATATGCGCATTATCAATTCAGTAGGCGAGATGTTGGGCATCCCAAAAGAAAAGGTTATGGTAAATATTCATAAGTATGGTAATACAACAGCAGGTACACTGCCTTTGTGTCTTTGGGAATACGAATCTCAGTTGAAAAAAGGTGATAAGCTCATGTTGACAGCATTTGGTGGCGGATTTACATGGGGCAGTTTGTTGATAAAGTGGGCATATTGATGCAAAGCTGTAGGAGCCTACACTATAAAATTTGGTTTACCAAAGAAGTTTATTAATTTTGCAATGTTTTAAAAAGTAATAGTAAAAATCATTTATGGCAAGTACTTCAGATATTAGAAATGGCCTGTGCCTCACTCATAATGGAGACATTTATTCAGTAGTTGAATTTCTCCATGTTAAACCTGGCAAAGGCAATGCATTTGTCAGAACAAAGCTTAAAAGTCTTACTACAGGCAAGGTAGTAGAAAACACTTTTCCTGCGGGTCACAAAATAGACGATGTCAGGGTAGAAAGAAGAAAGTTTCAGTACCTTTACAATGACGAAAGTGGGTACAACTTTATGGATAATGAAACTTATGACCAAGTTTCTCTCAATGAAGCCATGCTCGAAAGACCTGACTTTTGAAAGAGGGTAGCGAAATAGAAATACTTTTTCATGCAGAAAAAAACATTCCATTGACAGCAGAAATGCCTCAAAATATCATACTTGAAGTCACTTATACTGAGCCAGGAGTACGAGGAGATACAGCTACCAATGTGACTAAACCTGCCACAGTAGAAACAGGTGCTGAAGTGAAAGTCCCTATTTTTATCAATCAAGGAGATAGAATAAAGATAGATACCAAAACTGGAGCATATTTAGAAAGAGTCAAAGCCTAAACCACTAAAAATATTGTCACATGAACTTTAATGAAATTCAGGAACTCATCAAATTGGTCAATAAATCCAACCTTACAGAGTTTAAACTCAAGGACAAGGATTTCGAAGTGATGATAAGAACAGATAAGTACCAAAAAAGTACAGGTCAAACATATATATCTGCTCCATCTGCTATGCCAGCTATGGCTCCGATGGTACAGGCAGCACCTTCTGTCATTGCCACGCAACAAGCAAGCACATCAGTAAGATCAGATGATAACAATGTGAGTAGCGAAAATGTAAAAGGTAAGAATATTGTAGAAATTAAATCTCCTATTGTAGGTACATTTTATAGGGCATCTGGTCCAGATAAACCAGTGTTTACTAAAGTAGGAGAACAAGTTAAGCAAGGTGAAGTAGTTTGCATCATCGAAGCCATGAAATTGTTTAATGAGATCGAAAGCGATGTCACTGGCACTGTAGTAAAAGTATTGGTTGAAGATGCATCTCCGGTAGAATATGATCAAGTTTTGTTTTTGGTAGAAGTATAGTTTTATCAAACTTAGTCATACTTTTTTATTTATAAAGAGACAATAAGTGTAATGTTCAATAAAATACTTATAGCCAATAGAGGCGAAATAGCACTGAGAATCATAAGAACGTGCAAAGAAATGGGCATTAAAACAGTGGCAATCTACTCTAAAGCAGATGCCGAGAGTTTGCATGTGAGATTTGCAGATGAAGCTGTCTGTATTGGACCAGCACCATCATCAGAATCATATCTCAATATACCAAGGATCATGGCTGCAGTTGAGATAACCAATGCCGATGCCATTCATCCTGGTTATGGATTTTTGGCCGAGAATGCCAATTTTGCAGAGATTTGCAAGCAATCTGGCGTAAAATTTATAGGCCCTACTGCCGAGATGATCAATAAGATGGGCGACAAAGTGACTGCCAAAGATACCATGATAAAAGCAGGTGTACCAGTAGTGCCTGGGTCTGACGGCTTGCTAAAAGATGTAAAACAAGGCATCAAAATTGCCAATCAAATTGGATATCCAGTCATACTCAAAGCTACTGCAGGTGGCGGAGGCAAAGGCATGCGTATTGTCAATAGAGATGAAGAATTTGAAGATGCATGGGATAGTGCTCGCAAGGAGGCAAAAGCATCTTTTACAAATGATGGGATTTATGTTGAAAAATATGTTGTTGAGCCACGGCATATTGAGTTTCAGATAGTAGGTGATCAATATGGCAATGTATGTCATCTGTCAGAGAGGGATTGCTCTATACAACGAAGACATCAAAAGCTGGTAGAAGAAAGTCCTTCTCCATTTATGACACCTGAGTTGAGAGAAAAAATGGGTGAAGCAGCCATCAAAGCTGGAAAATCTATCAACTATGAAGGAGTAGGTACTATCGAATTTTTGGTGGATAAATTTCGTAATTTCTACTTTATGGAGATGAATACACGAATACAAGTGGAGCATCCAGTGACAGAAGAAGTTATAGATCATGATCTGATAAAAGAGCAGATAAAAGTAGCTGCAGGTATTCCTATCTCTGGTAAGAATTATTATCCTACTATGCACGCGATGGAGTGCAGGATCAACGCCGAAGATGTATTTAATGGCTTCAGACCAAGTCCTGGTAAGATCACATCTTTTCATAGTGCAAAAGGGCATGGAGTGAGAGTTGATACCCATGTGTATGCTGGATATTCAGTTCCACCATTTTATGATTCAATGATAGCAAAACTGATATGTAAGGCTCAAACTCGTGAAGACTGTATCAAGAAAATGCAGAGAGCGTTGGATGAATTTGTTATCGAAGGTATCAAAACCACTATACCTTTTCACAAAGCATTGATGAAAGACGAGGCATTCAGATCAGGTGATTTCAACACTGGATTTATGAATACTTTTGATATGGACAATTGTAAAGAATAAAAGCAATTTTTAATTAAAACTTTTGCGTGAATGAATGGATTCTGGCGATTGTTATCCAGAGTAAAAGATTATAAAAGGAATTTTGCATTAAGTATCATTTCAAATATTTTATATTCTGTTTTTACAGTTATTAGTATTCCATTACTTGTACCATTTTTTACCATCTTATTTGATAGATCGGTACCTAATCCAGTGATGCCCAAAGATTCTAATATGAATGACTGGCTAAAATACTGGATTTCTACTTTGATCAATGAGTATGGCAAGGAGATGACTTTGCTGTATGTTTGTATTGCCTTGCTCATAGTATTTTTCTTTAAAAACCTATTTAGATACGCTGCTCAATATTTTATTACACCAATGAGATATGGCATCATTTATGATCTGAGAAAAAGATTATTTCAAAAATACCTTGATTTACCATTGAGCTTTTATTCCAATGAAAGAAAAGGAGCGCTTATGTCTTCCATTACAACTGATGTACAAGAGGTAGAGTGGTCGATCCTAAGTGTAATCGAATCCGTTTTTAAAGCTCCTATTATCATGATTGGGTGTATTGTATATATGCTGTACACAAGCCCACAGTTGACTTTATTTGTGTTTTTTTTAGTCATTTTTGCTGGCTTGATCATTGGTAAAACTGTCACGTCACTTAAAGAAAATTCTGTCAATATTCAAGATTCGATGGCCAACCTTTCTTCACATGTTGAGGAGACCTTAGGTGGATTGAGGATTATCAAGGGATTTAATGCCGAAAACTACCAAGCAGCCAAATTTGATAAAGAAAACTCTTTTTTTAGAGACATATTAATAAAAGTCATCAATAGGAGAGATCTCGCTGCGCCATTGTCCGAATTTTTGGGAGTGTCGGTAGTGACGATTTTGTTGTGGTATGGTGCAACATTAGTATTTGATTCAAAATTAGAGCCAGATACCTTTTTCTCTTTTGTGTTTGCATTCTATCAAGTAATTGAACCAGCCAAGTCATTTTCATCAGCCTATTTCAATATCCAAAAAGGAATGGCGGCCTTGGATAGAATTGATAGAGTATTAGATTTGCACAATGACATAACATCCAAACCAGATGCATTAAATTTAAGTGGCTTTCAAGAAAATATAGAGTTTGATCATGTGTCTTTTATTTATAAGGGGACAGAAAGAAAGGCATTGGATGATATCAGTTTGACCATCGAAAAAGGAGAAATTATTGCATTGGTAGGCACATCTGGTGCAGGTAAATCTACCTTTGTTGACCTTGTGCCAAGGTTTTTTGATGTGACAAAAGGAAGGATTTGTATCGATGGCCATGATGTAAGGGACTTAGATATCAGTAGTTTGAGATCATTATTTGGCATAGTGTCTCAAGATCCCATTTTACTCCACGATACTATTGCCAATAACATTGTTTTTGGTGCGCAAGGATACACATCTGAACAAATCAAACAAGCAGCTATCATTGCCAATGCTCATGATTTCATCTCGGCTTTACCACAAGGTTATGATACATCAATAGGTGATAGAGGGTTGAGACTCTCAGGCGGGCAGAGACAGCGTCTTACCATAGCAAGAGCGATACTGAGAAATCCTCCAGTTTTGATTCTTGATGAGGCTACGTCTGCTTTAGATTCCGAATCAGAAAAACTCGTTCAGCAAGCTCTTGAAAAAGTGATGATCAACAGGACATCAATTGTGGTGGCTCACCGATTATCGACCATCCAAAGGGCAGATAAAATCATTGTATTGGAAGAAGGCAAAATTATACAAACTGGGCAACATAATGAGTTGGTGACGGTCGATGGTCCATACAAAAGGTTTGTAGAAATTCAGTCATTTGAGGGATAATGAAAAAAAAGAATGAAATATTGTCATTTTTTAAAAATCATTATTGCAAACCAGCAGATTACGTGCTTTTTGCACCAGGCAGAGCCAATATCATAGGCGAACACACTGATTACAACGAAGGATTTGTGCTTCCATTTGCTATATCAAAGGGACTTTGGTTTGCAGCTAAAAAAAATGATACATCCATCGTAAATATTATTGCTTGTGATGTGGATCAAAAATCGCAAATCCACTTAGAAAATATGTCCATTTCGCCAATTTATGATTGGTCAAAATATTTTTTACAGGTATTGATGTTGGTGTCAAAAGAAAATATCACAGGCATAGATGTGGTTTTTGGAGGAGATCTGCCTATAGGAGCTGGAGTTTCTTCTTCATCAGCAATAATTTGTGGATTTATTGCCTTATTAAACCAATTGTTTGACCTTAAAATGGATGCAAACCAACTTTTGGATGCAGCTATCACTGCCGAGCGTGGTCAAGGCGTGCGTGGAGGCATTATGGATCAATATACCATTTTTAATGGCAAGGCAAATCAAGCCATACTTTTAGATTGTAGATCTAATCTACCTGAATATTTGTCATTAGATTTGGGCAAACATAAGTTTTATTTGATCAATACTAAAGTAAAGCACAACCTTATCAGCACTGATTATAATAACCGAAGGGCAGATGTAGATAAAGCTGTAGCGCACATTTCTACATATTATAAGCCAATAAAGTCATTGAGAGATGTAAATATAGCAGATTTGATACATTTACAAAGCATCCTAGATGATACATTGTTTCGCAGAGTGAGTTTTGTTGTCCAAGAGAATGATCGAGTTTTGAAAACCAAAGTTGCATTCAAAAATCATCAATTTGATCAATTAGGCATCTTGCTTTACGCCTCACATGATGGCTTGTCACAGATGTACGAAGTAAGTTGTGATGAGTTGGATTGGTTGGTGAACTATACCTTAGATAAGGATGAATTTCTTGGAGCTAGGATGATGGGAGGCGGCTTTGGAGGATGTACCATCAATTTGACAAGTCATACATTGAGTGAAAGTAAAATGAAAGAACTTAGTGATTCATATTTTTCAAAATTTGGTCTTTACCCAGATATTTTTGAAGTGTCACCAGCAGATGGTATCTTAGCTATGGGAGGCAACTGAGATTTAGAAAAAAATTCTCAACTTAAAAAACTATTGATACTCGATCTTGCGTTTTAAAGAAAATCAAGATTGATGTTTGAAAAGTTTTGGATCAAATTAAATATAATCCTTATTATAGTTTGCTTTGTATTGAGTGTTAATTCTCAAACAACGATGCAAGAATTGACAAAAAAAGAGAAAAACATCTTGCAAGATGCAAAAGAAGCTTCTCAGCAAGGAAATTTAAAGAAAAGCAATGATCTATACACTAAACTGCTCTCTTTGAAACCACAATTTACAGAGGCTTATTTGAGATTGGGATCCAATTATTTTCAGCAAAAGTCTTATCAACAAGCGGAAGAAAACTTTAAGAAGGCCATCGCTATCCAACCAGATTTTGATCCAGAAATGTACTATTCTCTCGCAGTAGTAGAAGCAGAACAGAAAAAGTATTTAGCAGCGGCAGATAATTTGGATATTTTCATGAAAAATGCCAAAAACAAAGCAGAAAAAGTAAAAAAAGCAGAAAAATGGAGAGATAATCTTCGGTTCATTGATTTTGCTACTCAGCATCCAGTTCCATTCCAACCTGTCATGGTCAGCGAATTGATCAATTCGGAGAATGGTGAGTATTCGCCTTCATTATCATTGAATGGGAAGAAAATGATCTTCACAAGAAATATCAAACGCGAGCAAGATTTTATTGGCCAAGAGGATTTTTATATGGCTGATTTTGATGGCGAAAGTTGGAGTCAAGTATATCCAGTTTCAGAGCTAAACACTTACCAAAATGAAGGCGCTTTTGCATTATCTGCCAATGGAAAATACATCGTTTTTACAGCTTGTGACAGAAGAGATGCATTCGGCAGCTGTGACTTATACTATTCCATGTATTTAGATAGTTCTTGGACCAAACCTGTCAATATGGGTCATAAGGTAAATTCTGCAGCTTGGGACTCTCAACCAACACTTTCGGCAGATGGTCGCACCCTTATTTTTGCAAGTAAGAGGTTAGGCACTATAGGTGGATCAGATATCTTCATGACCTACAGAGATGATAAAAATGCTTGGGTCAAGCCTATTAATATGGGCAATGTGATCAATAGTGAAGGCGACGACGAGAGCCCTTTTTTACATCCAGATGGCAGCACCTTGTACTTCAGGAGTAATGGTAGGGCAGGTATGGGAAAGTTTGATATTTATTATACCAAGAAAAATGACACTACAGATCTATGGCAGACTCCTATAAATATTGGTTTTCCGATCAATACAGAAGGTGACGAAGGCTCGCTGACAGTCTCCTTGGACGGAAGCAAAGCATATTTTGCAGCAGAAGCTCCATCTAAAAATAATACTAAATTAAAGCAACTTGATATTTTTGTTTTTGATCTGTATGATGAAGCAAGGCCAAAATCTACTACTTTTGTTGATGGATATGTGACTGATGCTAGTTCAGGTAAGGCTGTAAAAGCCAATATCACGATCAAAGACCTTATCTCTGGCAAAGTTATTTTTCAACAGGCATCAGACGAAAAAGGATACTTCATAAGTGGTATTACTGTTGGTAAAAACTATGCTTGTATTGTCGAAAGTAAGTTATACACCTACTATGCTCAAAACTTTGATCTTAGCGAGAAAACTAAGCTTTACGAACCATTTCATTTGGATATAAGACTACAGCCATTGACCAAACCAAGTACAAGCAAGTCCTACACACCTATTGTCCTCCAAAATATATTTTTTGATTCTGGTTCCGCTGCATTGCTGCCCGCTTCAGATCATGAAATACAGTTAATTGCTGCCATGATGCAAGAAAACTTAGATATTTCTATAAAAATCACTGGACATACTGATGATGTAGGAGGAGATCAAGCCAATTTGACCCTTTCTGACCAACGAGCCAAATCCGTAGCATCTGCTATAATAGCCAAAGGTATTGATGCTGATAGAGTATTTGCTGAAGGCAAAGGCGAAACCATGCCTGTAGCGGACAATAATACTCAAGAAGGCCGCCAAAAAAACCGAAGAACAGAAATGCAAATTCTTTGGTCGAAGTAGAAAAATCTTATCTTATTGACAGGATGCTAGCGTTTAATAGAAAATTGTCGTACTTTTGTTTGTATTATTTATCGCACTAAATATAACACCAAAACATGATCACAGCCAACGAACTAAAGACCAAAGGAATCAAAGCCATCGAAGAACAACTATCACATACACCAGAAGCTGCTATCACTGTGCACGGCAAAGTAAAGTATGTAGCCATGACAGTGGAGCAATTTGACAAGATGCGATTGGCCGAATTGGAGGTAGCTTATATGCTATGCAAAAAAGACATCGAGGACGGAAATTACACTACAAATATTGATGATCATTTTGCTGAATTGGAAAATGAACAGTAAGAATGGCAACGGTTATCTTAACAACAACTTTCAAAAGAAAGGCAAAATATTTTCTTAAACTACATCCTACATTGATACCAAAATATAAAAAAACTGTACTGCTTCTTCAAGAAAATCCTTCGCACCCATCTTTGCGACTCCATAAATTGAAAGGAAATCTATCGGATCTTCATTCCATTTCGCTCAATATGAAATACCGAATTTTGCTCGATTTTATCATCAAAGATGATCAAGTCATATTGATTGATATCGGAGATCATGATGGCTTGTATTAAAATAACCTTTGTTAAAAGGGCTTTAGGTGCTTGAAGCATCCTACTTCAGATAGTAAATAAATAAATAAATGTCCAAAGCTGGAAGTTTTGGCGCATTTTACTCAGCCACTTTAATATCAGTGATTAGAGTAACTTTTGACTTGATGGAGTTGGATATCAAACAAGCACTCTCAGATTTCTGTAGGATGCGCTCGGCTTTCTCCAAATCTTTTAAATTATGTATGACCAAAGTAGGTTTAAGTACAATTTCAGTCATCAGATACTTGCCATCTACCTTTTCTAAAATTCCGTCGGCAGTACAATGAAAAGACGTAAATTCTAATTTTGAATTTTCAGCTATTGCTAAAAAAGTGGTCATATAGCATCCGTTGACAGATGCAGTAAAGAAATGCTCTGGTGACCAAACACCTTCAACACCTTTTGGAAATTGAGGTGGCGTAGCAATGTCAATGGTATCGATCAATTCAGGTGAAGATGCTTCACCGATTCGGTCATTTATCCATTGTAAATCAACTTGATAAGTATGGGAGTCCATTTAGTTGGGTTTAATTATTTCAAATTCTGGTTCTTCATTTTGATTTTTAATATCTTTGCTTTTATCTACTTGACATCCGTCAGCACCACAACAACCAGTATTAGTTATGGCTTGAAATAAAAGAAATGCTCCAAAAATTCCAGGCATAATATGCTTTGTTTCAATGGCATCGTACAAAAAAAATGCCGAAAGTACCAATCTCAAAATACGCATAAAATGCCAGTTGGTCAATAGGCTATCGAGATTCATATTATTCTTGTGGTGACAATGATTTGTAATAGTTGACTGTCATCCAAGATCCACCATTTACACATAGGATATTTAACGATGATAGAAAACCTTCTGCTTGGCTACTTCTATTTCCAGATGCACAACATAAGATCAAAGGAGAGGTCATATTTTTTAATTCTTCGATCCTGTATGGCAATTCATTGAGAGGTACATTGACAGATCCAACAACATTACCACCCATAAACTCACCAGGTGTACGTACATCTACAATGGTACCTAAGTTTTCGGAAATCAACTCTTCAATATTCATATCTATATTTTTATTTTTTGATGCTGCAAAGTTATGACGATATTATATCATGGAATGCAACATTGGTTACAATCTACTTTCAAGCTGGCCAAAAATAAAATGAGTCTTAAATCAATCTAAAATTTTAAAGAAACTCTAAATTCTAACGCTTATTTTTGTCTCTTAACCGATGAAGACATTAAATCTTTACAAAGGCACAAAATGGAAGGCAGTCTTAATACTGATCATTCTGGTATGGTTGATGATGCCATTACCTCAATATAAACCTGCTTTTAGCAAAGTACTGTATGGAGATGATGGATCTTTGTTAGCGGCTACAATCTCTTCCGAACAACAATGGTGTTTTGCAATGGACGAAGAAATACCAGAAAAGCTCGAAAAATGTATCATACTTTATGAAGACGAATATATTGATTGGCATCCTGGTATCAATCCAATCTCTATTATCAAATCCTTGATAATCAATTTAAGAGAGAGAAAGGTGGTAAGGGGCGCTAGTACATTGGCAATGCAAGTAATGCGTATGAAAAACAAACACGCAGCACGCAATTGGCCACATAAAATAAAGGAAACTCTCGGTGCCGTTAAATATAGTCTATTTCATTCTGACAGAACTATCATCAAGGAATGGTGTGATATAGCTCCATTTGGCGGCAACACTATTGGTATCAAGGCGGCTTCTTTGAGATATTTTGGTAGAGCTGTAGAAGAGTTATCTTGGGCCGAGGCCGCATTGCTGGCAGTCATGCCCAATAGTCCAACATCGGCCAATCTATCAAGAAACAGAGAAATTTTGAAGAGAAAAAGAAATTTATTGCTCGATAAATTGCATAAAAAAGGTGTAATAGATGCCTCTGAACTAATTATATATCAAGACGAAGATTTACCAATAGAAACCAATACTTTGCCACAAAATGCGTATCATGCTTTGCAGTTCTTGGCTCAAAAGTATCCAACTCAATATATCTTTAACAGTACTATTTCTACAGCACTTCAACTAAAAACTCAAGATTTATTGGAGACGGAATCCGCATTTTTGAAAATGGATGACATACGCAATATATCTGCCATAGTCATCGATATCAGTAGCAATCAATTGCTATCATATATAGGCAATATAAAGAACGAAAAAGGAAAATTTTCTTATGTGGACATTGTGCAGGCACCAAGGAGCTATGGCAGTTTGTTAAAGCCATTGCTATATGCTCATGCTTTAGAGACATCATATTTACTACCACAAGAGTTGGTGGCCGATATACCAACTATAATAGGAGAGTTTCAGCCTGAAAATTTTGATAAAAAATATCGCGGAGTGGTTCCATTTGACGAAATGATCATCCAGTCACTCAATGTGCCAGCCGTAAGGGTACTCAACACTATAGGTCTCCAAAGTTTTTATGATGTTATACAGAGGTTGGACATCCATCATCTCAACAAAGGAGCCAATCATTATGGATTAAGCATTATTTTGGGTGGAGGCGAATCGACTTTGTGGGAAATGTCAAGAATATACAAAGGACTGGCTCAAAACTACATGGGTCGTCCTGATCCATTCAGACAGGTTCAAATATTAAAGAACTTCCAAGATCAAAAACAGAAAAATAGTTATCGTTTTTCTGCACAAACAATGGATTATCTAGTCAAAGCTATGTCAGACTTGACTAGACCACGGGAAGAGAAATCTTGGGAGTACTTTGGTACTGATCACAAAATAGCTTGGAAAACAGGGACCAGTTATGGACACAAAGATGCATGGGCTATTGGATTCAACGGCAAATATATGGTCGGTGTCTGGGTAGGAAACGAAGGTGGTGAAGGGAGACATGATCTGACGGGCATTACGAGGGCAGCACCTGTCATGTTTAAATTATTTAATATACTACCACAAAATCAATGGTTTGCAAAGCCACCAACATATAGCGTAAAGCATACCATCTCTGTGTGTAGAGAATCAGGAAAACTGGCAGGTCACTTGTGCAAAAGTGTAAAAAAAATGATGACCGAACATACTTCGCTCAAGCTACAATCATGCCAGTATCATCAATCAATCATGCTTAATGACAAAGGCCAAATGCTATCTGAAAATTGTGAAAATGAAGTCGAAATGAGAGATACAATATTCGTATTGCCTTCATACTTAGAATATTTTTATAAGCAAAGTCACTTCGAATATAAAGGTTTACCACTTTATGATCCCAAATGTTCACAAGAAATGACGGAAGCGTGCAAAATTATTTATCCAAATAATGGATTGAAGATATTTTTACCAAAAGAAAAAACTGCCACTATCAATGACTTGGTTGTAAAGGCATACCATAGAGATCCAAGGGCTACCTTGTTTTGGTTTTTGGATGACGTACATGTAAAAAATTCAGAAAATGGCCAAAATGAAATAATGTTGAAGGTCTCAAAAGGCTCTCACACAATAACTATCAATGACCCTTTGGGTAATAGTGACGCTGTGACATTTGAAATATTAAGTCATCAACAATGACAATGCAGAATTAAAAAGTGATCAAAATCATAATAGAAAAAGAAAATTATTATGTTTTGATGCAAAAAATTGTAATAGATTTGTCACCAAATATACATAAAAAATGGCACGACGCAAAGTTGTAATAGATGAGGAACAAGCTCTTAAACCAAATGTTTTGAGAAAAACCGACGAAGGCGATATCATCACTGGCGATACTCCTGTAGAGGCTCGCGTGATGACTGTAAATAGAAAAATCCGTAAAAAACTCACCAATGAAGCCGTCGTGCTTGATGACAAAATCAAAAATAATAAGGCCAACAAACATGAAGTGGCTTTGAATTATCTCCAGAACTATCCAGAAGAGGAGAGAAAATACTTGCTAAAACTTTTGTTGGAACAAAATAAAGACTACAAAGCCAAAGTACATCCAGATCATGAGCTGATTTCAAATTGGCAAGAAGATGGAAAGTATCCATACAGATACCTCATGTCAAGGAAGAATTATGAGTTTCAAAAGTACAATTTGCAAGTCGAATTGTTGAAGCTACAAGCGTGGGTTAAAAGTACAGGAGCCAGAGTGATTATACTTTTTGAAGGACGAGATGCGGCAGGCAAAGGAGGTACTATAAAAAGAGTGATGGAGCATCTCAATCCTCGTGGTGCTAGAGTCGTTGCCTTAGAAAAACCCACAGAAGAAGAAAAAGGTCAATGGTATTTTCAGAGATATGTCAAACATTTGCCCACAAAAGGAGAAATCGTACTCTTTGATAGGTCTTGGTACAATAGGGCAGGAGTAGAAAGAGTGATGGGATTTTGCAGCAATGATGAGTACCAAGAGTTCATGAGACAAGTGCCAGAATTCGAAAGAAATTTGGTAAGAAGCGGTATCATACTTTTCAAATTTTGGTTTTCGGTCAGTAGAGAAGAGCAGCGCCGCAGATTTAAAGATAGAGAGACACACCCTTTGAAACAATGGAAACTCTCACCAATCGATAAAGCTTCATTGGATAAATGGGACGATTACACTTCGGCCAAGGAAAAGATGTTTTATCATACAGACACATCTGACGCACCTTGGACAGTAGTCAAATCCAACTGTAAAAAAAGAGCTCGGCTCAATGCTATGCGCTACATTTTACACAAGGTATCTTATGCCAACAAAGACGAAAAAATGATACAGAAAGTAGATCCGCTGATCGTGGGTCGATCTAATGTCATCTACGAAAAGGGTGAAAGCAGTTATTCATAAAGGTGTATTTGCGATATGCTTCAAAATGCCTGCTACATAAACTCTTTTACTTCGACATAATTGCGAAACTGAATAACCAAGCCTTCGTTTTCTAGTTTTTTCATCAATCTGGAAATAACTACCCTTGATGAATGTAGCTCGTTGGCAATCTGAAAATGTGTAATATGGAGCTTTGACTCTTTAGTAATCATCACCTTTTCACGAAGGTATTTGTATAATCTTTCTTCCATGTTGTTAAAAGCCAGATTGTCGATAGCGTCCAACATTTCATTCATCCTTATGTTGAAACTATCCAAAACAAATCCTCGCCAAGATCTGTATTTTACCATCCATTCTTCCATCTTTTCAACGGGAATAAATAAGATTTCAGCATTTGATTCTGTAAGTGCTTTGATAGCACTTTTTGTAGGTTTTGTACAACAATTCAGAGTGACAGCACAAGTATCTCCATACTCAAGATAGTAGAGCAACAGGTCATTTCCATCCTTGTCTTCTTTCATGACCTTTACAGAACCAGAGATCACCAATGGGATGCTAGTCAGGACATCACCGATATCCATAATTAGAGTTCCTTCTTTAAAACTTTTAAGATTACCAAATTTGCATAATTCTTCTATCAATTCCTTTTCAAAAATGTATTGAAATTTGTCATGAAGCTTAGTAATACAAGCATTATTTTGCAAGCCAACTGAATTCATATTGTTTGATTTTATTGTAAAGTGACGGTATCTGCAAACTGCATTTCATACAATTCTCTGTAATGACCGTCAGGGTTTTGGAGTAATGACTGGTGATTGCCTCTCTCTATAATTTTACCATGCGACAATACCAAGATTTGCTGTGCATGCTGGATCGTGGACAGTCTGTGGGCAATGATGATCGATGTTCTTTTATCTATCAGTTTTTCGATGGCGTACTGGATGACTGCTTCACTTTCAGTATCTATTGACGAAGTGGCCTCATCCAAAATAAGAATATCTGGATCAAAAACCAAGGCTCTTACAAACGATACGAGTTGTCTTTGACCCACGGATAGATTGCTGCCTCTCTCAGATACTTTGCTGTGGTAACCACCAGGTAGCTTGATGATAAAATCATGCGCACCTATTGTTTTGGCAGCATCGATGACTTTTTGCTCAGAAATTTTCGTATCTCTAAGAGTGATGTTTTCTAATACAGTACCTTCAAACAAAAAGACATCTTGCAGTACTATTGCTATTCTGTCTCTCAATGCACTCAATTGGTAGTTTTTAATATCTGTATTGTCGATCAGTATCCTACCTTGCTGGATATCATAAAATCTGTTGAGGATATTGATGATGGTAGATTTGCCAGAGCCTGTGCTGCCTACTAACGCCAATGTCTGCCCCTTCTCAATGCTGAAATTGATGTCTTGTAGGACGTAATTTTGATCGTCATACGCAAAACTCACTTGATGAAACTCTACCTTTCCTTCTAATTTTTGTGGTCGGAGGCTACCTTCGTCCGGAATGATCTCATTGCTATCAAGGATTTTGAAGACTCTTTCTGATGCTACCAAGCCCATCTGAAGGGTATTGAACTTATCAGCCATAAACCTGATGGGTCGAAATATGAGATTGAGATATAGAGGAAAGGCCACCAAATCTCCAAAACTTACCTTGTCTTGCAAGTAACCTTTGGCACCAAGCCAAATCATCAAAGCCAATGATACAGCAGAAACCAACTCAACCACAGGAAAAAAAACAGCATAATAGAAGACAGAATCCAAATTGGCAGAGGTATAATCTCTGTTGATGTGTTTGAATTTTTCGGCTTGCATTTTTTCTGCGTTGAAAAGTTGAATGATTTTCATGCCTGTGATGCGCTCTTGCAGAAAAGCATTCATAGATGCAATCTGGGTACGCACTTTTTGATAGGATACTTTGACCTTTTCTTTAAATACATAGCTTGCCAAAATCATAAATGGCATAGTTATAAACATTATCAATGTCAGTCTCCAACTACTATAAAACATGATGCCTATGACGGCAAGTAAGGTAATGAAATCAGCTGCTATGGTGATCACACCTTGTGCAAATACATTGTTGATGGCTTCAATATCATTGATTGTCCTTGTCGTAGAAGTACCTATGGGTGTTTGGTCAAAATATCTCAATTTCAGGTGAGTAATATGTTTGAAAACTCTGACTCTCATATCTTTGATGACAGATTGACCTAGCTCTGCTGTGATATAAATGAAGTAATATTTCATCACAACATTGACCAATAAGATGCCAATAAATATCATGGCCATCCAGATCAATCCATCCTTGTTGCCCCCAATGATATTTTCATCCACCATTTTCTGGACGATAAATGGTTGTGCAATTGAAAATGGTGTAATAACGATGGCTAATACAATGGATTGGACAAACAGATTTTGAAAAGGTTTAGCGGTGGCTAAGACCCTTTTTAACAATTGCCAATCTTGTCCCTTTTTTGTATCCATGAAGAAAATTCAAAAAAAGACTAACGCTTTGATGCTCAAGATTGTTTTGTCATATCAAAAATTCTCCATTTTGATAAATGAGTTTTCCATCAGCATGTATGGTGCCGCCATCCTTCATGTCTGCTATCAAATCCCAATGTACTGGTGAAATGTTCTTGCCTCCAGTTTGTTTGTAAGATTGACCAATAGCCAGATGAACAGACCCACCTATTTTTTCATCAAATAGGATATTCTTGGTTGTCTTTTGGATGTTGTAGTTGGTACCAATAGCAACTTCTCCAAAATATTTTGTGCCTTCCATTTCAAAGATGGTGTCAAGGAAATCTTGACCCTTGTCAGCATGCCATTCTACTATTTGACCATTTTTTACCTTCAGGGTGATCCCATCTACTTCATTTCCCATATAAATAGATGGAAAATCAAAATGAATGACACCATTGACACTATCTTCTATCGGACTACTAAAGACTTCTCCACTTGGCATATTTGACCTTCCATCAGAATTGATCCAAATACGATCCTTCACGCTAAAGGTGATATCTGAGTGTTTGTTGCGGTAGGTTATTTGATCGCATTGGTTAAGGTAATCTACGACTGATTGCTGCTTTTCTCTTACTTTTATCCATTCTTGAGAAGGATTAGGACTGAATAAGTGACATGCACCAAACACAAATGCTTCATACTCTTCAAGACTCATGCTGGCTTCTTGTGCGGCTGCTTGGGTTGGATATTGACAAAGACATCTTTTGAGATTTCTATCGGCTATCCTTTCCATGTAGATTTGATTGACATCATGGAGTGCAGCCTGTCTTCTTTTTGACTTAATAGGATCATTGGACGCATCTTCTTTGACATTAAATGGTGCTCTGATGACAAGATAAGCATCATAAGTTTCCATCATTTCGCGAAAAGCGGGTAATACATAATCCAATTGTGCATCGCTTGCTTCTGTGATAAAAATCCTATTCTGCTCTCTAAAACTCATGTTGAAATCAACCAGCGCACCAGCTTTGATCGCAGCACGATATACTTCTCTTAGCAAGGGTTCAGCTAGTGTTGTGGTGGAGATATACAACTTATCGCCTTCTTTTATTTCGAGACAATAGTGTACCAATAAGTTTGCATATTTTTGTAAGATGTCAGACATGATATTTGGAGTGTTGATTTACCAAGATTTTACTTGATATGGATATCGTACAGTATATTCTTGCATGATCATTTCTTTGAGTACGTTTCTCAGATTTTCAATGTTTTCTTTATTGGTAGCAGAGATCAGTACGTTTGGAAAATTGTATAAATTACTGAATTTTTCTTGAATCTCTTGCATTATTTCCTTTTTGGTCTTGTTGTCCAAATAGTCATCAAAATACTTTTCGCGGTATAAGTCCACTTTATTGAATACCATAAGAGTGGTACGGTCACTCGCCCCCAGATCATTCAAAGTGTTTTGTACTGTCAATATTTGATCTTCAAATTGTGGATGTGAAATATCTACCACATGCACTAAAATGTCACTTTCGCGTACTTCATCCAATGTAGATTTGAAACTTTCTACCAAATGATGAGGAAGTTTCCTAATAAACCCTACAGTATCAGAAAGTAGAAATGGCATCGTATCCCACACAACTTTGCGCACAGTAGTATCTAAGGTTGCAAATAGCTTGTCTTCGGCAAAGACTTCAGACTTGCTCAATACATTCATCAGTGTCGATTTGCCGACATTGGTATATCCCACCAAAGATACCCTGATGAGTTCGCCTCTGTTTTTTCGTTGGGTCTGAGCTTGCTGATCTATCTTCTCCAATCTCTTTTTGAGAAGAGCTATCTTATCGCGGATGATACGACGGTCGGTTTCTATCTCCATCTCACCTGGTCCGCGCATACCTATACCACCACGTTGTCGCTCAAGGTGCGTCCAAAGGCCTCTCAACCTTGGTAGCAAATATTGCATTTGTGCCAATTCTACTTGGGTCTTAGCTTGTGCTGTTTGAGCCCTTTCAGCAAAAATATCCAAAATTAGCGTACTCCTATCTACAATTTTTATCTTGAGGTATTCTTCGAGAAAGCTATTTTGTTTTCCCGTAAGGTCATCATCAAATATGGCCAGAGTTATTTCTTCATTTCGCTCAATATACTCTCTTATTTCTTCGAGTTTTCCAGAACCCACAAATGTTTTGACATTGGGATGAGGCATCTTCTGTGTAAACACTTTTTTTGTAATGGCACCAGCTGTTTTAGCTAAAAAATCCAACTCGTCCAAGTACTCCATCACGCGAGTTTCATCTTCATCTTTGGTGATGACACCTACAAGGATGCAATACTCCTGTGTTCTTAATATTCCTTTCTTTTCTTCTTTCCCTACTTTCCAACCTTCAGACATATCGTTCTATTTTACACAAAAGTAGAGGATTTTTGACAATGAGGCATAAGGCATTTGGTTTTGTGTGTATAACAAATGGCGCAAGAGATAAAAATATCAGACTGGATACTAATATAAAATTGCCTTGTTTGTTCATTCCATCTGTCTTTTTGCCTATTGCATCAAAGTTATTGAAGACAGATAAAACAAAAAGCTGTTTGAGCCAAAAGTTTGTTTAGGTCATAATTCGCCAGAGACACGGCACTATAGCTATACACACTTATAACACTGACAAAATAAAAAAAGAGATAAAATCCCCCTTTGATATTTTGGATATGTGAATGGGTATATTTACATTTGTGTATCAAACAATTATGGTAACTAAAGGCACTTTTTTATATCCGAGATTGACGCAAGATTGCGGCAATCTATTTGTTAGCTGATATTTTATGACCACACTACTAAAAGAATATTACTTATCTGACTTTAACAATTTTTTCTCTTTTAGAGTAGACAATTGGACACTGTTTGAAAACGGAGTTGAAAAGGCATTTCTTGCTTCTGTTCATTTTTCACTAACTGATAAAAAAGCTTTCTTATCATATTATCTTCCTAAATTTGAAAACGAAATAAGTGTTATTTCGCACTTAATCAATATCCATCAAGAAAATATGAACAAAATATTTTTTCAAAACCCAGATATTGAATCTATAAAAGATAGCAAAGATGACGGTTCTGATGAAAAAATATATTACCCAAAAGAATTTATTTTTACTGGAGAGATAATTTTTTATTATGAAGGAACTATAAACGAAATTGGATTTTCAGACTTAAAAACACAATGTCTTGCACATAATATTACTATTAAACATTTTGACTTTAAATATTTAGAATCAAAGAATGTTTCAAAAGAAAAAGTGCCAACATTAGTAAAAGTTCCACAAAGCAAAATCCCAATTACAAATATTTTTGACCAAACCAAATTAGAATTAATTAAAGAGTTAAAAATTATTGAAAGTAATAAATATACTATTGATGAATTAAAAGAAAAATTAGGAGGATTAATAAATGGCTACCAAATATCAATTAACCCAATTCATTTAGGTACAACTCTTTATAGAGGAATAACATATGAAAGTAAACCGACAAATTTTAGTTTTCTTGGATGCCCACCTCCTAACTTTGCTAAAATGAATAGAGCAAGTAGAGAAGGTATCTCAATGTTTTATTGTGCATCAGATAAAAAAATACCCTTATTTGAATTAAAAGCTGAAACTAATTTAAAGCTCGTAATTTCAAAGTGGTCAACACAAAAAGAAATGTTCTTTAACCATATAGGATATACTAACCATACCTTTAATAAACTTGGTGCAAATAGGGAAAATCCAAAATATTTTCCAAATGAATTAAACAAATATAACGAAGCATTAGACAATATTTTTTCTCATTTATTCAGCTTGGATATTGTAGATAATGAATACAACTTGACAATAGCAATAGCTGAATTATTTTTGAATTGCCCTGATTTTGCAGGGCTTCAATATCCAACCATACCAATGAGAGCAAACGGAGATAATGTAGTTATCAAAGAAGAATTCATTAAAAATGGATTTTTGAAATTTGAAGAAGTTGAGTATATTGAAGTATTGCATTATAATTCTGATACAATGGAATATAAAATTAAAGTAATTGATATCGCTAATGAGGTTGATGAGAACGGAAAAATCTTATGGAAAAATATTGACAGTTCATATTTATGGACACCTGACATCCAAGAAATAACTATTAAAAATAAAGATGGTTTTTGGGACATAAAGCCCTAAATTAAATTGAAGAATAAAAACATCAGCTAACAGCAGTAGCTGTTGCACAACCACAACATAGTGGTACCACAAGTCCTTTGCTGAGTTTTTGTAAAAAGATTATTGTTGAAAAATGCAATTTTTAATGCTTTCAAGCCTTACACGCCTATTTGCCCAATATTAGCCATTCTGTAGCCTAAATTTTGGCCATTTTGGAGCTGATTTACTGCTTTCTGAAGCATAT
>JAXLUT010000009.1:0-78289 GCA_046329385.1 Saprospiraceae bacterium
TGAATCGCAAGCTCAAATATATACCCGTCAGCGCTATGGGAATATTGATCAAAAATACCCAATGCCATGAAAAGTATTCTACCAAATATCCACCTACTAATGGCCCTAATACAGGACCTATCAATGCAGGGATGATGGCGTAGTTCATTGCAACCATCAACTCATTTTTCTTAAAAGTCTTGATCAAAGCCAATTTGCCTACAGGCGTCATCAAACTGCCACCAACTCCTTGGATCACTCTAGCAATGACCAAGTGTGTCAAAGATTGCGAAGCAGAGCATAATATTGACCCAATAGCAAAAATGATCAAAGCAAAAATAAAAATCCTTTTGGTACCAAACTTATCTGCCAGAAATCCAGACACTGGCATGAAAAGTGCCAAAGTGAGGACATAGCTGACTATAGCATTTTGCATATCAAGTGGCGATTCGTTGAGATCTTTGGCTATGGCAGGGAGCGAAGTATTGAGGATGGTAGAATCCAACATTTGCATAAAGATAGCAATGGCCAAGATGACTGGCATTCTCCTTTTGGTTAACTCTTCCTTGATGATATCTTCTTGCATGAAATATTATTGTCCTGTCAAAAAAATTGATTTGATACCAGTTGTCGCAATTTGCAATCCAACACAAAAATTCAAAAATGCCATCAGTTTATTGATAATGTTTTCTGAATTGGAATTGAGAAAACTAAGCATAATTTTTGTATTTTGATAAAATATGATGATCAAAATGCACATGATAATGATGGCAGTTAATATAGCTAAATTATTGACTAAGTAATTAGAAATACTGGCATCAACACTATGTGCACCCAAGGTAAAAAGCACAGAAATAGTACCTGCGCCCGTAGTCATTGGAAACGTAATTGGGTAGAATAGTTTACCAAAAATCCTACTTGCCTGCTGATTTTCATCTTCCATTTCCAATGATTGACTTTTGGGTTGATCTTCACTTTGATTATTCAATAAATCCCAGCCAGTTTTGCATATCATGATACCGCCAGCCAACTGAATAACAGGAATGGTGATGCCAAACATCGTCAAAACAAAATGACCTGCAAAAAGAAAGAAAACACAAATTCCCAATGCGTATAATGCGATTTGCCTCACAGCTGATTTCCTCTGGATCTTATCTAAGCCACTTAAATATGGGTTGACTATGAGTGCCGAACCAAGAGGATTGACCACGGGAAATAAAGCAACTAAACTTATGAACAGCAAATGAAAAAACGAATGGAGCATGTCTAATACATTATAAAAATAAAATCAAGATATAAACTGAAACTAAAACTTTCTCATAAGCATTCTTAGAAAATCAATACAAGTATAGTTGCCTGAATTTCTGGGCATCAACACCCAATTTTTTGGTTAGGAAATTATCAACATTGCCATAATTTTTCTTGATGGCATCTAAACCAGACTGTAAAAAAGATGCCTTTACCAAAAACATATCTTTCAACTGTGGAGCTGCTTTGACATATTTTTCAAATTTTGCTTCAATATATTGATTGGATGTCAGATAATCATCCATCACTGTTGTGTCGTCCATACCTAAGGCATACAATATCAAAGCTGATGCCATCCCTGTACGGTCTTTGCCAGCTGTGCAATGATATAGTAGAGGTACCTGGTTGGTTGGGTTTTGTAGCATATCAAACATTTTTTTAAATTGAGCAATGGCACTACTATCCGTTACAAATTGTACATTGATATTTTCCATATATCCGTCAATTTTTGTGCTATCCATTCCTTTGAGCATTTCTGGGCTTGTGACATTGCCAGGATTGATACTACATGTAATATCATTTTTGACAGAGATAGGCACTTTATCTTTTGCTGCAGAAATTTCTTCAGTAGATCGAAAATCCACAACCGACTCTAAAGGAAAGCAGCTAAATATGTGAGGTCAGAGTCCGTCAAAGTACTCAAATCGTCAGACCGAATGATTTTTTCCCCATTTTACATATTTTCCATCTTTATTTTTGTATCCACCCAGATCTCTAAAATTGAAACCACCAGACATAGGGAGATGTTTCTCAGCCAAAATTGCATTTCCTTCTTTTTGAAATGACTTGAAAGTAAGTTCTTTGGTCTGTGGGTACATCAATTTCAAAATTACCACTTCTGTCCAGTTGTCAATGGTTTGGTGAGAATCTATGGATTCAACACTTTTGCCAGCATACAATGACCATTCGCCTTCCAAATTACACTCAAAACTAGCTTTTTTTGTTGTTTTATCTCTTACAATAGCACATTTTTTACTGATATCAGCACCACTATATCCAGATTTTAAGGATACTGATTCTTTATTCTTACATGAAGAAGTGAATATAATTAACCCTATAGTTAATATTAAAGTTGTCTTATACATTTGAAGTATTGATATTTTTAAAAACGGTTTCTCAATGAATAAATTGACAGTTTTGGCAAAATAAATAAATACTATATCCAAATCCAAAACTGTCAATACTAATATTTTACAATATCTATTATATTTAAAAGCGAGTTTGGTTGATTTCTTGTTCAAGATCTGCAATTCTTTTCTTTAAGTTATAGTCCATTTTTTCTGGAGCGTCGTTCAATTTTTTAAGATTTAAAGACAATAAAATTGAAGCAATGCCTGTAAAAATTAATGATGTTGCAGTCAGTACTACCAATGACAAACTCGTAAAAATAGGACTTGATAGTAGAAGGAATGATAAAATAATGCCCAAAACACTCACCAAGGCTAAGTTGCCCCAATTAAGCATCTTGGCTTGCTTCATTTCAAAAGCAAACCCAAGCAATTGAAAAGCTCGGAACATCATTACAAAACCTACAACAAATGGTAGTGTAGCCATAGATACCTCAGGATTGGCTACTAAATAAATACCAACCAAGGTGCTTAATATTCCATCAACCAAGTACCAGCCCCAACCAAGTAATGAATCTCTATTTTGAAGAGAAAAGAAGATTTCAGCAATACCCGACACCAAAAAAGTTACACTAAAAATAATAGTCAATGTGAGATATGTCTCTAATGGTACTGACAAGGTGTAAAATCCACAAATAAGGAAAATGATACCAAAAATCATTGGTATGTACCAGTGTTTTACTCCGTTTATTAGAGTTTGAAATAAACTTGACATAAAATTGTTGTTTGTTAATGCCTACTTTGTAATACGGTGTTCGGCTTTTCCGTCTTTCTTTTGGCTTTTTTAGGCTATAAATTGTTGGAAAATTACTTATACCAAAAGGGGAAAGAAAAGTGAAAGTCTAGATTTGCTCATGCTGTCAATTTTAATTTTGTAATAAATGATGACTATTTAATATTGAATATCAAGCTTTACAATCTTGCATTTTAAAAGTGATGCGCTAATGTATGTAATAATTCTTAAATGTAGTAATTTTGCCATACATTATTTTTTTAATAAATATTTGAACTGATAGCCATTGTGGAGATTAGTTAGGTGAGCATTTGAAAACTATAAGCCACAAATAAGCATAAATATTATTAGAAATATTTATCTAAATGCTAACAATAAATACTGATTCCTTGACAATATTGTGGCAGATTTGACTATGTCTTAGATAGCTTTTATAAAAAATTACTCCCTTTCCTACATTTTGCATCAATTTTGAAAACAATTTATTATAAAAAATGGGTTTATAATTGACACTGTAACAATTAAAATTTTATCATTTTAAAAAATCCAATTTATGTCAACTTTAAAATATGTGGGAGCAATCGCTGGAGGAATGTTAGTCGGCGCTGCGTTAGGAGTATTATTTGCACCGTGTTCAGGCAAAGAAACAAGAAATCTACTAGCACGTAGGAGCAATAAAGCCCAAGAAGACTTGAAAGGTATGGTAAATAGTGGCATCAATGCTTGGAAAGATAAATATCGCCAAACTTTCAATCCATCTAACATCAATGGTGAGTTTATCAATGAACTTTTCAGTGACATCAAAGCTTATTTTGCTCAAGGCAGGGCAGATATTGACTTTGATCAATTGGTCTCTGAAGGTAAAAAAGAATGGTACAAGACCAATAATATGATCAGAGAAGGGGCTGACCTTACAGCCGATCAAGTAGATGATTTGTTGAACACCATATTCAACAAAGGCGAGGCTTGGTTCAAGAAGTTTTCAAGCAATCTAAATGATATGGCAGATAATGTAAAAGACGATATGCATGATGTCTCTATAGATACCAAAACCCAAGTGAACAACACGAACAATAATGACAATGGTTTTATATAAAAAATGACATAATAAGATCAATTAATTGAAAGGTTCAATTCCGATGAGGGGCATTTATCAAGCAATAAAATAAGCCATCAGAGCATGATTACTGATAATAAAATAAAAGAGATAATAGAACATTTGTCTGAATACATCGATGCTAAGCGAGATATGCTGATTCTAAACTCAGCAGACAAAATGAAAACTGTTTTGTACACTATACTCATCGGTGTGTTAATAGTGCTGTTTGGTTTTGTGATACTACTTACATTGAGTATAAGCTTTTCTTTGATGATCGGTCAACTCATAGGTAACTTGGCTTTGGGCTTTCTTTTCAGTGCATTGATCTTTATAGTCTTATTGATAGGTATCATCTGGCTTAGCAAAGGTGTGATAAAAAGCATGGTTGATGCCAAAATAAATGATATGTTGGATTAAAATTTTGGTTCCTTAAAACAAATGATATGGCCATAAAAGATACCAATAGGTTTGATATAAAAAAAATAGAAATACAGAAGAGAATTGACGCATCAAAACAAGCTTTAATTGCTGATTTTCATGGGATTAAAGATGATCTGAATCCTTTTTATAACATTAAAAATAGTTTTAATGATTTTATTGAAAACATGTCAGATTTCAACCCTTTTTCAGATCGTACACCTGACGAAAACTATTTTTCTATACAGCATACAGAGCAGGCAGATGCAGAAAGAGTAGGGTTTACCATCAAAGACAACTTAAGGCTCGACGACAATATATCAAAAGTTATTGACATCTTAAAGCCATTTGCCATATTGACTTTTTTAGTATGGTTGAAGCATGATAAAATAAATCTTAAAAATTATTTTATTGAAGGCATGATACTTTGGAGCAAAAATCTATAATAATATTATGATCGCTGAAAAATTGCCAGCCGTAATCAAGAAATATTTTATTTTTTAGCGACAAGATTTTCCAATTTTGTGTTGATTGATGGAAATAAAAAATGCCGAAAGTGATTGAGCACATTTCGGCATCGATGAGCAACTTCAAATATTAGTTTTATGCTTAAAATCCTGAAAAATAAGAGCCAACATGATTGATTAAAGAGCCTGGTCCAGCTACAGCATTGCCAAAAACATTGATACTACCGTAATTGTTTAGTATGCCGCCAGAAGCTATCCAAATGGTTTGTGGCCCTACATTTCCACCTATTGATGGTGTTGGCAATATGATTTGACTTGGTATTGAGCCTACCATATTGTTATTGATAGTGCCGCTGTTGTATAAAAAGTTAGCTCCTGGCAAGTCAAAACCATTAGAAAAATCTATGTTGCCGTTAACATGGAGTGTGCCAGAATTAAATACGGGTGTACTAGTAATATCAAAACCAGAAAAATTGCCCTTCAAAGTAAAATTTCCATTATTATTGATTCCGTTGTTACTGATTTCACTTACTAAAATATAGGTATTCAGTGTGCTATTGATATTTTTTGCTGGATTGTTTTGAATGCCATTTTGGCCGGTGTGAGAAATAATAAGTGCGCAGTTGTCCCATGGATTGACACCATTAAAATTGATAGTGCCATTATTGTCGATACCATGGCCTAACGGATATGATATATTGATATTAGAATTGGGGGAAATGTTGATGATGCCATGATTAGTGATACCAGACGTGGTGCTACCCATGATGTTGATATTTGGTCCATTTAGTGATAGAGTAGCTCCTACTTGAATGAGGATTGATCTGCAATGTAGAGTAGGGCCTCCAGTCGCGATTACTGTTCTACCTGAAGGTATGACGACATTATAGCAAGTACTGGGCACTACGGGCGGCAACCAATTGGAAGGCACACTCCATGATCCGCTCATCACATTGAAAGTAATAGTGCCAGTTGGAACGCCATCATCTACCACGCCATCGCAATCATTGTCAATATTATCACAAAGCTCAGTGGCTCCAGGGTAGATTTGACCATTATTGTCGTTGCAGTCTGTGTTGTTGCTAACGTACCCTATCGGCGTACTACACGAAAATTTTGACACAGATGTTGAACCAAAACCGTCACCATCGCTATCTTGATACCAAGTCATTGGTGGTGGCAATCCACTGTTGATCATGCCATCGCAATTATAGTCTTTATCATTGCAATTTTCAACGGCACCAGGATAGACTTCAGGATCATTGTCATTGCAGTCTCCACCAGTTTGTGTATAACCAAATACTCCAGAGCAAGAACTTGTACTCAATGTGTTATTCCCATAACCATCACCATCAGCGTCCAAGTACCATATATCTGAGTGAATCTGAAATTGAAAATGAATCGGAGCAACCACTGGAGCGCAGGTGCCATCCTGAATTTGAATGAAGAGCTGACTAAGTCCAACACATGCAGCATTGGGTGTAAAAGTATTGGTTGACCAATCAAAACTACCTGCTGAAGTAGTCAATCCTATATCTGTAAAAATGCCAGATGTTGGTCCATTGATAATATTGATTTTATCACCCGATATGAAATTATTGATGGGGAAGTTTGCACATTTTTGCCCCATGACTCTCTGCGTAAAAATGCCATTATTTTCACCAGAAGTCAAAATAACTGGATATAAGCAGTTGATCATAATGCCATTATTGGAAAATGTACCCAGTTGTGTGATTGAAACATTACCAGAAGTTGGATCGAAGGTAATCACTCCATTATTGGTAGCAGAGCCTTGATTATAAAGTGTTTTCAAACTAAGATGCTTACATTCTGCAATAGTCAAAATACCTGAAGTATAGTTTCTAAAATTAGTATTGCAAGCAAATGTATTGGCAGAATTTCCAATATTAAAAGTAGCGTTATTTTCTATGCCAGCTTGATAAACTGATTCTATGCTCGCAAAGTAGGAAGTTCCGTCTATTTGGCATATTCCTTTGTTCTGGATAGGATGCCTGGCTGCTGTAGCACCGAGAGTGCCAGTAGATGTAAAAGTAGCAGTGGGTTCCACTTGAATACCATAAAATGCTCCAGCCTGTGGATTAGACAATATTATAGCTCCTTGGTTATTGAAATCTCCAAAAACTTGACATGGCCCTTCATATTCAAAAGTGATAGGATTGTAACTATTTGGAAAATCGTTGAAAGTCATAAAACCTGTTGTTGAATTGGTAGTATTGCGAAAGCGATTGTAAGTGTTGGATAAGAAATTCCCATTGTTGACAAAAGAGCTATTGGTAGCTAATAGCCCCATCAATATGCCATTTTCTCCCTCCAAATTCATAACTGTATGATTGATGACTTGAGTACGATTATCAAAATGAATACCTCCAGATGTTGTATGGCAGGTACCATGGTTTGTCATAGTTGTAAAACAAGGATAACCTGGATCACAACTCTCGAAGATGTGAATGGACGTAGCTGTAATGGTACCAAGATTGTTAAAATCACTATTCCAAACCTGACCAGAAGAATGAGATACAGAGGTCAACACTAGATCATCCACATCGACATTAGCTGTAGTATTGATAGTCAAATCTGCACCATTGGCCATACTGAAATTTCCACTTGTAGTGACCGAAATGCTGCTATTTACTATTATGTTTGCATAAGAATGTACTGAAATTACATTTACGTTGATGTCGATGATAACGGTAGCTGTTGTAAACATTGATGGAATCTCTGCATCATCTGTCGCTGTAGGCAAGCAATTGCAATCCCAGTTGGTGGCATTGGACCACAAGTTGTCATTTCCGCCTCCATCCCATGAAATGGTAGCAGCCTTCGCTTGATGGATAAAAGTAAGGGTGACCAAACTTACTAAAACAACTGAAAATAATGATTTCATGAAGAACTTTTTTATTTTACAATTTGATTATAATGTGCCAACAGAAAATAACTTTCGCTTTTCTCTGCTGATAGGAATCGTCAAATTTCCAGTTAGAGTTAAGTAACTTTCATCTGTGTTGATTTGTACGTTCATAATGTGCAATGCGTTGATTACGAAACTTCTATGGACTCTAAAGAAATGGTGGTTGGGCAATTGATCTTCGATGTTTTTTAACGTTTTGGATAAAAGCAATTTCGTTCCATCTTTAAAAAAACATTCACTATAATTGCTTTCACTGTGGATGTAGAGTATATCATCAGGAAGACAACACTTGAATCCACCAGGTACAGGTAAGATATATTTTCCAGAATTTTTAATCGCTGTCATAATACTTATCTCTTGTCTATAAATGATAGCTGAAGACAAGTGATCTGGATTTTTGATAACATTCATTGATGGATCGAATTTGATAGGTTAAAGAAATAAGACAATGATCAAAATAAGTTTGCATAAAAGTTCCATGACAAATTTTTTACAAAGTTATCGTCCAAATGAGGAGTTATGAAATTTGGCCTGTCACATGATCATGTGATTTTTTGGGATAGGTTGATAAATGAGAGTAATGAATTAAATATATTTGCTTTTATTTATCATTTTGAAAGTTAAAATTGCATTTATCTGCCTAATTTTCTGCACTTACCTCCGTGTTTGGGGGCAAGAGGTCTTTTACAATATATATAACTACACTTCAAGAGAGTCTGGCTTAGACATGCACATTTTTGAATTGGTACAAGACTCAGATGGATTTATGTGGGCTCGTGATTATTCAAATATCGGTAAATTTGATGGACAAAGATTTACCAATATGACCAATAAATTTGAGCAAGCATCTGGTAGTCAACAAGATGTTTATGATATTCATGCTGATATATATGGTAAGATTTGGGTCAGTAGTAGCACTGGTGTTTTTAATTATTCAAACTTGCAAGGCTTTGTTAGATTTGTCTCACCCAATAGAGACCAATTTGACAATGTTTCTGCTATTGCTGATGATACAAAAGATAGGATGATATTTGGTACATTAAAGGGTGAAATTTTTATTCTGTCAAGAATAACTGGTGCAATCTTATCCCAATTTAGATTGCCTCAGCCATCAATCACAAAGTACATAAGTATCAAGGATGATAAGCTCTGGGTTAGTAGCAATAAAGGTATTTATCTTTGTGATGAGACAGGAAATTGCAAAGAATTATACCGCTTTAAACCATATTATTTTGATCATTTATTTGTAGATAATAGACATCAAAAGATAAAACCCATCCAAGATGGAAGGATACTAGCCAACACACCAGAAAGTGATGTCATCATTTTTAATCAAAATGGCGAAGTTGAAAAACAATTGCACTTCAATCTATCTTCTACAGACAAGTGGGTCAATGATTGGTTGCCAGTCAGCGATCAAAATATCATGTTTGCCACAACAGATGGCATCTTCAATCTTGATTTGAAAACTATGACTTTGAAACAAAAACAAAATGAATACCTTATAAAAAATCAATTGTACAATACTCATTTATTGTCTATTAGTAAGACAAAAAATAATATCATTTTTATAGGAAGTACGGTGAGTATTTCAAAGCTGAATATCTTAAATGAACAGTTTGTCAATTTTAACTACAAATATCCATCAAAAACAGTGATGGTTAAGACTTCTCCAATCAATGCCAGTCAATGGATAGTAGTAACCGAAAAAGATGGTATTCTTTTATTTAATCCCAAATCTCTAACTATAGACGATAGAATGCCACTAAATGGTCATACTGTGGAATATGCTGTTTTAGATTCTGTTTTTAGTATTCTTTGGGTGGCTACAAATACAGAACTTTTGAATATTGATCTTAAAGGTAAACTCATTAAAAAAATTAAAAAGGTAGGTCGCACCAGCTCTATGATTTTGTACCATGATACCCTTTGGCATGTTTCTGACGGCAAGCCTTTTGCTTTAGACATCAAGAGACTAAAATCTACTAAATTGGACTCTGGTGACAATTTTGAGTCAGTAGGTCTTGATAGTGAAGGCCATCTTTTTTTTGGTGGAAGTGGTTTGAAATTATCGACAGCAGAAGGGTTGGGAAAACTCGAAATTTCGCAAAAATTTGAACTCACTGGTATCCATAGCATGACCGCAGATAACCTTGGTAATTTGTATTTTGTAAGTGGCCGGCGATTAATTCAATACCATCATACCAGTGGGGAAATTAAAATCTTTGATCAAAAAAATGGTTTGCCTAATGAGTCTCTCAATTATATCCAATACGATGGACACCGTGGAATTTGGGTATGCACGAGGTCATCTGGATTGTGCAGATTTGATATTTACGATTTAACATCTTCTTATTTTAAAGAAAGCGAGGGATTGGCAGACAATATCTACTTGTTCGGTTTGTCAATGGTCAAACCAGGAATCATAGCAGGTCATAGATGGCAATTTTTTAGTTTTTACGACCCCAAAAAATTAGATAATTTGATCAGCCCAACTTCTATTACATTTTCTGATATTATCAATAAAAACAAAGATATTACTTCTGAAGTGATCTCCTCCAAAGATTTGGTTGTAGCATCAAGCAATTCATTAGTTAGTATGAACCTTGGCTTTCCAGTTTTCCTGCATCCATCAATGTATCATCTGAAGTACAGACTCAAATCAAATGAAAATTCTACTTGGTCGGAGATAGGTGAAGACCATAAACTCATCCTTAACGAAATTTCCCCTGGAGATTACACACTTGAAGTAAAGGCTACCAATGCTTATTATCCGGATGATTTTACAATGACTACACTAAATATCAAGTCTTTGAGCCCATTTTATATGAAATGGTGGTTTTTTGCCTTATGCACATTATTTTCATATTTTATAGTTTATTTGATTTATAGATATAGACAACTCCAAAAAAAGAAAATTGAAGACATCAGAGCTTCCATTTCAAAAGATTTGCATGATGAAATGGGAAGTAATCTTAGTAATATTATGTTGACAGGTGAGATGGCACTGCTGCACAACAATAGCGAAAACCTTCAAATCAAGCACATGGTGGACAAAACCAAAGATGTGATGAGAAGTATGAGTGACATCGTATGGAGCATCAACCCAGGGAATGACTCTCTGCCCAATATCATTTCAAAAATCCAAGCTAACTGCGTTGAGATATTAGAACCAATGGGTATCAATCTCATATTTGATGTGGATGAAAATTTGAATGATATCAAGCTAGATATGTCAAAAAGGCAATCCTTTTATATGTTGTGTAAAGAAGCCGTCAACAATTGTTCAAAATATAGCAAGGCAACAGATGTAAAATTTGCCATCCATCTTGTTGGCAATAAAATAAAAGCATCAATTGAAGATAATGGAATAGGGTTTGATGTCCAAAAAACAAAACGCGGAAATGGACTTTATAATATGGAAGAAAGAGCAAAAGTGGTTGGTGGTAAATGCCAGATTATTTCTAATGAAGGGATAGGCACGAAGATCAATATAGAATTTGTGATATAAATTCACATGTTTATGTGACAAGATGATTTTCGCATTTCAAAAATTTTGTTATAATCTTGTGCCAATAATTTTACTAATAGGATTATTCATATTTGCTTGCTCAGTTTGTGCATTTTGAATGGCTTTTGAAATTGCATTTTTGTTCAAGTTTTTATATAGCAATCGTCCTTGTGATCAAATGAATATTATCTTTCATCATGAATGTAATCATTAGACCTTACCTTATTTTAATTAATATTGTGTTGGTATTCAGTACACTAAGTTATACTTTAGGTCAATCTAGGTTAGAGTGGTCCAGCTATCATGGCGGTATTGGTAGTGATGCATTCAGGGATATGACTTTGGACAACAGCGGCAATCTATATGCTATAGGTACTACTTCAAGTATGGTTGGCTTGGCAACAAGCAATGCTTTTCAAACTACCAATAATGGAGGCACAGATGTTTGCTTGGCCAAATTTGATTCAGAAGGGCATCTGATTTGGGCGACTTACTTGGGTGGCACATTGGATGATGTTGGTCAAGCTATAGATATTGATTTCCAAGGAAATATAGTCATAGTTGGATTGACATTTTCAGATATCAATCTAGGCACCAATGGTGTACATCAAATCATAAACAATGGTGGAGGAGATGCTTTTGTAGCTAAATTTACACCGAGTGGAGATAAGATATGGTTTTCTTATTTTGGTGGTGACAACTTCGATTTTGCCAATGATGTCACTTCCGACTTAAATGGCAACATAATTATGACTGGATGGACACAGTCTAGTACTCAGATATCTTCTAGTGGAGCCATTCGCTCTACTTTCAGTGGAAATGAAGATGTCTATATTGCAAAATTCAGCACTTCTGGACAATTGGTTTGGAGTACATACTATGGTGATACAGAGGCTGAGCGAGGACTACAAGTGGATACTGATGATGCTAATAATATCTTCGTGGCTGGCTGGGTTCAAAGTGCCAATAATTTTACCACATCCAATATACATCAAAGCAACTATGCAGGTGGTACTTCAGATGCATTTGTTATGAAAATGCATGCCTCAGGTGCTTTGCTTTGGGCCACATACTATGGAGGCGACCAAAATGAGTACATTGACGCTATGAGAGTCAATCATCAAGGAGAAGTGATAGTCAGCGGCTCATCAAATTCTCCGACAGGTATGACTACAACTGGAGCATACCAAGCACAAATAAATGGAGATTTCGATATCTTTTTAGGCAAATTTTCAAGTAGTGGTTTGCAAGATTGGGGTACGTATTATGGAGGAAGTCATTATGAAAATGTTTATGGAATGTCTTTATCGCAAACTGGAGATATCAAATTATTAGGATTTACGCTTTCTGACAACCTGAGTAGCAATGGTGCTTTTCAGCAACAACGTAGTGGCAACTTTGACCTAATAATTCCTACATTTTCTACAATAGGTCACTTTCTCCAATCTACTTACTTCGGTGGAAATTTAGCTGATTTTGGATACGGAATTGCTCAAGATAACCTTGGTAATGTGTACATAGCTGGAAGTACCAATGGTAGCCTAAATCTTGCTACATCAAATGGAGCTCAAACGACTTTTGGTGGCGGCGATTCTGATGGACTTGTGGCTAAGTTTTCTGAGTGCGGGAGATTGAATGTCAATATTTCTACCAATAGTCCTGTTTGCCAAGGAGATACTTTGTTTTTATCTACTAATTCATTTTCAAGCGTGGCTTGGTCAGGTCCAAATGGTTTTTCTTCAACATCAAATCATCTATCTTTATTACAAATTGAATCTTCAGCTGCAGGTATTTATTCTGTAACGGTCACAGACCAAATTGGGTGTACTGATACAGCCAATGCAAATGTTGTGGTCAGACCTAAACCCATCAGCTTAGCATCATCCAACAGCCCAATCTGCGAAGGCGAAAATATTGACTTGCAAGCATCAGGTGGCACACTATATCATTGGTCGGGACCTGCACATTTTACTTCAACTCTTCAAAATCCAACTTTACAACAGAGTACATTAACAATGGGAGGCTCCTATTTCGTAACCATCACCAATGCACTCGGCTGTACTGCTTCAACCTCTGTGCAAGTAAATATCAATGGGTCAATTGCGGCTAGCGTATCTTCCAATGGACCTGTGTGTGAAGGCGATACCATCAAACTGACATCTTTAGGTGGCGCTTCTTTTATATGGAATGGTCCAAATGGTTTTTCATCTGTCTTGCAAAATCCAAGAATTGTACCAGCAAAACTTGAAAATAACGGCAATTACATCATGATTGTAACAGATCAAAGCGGATGTAGTGCATCGAGAACTATACATGTAGAAGTCAATCCTAAACCAATAGCCATAATCCAAGGTGATACTGTGATTTGTGAAGGAGAATATGCCATTCTAAAAACGCCCAATTCAGGGAAACTTCTTTGGAATACAGGATATACAATTGATTCCTTTCAAGTAAAATTGGTAGAATCGGATTTTTTTGAATTGGAAGTAACTAATCAAAATTGCAAGGACACTATCAGTCATTTTATTAGGGTCAAACCGTTGCCAAGTGTGATATTGACACCTGATAAATATACTATATCAAGAGGTGAGACTGTACATCTTAATGTAACGGGAGCAGATAATTACATGTGGTCAAGCGACTCCAATCTATCGTGTTTTAATTGTGATGATCCAAGTGCAAGTCCTGAATCTACTTCTGAGTTTTGTGTTGAAGGATATCTGGATGGGTGCTCTCAAGATGCTTGTGTTACTATCAGAGTAAATGATGACTGTGCGGTCAATCTACCAAATATTTTCACTCCCAATGATGATGGTGTCAATGATATATGGTGCAGCTTGGGCAAAGATTGCGTTCGCAATCAAACATTATCAATTTATGACCGTTGGGGCAATCTTCTATACACCACTTCAGGGCAAGAAGTGTGTTGGCAACCATCAGTGTCCAATCCAAATCTTCAAAGCCAAGTATTGACCTTTGTGTTGCATATTATTTTTTACGATAACAACGATCAGTATGTTTCTGGTAGCATAACTTTGGTCAAATAATAAGCAGCAGGAGAGAAGTTTATGTCATCATCATCACAATGACACATCATATAACCTAGATTATTTGTAAAAATTTTACTCTTTCAGTATCATGGTAGAGCCAGAAACATTATTTTTGTATTTGCATATAATACAAATCATAATTTCATGAAAGTAATTTTAAGTTTAATACAGTGTTGCCTTTTGATGAATGTCCTCTTTTTTGCATCTAACAGTTTTGGTCAGACTTGGCAATACGGAAAAAATAGATTTACAATGGATGTGGATGGGAAAATTAGAGAGTTTTATGTACATATACCTCAAAACTACCAGGATGGCGTAAAGGTACCGCTTGCTTTTATGTTGCATGGTACAAGTGGAGATGGCGAAAAATTTTATGATGCAGTGGGTTGGCGCACTTTGAGTGATAAAGAAGGATTTATTGCTGTATTCCCATCATCTTTGAAGTATAGGATTGTGACAGATGGCGATACTGTATCTATTACCAAATGGAATGTAACGCCAGATACAGAATTCAAAATATTGCCACCTGAAGATGGAGCTGATGATATTAAATTTTTAAGGCAAATCATTACATCCGTGTCAAGCAAATTGAGCATTGATGAAAATAGGATTTATCTCAGTGGCTTTAGCAATGGTGGACAAATGGCTGCAAAATGTAGCGTTGAGATGAGTGATGTTTTAGCCGCAGTTTGTGCCAATGCTGGATCATTTTATTTGGATACGATTTATTTTCCAAAACGCAAACTTCCAGTCTTATATCAAGTAGGGGATAGAGACTATGGCCCCGGCAATACGGGTCAACCAGCACCAATGTCTTTGTTTGATGAATTATTGAGCAAACCAGACCTTACTTACAAAAATGGCAAACTTTATGATATCGCACAGAGATATATCAATAATTTTGATTTACAGAGTACATTCTCTTTAGTAGGTGATACTACCAAAGCATTAGTGGCAACCTACCAACCAAATCATCCTGGTCCCGGCATAGGATATGAATTCAAATACGTGTTTGTTTACGATTTGGCACATAGCTATCCCAATGGTGTCAATCATCCAATAGATGCTCCGAAGTTTCATTATGAATGGATGAAAAGATTTGCTTTAGAATCAGTAAGTGGCAATGTAGATCCTGAATCAATAAAAACTAACATCACAATCAATCCCAATCCTGCTACATCTTTGATTAACATCAGTGGAGCCAAATTTTATTACATCTTTAATAGTCAAGGCATTCTTGTCCTTAGCGGAGAAAATGACAAAGTGGATGTATCGACATTGCCATTTGGGATTTATTTGGTAAAAAGTAATAAGGGTATTGGGAAATTTGTTAAGATTTGACATTGGTAGTATGATATAATTTATTTGCATATTAATTTGAAAATCAATAGTAAATAATTTTTATTTATTTTATATAGTCAATATTTTTAGCATATTTAGAACGTATAATAAATTCACAAATCTAAAGCTATCCAAGATGATAATATGGGGAATTTGGAAGGGAGATTAATACCAGTAATCATTCGATTTTGGATTAGCTGTATTTTGCTATTTAGCTGTAATTTAATAGCCCAAAAAAGCCATGTCATTTATACCACAAAAGATGGCTTGCCGCACAATACCGTAACATGCACATACAAAGACAAAGAAGGCTATTTGTGGATTGGAACCTATGGTGGCCTTAGTAGATTTGATGGATCACATTTTCTAAATTTACCAATTGGTGATTTCAATTCCAATCAGTTGGCTGCTGATATTGTTTTGGATATTGAAGAAAAGGATGATAAAATTTGGATTGCTCATAGTTTTGGCTTATCTGCATTGGATAAATTAACATTAGAAAGTAAAAATTATGTACTGCCAGGCACTGAAAACTATTATGTTTTAAAAAATGCTGTGCACGATATATACATTGACTCTGAAAACAAAATGTGGTTGGGATCTGGACAAGGACTGTTTTTTTTTAATGATCGCGAAAAAAAAATTGAAGCTATTAAGTATGAAAGTGCCGATGGAAAAAAGATTTCAAATTCTATTTTTAAAATCATCCCTTTGCCTCAAGATAAGCTTTTATTGTTTGCAGGTGTTGATTACTTTACTTATGATATAAAAGCTAAGCAATTTGATACCAATATGATAGAAAATATTCCGATTGAATATATCAGAGGGTATAATATCAGAGTCCACAGATTATGGAACTCGTACCAGCCAGAACATTCAGTTTTCATAGATAGAGCAACTAAAACTTTGAAAATCTCCAAGGATCTTCATAAAGGATCAATACCTAATGTTTATAATATTTATGTGAATCAGATGGATGAAATATATATTCATACTATAAAAAATACAGAAATAATTTCTTTATCCAATGTAACGCATCCATTACCAGATTTTCCTACTAATGTTATCCATTTCAATAACATGGATGATGCATTATTGGTCGGTACCTTTGATGGCTTGTATGTAATAACTGACAATAAATCAATGCCGTACCATATTGATATAAAACAAACTTTCAAAAAGAATGGTGTAGATATATCTGGTATAAATAATTGCGCTCCATATCATCAGAATGAAGTAATATTATCAAGTAAAAAAGGCTTGCATTTCTTTGATTATCAATCAAATTTGACAAGGAGTAGTTCATTTTGGAGAGATTCAATAATCAATTTGTCATATACACTCTCTCCCCAAAAAATATATGTTACCACCAATGATGGTGTTTATTCTTACAATCCAATAAGCGACAAATGCCATAAAATACAACCACTCCAATCCTATGTGGTAGTTATTAGAAAATGGAACGGAAAATTGATTTTTGGTACAAGAAGGCATGGATTATTTGTAGTAAATATTGATAACGACAAAGTATCGAAATTTCAAATTGTAAGTAAAACTGTATTGCCTAGAAAACTAAAAAGGGTGACTGACATTATTCCAAGTTTTAAACCAAATGAGTTTATAGTGACTTACAATGACACGTCTCTTTATGCAGTCATTAACTTAAAAAGTAATGAGGCCTTTACAGTCAATATTCCCACTTTTAATTATAATAGAAAAGAGTCATTTCCTCTACAGACCGCATGTCTTGTGGATACATCTATTTGGATTGGTAGTTTTTTTGGTGGTATTTTAGTACCATCAGGAAAGCCTTTTATCTGGAAAAATATCACAACATCACAGGGTTTATATCACGATGCCATATACCAACTGATGTACGATGGAAACAAATATATATGGGCTTTGACTAGAGGTGGCATCAATCTAATAGATAAAAACAGCTTGTCCATCAAAAAATTCTCAAATCAACTCAATACTTTGGATAGACCCACCATGTTTAAAGATACAACAGGCAAAATATTCATTTGTGATAACACGAGTTTATACATAATCAATACTAAGCAATTTAGCCTTGTACAAGAACGAACCCAAATATTGATTGGTAGAATTTGGCAAGGCGAAAAAAATCTTAAAACCAAAGACAAACGGCTTATTTTACCTTATTATCAAAATGATCTTAGTATTGAGTTTTCACATTTCCAATTAGGAAACAAAGATTTATACCAATATGCCTATAGGCTTCATCATAACGATAATTGGATATCTTTGGGAAAACAGACCCAACTGAATCTAAATAATATGGTTCCTGGAGAATATTATTTACAAATCAAAGCTACAGATATTTATGATGAAATGGCAGAGCTTTCTGATGTGATTTATATTAAAGTGAAGCCACCATATTGGCAAACATGGTGGTTTAGAATCATGTTATTTTTAACATTTGTGCGGCTAGGATGGTACATCAATGTCATGTATATCAAAAATAAGTTGGAAAAACAAAAGTTGATTGTAGATAAGCAATTGGCTGCACAGTTAGAAAGAGAAAAACTTATGGCAGATCTTCATGATGATATTGGGGCGAGCTTGAGTAGTATCCATATCAATAGCGAAATAGCTGAAAAAATACAAGAATCAAAACCAGAAAATGTAAAAAAACTTTTAGAAATATCAGTAAAGAATCAAAGAAATAGCGCAAGCTTTTAGTTTTCTGTGGAGTATAAAACAAAGATCAACTGATGTGTGCATATAAAAAAGTAGGATTCTAGATTTTCAAGTCAGCTCATAGGTGAAAAAACATTCGCTTTAAAGTATGATATAGATGAAGAATCCATAATGAATGACCTTACTTTTACGAAAAATTTATTGTTATGAATATTAAAAAAGTCTCATAACAACATTAGTAAATACTCTAAGGAGCTACTGAAGTTAATTTGACAATAAAAAAAGCAAGTGATGTACTTATTTTAAAGATAATGGACAATGGTTATGGTTTTGATATATCATCAGTATCTGTTGGCAATGGATTGAATAATATGAAAAAAAGATGTGAGGATAATGGTGGAACTTTTTTGTCACCACGCAACTACAACATGGAACAACCATCACCTGTGAATGGCAAATGCAAAACTTTCACCCTACCAAGCCAAAACACAAGTTACTATAGTCATTAATTGCATTATTTTGACATTTCAATTTTCTAAACGAACTTTATAGCTACATTTAGCTATTTCAGCTGTGTCATGTTAGCCATACTTTTGCTTTAAAATATTATTATTGGAAGATTTCGCATTATCATTAATTATTCTAATTATCGCTAAGTGTGATATATCAACTTAATTTATTGGTAATGTGATAGATAGGTCTAATTATATAATGTAAATGTCGATTTTAAAATTAAGTATAGGATAATGATTAGAATAAATAATTTAGTAATGATGCATCCAAAAAGCAAATGGATAACGCTTATTTTGATGATTTATAGTCAGTCGATCTTAAGCCAAAATGTAGAGATAATGGGTAAGTTAGGTATTTCTACTCTTTCACCGCATGAAGAAGTCAGACCATTCTTGCCTTAGATAGTTTTGGATTCATAGGTCAAAGGAGTGCTGCTATCTCTTGGTGTACCCATGACTGGACTCATCATGTCATACGATTCAACTGTATTAGCTTGACAAATGCTGAGTTTTAATAAAGTTGGAAAATTTCAAGTTTCACATCAGCAATTTTTTATACCCAGGTTCATTTAGCGAGATGGATACTTTAAATGCTCCTAATATAGGTGGATGCGCTGTCTGGACGGGCAACGAAATGCTAGTATGGGGAGGATCTGCAAATTCTGGTGCTAAGTATGATCCACAGACAAATACATGGACAACTATTAGTGCTTCTGGAGAGCCTACTCCAGAAGTGGTTACTCTTGTGTTTGGACAGGAACCAATTTGCTCATTTGGGGAGGTATAGATGACAATCAAAATTTATTGGCAAATGGAGCGAAATATAATCCAGCTTTGATGATACTTGGTCGAATTTATCCACTATTAATGTCCCAGTGGCTAGAGTTTATCATTCGTCTTTGGACGGGCAGTGAGATGATAATTTTTGGAGGAATGACTTCTGTTGGAATCAACCCAAACCTTACAAGTGCAGGTGCGCGGTATAACCCAGTATTAGATACTTGGACTGCCACATCACTTAGCAATACACCAGCTCCAACAGTGTTTCATTCAGCTGTATGGGCCCATGATCAAATGATAGTGTATGGAGGTTTAAACAATTTTATAATAAAAAAATACAATCCGATAACAGATACTTGGACCAATGGTGGCAATTCTGATATTCGAGGGTATCACACTGCTGTTTGGACCGGCAGTAAAATGATTGTTTGGGGAGGCATAGGGACTGGCAATATCCCAAAGAATACTGGACATATTTATGATCCAACCACCAATACCCTGACCAATACTTCTTTGGGCAATGCGCCATCAGCAAGACTTTACCACAGTTCAACCTGGACTGGTAAGGAAATGATTGTCTGGGGAGGATCAACAAATGTTAATGGGACTACTACTTTGGGCAATGGAGCAAAATTCAATCCAGTAACCAATGCTTGGATCACAATGTCAAATATTAACCCACCATCACCACGATGTTTACATGCTTCTGTATGGACAGGAAACCACAATATCATTTGGGGCGGAATAGACAGTGCAAATTCACCATTAAAAACTGGGTGTGTTTATGATGTATTGGGCGGCATATACGAGCCTTCATCAAATGTAGATTTATATATTTATCAAAAAAGCTTTTGACGAACAATTGGACTTGTCCTGTCATAGCTACATTTAGCTATTTTATAATTGACCTTTTCTATATCATATTTGTAGTATAAAATTTAATCAAATGAAAATAAGCCTTTTTACAATTGTTTTTTTGCTTTTTAGCACTCAATTATTGGCTGTGACAGCGACTTGGGTGGCTACCAGCGGAAACTGGGATGTACCTGCCAATTGGTCAACTGGTGTGATACCAGATGCAATGACAGATGTCATCATTACAGGACTTGCAAATAATGTTACTATACCTTCCAACTTTAATGCAGAAGCCAAAAGTGTTCTTGTGCAATCCAATGCTTCATTGACAATAAGTACTGATGCAACCCTTACTATCAATGGTTCTACACTTGATGCACTAACAATTGACCAAAATGGTACGGTTAACAATAATGGTATATTGACTATTGGCAATACGACAAATATAGGAAGAAATGCCATAGTAATCAGTTCATCATCCATTCTCAATAATAATTCATCTTCATCCATTCATATAAACAACATTGCAGAGGTAGCCTTTGGTATGGATTTATTGGCAGAACTTAACAATGCTGGAGCCATACATATAGGCAGTACAACTCCTGTATATGGCGCTGGTTTTGCTATGGACAGCGAATCTGTGGTCACGAATCAATCAAGTAGTTTGATCGAAGTCAACAACATACTTTCTGGAGATGGTTTATATGCAACTTTCTGATGTAGCGATCAACAATGGTACCATACATGTAGGCAATTTGCATCCTATATACTAAATCGAGGTTTTTCACTAGAATTGAATAGCCAATTTTCCAATGCATCATCTGCTACCACTACTATAGATAATATCTGATACTGTTTCTACTGAAGGAATCGGCATTTTTATGGTAGCAACAGTAGCTGTTCCAATAATGGAACTTTACTCTTCAGGAATAGCTTTATGGTAGTGACAACGGTATAAAAATGTACTTTGATTTACAGACTTGCACAATTTCAATACTGGTGTCATCGAAATCAATAACGTATCAACTTTGTTGAAGGAATATCATTGACTGACGAATTCACTAATTTTATCAATAATGGTCTTGTTAAGGTAGGTAATAATGGCTCTGTAAAAAGGAATTAGTCTCATAACTTCAAGCTTGTCATTGTTTAATAATTCTACCGTGGTACCTTAATATAGATCAAATCAATGGTACATCAAGTCAAGGCGGTGGGATTTACCATCAACTCAAAGTGTGACAAATAGTATGGTATTATAAATATTGGAACAAACTCAAGCCTCACACAATATGGTATATTTATTGCATCTCCAGGAGCATTGACCAACCAAAGTGGCGCAACAATTCAAATCAATAATATCTCCAGTTATGATGGGATCTTATTAAACGGATCGACAGCTACAGCTACCAATAATGGTACCATTCATATAGGTAATCTTTTGGCCGTGAGAAGTGATGGAATTAGTATGTTCGCATCAAGTAGCTTTACAAATAATGGAACAGGTACCATTTCAATCAATAATATTACCAACACTGCTACATCAACAGGATATGGTATGTACTTGGGAACTGGCACCACCTTCACCAATAAAGGCACGATCAACATCGGAAACATCTCAACTGTATCTGTGATTGGGATATTTGTAACTGGAAATCTGATCAATCAAAATGCTGGTCTGATACAAATCAACAATATTGTGTATTTTGATGCTATCTATGGCAGCAATGCAGGTACAAGTATCAGCAACAGTGCCACTATCAGAATTGGTAATTTGTCATCTGTGAAGCGCTATGGTATCTACATTGTTACATCATGTGTATTTAATAATAATTCTGGATCAATAGAAATCAATTCCATCAATAGTACAACAGCAGGCCAAGGATATGGACTAGTAATGACATCAGGCAGCACTTTTAACAACAATGCGACCATCAATATTGGTAATATTTCAAACATTTCACAATTGGGATTGTATGTTGGCACTTCTTCGACCTTTAATAATCAAACATTAGGCATCTTGAAGATAAGCAGGGTAGGATTTTATGATGGGATTCAACTGGTAGGATCGACAGCTATTTTTAATAATGCAGGCCAAGTCAAAATTGGCGAACACGGGCCTGTGAATAGAATAGGCGTTTTGAATTCAGGTGGTCAGTTCAATAATCAAACTGGTTCGCTGTTACAAATCAATAACATCACAACGTCTGACGGTATTCAAGTATTTAATTCAGGTGCAGCCCTCACCAACAATGGAACAATTCATATTGGGAATGTCTCTGGTGTATATCGACTAGGAATCATAGTATCCACTTCTGGTACTTTTACCAATGGTGCGACAGGGTCACTTACCATTAATAATTTGTTAGTACCGCTGCAAATGAAGGCTTGTGCGCTAAGGTTGTCATCTGGTACTTTTATTAATAATAATTTGGTGGATATTGGCAATCTTTCAGCTATAAGTAGATTTGGTATTGCGATGAGCGTTTCGTCAACGTTCACCAATAATTCATCAGGATTACTTCATATCAATAGAATAGTCAGTCAATCGGCTATATCGTTGCAGACTACATCTAAATTAAATAATTCGGGTACAATCAATGTAGGTAACACCCATAGCATCAATGTAGTAGGGATTGTTGCTACAGGAGGCGCTGAGGTAAACAATAATACGGGTGGTAGCCTGGCTGTAAACAATACCACTACGTCAGACGCCATTTATATCAGTGGTTCTGGTACCAAATTGATCAATAATGCACTCATCAACATTGGCAACTTAACATCTATCAACGGAAAGGGAATTAATGCAGATTTGGGCGCATTAGTGCAAAACAATAGCGTAGGCGTTATGAATATTAGCAATACATCTGGAGATAATATTTTTATAGATGGAGTAGGTACAATATTTACAAATAAAGGATCGGTTACTAATAATTGACTCCTCGAAATAGTCATTTACAAGATAATTAATTCACCAAGCAAACATTTAAAATGAATTCATTAGATATCAATGTTTCTAAAACAGAAGCAACCATCATCAACTTAAATACTCATAGGTCAGATAATCAATTGCCTAAAGTAAAAAACGCCATCAATGTATTCGAAAATGGAGTCCACAAAATAGTCTTCATACATGATATTATTTTGATCAAAGGTGAAAGCAATTATTCTAACATCATTTTGGAAAATGGACGAAGTATTTTCACAAGTAGGACCATCAAACATTGGACCAACGAAATAAACAATAGCAAGTTGCTGAGAGTGCATAAATCTTATCTAATCAATGTAGAAAAAATTAGGGAAGTAAACAAAAGGAGTAACCAAATTTTACTCACCGAAAATCATTTAGTAAGATGTTCAAGAATGGTAAAAAAATATGTACTCAATTTGGTGAATTGAGCTCTTTTTGTATTCAAGATGCGATAGTTTATCAATTTTTAAGCATTAGGCCTGACAAGTTGCATCTAATTGAAAGCTTCAGATCTTAAATTGTTATGGTGTTTAAAAGCATCGAAATTTTACATCTTTTATATATCTTTGCAACATGATTAAAATATTTATTTACGATGATAGCGAGGCAAGAAGAGATAGCCTTGAAGCTTTAATCGAGCTAACAGATAATTTTCAGTTTGTAGGGAGCGCTGGAGATTGTACCAATGTGGAGAACGATATGAAAGTGGCTACCCCAGATATAGTGCTGATGGATATTGAAATGCCAAATGTAGATGGAATTGATGGTGTCAAAATGATCAAAAGTAGTTTTCCACACATCAAAATCATCATGCAAACAGTTTATGATGATACTGAAAATATATTTAAAAAGCACTTCAACATGGAACGAAGGCTATATATTGAAAAAGCATCTATCAACTAATATAATCGACAGTATTTCTATGGTTTATAATGGTGGAGCATTCATGACGCCAAGTGGTTGCTTTGCAAGTGATGAATTACTTCAAAAAAAACACCTATCAAGGACGAAAAACTGAAGAAGTTTGACTGTCAGAAAAGCGAAGTGCAAAACTGCTTTCTGAAGGTTTAAGTTATAAAATGGTTGCCGACCAACTGAATATCACTTATCATGCAGTAAACAATCATAAAACGCATCTACGAGAAATTGCACGTACATTCAGTTGGAAGCTATAGCCTATGCCGCCACCAGAGAGAGTGTAAAATATATTATTTAATTAAGGTGTTCCTTGTAAAACACACACAACATGACCCACATCTTATGATGATGTGGGTGGACGTTGAATACTTTTATTACAAATAAATTTGATTTTTTTAGAAATTTCAAACATATTCACACTTTGCTATTCATTCTATTAGTTTAGTTTTTAACGCAAACGATTTTGCCCATTTCTTTGAAAAAAATGAGATGAACTTATAAAATTTCAATTTGCTACTTTGATATGTGGACGAAATTTGACCTTTTACATTTTCATTCTCAACTTCTAGAAATTACTTTGTCGCATGAGTAGGATCTGATAAAATGGTATCGATAGATATATTCCATTGGTTCTAAACCGTTGATACAATATGTATTGGTACTTTGTTTGTTACAATCTCAATATTACACTTAAATTCAGAATCATCAATAATTCCATGACCATAAGCCTTGATAAAATTTCTTTACCAACTGGATAGTAATCTAATCTTAGGCCACAAACTGATGACGGACATGAATTTATAAATAATAAGGTATCTTGAATTTGATCAGAATATCTGCTATTTAGAGGCGAAAGCCACTTTTATTAGCCTCAAAATTTCATAACGTGTATTGTGAGCAGGATAATGTTTTATAATTTTTACATGACAGATATAGTCATACTTTAGGTTTTGCATAAAGTAGAAAGGTGAGTTCATACACTCACAAGCTGAACAGATATTTATGGTAAAACAAAAGGATATCCAAATTAAATTACGAAAATTCATATCATCTCACGTTTGTTGCCCAATTATATTCTTTATTTAATTTACAGGCGTTTATATTTACTTTAACAGTAATATATTCATTGATAAAGGTAATGATATCTTTATAATTTAACGCATCCTAGTCAAATTTTTTTGACGAAGTGATCTGTGACGCATCCTATATCATCCACAAAACTCACAAGATCTTGTGACAGACAAAACTTGTCATTTCGTATATTTAGTCGCATTTTTGCCATTATTTTGATGTCCTTGATAATATAAGTTGGCTGAATGATTTGTAACCAAAAGTATATTAGACATGACATATTGGCATATTTTTTTGAAGTAATGTATAAGTATTGTAGTCAATTAGGACAATCGTTTCGGGAGTATTTGGATGATATTTACCATATTGTCAAATTATTGCTTTCTGTTTCATTCATTTAATTAGTTTTTGTCATTTGACAGCGGAAGTATTTAGTCAATAACTATAGCTTGGTTTACCATACAGATTTCAATTCGCAATTGATAAATCTTCAGTATGTTTTACTCTCTTGGATCAGAGTCATAGGTGTGGCATTGATTGGTCAAGGGATTATTATTATTAAAAACAAAACCCAATTTTTTTGGTTTGACTTGTTTTTACCAATTGACAAGATGAGTATCTATATACTTTTGATAAATATAGGCTTTCTAATAGCCTTGTTCCGTATCTGTTAGCATAAATCGTTTTTGGGGCTTCCTTCAGTAATATTGCTTTTGTTTTTATACTGCCTTCTATATATTTCATGTAATTTCCAAACCTAATCTTTGTAAAACGGTAGAGATTACACATATATGAGTAGTCGAATAAATGCAAATTTTTGGAAATTATTAATAAGATTGGCTGCCAAATAACAGGCTGGTTGATGATTGTTTTTGTCCAATATTTGTTTATGCTATGGGCAAGAACCAAGTTATTATTTTGACAAATATAGTCTCGACAAAGGTTTTACGTGCAAGTCGGCAAGGGATGCCGTGCAGGATAATGCTGGTTTTATGTATTTTACAACAGAAAATGGCTTAGTAAGGTACAATGGACATCAATTCAAATACTATAGAGAAAACAAAAAAGATTCATTGGCTTTGCAGGCTTCTTATTGTGTTTTTATGGAAAAAGACATGAAAGACAAAATTTGGATCATGGCTGGCGCTGAACTAGAGATTTTTGATCCTACTAATGAAACATTCCATTTGATTAAAAAAAACACAAAAGATGGCAAAATTGCTGTAAAGCCTACATCATTTCATTTTGATGCGAAACGCAATTGGATGTGGGTTGCCACAGAAGATGGGCTATATGTCAGCAAGGACAATAGTTACACTCTAGAGCCTGTTTTTGCAAATGGTTCTATCCAAGATGATGGCATCAGAGAAATGTATTTTTACAACGAAAAAATGTATTGCATCCATGATGATGGCCTTTTAATTTACAATATTGCAAGCCATCAAACAGATTTTATAAAAATCTACGGTGGCGGATTTAGTATTTTTGTTGAAAACGTGCAAAGAGTGTATGTCAGCACAGGGTATTTCGGTTTAATTTTGGTAAATCCAATGACAAAAACAGTTAATAAAATTCCTTTTAGTGATCCAAATCTCGAACACAATGCCGTAGAATCTATTTTAAAAGATAAAACAGAAAATAAGCTGTGGGTTGGCACTGTTCAAGGTCTTTATACTTTTGATTTGGATAAAAGAAAATATACATCCTATATTGCTAAAGATATAAATTCAAACGCTGGCATAAATAGTCCAATATGTAATTTTTTGTTCGACAATCAAAATGGTCTTTGGATTTGTGGACACGATGGCTTGTATAGATTGGATTTTTCAAAGCAATTTATAAGCCAACATAAAATACCTTTTTTAGAGAATAGAGCAGGAGATGACCTTCCAGCTGAGTTTTATTTTGAACATCATCCTCGGCATAAAGATTCCATCGCTTGGATTCACCTTTATTATCGTGAAATGTTTAGGTATGATATGGTCAATAAAAGGCAAATACCTTTGCCATCTAAATTGGCTTATTACGGCAAGCGAAAAGATATAGGTATCTTCAATCTGAAAATTGATAGTAAAAATAGGCTTTGGCTCATGACCAATGAAGAAGGCGCTCATAGTTTACGACATCAATAAGGATGTCTTTGTGATACCACCCAAAACAATGTTTATCAAAACAAACAAATGGGCAATCAATATATATGAAGAAGATAATGGAAATATCTTAATCTGTACTTATGACGGACTTTATAAAATGAATATTGATAACTCAGTAACTGAATGGGTTGAACTTAATAAATTTTTATGGAAACATGATTTCCACTACATCAGAATGGTCGATGTTGATAGCCAGGGCAATATTTACTTAGCAAGAACTTCTGATGCAGACCATATCACAGCCAACATTGTCAAGTACAATCCCAAAAACCATCAAATTCAGACATTATCTAAAAAAGATTGTAGCACTTTGGATAAGCTTACTCAGATGGAATACATGATGGTCAACGAAAAGAATCAAGTTTTTGTTGGGTCATTCAATGGTTTAGTTATCTTAACGACAGACTTGGATTGTAGCAAGGTCAGATATTTCAATTCAGAAAATGGCTTGGCGAATGAGAATGTTTTTCATTTTGAAGAAGGCGAAGAAGGCAGAGTATGGTACAATCATCATTTTGGAATGACACAATATATACCTCAATATGATTACCACCAACATATCACTTACTTTAACAGTCCTATAAATAGGGCTGACCAGATAAATACAGTCAAATCTCCCAATACAGGTATCTTTTATACTGGCATTATGGAAGGTTTTGAACTTTTAGATATACACAATATCAAAGAGCACCAAGCAGACAGACTTACCTTAACAAACTTTAAAATTGACAATAAACCGATCACCTATAAAGGAGGAAATATTGTGGTTTCACATGATGATTTTCCCATTGAAATAGAAGTAACACTATTGCAATTTACAAATAGCGATAAAAACACTTACTATTATACGATTGATCATGGTGAAAAGTTTACACTTCAAGGCAATATATTGAAGTTTAATAAGCTGCCAGCAGGTACTTTTACTATTAGCTTATCGGGTAAAAATTTTTATGGAAGAGAAGCTAAAATGAATGATATCATCATCAAAGTCTTGCCTCCGTTTTATCAAACTTGGTGGTTTGTAACTGTCTGTACACTGGCTTTTATCATGGTGGTATTTTATTATTATAAATTGAAAGATCAACACCGCCAAAATCTAACCAAAATTCGAGACAATATCTCTAAAGATCTTCATGATGATCTGGGCAGCAATCTCATGCATATCAAGTTGGTGAGTGAATTAGAATTGATTAAAAAAACAGAGGTGGACAAAAATACATTTAGGATAATCGCAGAGGAGATCAAAGTAGTCATGGACAATATGTCTGATATTGTTTGGCTGACACAGCCACAATTTGATCACTTGGAAGATGTGATGGCTAGGATCAAGAAGCTTACTGTAGATTTGCTAGAGAAAAAAGATGTAAAAGTCATTTGGCATCAAGATGATCTGAGAGCGATCAAAGTAGATATCAACACACGAAAACAATTCTATTTGGCACTAAAAGAGATCATCAACAATTGTGGAAAATACTCCAATGCCACCACAGTTCAGGTGGAAATTAAGGTTTCGGCAAAAGAAATCTTTGTCATGGTTAGGGACAATGGTAATGGATTTGATCCTAATGCTGTCACTTCTGGAAATGGACTACGCAATATCAAAACTCGTGTTGAGGATTGTAGAGGCAGATTGAATGTCAATGCTAGTCTTGGACAAGGAGTTCAGTATGAAATTTATATACCATTATTAACCATTAAACATTAGAATGATGATAAAAGTCTCTATTTACGAAGACAATGCAAAGCTTAGACAAGCCATGTGTATGCTCATCAGTAGTCAGGATGATTTACAACTGATGGGTTCGTACGAAAATTGTGTCAACATTTTACAAAACTGCCAGCAGAGCATGCCAGACATCATCCTCATGGATATAGATATGCCATTAGTCAATGGTATAGAAGGCTTGCGTATGATAAGACCAAAATTTCCTTTGATCAATGTGTTGATGTTGACCGTATTTGAAGAAAACGAGAAAATATTTGAGGCCATCCAATCAGGTGCATCTGGTTATTTGCTCAAGAATTCTAGCCTTGAAGACATTATCAAAGCCATCCATACTGTTCAAGAAGGTGGCGCGCCACTTTCTCCCTATGTTGCTAAAAAAATACTTGCTTATCACTCGATGCAACTAAATAATCCCAAAAACCAATTGGCTGAAAAATTGTCTGATCGAGAACTTGAAGTAATTCAGCTTTTGGCAGATGGCAATTCTGCAAAAATGATTGCAGAAAGAATGTTCTTAAGTCAAAATACAATCTTGACTCATTTGAAGAGAATTTATCAAAAGTTGGAAGTGCATTCCGCTATTGAAGCTATCAAGAAATTTAGAAATTAAACTACTTTAAGCTTTTTATATACAGCTTGATATAAATTTACTTAGCTTTGGACTTAGTTTTGTTTTGGTTACCAAGCAATCAAGCAAAATATATGCTTATTATTTGTTGTAAAGGTTAATATATTGTCCTTAGAAATTATTAAAATGAATATTAAAATTATCATCTTCTCCATTTATTTTTTAATAATTAATGATATGCTTTTGGCTCAAAAGGTCGTTCATGAATCAGAAGGCCATTTACCCAAATTATTAACCTTGTCTCCTCATTTTATGGATGTGGATATGCAAAAAGTCGATAGATTTTGGTCACATTCCGATTCAGACATTCGCAATGAAGCTAGGTGGGAAAGTATTGGGCCAAATGAGGTAAAATCTGGACAAGGGTTAAATTTTTATGTTTCGGGCAGAATCAAACATATAGATTATGTAAACAATGAGTTGATACGCTTTGTAAGTGCCAGTGGTGGCTTGTTTGAAGCAAATAAAGTGAATCAAAAGTGGGATATAAAAAACATAAGTAGTCATAGTGTCACCACTACATGGGGAGGAGCATCTGATACCGATCCTAGTGACCATAACCATATCCTGTACGGTACTGGAGATCATATCTATGGTAGAGGTACTGGCTTGTGGGAAACCAAAGATCGAGGTGTCAGTTGGCAACAAATTTCCTTACCCAATGCTCGGTATTTTCATGATGTAAAATTTGGACGCAGAGACAAGCATATGGGCAGGTGGAAACGGTCTTTATTCATCAGTTGATAATGGTGTCACTTGGAAGACACATAGATTTGGCGATTTTCATCAAAAGATGAATCCTGACAGACCTGACACTGCCTATGTAAGGATTTTGGCAAGGCGACCTCAAGGACATTTTGACGGTGGTGAGACTTGGGATAAAGTTTATGTCGACCGGCTACTACGGTTATGGGCTGGACTGAACTTATCTGCGACAATCATCCCAATGTGGTCTATGCATGGATATGCGATCATTAATGCCGTGCGGTTCAGAAGACAATCGACTACGGCGAGATCACTGAATGTACCGTGCTAAATTCTGATTTCGAACCAGATAATAATTTGCATCTCAATGCTGGAGACTTTCATTCTACCATCAGTGTATCTCCTACAGACCCAGATGTGAAGTAATGATTGGAGGTTGGCGGTATGCTATCTCTGACAATGGAGAATTTTTGATGTAATTCTTAATTCAGGATCAAAATGTGGATTACCACTTCACAACTTGGGATGACGAAGGCAAGATCATTTATATAGCTACTGATGGGGGACTCACTTTCATGGATTTTGACCAGATTTCTATTTTTGAAGATAATGTCAATAAGTTGAACACAGATTTGATCAAAGTGCCGACACTTCAGTTTGTAAGCGTTTCTACAGGTGAAGATCGAAACCTGTAGTAGAAGGAACACAAGACAATGGATTACTTTACTCGAAAGGTCACAATGGTTTTATTATGTTGGGATGGAGGAGATGTATCTGCACATTACGAAACCGATCATGCTTTTTTCACGGGACTTTTTGGTTATACTGGTGAGCCACTTGCCTTCTCCAATATAGGAAAATTTTCTGAAGATCCTAATGATATTTATGAATTGAATCAAGGCTCAAACCAAGTGCTGAATGGTTTAGAAGAGTGGGAAATACTTATAATGAAGAAATCATTTTATTTATTAAACTTCCACGAAATATCTTTACTATTTCCTATAATTTTGGCTTCCAATGGATACCCTACGAAGATGAGAATTTTGATGTAGGGTCTATCAATGCTATGTGTAGTCCACATGATGAACATCCAGTAGTATTTGTATCAGGCAATGGTAGCCCAGCTACTTCCATCATGAAAGTTGATATGACTACATTGACACATACTTTTTGTGTCAGAAGGATTAATCATTATTAAAAAATGAGACTTGGCCACAGGTATACGAGTCCTTCACCTGCACTCAAGCACAAGGTATTTGCGTTGATGTATGCGCCTTATGGTGTGAATGTAGATAAGAAACCTTTTGTTTCAGATGTCGATACCATCCAATGGATCAATATTTACTGGTGTGACTTGCCTGATGCCCAATTTATTTCCATTTTTGTGCATACATTAGACGAAAATTTTATTTGTTGGGTACCGATGGTTTTGGGGTTTTTGCTACAATGGATGGTGGCAAACACTGGTCACCTTACAACTTAGATTTGCCAAAAGGATGTACGATCACAGATTTTGACTATCAAATGCAAGATGGCAAACTTTATATCATCATGGCCACTTATGGCAATGGCTTGTATCGATCACTATTGCCCGATGGGCCAGTTGCTACATCACAACTGACAGATACCAAACAGAGATTGTCAATACATACTGAAGGTCGTAAAGCTAGAATGTTTACAGATATAGCCATAAGCAACGAGTTAAGCTTCTTGGAAATCATTGACTCAAGTGGCAAGGTGGTAGGTGTTGTTGACAATATAAGTATCCTAAGTGAGCGTTGCTTAGAGGTGGATCTACCTCAATTGACATCAGGTACCTATATTTTTAAACTAAAATCTGGAAATCATCATTGACTGCTACCACTTTTGTATTAGGAGAATAAAGCTCGAATACACATATCTTATTTTTTACATTTTAAAAGGCGATTTTGATTATTAATATCATATACTAAATGAACTTCCATATCTGCCTTGAGCAATGATTGAATACCTCGTTTCAATAAAAGATTTAGTCCTTTCTCAAAATCCGCTGCGTTCTTAATCTTTTTGACTAATTTGATAAAATTATTTCAATACTTTGTTCTATAAAAATGATGTGTTTAAGATTTTACAAAAATTTGTGCTAAAAGTCCACTTACCCACTATTTGTGGTAAACACTCGTTGACTTGTTATCCTTACAATTTTGTCTTACAATCTGTTGATAAGGGCGTTCGTTCGTTTTTCCAAAACACAAAAGCCCACTTAGACCCAATTAAATGGTAAATAAGTCTGAGGCTGTGATAGTCCATTCATCTTAGATTTTTATCTAACGTAAGATTTGCTCTTTTTCCATTAATCAACATATTATGGTTAACTTTGCGGCCTTTAATCAGATAAACTTAAAATTTAAAGTAATGTCAAATATTTTAACACTTAGAGAAGCATTAGGAGATATTATGTCAGAAGAGATGGCAGACCTTAATGTATTTTTGATGGGAGAAGAAGCTGTAGTAATGCGTTTTAGCCATGGCAAAAGTAAAGGTATGTTGGACGAGTTCGGACTCCAAAAGAGTGTTAGATACTCCTATCACTGAGCTTGGATTTGCTGGTATTGGCGTAGGTGCCGCCATGAATGGACTAAGACCTATTGTAGAATTTATGACTTGGAATTTTGCGGTGTTAGCATTCGACCAGATTGTCAATAATGCGGCAAAAACATTATCACAATCTGCTGGGCAATTTTCATGTCCTATCGTGTTTAGGGGACCATCAGGATCAGCTGGTCAATTAGCACAGCAACACTCGCAGACATTTGAAAGTTGGATGGCAAATATCCCAGGTGTAAAGGTGATATCTTGTATCGACCCAGCAGATGCCAAGGGTTTGCTCAAGTCGGCCATCAGAGACAATGATCCTGTGTGTATGATGGAATCAGAGATTATGTATGGTCTTAAAGGCGAAGTGCCAGAAGGTGAATATTTGGTGCCAATAGGAAAAGCAGCCGTCAGACGCGAGGGTACAGATGTCACGATCGTATCATACAATAAGATGATAGAAGTAGCTAAAGAAGCAGCCATCGAGTTGGAAAAAGAAGGTATATCTGCCGAAGTGATTGATCTACGCACCATCAGACCATTAGATTATAAAACATTGGTAGCTTCCGTCAAGAAAACAAATAGGATGGTGGTAGTGGATGAAGCATGGCCTTTTTCAGGGGTTTCTGCTGAGATAGCTTACGAGATGCAGAAATATGCTTTTGATTACTTGGATGCACCAGTGACTCGTGTCAATTCAGCCGATACATCACTACCTTATGCCCCGACATTTTTGGATGAGTACCTTCCTACGCCATCAAAAGTGATCAAAGCAGTAAAAGAAGTGATGTATGTGACCAAATAGAACATTCCCAACAATTTAGCCAGTCTATTTTTATTTTTACTTGTTAAATTTTCAAGTAAATTAGTTACATTTGCATTACTTTGTATTGAAATATGTCAAAGAATAATAAGCCGACTCAGTTTTATGCGACGATGTCCACTACCATCGTATTGGTTTTAATTTCTTTGTTTTTACTATTATTTCTACATTCTACCAATATCACCAATATAGTCAAAGAAAACATCAATATTTTGGTTGAATTGGAAGATGGTCTTCCTTCAGGTGAGATTGAAAACCTGCGTACCATCATCTCAAAGTACGATGGAGTAAAAGCCAACTCTGTGATTTACCTTGACAAAGCTGCTGCCTTGGCAATGATGTCTAAAGAGCTGAATATTTCTGATGTTGTGAGTGAAAATCCATTTCATGATATCATCAAATTTAATCTGACACAACAAGCATACAGCGAGGCTAATATAATAAATATAAAAACCCAAATCGAACTTGAAAAAGGAGTGGCAGGTCTGTATTACGAAAACGAAAGTGTTGACTTTGTCAAAGGTAATTTGGATAAAGTATCGCTTGGTATCTTGGTTTTGGCATTGTGTTTTGTAATCTTGGCAGTAGCTATCATTTTTAATACCATTCAACTCACACTTTATAGCGACATTAAAGAAATCAAGACTATGCAAATGGTTGGAGCCGAAAATAGTTTTATAAAAAAACCTTATCTCAAATCGGCTTTTATGATGGCATTAAAGTCCACTTTTATTGTAGTATTTATTATCGGAATAGCAACAACATACCTCATTTATACCCAAAATATCATAGCAGAAATCATCCAGATAAAATATGTCATATTGGCATTTGTGTTGACTGCAATCATTGCCTTCATCATGCAAGTTTATACCACCAATTTGATCATCAATCGCTTTTTGCGAAGAGAAAGGCGATAGTACTGTTTTTTTGATCACAGAGGAGAATCCATCTGTTTGTGTGAATGATAAGGAGTAGCCATCCATGATTTATATTAATTTTTTTTTGATTATATTCAATAAATATAGCTTTGTTGCGTTTGAATGATTAATTTTGCAACACTTTTCACAAACATTAATGATCATTTATGGCAAAGGAAAAAGGATATACACGTAGAGTCGAAAACGATGGTCCGAAAGCTAATATAAGCGGAGCTGCATTACCAGTGAGTGCAGAGTTGATTTTCGGTAAACGCAACTTTCAGTTTATTTTGATCGGAGTTGGTCTGATTTTTTTAGGAATGCTATTAATGGCTGGTGGACACATGCCATCACCAGATGTATGGGACGAAAGTCTTATATATAGCCCACGCAGGATTACTTTGGCACCTATTTTGATATTGGCAGGATTGTGTGTCAATGTGTATGCCATTTTTGTAAAGAAATAAATTTTGGTATTGCTCAGTGTGGCAGGTGAAGCTATGGTGGATGCTAATTTGATTTTTGACAAAACCTGTGATCATTTACCAGATTTTGAAAAAGGAGTTATACTATTAGTGGACAAACCTTATGGATGGTCATCATTTGACGTAGTCAACAAGATACGAGGCACTATCAAGTATCAACTCGGCATCAAAAAGCTTAAGGTAGGTCATGCTGGCACCTTAGACCCATTGGCTACAGGTCTGTTGATCGTGTGTACTGGAAAACTGACTAAGTCCATTGACCAACTTCAATCCATTCAAAAATCCTATTCAGGTACTTTTATGTTGGGAAAGACTACTCCTACTTATGATAGCGAATCTATTGCAGATCAAGACTTTGACATCGACCACATCAACCATGAAAATATACAATCAACTACGCAGAAATTTATCGGTAAAATCCAGCAAATACCGCCCATTTATTCAGCCATTAAAATAAATGGAAAGGCAGCCTATACTTTGGCAAGAAAAGGGCGAGACATCGAGATGAAGCAGAGAGACATTGAAATTTATTCATTTGACATCAGTAGGGTAGATATGCCTCTGGTGGATTTTGTTGTGGAGTGTAGTAAGGGTACCTATATTAGGTCATTGGCGCATGATTTTGGAAAAGCTCTCAAAGCTGGTGCTTACCTTAGTGCCTTGAGACGTGAGGCAATTGGGCCATTTAGTGTAAAAGATGCATTCACTATTGAAGAATTAGTCCAACACATAGCTGCGAAAGCAATCACCAATTTGACAGAGTAATACAGTCTCTTTTAGGTTCAAAATTGGGGCAATTACAGAAATCTTGCTCTTGAAAATCTTTAGGCTTGATTTACTTCAAGTTATATAATTTAGCAATAATATTTTTTTAATTATTGGTGATATTATTGAAAGAATGAAATATTAAGTGCTATCTTGTGCCAAATATTCCCCCGAAATATGAAAATCATTGATGGTAAAGCAGTAGCAGAAGAGTTGAAAAACTCCATGAAACAAGATGTGTTGGAATATCAAAAACGCACAGGAAGAGTACCTCATTTAGCCGCTATACTAGTGGGCAATAATCCTGCAAGTAAGGCTTATGTAGGCAATAAAGTAAAGTCATGCGATCAAGTTGGTTTTAGATCTACCCTGATAAAATTAGAAGAATCGGTGACAGAACAAGACCTTTTGTCTGAGATCGATAAACTAAACAATGATCCTGATGTAGATGGTTTTATAGTACAGCTGCCATTGCCAAAACACATCAATGAAGTCAATGTCATCTTGGCCATTGATCCCAAAAAGGATGTAGATGGTTTTCATCCAGTCAATTTTGGTAGGATGGCGCAAGGTTTACCAAGTTATTTACCAGCCACTCCTTATGGTATCACCCTTTTGCTTGAGCGGTACAATATTGAAACTGCGGGCAAATATGTTGTGGTAGTAGGAAGAAGCAATATTGTTGGTACACCTATTAGTATATTATTATCTAGAAAGACAAAAATGGGCGATGCCACAGTGACTTTGGCTCATAGCCGTACAAAAAACTTGTCTAAAATAGTATCTGAGGGAGATATAGTCATTGCAGCTATTGGCATACCTGGATTCATTACATCAGACATGATCAAGCCTGGTGCAGTAGTCATAGACGTAGGGATCAATAGGGTAGAAGATGATGCTTTGCAAGCCAAATCTCGTCTGGTAGGCGATGTGGACTTTGAAGGTGTGAAAGACAAGACATCTTATATCACTCCAGTGCCTGGAGGCGTGGGGCCGATGACGGTGATGGGTTTGATGATGAATACTTTTAAATCTGCCCAAAAAGAAGTGTATCAATAGTATAATAAATGGATATCTATTTTGCTGTCACCGTTCATAGTAGTGATGAAGTACTGATGGCTTTGATGACTCAGTATGAGTTTGAATCATTTGAAGAGTATGATGATCATTTTATTGCTTATATCAAAAAAGATGATTGGTTGGGAGAAACCCAAGTAGAAGTAGCAGCTCTCTTTAGGGATTATAACACTCAATTTTCAATTGAAGAAATTGCACCACAAAACTGGAATGCACTATGGGAAGCATCGTTCCAGCCAGTAAAAGTAGGCGATTTTTGTTTAATACGAGCTGAGTTTCATCCTTCGCAGCCTACCGTCAAATTTGATTTGGTGATCAATCCCAAAATGGCCTTTGGTACTGGACACCATGCCACTACCCACATGATGATAGCACACATGGAGCAATTAAATCTGCAAGATGCAGAAGTTTTTGATTTCGGTTGTGGCACAGGGATTTTAGCCATTTTGGCATCAAAAATGGGTGCAAGACACATTGACGCCGTCGATATAGAGCATGAATCGTACATCAATACACAAGAGAATGCCAACATCAATCAAGTGGTAAATATTCAAACCTATGAAGGCGACATCAACGATGTACCTGATGCTGTTTACGATGTGATTTTGGCCAATATTAACAGAAATATTTTGCAAAAGTATGTGACTGACTTAGTGTCAAAATTGAAGGAGAATGGGAGCATTTTATTGTCTGGTGTTTTGTCTGAAGATGCAGAAAGCGTCATCAAGGATTATAGTTATGCAGGTCTGATACTTCGATCTCGTATGGACATGGATGGATGGATGAGTGCTCATTTTTCAAAATCAAATGTTGTTTTAGGTCAAGATTAGTATTTTCAATGATAATGCAAAAATGCAATGAAAGCTTATACCATTCAAAAGTTTAATGAATTGCCCTCTTTGGTAGAAAAAGAAGTACCAATAGTAGATGGACATAAATCTTTGATAAGAGTGATGGCATCAGCACTCAATCATCGAGATGTATGGATCACAAAAGGTCTATACCCAGGCATTGTTATAGGTGCCACTATGGGTTCTGATTGTTGCGGTATCGATGAAAACGGTCAAGAAGTCATCATCAATCCTGGCATCAGTTGGGGCAATGACCAGAGATTTCAAGCAAAGGATTTTAGGGTTTTGGGCGTACCAGACGATGGTACATTTGCCGATTATATTTCTATTGATCATCAATATGTGTATCCTAAGCCATTTCATTTAAGCTCACAAGAAGCTGCTGCCTTACCATTGGCAGGTTTGACCGCATATCGAGCTTTGATCAAGAGGGCCGACTTGCAGCCAGAAGATAAAGTATTGATTTCAGGTGTAGGTGGCGGCGTAGCATTGTTTGGCTTACAAATAGCTATATCATTGGGTTGTGAGGTGTATGTCACATCTGGATCATCGGCCAAAATTCAAAAAGCAATTGATTTAGGAGCGAGAGGTGGCTATCTTTACAGAGAAGTTGATTGGAGCAAAAAATTGATGCATGATTCTGGCGGTATTGATGTTGTTTTGGATAGCGCTGGTGGATCAGGATTTCATCATTTTATTCAAACAGCGAAACCAGGCGGTAGAATAGTTTTTTATGGTGGTACGCACGGAAAAATCGAACAACTTAATCTACAACCTATTTTTTGGAAACAATTATCACTCTTGGGTTCGACGATGGGTTCCGATAGCGATTTTGCAGATATGCTAGCATTTGTTGCCTTGCACCGTATCAAACCTGTGATAGACAGCGTTAATGACTTTGACGATCTAGGCCAAGCATTTCAGCGTATGGCAGCGGGTGACCAGTTCGGAAAGATTGTAATCAACCATTGATGCTATTATCACTCAATCGCCGAAGTGTTTCTTGTAATCTGCAATACTCGCTTTGATGACTTGGTATGCTGTATCTTTATTATAGACTTCATCAATAATACAAGTAGGCACCTTATCAGGCATTTGTTTGTATGTCAAAAAATAATGCTTCAACCTATTGATGATGGTAGGTGGTACGTCTTTGATATCGTGCCATTGACCATATACATCATCATTTTTTAATACGGCAATGATTTTGTCATCTGCTTCGTTATTGTCCACCAATCTAAATCCACCTATTGGGAATGCTTTAACCAAGATGTCTCCGTGTGTGATCTCTCTCTCCGTCAACACCAAAATATCTAATGGGTCACCATCACCTTTGATATTGGTCCTATGCGTCGAAGCCATGTTAAGGGCAGCCACTTCTTCTGCACAAAAAGTCTGAGGGATGAATCCATACAGAGCTGGTACTATATTACTGAATTTTTGAGGTCTATCCACTTTTAGATATCCAGAGTGCTTATCTATTTCGTACTTGATAGTGTCGCTGGGTATGATCTCAATAAATACTGTAATAAGCTCAGGTGCTTCATTACCAATCTCTACTCCATGCCAAGGATGCAATTTGAACCTATTTGTCATCTTAAGGATATAATATCTAATTTTGAAACCTATTAAACAACAATTTGGTCAAAATGATTTGTTTATATCAAGAATATGTATCAATACTTACACACATTAATAGGGGCATTATGATGTCGATCCAATAATTGCAGCAGCTTTCTTGTAGCTGTCATATTGATTTCAATAGTCGGAGTTGCTGATAATAAATTTAATCTCATACTATTTCCGCATCGATAAACTAAAAATTTACAAACAAGTTTTATATTTGCAGCCTTTTATTCAAATAATAAGTAATGAATATTAAAAATATAGTGGCCGTCAGTGGCTTGCCAGGATTGTTCAAATTGATTGCCACAAAAGCAAATGGCCTATTGGTGGCTGATCCAGATACCAACAAGAGTAGGTTTTGTTCGGTCAGACAGCATCAATTCACTCCAATGGAAACTGTAGCTATTTATACCAATGAAGATACAATAGAAATCAGCAAGGTTTTTCAAAATATGTTGGATATGGAAGCGCAGCATAGCGTACCTTCACCCAATGCTCCGCACAATGAGTTGCAAAAATATTTTGCTATTATTATTCCAGATTATGATAGAGATAGAGTCTTTCACTCTGATATGAAAAAAGTCATCAAATGGTTCAATTTCTTGAATGAACGTGGATATTTGACAGCAGTTGACGAAATAGATGGCTCATCTGAAAAATCAGGAGATTCACCTGAAGAATCAGAGTAAATACAATTAATGTAAACTCTAAAATAAAAAAGGCCCTCGTCATTTATGGTGACTTTGGGCCTTTTTTTATTGCTTGCAAAAGGTCATTACCTTGTGAATAAAAGCTCTCGATATTTGGTAAGTGGCCATAATTCGTCATCGACCAACAATTCGAGTTTGTCACAAGCATACCTTATCTCATCAAAAAGCGGTTTTACTTGATTGCAATAAGCTTCTGCTTTCTTGTCTGCATGCGCTATTTTATTGGCTCTTTTACGCTCCTCTGTCATCTTCTCTACCGTGCTGATGATCGTAGAAATGTAATTTGAAATGTCTTTGATCAAGTTCATCTGCTCTGTAGCATATTTAGTGTAATCATTGCCAAAGATGTCCTTCAATCCTTTTACATTGGCTATCAACGTATTTTGATATGTAATGGCAGTAGGTATGACATGATTTCTTGATATGTCCCCCAAAATTCTACCTTCGATTTGAATTTTTTTGATATATTCCTCCAGTTCGATTTCGTATCTGGCCTCTACCTCTACTTGGTTCATGATGCCATGCTTTTCATAAAGATCAAAGGTATCTTTTGAAATTTGCGCTTTCAACGCCTCTGGTGTCGTTTTAAAATTGTTGAGACCTCTTTTTTTAGCTTCATTTACCCATTCATCACTGTAACCATCGCCTTCAAATCTTATTTTTTTGGAAGATTTGATCAATTCTCTCAAGACATTGAAGATAGCGTCATCTTTTTTCATCCCTTTTTCTATCAAAATGTCCACTGCTACCTTAAACTTCCTTAGTTGCTCTGATACAATCATATTGAGAATGGTCATAGCTTTGGCACAGTTGGCTGAAGAACCTACAGCCCTGAACTCAAATTTATTGCCTGTAAATGCAAAAGGTGATGTCCTATTTCTATCTGTATTGTCTAGTAAGATTTCTGGTATCTTACCTACAACATTGAGCTTGAGTTCTGTCTTTTCTTCTGGTGACAAATTGCCATCTGATACTTGCTCTAATTCGTCCAATACTTCTGTCAAATGATTACCTATGAATACAGAGATAATAGCTGGCGGCGCTTCGTTGGCACCCAGTCTATGGTCATTGTTGGCAGAGGCGATAGATGCCCTTAATAAATCGGCATGGTCATGTACTGCCTTGATAGTATTTATTGATGAAGAAAGTCAAAAACTGCAAATTGCTTTTGAATTGTCTTTGCGCTTTATGGGCTGGGCAGATTGATACCTGTATCAGTAGCCAATGACCAGTTATTGTGCTTACCAGAACCATTGACACCAACAAAGGGTTTTTTCGTGAAACAATACTTTGAAATTGTGTCTTGCTGCAACCTTGCTCATTACATCCATCAAGAGTGAATTATGATCGACCGCAAGATTGGCTTCTTCAAAGAGTGGTGCCAATTCAAATTGATTGGGCGCGACCTCGTTATGCCTAGTTTTAACTGGGATACCCAATTTTATGCTTTCGATCTCCAAGTCTCTCATGTAGGCCAATGCTCTCTCTGGAATAGAGCCAAAATATGAATAACTTCAGTTGTTGTCCTTTGGCTGCTTCGTGTCGAGCAGTATCCTGCCAGCCATCATAAGGTCTGGACGAGATGCTGCCAGAGCACTATCTACCAAAAGTATTCTTGCTCCCAGCCGAGAGTTGCTATGACTTTATTGACATTTTTATCAAAATATCTGGCTACTTCTGTAGCAGAATGATCAACGCTTTGGAGTGCTCTTAGTAGCGGCGCGTTGTTGTCCTGGCTTCTCCTGTGTAGGACACAAATATGGTAGGGATGCAGAGTGTTGTCCCCATGATGAATGCTGGAGATGTAGGATCCCAAGCCGTGTAACCACGGGCTTCAAAGGTATTGCGGATGCCACCATTTGGAAAACTTGACGCATCTGGCTCTTGTTGTACTAATTGACCACCATCAAATTTATCCACAGCGGTACCATCACCTTTTGGCTCGAAAAAAGCATCGTGCTTTTCTGCCGTACCACCAGTCAAAGGTTGAAACCAATGTGTGTAATGTGTCGCACCACGCGAGATGGCCCAAGATTTCATCCCTGCCGCTACTTGATCTGCTACTTTTCTATCTATTTTTTTTCCAATATTAATAGCATCCATGACGGCATTGAAGGCGTCTTTGGTCATATAATGATTCATCGCTGCATGGTTAAATACATTGATGGCATACAAGTCCGACCTTCTCTCTGTGGGTTCATTGATGACGATAGGTTTTCGATCTTGGGTGATTTTGATTGCTTCTGCTCTTAGGTAGGCCATATATTATAAAATTATAAATTTATTAAATTCGACGCAAAAGTACACAAATTTTACAAAATCACAATTAAAAACATATATTTATTCTGAATACCCCTAAAATTTATAGGGGTATTTTGAAATATTTTAACTTATTTGTTGTGTTATCACATTTGTTAGAATAAAAATTTGAAAGTATGAGATCAATGTTTTAAAATTTGTTTTCTAAAGGCATAAATCACTCTATTAAAATAATTCATTGCAAGCCGAACAACCCATCATCCAAGGTGACTTTATAATTCAAAAAATGACAGGCAAAGGAGCATGGTCTTATGTAGTATTGCCTCTATTGCCCAGAGCATCTGATTTACCTTTTGGTTGGAATATCGTCAAAGGCTATATTGACGATTTTGAAATAAATCAGTATAAACTGTGGCCAATGGCCAATCTACAACTATTTTTTGCCTATAAAGGCAGCTATTAGAAAAAAGATTAAGAAAGAAGCGGGTGACTATGTTTATGTTACTTTGTATATTGATGACAGCGAACTTGTCATTCCTGAAGAATTTTATCTCTGCCTATTGGATCATCCCACATCAATGGCAAACTTTGATCAACTCACACTCCTACAAGTAAAAAACAATATATTGACTATGTCATGGATGCAAAAACGTTCGAAACTCGAGCAGGAATGACCAATACGATTGTGAAATTGGAGAAGGGACTGAAGTATCATGAATCAGATAGAGAGGAATGATGAAATATGTCATTTTTATTCACCTTTTGATTTAACTCAAACGCCATGTTAGCATCGTCCATAGCAATGTAGAGCTTTGTGCTTTAACTAACTTTCATTTTTCAATGTTTTTTAAAATTTCAGAGCTAACATTAATGTCTAAAACCTAAAATTCAAAACAAAATTGATTAAATCCATATCCACTTTATGAATAACGAACTTATCATTACCATAATCTTCGCCAACCTTCCACTTGTGGACATAAAGCAATTGCGCTTCTAAGCCTTGCAGCCTACTACCAAACTTGTGTCTGATGTCAATGTTCAATTGGGTATAAGAGGGTAGTCCGTATTTGTTGAGGTAATAATTTTTCACATCTGGCAAGCTATAATACCCAAAAGCTGGCTGAACACTGGTTGATGGATTGATCTTATAAACACTTTTCCATGTAAAAGCAGTAGCGCCACCCAAGCCTTCGTTGCGCTCTCGAGGCAAGAAGGTGTAAAAATAATCCCTGCCAAATTCTCGTGGCATCAAGTATCTTCCTTTATCTCCAATACTATTGAAATTTAAGCTATGATCCCAATTCTTATTCTTCCAGCCTACATTCATACCAAAAATCCATACTGGTTTTGAGTTGGTATTATAGGCCAATGCCTCATTTGGGTTACCGCCATTGCCAATTTTCACTTGGAGTGCATTTTGAGATCCAAAATATAATTTGCCTTGCTGTTGTGGTAGTTCAAAATCTGCTTGCACAAGTGCTATGTTAAAAATATTATCTAAATACAAATCCCAAACATTGATTTTGAAATTTGATCTTGCTTTCCACTGATAATTTATCATAAACGCACCTTTAGATTGCACATTGCCTCCATATTGTGATTTAACACCTTGGGCATCTACACCTACACTATAAATACCAATAGCATCGGCTATACTTGTCCACTTACTGGTGCTTCTTGGTGCTATAGCGTAGAGCCATCCCAATTGAATAGCAGATTTCTGAGAGATGTTTTGTTCTATCCAAATGCCTTCGACAGCCGTTGGTCTCATACGACCATCTTGGAGATTTATAAATGGTGTATTGAGCAATTGCCTGCCCACAATAGCTTTCAAACCTTTGTACTGATATTTGATATAAAATTCTTCGACCCTATTGATTTCGTGAATCTGTGTTGTCTCTGCAATGTCAAATAGCCCAATTTCATACCTGTTGCTTTGGGATGTTGTTGGATCTTTTGCCAAAAGGGGAGAGGAGCCGGCATTGAAAATATAGAAACCACTGACACCACCGCTCCATCCATAATAAGGTCTTGTCTCATATCTGATACCTCCGCCTACGGCATTTGCAAAATAGTCGGTGAGTCCGGTCCTATTATTGGTCAACGAATAAAAATATCGAAAGTGACCATTTACCTTTCCATTTTTAAAAGCACTTAATAATGATGTAGTATCAGTAATAATTTTCTGTTCAGTTTGCCAAATTTTTGGTTTTTCTTGCAAGTCTTGATGCTGCGAAAAGGATACTAATGGCAAGATAATGAATGTAATTAATAATAAATGGTATTTGCTGAAAAACAAAATATTGAAATTTTTAATAATAAAATAAAGCCCAAACTCTCAAGAGTACATGGTACTTTTATATATGAATTTGTAATAAAATAGTCCAGATCAGACTATGAAAAATTAGAGGAAAGGCGGATTTTCTGATTGAAAGAAAATGTAAATCAACACTAAATTTCAGTGGTGGATCCGACTATTTTGGATCAATATCCAGCTTTAATATATCTCCAACCATGATCTTGTTTGTCAACGATTTCCAAGATGCCACCTGGCACAGTCCTGCATTGATCAAGCAATTGTTCTTTTTTTACATTTTTTTGTTGCATTGTAAACTCACATGCTACAAAATCAACTTTTGCCGAAGCAAGTTCCGCCAATTTTGTCAATACCAATGACTTATCTTTATGTATAAAGCTGAGACCTGGTCCATGACATACTACTTCGAGCTTTGTATTGGGAGACAATTTTTGAATATTGAACAATTGTCTGACCATGGCATTGTGGTCAGCAGTATCTTTAGACACCATCTGAAATACGATGCGATGACTCGTGTTGTTTTGTTTTGAAGGTTTGCCTTTTGATTGGCTTATACCTGCTACTGAGGTCACAAGTACTGCCAAGAAAATTAAAATTAAATGTTTCATACTTTAAAAATAAATTTAATATTAATAAAATTGATAATCAACACCTTGTACTTGGGTTAATAAGGTTTCTGGAGCATCGATCGCTATGGCATTCATCTTTGGTGTCGGTGTTACAGGTGATGCTACTGCCAAGTATGCTTTTAAGTTTTCGTGGAGAGTATAAGCTGTATTATTGGCATCCTTAACATTTTTGATCCTACATACCATATCAGCTGGGTCACCATCTCTTTCGCAAGCTGCTATAGAATAAACTTTGTCGGCTTCTAATGGTTGGCCTTGTATGGTAATAGATTGTATCCGCTTACCTTCATCACCAAAAGCATGAAAATGTACTTTCATACCATCAAACTTAGTCACCCAGCCACCAAATCTTTTAGATGCATCTTTTGCAAAAACATTGTTCAATTCTTTTTCCAACCAATCAAGAAGCTGCTTTCCTGTCACTTTTGCTGTCCTAATCTTGCTGTCAACTGGCAACATGGCAAAAATAAATCCATTTGTGATCGGGATATTGCCAGTTGTATCACGTGTAGCATTGGGTGGACAAAACCTAAATCCATTGGACAAAACAATGTTTATCTCTGGCAATCGCCATCTCAGTGCATCTAAGACCAAGGTATCTATTGTATTTTCTATGACAAAATACCGATAAAGAGGTATAGTACTATATCCAACTACCTTATTGATGTCTGAAAGATATGGCTCTTCTATGTTCTCAATCAGATTTTGGATGGTTTTATCTTCTTTGTACTGTTTGGTTGAGATTTCATCCAAATGATATTCGTCACTGATACACTTACCATCCTTGAAAGTCAGCTCCAATCGTCCACAAAAAGAACCAAAAGCACCTGGTTCTACAACCTTTGAGTATTTACAAACTATGGGTTTTCGTACCCTTTCGTGAGTATCGCCACCAAGGATATAATCTACACCATTGCATGCTTCGAGATTGGCAAGGTGCAATTGTTGCGACAAGCCCAAATGCGCCAAAATGATGATATATGCACACTGCTCTTGGTTGCGCAAGACATCTACATACTGAGCTAAATTTTCTTCAGGCTTAGTATAAATGATACCCTTGCTGTAATTGGGAGATTGACGGATGGGTACTAAGTGATCAGTATATCCTAAAAACCCTATTTTAACACCATTGACATTCCAAATATAATAAGGTGGAAAAATATGATCTCCTCGCTTGCCTTCACCCAAGTCATGATACATATTGGCGCATACCTTTGGTGCGTGTAATCCACCTAACAATTTTTGCATCTGTTTTTTGCCATAAATCACTTCCCAGTTGCCTGGCATATAAAGATCATAAGCCAATGCATCCAAGATAGGAGAGATGGCTTTGCCAACAGTTTTGACCGATAGTTCGCTACCCTGAAACATGTCACCTGTATCTGTAACGAAAATATGTTTGTTAACCTTCCGTTGTTTTTTTAGATAAGTTGCGAAATGGGCGTAACCACCAGTCTTCCTGAATACTTTTTGATTATTTTCCCAAAATAACTCATCATGAGCATGGATTTGACAATGCACATCTGTTGTTTGCAAAATGGTCACTTTTACTTCTTGGTTAGCTTCTAATTTTGCGTTTGTGACATCATCACTCGTGATCAGCATACCAGATGATAACATGCTTGCTCCAGCACCAACTGCACCCACAGATTTTAAAAATTGTCTTCTATTCTCCATTCAAAAAATTGATTATTGAAATTATTTTGATTTATGTGCGTCTGCTATCGGTTGGAATGGCCCAAATTTATGTTCTTTTTCCGTAAAATCATCACTGTAAGGGCCAAATGGGTGATCAATTGGTTTTTTGCTGATATCCGGCCAATCCTTTGGTGTGTTTTTGTGTGGTCTGGGTTGAGAATTAACAAATGCGGCCAAGTCCCAAGCTTCTTCATCACTCAATTGAGGCGCCTCATAAGTAGCCCCTAATGGCATATTTACTTTTATGTATTTTGCAAAATTGCTTACTCGATACAGGCCAGCACCATCATTGTAAGAGTGTGAGCCCCATAGTGGTGGGTAAGTATAAACGACACCATCACCAGCCAATTGGCCTTCGCCATTGGCCTTATGACATGATGCGCATTTAGCTTGATATATATCCTTGCCGGCAATTGGGTCTGCTGCTCTATCCAAATATTTCAAAGGCTTTAGTCCCGAACCTTTTACAACTGTACCTTTTTCAACATTGGTACCCAAAAACAACATGTATGCCTTGATGGCTTGCATTTCTGCACTGAGTGTATCTAAAGGTTGACCATTAAGACTTCTTTCGATACAATCATTGACCCTTTTGTAAATGTCTTCTATGGTACCACTTCTGGCCCTGAACTTTGGAAATGTTGCAGCCACTGAGCCGTAATTATTACCAAAAATTTTTGTTCCAGCATCGAGATGGCAATTTTGGCAATTCATACCATTGGATGTGTGAGCAATTGATCCTTTTGGTCCTAAATATTTTGCTGTATTCTGGATCAAATCCTTGCCGTATTGTATCTGAGGCTCCAAGCCTGAGTTTTTGATACCTTCTAAATCAGGCGCAATCCAATAATTTTCATTTGAGTTTGAAAACAATGTCAATTTTGATTGCGCAAGGGTATCGACTTTTACTTCATTCCATTTTGGCCAAGGCAAGATGTCTGAAGATTCATTAAATATCTGATAAATAAGAAAAACTACTGCTATAACAGTCAAGATCACAAAATACATAATGGACTGAATGTTGAGCCATGAGTTTTCAAAATTATTTGCTCTATCTTTCTCCACTTTTAAGGTAATTATCAGTGAGGTAAACTTTTCCTAAAATAACCATAAACCCATGTACCCAAAAGTGCGCTCAATACTGTCACGAAAACCACTGAAACGCCTGTACCTACTTGGGCGAACAATGGTCCAGGACAAGCGCCTGTCAATGCCCATCCAATACCAAAGATTAAACCGCCGTAGATGTTTCCTTTATTGAAGGTTTTCTTATGGATGACAATTTCTTCGCCATAAATGGATTTGACTTTATATCGCCTGATAAGGAATATAGAAAGCATCGCAACAGCTATAGCACTACCAATGATGCCGTACATGTGGAATGATTGGAGTCTAAACATTTCTTGAATCCTAAACCAGGACACTATTTCGGCTTTGACAAAAATGATTCCAAAGACAATACCCACCAAAATGTATTTTATATTGTGATACCACTGGTGTTCAAGTTTACTTTCGTTGACGCACATGGCATCCAATTCTCTCTTTTCGAGATCATTGAGTACTATGTTTTCCGTATTTGTAAATGGTGTTGTTGACATATTGTGTTTAAAATTATAATGAGAGAATGAGGGGGACAAGGATATTGGCCGCAAAAAAACCACCAATCATAAAGCACATAGTAGCCACTACCGATGACCAATTTAATGATGAAATACCCATGATGGCGTGCCCACTTGTACATCCGCCTGCATAACGGGTGCCAAAACCTACCAAAAACCCACCTACTACTATTAAAATGAATCCTTTGAGCGTGGCTAGGTTGGCCCAGCTGATGATTTGGATCGGCAGAAGCCCATTTGAGTAATCATTGATGCCATAAGTATTTAGAGTGGCTTTTAGATTTTCGGCTATTACTATTTCATTACCACTATTCAAAAAATGATATGCAATAAAGCCACCAATCATAATGCCGAGGACAAAAAGTAAATTCCAAATTTCTTTTTTCCAATCATATTTAAAAAATTCAATATCGGCCGGAAAACAAGCAGCACATACATGCCTGAAAGAGGATGATATTCCAAAACTTTTATTGCCTAAAATAAGCAAGGTAGGAACAATCAACCCGATAAGTGGCCCAGCAACATACCAAGGCCACGGTTGAGAAATAAATTCTATCATGATGAAATTGTATTGGATTGTTGATTTTAATGAATTTTAAAATTAGCCAGTATATTGAGATACATTTTCCCACGGGCCAGCATCCACTACATTATTCACTCCATTAGCCACTAAGATGGATTTTGCTTGGCTGCTTCTATTGCCACTTCTACAAAATACTACTACTTCCTTTACCCTTGAATTTATCTAAATTGGATGATAACCTGTCCAGTGGGATATTGACAGCACCTTTTGGATGACCTTGAGCAAACTCTCCAGGTGTACGCACATCTACTAAAAATGGCTTGCGTGCTATTACTTCAGATAAATCTACAGTTGGTGCACTACTGAACAATGATTTTAGAAAATTGAACATATTTATATTGATTTAAGCTGCAAAGATACAGTCATGGATATAACCTATAGTAACATTTGTTACAAGTAGCATTAGTTTACATTTAAGGTATATCAATAAAGACAGTTTTGAGATTATTAACGGAAGTTTAGGTTAATGAGTTAGAATCTATTTCCCCTTATTAAATGAAGAAATTTAATCAGATGCAATTTATTTTCTGGTCTCAATTTTTCAAACAAAAACCCTAAAATTTTGCTGGTATAAAATCTGGCGAGTTGATGATACTTGCCGAGTCTCCTGTGGCTTTGATAACAAAAAGCTTTTGGTTTTCGGCAAAAATTTCGCTGCCAGCATCAGCTTTCAAATAAGCTATGGCTCCATAGATGGTGTGATTTTTATATTCTTCCATCCAAATTTTAGCATTTTTTAACTTACTAACGAAGTTTTTGACATCACTAACTTTGAGGGTTGTTTTTACTTCAACAATGACGATCTCATCACCATTATGTGCAATGATGTCAAATTCATAGTTTTGACCTTCATGATGTCCTTTACGACGCATGGATGTATCGGTTACCTTGATATTTCTTTTTCGGAGGATATTGACCAAGTCACCTTCAACAAGGCTTTCCATCAACTTTCCCCATTGACTCTCAAAGTAGTCGAAGGCTTTTTGGATCCTTTTGTCGGTTTCTTTAAATCTAGCATCAGTATCCTTAAACTTAGCATCGGTATCCTTGAACTTAGCATCTGTTTCCTTGAACTTAGCATCGGTATCCTTGAACTTAGCATCGGTATCCTTGAACTTAGCGTCTGTTTCTTTAAACTTAGTATCTGTTTCTTTAAACTTAGCATCTGTTTCCTTGAATAGAGCATCTGTTTCCTTAAACATAGCATCTGTTTGTTTAAAGAACTCATTCATATCCTTTTGAGAAAGTAAAAGTTCTTTGACCAATACTTTGAGTTCTGAAATTTCTACAGACATGGGTTTTTTTTCATTCAACAATTATATTCTAATTAAAGTTGCAAATTAATGAGATTGGCATTATTATGTTATACAAAAAGATGCTTGTTTTATTACTTAATCTAATTATCAATAGCAGCAACATTTTGTTGTTGCTATGATGCTTGGTTTGATTGTTGCTGAGCTTTATAATCAACAATCTTTCCAATCAAAGCAATTCGAGAGATATGAATGCCATACCATCTTTAAATTGGTTAAAGAATTACAATAAGAATTGGCTGAATGGAGACATTTCTGCTGGTTTGACTGTCGGTGTGATGCTCATTCCACCAAGGAAGGCATGGCCTATTCTATGCTGGCAGGTTTACCACACCAATCTATGGACTTTATCGGTCACTATACCTTTGATAGTGTGTATGCACTCTTAGGTACTTCACGTCAATTGGCTGTAGGACCAGTAGCGATGGTGAGTCTTTTGATTGCAAGTGGAGTAGGCAAACTGGCTGGGGCTGGTAGCGACCAATACATCAATTATGCTATCTTATTAGCGTTCTTGGTTGGTATGATACAATTATTGATGGGTGTTTTGAGATTGGGATTTTTAGTCAACTTTTTGGCTCATCCCGTGATAGCTGGATTTACGTCTGCAGCAGCAATCATCATTGGATTAAGTCAATTTAAGCATTTATTAGGTATCAAGGTCTCGGGCGAAAAATTTACAGAGATTTTTAGTCAGATAATACAACAAATCGGACAAACGCATTTTTTGACTTTTGCTATTGGTCTTGTTGCTATTTTGATTTTATTGGCAAGTGAAAAAGATACACAAACTCATTACCGGTCCACTGGTAGTGTGCGGTAAGATATTTACCGTGATAGGATTTTGAAGACGGCAGATCAGGTAAAAATCGTAGGTGAGATGTTTCAGGAGGCTTGCCTAGTTTTAGTTTGTTCAGTTTTATTGATATGACATCGGCCCAATTACTTTTGCCCACAGCATTTACTATAGCCTTTGTTGGCTTTATGGAGTCGATAGCAGTAGTAAAGGCAAAACCTGAAGCTAAACATAAAAGAAAAGATTACCGCAGTTAGTACCCAATCGAAGTTGATTGCCTTGGTGCGGCCAATCTTGCAGGATCTGTATTTAAATCATTTCCTGTCACAGGTGGTTTTTCTAGGACTGCTGTCAATGACCAAGCAGGGGCAAAAACAGGCTTGGCATCGATCATCAGCGCAACTTTGATTATATTGACCTTGTTATTTTTTACTTCGTATTTTTATTATTTGCCCAATACAGTCTTGGCAGCTATTATCATAGTGGCAGTTTATGGATTGATAGATTTTAGAGAAGCCAAACACCTTTTTCACACCGATAAGACTGATTTTTACCTATTTATTGCATCTGCTGTTGGTACGCTATTGCTTGGTATTGAGGAAGGCATTTTACTAGGCGTAGTATTATCACTTGGTGTTTTGATTTATAGGGTTTCTTATCCGCATTTTGCGGAATTGGGTGTAGTTAATAATGGTAATGGATTTAAAAATATCTTACGTTTTAAAGATGCTCATGTCCAAGACGAGATATTAATGATGAGATTTGACGCTCAGCTCTATTTTGCCAATGCCAATTATTTTCATGACAAGGTGATAAAGACCATCCAACTAAGGCATCAACCTCAGTTTTTCATACTCGACGCTTCACCGATCAGCGCTATTGATTCATCGGCTATGCATGTGTTGTCAGACATGGTAGTTGATCTTAGAAAGTCAGGTATAACTTTTCTCTTGGCCAATGCTATAGGTCCAGTCAGAGATAGTTTAGAAAAAGGTGGATTAAATGACATCATCGGCAAGGAACACCAATTTTTAACCTTAAAAGCTGCCTATGATTTTGCCCAGCAACATTTGAAATAAAAATAATGTGTTATTGATTGACTATCAACTTCTTATAAACCTAATTCTTCCATCATCAGATTGCACCCTCTGATGTCAGAGATGGCTGTGCGTCCAGCGATCTCAAAACTTTGGTCTTCGTACAAAATGCCGACATCTTCCGTTTGAATGAATGCACAGGAGTCGATGTTAGCAAAATCAGTGACGCAGATGATTCCAGTTTTATTCATCTTTTCCCTTGTCAATGGATCTGACAATTGGAAGGTGTCTATTTTCAAGCATTTATTTGGGATGAATCTTGTGCTTGATTTGGAGTAGGCTTGACTCATTAGTTCAGTCATGCCATATTCAGAACAAATTAATTCAGACTTTGATTTCTCTTGCAAGAAAAAGTGTAATTCTTCTTTCAACATTTCTTGTCGTTGGCCTTTCATACCACCTGTTTCCATGATGATCAAAGTTGGAAAATTGAGACTAAATTGTTCAAAAAAATCTAATAAAGCATAGCTTACACCAAATAAGACAGTTGTAATATTAGAATATTGGCACTCCAAAAGCTTTTCATGCAATTCGTTGTGATTTCGCAAATAAAAACCACTCTGTCGATACTTTGAACACTGAATAAAATAGTTGACCATACTGATCAATGAAGAGCCATCACGCTCTAAGTACCCTGGTAACAAGCCAAGAAAACAATAATTGTCCACATATCCAAAATACTGCTCCCAAAGATATCTTGCTTGCGAAAGATAATGATCCAAATCTCTAAGAAAATGCAATGACCTGACTTGCATGGTTGTGCCAGAGCTTTTGAAAACTTCCATAGCTTCAAACTGCCCTGTAGTTACCATTCCAGATTTGAATGCACTGATGGGCAAGTAAGGTATTTCGCTTGTTTTTTTTACATCTTGAACATTTATTCTTAAGTTTTCACAATAAGTTCTATATATATGGTTATATTTGTATTGGAATCGGAACAAAGACATGAGATATTCATCTGTAGCAATACCACTTTCATCTCTGTATAGGTGAAATAATTCAAAGATCTTTTTTCGTTCTTGTTCAAATTGTGCATCCATAGATGATAATAAGTGCTTATGTGGCACAAGATAGGATCATTTTTGTTAAATTTTGATAAGTGACATGAGAACTTATATTTTTAGTTTGGTATGTTTAGTGACGCTCGGATGCGTGAAGTCCACAGATTATTCAGAAATTCCACACTTGGAGTTCAGAGGATTTTCAAAGACAACAATGCTTCAGGGCGTTTTCCAAGAGGATTCTGTATTTTTGAATTTATACTTTACAGACGGAGATGGTGATTTTGGGAGTGTTGCAACAGATACGTCATATTCGGCACGCAATATTTTTATTACCGATCTTCGCACAAATATGCAATTAGGATCATATAAATCTCCTTTTGTGCCACTAGAAGGAGCTGGTAATGGTGTCTCTGGCAAGATAAAAATTAAATTATTCACTACATGTTGCATTTTCCCAACATCGTCAGGTATTAATCCTTGTACCAAGTCAAACTTATTTCCCAAAAACGAGCTTCCATTAGAGATTTATATCAAAGATAGGGCAGGGCATGTGTCCAATACCGTCAAAGCAGATGTTTTGATTTTGGATTGCCAATGAGTTTATTTGGGCACTTTTTCTGTAAAGTATAAATCTTTGCTATTTGAGCATTTCATTGACTTTTTCAATGAGCCAAAGTTTTGATGTGATCCCCTTAGTATTTTCAATTTCATCTTTTAGCTTAAGAACTTTTTTCTTGTCTCTTGGGTACAATTTTATTAATGCGTTTGTAAACTTAATCAATTTCAAATAATGCTCCTTACGGTCATCTGTTAAAGATTTTTCTCTTTTAATAAACATTTTAAATGACTGTAATAAGGATTCGAGAGCATCCATTTCATCCAATTCGTAGTAAGTGTGCAGATAAATAGTTTTAGCATTAATATTGTACCATACATCTTCAAAACTAACTTTATTTAAATGATCTAGCACTTTACCATAATTTTTTCTATAAAACTCAAGCCTCGCCAAACTAAACTCTACAGCATTATTTCTATATTTTTCATCCACATATTTTGCATAATCAAGAATGAAATTTTCTGCCCATGCGTATTCTTCTACTCGTAGTGCAATTGGCACGATATTTCTATAAGTAGTCACAAGCATTTCATTGTTTACAATTAAAATATTATTTATAAGAGCTTCTTTATATATTTCGAAGCTTTCTTTATGAAATTGTGTAATATTTTTATTCCCTTTATTGATGCAATAACTTATGGCAGTCTGATATATTATTCGTTGTTCTTCAGCAGGAAATATATGTATAAATTTATTCATAAGTGACCTTAAGCTATAGTAATTTTCCAAATTGTCTTCATCAACAAATGTTAAATACATGGTGTAGTACATACTTATGGTTGGAATTTTTTCATATCTTGAAGATGTAGCTAAGTTCACAATTGATTGAACATCATTTAATTCTATATCAAGCTTATACATTTTCTTCCAACTTAATAAAGTGCAATACAATCTCAATTTTTCGGCGATATAAAAGTAGTCCAAATTATCGGCAATGTCCTTGATATTAAGAGTAGAGTTAATTTCAAATTTTTCGTTCTTCTTTTCATTTTCTGTTTTTAAACTGAATATATTTTTTTCTATTTGGTATTTCTGTAGGTAAAATTCTGATGATTGATTGATCTCTATATTTTGCAACCTTTCAGTTTCGCCAATGATGCTGTTGTACAAAGGTTCTAAATTTCTCTTGCGTACGCCTTCCAACTTTAGTTGAGATTTTAAACTAACTGATGCGTCGAATTCTTTTTGTGCCAAAAACTGTTCCAACAGATCGGTTAAATCAGATGTCATTTTCAAAAATTTTGAATTTTGATATGGAGTATTTGGAAAAATAGCCGACCAAAAATTTTGTGGATGTTGATTTTGGATGTCTTGATTTTTGATGTGTTCAAAGATCATAAGATACAAATCTGTGAGATGCACATTCACATTAAAATAGGGTGAGTGCATGAACTTTGTGAAACTATTCAACTCAATGAGCGAAAGTTTACTCAGTGCCAAAACTATTTTGCGATCTTTCAACGGTTTATTGTATTTATTGTGTAATATTTTGTTACATTCAATTTAATATGAAAACAAAATTTCAATTAAACCAAATTACCATTACAAATGTAATTTCTTTTTGAAATAAGAGTGTAAATTTATTGTTGTACTTTTTCAAAATTTGATTACATTATCACATTTCATGGAATATTTGGTGTTTAAATAACAATAATATATAATATGTACATAATAGGTAATTAGTAGATAATAAATTGATATTAATATATTATGATGTTGATTTTTCATTAATATGTTAAAAATAATAATGTTTAACATGTTAAAATTTAAATTTATAATCATGCTGATAATGATGGAAGAAAATATTTTGAAAAATAATATAAAAAAAAATCAATTATTTTTGGAAATTTAAGAATGATTGGTTTTCGCAGTTGAATTATAACCAAATCGGAGCAAGTCTCCCTAAGACGTGTCCATGAGTTTGAATAAAATACTAAAATCAGCATTTTAGCCTTGTTGATCTCCTCATATTGACAGGTCAGATCAATGATGGAACTAAATTTATTTCTATCATACAGGGTCAATCTTATATTGATACAATTAATAGCAACTTTTTCCCTTATGTTTTTGTGGAGAATTGCTCTAATGTAAAAGAAATATTACCCAATAAAAAAGTAAAAATTACTATATCACCACCACAGGGTAATCCGAATTACTTAGGAAAGGCAAGATCTTGGGCACAATATACGGATGGTACGAAACCAAGATATATTACTTGGGAAATTAATTTTGTTCCATCAATTATCACGACTAAAGATGATTATACATCTGTTACAGTTAGTGATACAATTAGTATTCTTCCATTAATTAATGATTTTTCTTCAACTGGAAGTCTTAGTCTCGTAGGATTGGGCAACGTTGAAGGAGGACAGGCAAATATGAATGGAGGCGAAGTCAGATTCATCATGGATTCCAATGTATCAAAAGGATATGTGCAATATTCAGTCAAAGATGGAGTTGGATCGGTAGCAAATGGTTTGATCCATATAATAAGAGAAGAGACTTCATTTAATGCTAACGATACGTTGAGATTTACATTAAAAAACACAAGAAAACAAGCTATTTTATTGCCTTCTATTGGTTTTACACTATTGCAAAATGGTACAAAAGGTGTAGTAAATAATTTACATCCTTTGGTTTTTGAATATACTCCAAATAATGGTGTTTCAGGCCAAGATACTTTGATTTTGGGTGATGCACTTAATAATACAAGAGTAGTAGTGTTAAAACTGATCAATATACCTCAAAATACCTCGAGTGTTCGTGATGATAAGTTTTATACGCCTAAGAATACTCCTATCACTTTTGATGTTTTTGCCAATGATTTAAGTAGTAATTTTCCTATCACCAATGCCTCATCGGCTTTGGTAAGAGATACGCTGGGTGTTTTTACATATACTCCTCCTACAGGATTTTCTGGTGTAAAAAATTTTACTTATACAGTCAATTATGGACAATATCAAGATGTTGGAAAGATAGCTATTTACATTGGCAATTTTGCACCAGTTAATTCTGATGATTACACTTTCAATACTTTGAAGAACCAATCATTAGTATTGAACTATGATGTTCCATTAGAAGGTTATACATTTAATGTGTTGAATCAACCAAATTTTGGGATGGTTGAAGTTTTGCAGAACACAAATGTAGGCGAAGGATGTGACGAATTTTATTCAAAACTTACATTGATCTATACTCCAGACAATAATTATTATGGCCAAGATTCATTTGATTTGGAGTATTGTGTTGCCAATAACCCTTGTATTGTGTATAAAGCTTATATCAATATTCACGATATTGCGTTGGACACGGTGTGTAGATGCAAAGGGCCAGATTGTGTTTGGTCAGGCGACTTGAATGGCGATGGTAGAGTTTCAGTAGTAGATTTACTATCCATTGGTAGATTTGGTGGCTTGAATGGTAATGTAAGAAGTGACTTGTCATTTCCATATCGAGCAGGACAATACGCTGATGATTGAAATACACTCAACCTAATGGAGTAAATATTAAGCATATAGACGCCAATGGGGATGGCATCATCAATCCTGCTGACACTGTTGCCATTGCAGACTATTATGCTGATATACATGCTTTTGTACCCGAAGAAGTGTTGGCTATCAAAGATTATCCATTTGCTTTGATACCAAATGCAACAGAATTGGATTCTGGCGATTTATTGATCTTGGATGTGGCAATTGGCAGTAACACCAGCCCGCTAGTTGATATTTTTGGTTTAGCGTTTGGCTTGAATGTGTCACCTGCCATGATAGATAGTGCAAGTTTATCGGTTAATTTTGATAAATCAAGTTGGTTTTCAAACAATAGCCCAACACTTCAAATGTACAAGCAACCTAAGGAAGGAAAGATTCATGCTGCCTTTACACGAACATCGTCGATAGTAGAAGATGAAGTTGAGGGAATTAAGCCTCCTGGAGTTTCTGGCAATGGAATAATAGGTCAAATAGTCTTTATTGTGGAAGATGAAGTTGAAGGTATAAAATCTTCAGATGATTTCATCACACGAAGAATCTCAACCAATGGCATTCAAATGGAAGATGCAGATGGTGAGCGTTACCAACTACCTGATACATATATTGATGTGAAAGTTAGGAAAAACAGTAATGCTCCCAACCCAACATCTGATAAATTGATTGTCTTTCCGAATCCTGCAACTGAAAATGTATTGTTACACTTCAATGGCCGCAATGAAATAAAAGGATATAAAGTTTATAACCAAATGGGTGAGTTAATAATAGTTAATAATGAAGTTAATGCACAGGCTACATCCATTAATGTACAAAACTTACCACTCGGAATGTATGTAGTGAAGGTGGTGACTACCCAAGGTACTATCACTAAAAAGATTTTGGTTAGCCCAAGAAAATAATGGTAAGATAAATATTAGAGAAGTAGGTGATGACATAGTTTGTTGTCACCTACTCTTGTTTTGGGATAGTTGTAATTTGCAAAAGCTGAATATTTATTGTTATTTTGCACCGAATTTTCAAAGGAATGAAAGTAGCAGTTTTTCCAGGTTCATTTGACCCTATTACCTTAGGACACGTAGATTTGGTCAAGAGAGCAATCCCATTATTTGACAAAATCATTGTAGCTGTAGGTGTCAACACACAGAAAAACACACTTTTCCCTCTACAGAAAAGATTGGAATGGCTAAATGACGTATTTCAAAATGAGTCCAAAACGAAATTGACCATTTTTATGGCTTGACAGTCAATTTTTGTGCGTCAAAAAATGCACATTATCTCATCAGAGGATTGAGAAATGCTTCAGACTTTGATTATGAAAAGACAATATCTCAATTGAATACTATTATTGGAAAAGACCTTGAAACAATATTTCTAATCAGCCAACCTGAATTTTCACACATTAGTTCGACCATAGTAAGAGAAATCATCAAGGGACAAGGAAACGTAACTCCATTTGTACCTGAGGTAATAGCTCACGAATTGTATATACCTAACCAATCATAAATTAAGCCTTATGTCAAATGCATTTTATAATGTGCCTATAGCTACTAATGAACCAGTTTTGGCCTATGCCCCAGGAAGTGTGGAACGTCAAAGCGTAAAAAATGCTATTCAAACTTTAAAAGAAACAAGGGTAGATATACCAATGTTTATCGGAGATAAGCAAGTTTTTACGAATGACAAAAAAGTAATTCATCCACCTCATGACCATAGCCATGTATTGGGTACTTACTCACATGGAGATGCTAGTCATGTTGCGATGGCCATTGACGCAGCATTAAATGCGAAAAAATCTTGGGAAGAGATGCCGTGGCAAGAGAGAGCCGCCATTTTTCTAAAAGCTGCAGATTTGCTGAGCGGGCCATACAGAGCAAAGATGAATGCAGCGACCATGCTTGGTCAATCTAAAAATATTTATCAATCAGAGATAGATGCCGTATGTGAATTGGCAGATTTTTTTAGGTTCAATGTTCAGTACATGACCGAGATGTACGCAATGCAGCCAGAAAGCAGCAAAGGTATTTGGAACAGACTAGAATATCGACCATTGGAGGGTTTTGTTTTTGCTTTGACACCATTTAATTTTACATCCATAGCAGCGAATCTTTGTGGTGCGCCAGCTATGTTGGGTAATACTGTAGTCTGGAAGCCATCAGAAACACAAATTTACTCAGCAGCCGTCATCATGGAAATTTACAGAGAAGCAGGTTTGCCACCAGGAGTTATCAATTTGGTTTTTGTAGATGGTCCGGTCGCAGGCGATGTTATATTCAAACATGCTGACTTTGCTGGTATTCACTTTACGGGAAGTACTGGAGTTTTTCAACGGATATGGAAAACAATAGGCGAGAATATCAATAAATATAAGACATATCCAAGATTGGTAGGGGAGACTGGAGGCAAAGATTTTGTCATGGTACATCCTTCGGCCGATGCGAAAGAAGTTGCTGTAGCCTTGTCTCGAGGGGCATTTGAATTTCAAGGGCAAAAATGTTCAGCTGCATCAAGAGCATATTTACCAGCATCCCTTTGGAATGATGTGCGTAAGTACTTAGTTGCAGATTTGAAGGATTTCAAAATGGGTAGCCCAGAAGATTTTAGAAACTTTATCAATGCGGTGATCGATGAAAGGGCTTTTGACAAGATCACTTCATACATTGCACAAGCTAAGAACGATCAAAATGTTGAAATTGTAGCTGGTGGAAATTTTGACAAGACCAAAGGATATTTTATCGAACCAACGGTCATCTTGGCAAAAGAGCCAAATTACATCACCATGTGCGAAGAGCTCTTTGGACCAGTGTTGACCATTTACGTGTATGAGGATGATAAATACGAAGAAACGCTCGATCTAGTGGATAAAACTGGACCTTATGCTTTGACAGGTGCCATTTTTTCTAAAGATAGGTATGCCCTTAAAGTTGGAGTGGACAAGCTTAAAAATGCAGCAGGCAACTTTTATATCAACGATAAACCTACGGGCGCTGTGGTAGGACAACAGCCATTCGGTGGAGCTAGAGCTTCTGGTACCAATGATAAAGCTGGCTCTATTCTAAATCTGTTCAGATGGGTTTCTGCAAGAACCATCAAGGAGAATTTTGTGCCGCCGATTGATTATAAATATCCTTTTTATGAGCGATGAATAATGTAGTATCATCTGTTTAAAAAGTAAAGGCTTGAAATTGGCCTTTGCATTTTTGATGATTACTTTACCAAAAATCTATTTCAAAAGGAAGAAATCTGGGAATATGCCCATTACAATGATCAGACCGATGCAAAATATGATGAACAATCTATAAAAGTAACTCAATTCAAGCTTTGGTATTTGATTACTCCGCTGTACTATAACTGCTGAAATACGGAGATAATTGTATGCTGCTATGACAGAAATGGCTACAGCAATAATACTGAGCCATACAAAGTCATTTTTTAAAGCATTGACCAAAATAAAATATTTACCAAAAAATCCTGCAAGTGGTGGAATACCTGCAAAAGATAACATACTGATAATCATTCCGATCGCCAAAAGTCTATTATTGACGAGAAGACCAGAAAATCCTTCGATAGTGTCAATATTAGTTTGAGCTTTCACTGTGCTATAGATACTAAATGCCATGATAGATGCAATACTATAGGCTGTGAGATTGTAGGTGATGAAAGAAAATGACACATTATTTAGATTGAGCATCGCAATTAATACAAAACCAGCATTGGCGATACCAGTATATGCCAATAACCTTTTGAAATTGGTTTGGCTAACAGACAATAAGTTGCCAAATGCCATAGAAGCAATGGAAACTAAAATGAATAGGTTGACCCAATGGAATTCATCTTGGTGGCCAATCAGCAATAGAAATTTAATTAAAGCTCCAAAAATAGCAACTTTGACAACAGTAGATACATAGGCAGTAAGAACTGTAGGGGAGCCTTGATACACATCAGGTGCCCAAAAATGGAAGGGCACAGCAGCAAGTTTGAAGATGAATGCACACAAAACTAAAAGTGCACCTGTTATAAACATCGCCGTCAAACCATTGGTATTAATGGCAGGTTTTAATACGCCTAAATCAAAACTACCATAAGCACCATAAATCAATGTTATACCTAATAGTAAAAAACAGGTTGCAAATGATCCCATCAAGTAGTATTTTAAACCAGCTTCATTAGACATCAAGTTGCGCCTATTGCTTGCGGCTAAAATGTACAATGGTATGGATAAAATTTCCGTACCGAGAAATAACATCGTCAGATTCTGAAACGAAACCATCAACAATGCTCCAATGATTGAAAATGTAAAAAGTGCAAAAATATCTGTCAAGTGTTCGATGGCAGTACTGTAATAATAATTACACATCACAAAGATAAGTGAAGATATAAACAGAATAATAGTGCTAAATATGATAGCTGTATGATCAAACAGCAACATATTATTAGCAATAGCAGAATAATCACCTTGCAATCCACTACTGAATATGTAAATAGAAGCGATTATCGCCAGAAGAATAACAGGCAATGCTAGTTGCTTTTGTCTGAATATTCCAGCAAACATGCTGAATATACCTGTGATAGCAAGTAAAATTATAACATTCATCAGTTAGGGAAATTTGTAGGTAAGATAGAATGGACAGCTGAAAAACTTAATTGAGCGATCCAATTTGGAAACAGGCCTGTAATAATTACCACAAAAGCAATACTATACATCAAGAATAGATTTGTATTTTGAATGTCTTCAGTGTTTTGATTGACTGTGGTAGGGCCTAAGACAACATTTTTATACAAATTGAGCATATAAACAGCTCCTAAAATAACACCTGATCCTGCCAAAATACTTGCTGTCAAGTTGTATTGGAATAAAGATGTCAATATCAAAAATTCGCCTACAAAACCATTAGTAAATGGTACACCAATGCTACCAAATAGTATGATCAAAAATACGGCAGAAAATTTAGGCATCTTCTCGCGTAAGCCACCAAATGAAGCGATTTCGTCGGTGCCTTTGGACAGAAATAAAATATGAGCTATCAAAAACAAGCCACAAGTATTGATGGCATGTGCCACCATCTGAATCATAGTACCATTAAGTCCATCTCTATAAAACACAAATAGCCCTGCAAAAATGATTCCAACATGTGCCATTGAAACGTAAGCAAACATTCTTTTGATGTGTGTCTGTCGCAACGCTACCAATGATGCATACAGCACACCAAACGATGCTAAGATGGCTATGTATGACCCATATAAAGTGACAGCTTTGGGAAATAAAGGTATCACAAACCTAAATACACTATATAAGGCCATCTTGGACATAATGCCTGATAAGATGACAGTCACAGATGTAGGAGCAGCAGTGTAGGTGTCTGCTTGCCAGCCATGCAATGGGAATATTGGCGTTTTAATGGCAAAAGCTATGATAAAAGCAAAAAACAAGAGGCCTTGATGCAGCTCGCTCATTTGCAATGATTTTAAGGTCAAAAGACTAAAATCACTCGTTTCACCTTGATTGCCTAAGTAAATGATGGCAATTAACATCAAGAGACTACCAAACAATGTAAACAAGAAAAATCTCAAAGTTGTCATCCTGAGATTGGGAGCTTTACCCCAAATCAATAATAAAAAGTATGCTGGAATCAATGATAATTCCCAAAATATATAGTATAAAAATAAATCTTGAGCGGTAAAGACACCAATCATGAAAACCTGCATGGCTAAAATCAAAATGTAGAATTGTTTTCTCCAAATTTATTTTCCTCCAACATTGATATACATGCTGACCATACTGACTACATTGGTTATCAAAATCATCAACAAACTTACTCCATCGGCTGCTAAATGAAATCTTACTCCTAATGACGCTATCCAAGCAGTATCAACAGGGATAATATTATTACCTAGGAAATACTGGGCGATGGCAAAAGCTACACTTGTTACTGAGATCGCAGATGATACGATGGCTATTGTTTGTGTTTGGCTTTTACTTGCCAGCAAAATTAGCAAGATAGACATTACGGGTATCAATAAGAAAACAAGTACACTCATATAGCTAAAAATATAAAAATAGTTAAGATACCCAATACACCCAAGGCCATTCCGAATAAGTAATAACTGATATAACCATTTTGTGATTTTCTAAACTCTTCAGACGCTGCCAATGTCCATGCAGCAGTACTATCTGTTAGATTTTGGATGATATTTTTGTCAAAAATATTGGATAAAAATGAGGACACGGCATCAATAGGTCTAACAATGATGGCATCATATAACTCATCAATGTAAAATTTTTTATTGAGAATATTGCCTAAGTTGGAAGAAACAATTTGATCGTCAGGTTCAGGTATTGCGCTTTGAATGATATATTTGCGGTAAGCAAAGTAAGACACAATTAAAATACCCAAAACTGATACGGCTATAAGCATCCATTCAGTACTGTGATCAAGATGGATAGTTTGTAAAGGTGTGATCACAGAGATAAAATGATCTAAATTTCTATTGCCATGCATGAGTTCTGGAATATTCATCCAACCACCTATTATGCTTAATATACTCAAGATGATCAATGGCCACGTCATGATGTGTGGAGATTCGTGGGCATGAGATGCAACTTCGTGTGTCTGACGTGAATCACCTTTAAATACCAGAAAATATAATCTCAACATATAATAAACAGTCAATAATCCTGAACCAAGTGCGATGCCCCATAAAATTGGACTTTTGATGAAAGCCATCAACAAGATATTGTCTTTGGAAAAGAAACCAGCAAATGGAGGCAAGGCTATGATGGCTAAAACACCGATCAAAAACGTCCAGTGTGTTGTGGACATTTGTCGGCTGACATTCCCCATTTTGCGTATATCTTGCTCTCCATGCAGGCCATGGATCACACTACCTGCTCCCAAAAAGAGTAAAGCCTTGAAAAATGCATGTGTCAAGACGTGGAAAAAGGCTGCTGCATAAGCTCCTAAACCCAAAGCAAAAAACATGAGACCCAGTTGTGAGACGGTAGAGTAGGCGAGTACTTTTTTGATATCATTTTGTTTCAGCGCAATGAATCCTGCCATGAATGCGGTCAAAAGACCAATCGTCAGAATCACATCATTGGTAAATGGTGCCAAAACGAATAAGAAGTTTGACCTAATGATGAGATAAATACCTGCCGTAACCATCGTAGCAGCATGTATCAAAGCACTGACAGGAGTTGGCCCTGCCATAGCATCAGGCAACCATGTAAAGAGAGGTATCTGTGCACTCTTGCCCGTAGCTCCTGCAAATATAAGTAGAGTGATGATCGTGATGACGCTCGTTTCAACATTGCCATTCGCTACTAATGCTTTGAGAGATTCGTACTCAAATGTACCAAAATATTGATAGGTCATAAATAGGCCGAATAATAAAAATAAATCTCCTATTCTGTTGATTATGAATGCTTTATTTGCGGCTTTATTGTATTCTTCGTTTTTATGCCAAAAGCCAATCAAAAGATAAGAACAAAGTCCAACTCCTTCCCAGCCAGCAAACATCAATACATAATTATTGGCCATCACCAAGATGAGCATGAAAAAAATAAATAGATTCAGATATGCAAAAAATCTTTTGAATCCATCATCATCATGCATATAACCGATAGAGTAAATATGGATCAAACTACCTACACCAGTAATGAGCATCATCATGATAATAGACAACTGATCAATCTGAAATGTAAATGGTATGTTGATGTGGATCAATTCTATCCATTGAAACAAGTTGATGGACAAAGGTGGACTATTCTCATTGATTGATAAGAATAATATTAATGAAAGAACAAATGAAATGACCACCCAAATGGAAGCCAAAATACCGGCAACATGCTTTGATATTTTATCTCCTATGAATAGGTAACTTAGAAAACCGATGAGTGGTAATCCTGGTATAAGTGTGGCTAATAAATTTAAAATTTCTGTATTCAATTTAAAGTGATTTTGAAGTTACCATTTTAATTGATTCAAGGCATTGATATCGACTGTCCTGACATTTCTGTATATCATCACCAATAAAGCTAATCCAACGGCAACTTCAGCCGCTGCTACAACCATGATAAAAAATACAAATGCTTGACCATTGGGATCGTTATAGTAAACAGAAAATGACACTGCCAATAGGTTGATGGAATTCAACATGAGCTCAATACTCAAAAAGACATTGATCAGATTTCGCCGCAATAATACGCCAGTCAACCCAATACAAAACAACACCAAACATAAAAATACATAATGTTCTAATGGAACCAATCTGAGCTGGTCTTGAAAAATTGTTACTTCATTCATCATTTTGATCTTTCTTATTGAAAATAACTACGCCTACCATGGATGATAAAAACAAAACGCTGGACACTTCAAATGGAATTAAAAACTCTTTGAACAGTATTTTTCCGAGAGTAGAAGCGAGACCTATCTCTTGGTTGACGACAGCTGGCGATTGTCCAAAACTTGTGGCCCAAATAGCAGACACTAAGACCAAACAAACCATTGAACCAGTCAATACAGCGATGCCCATCACCAATTTGCTTTTTCTAATAGTAATGGGAGTACTCATATTGAGAAACATGATCACATATAGAAACAAAACCATAATGGCTCCTGCATACACTATTACATGGACGATGGCAAGAAATTGTGCATTGAGCATTACATACAAGCCAGCAACAGAGAAAAAACATATCAGCAGGTAAAGGACGCTGTACATAGCATTTTTATGAAAAATCATAAGAATGCTACTGACAATGCATATTGCTGAAAGGATATAAAATAATATGGCGGTCATAGTGGATTCATTAATGAATTATAAGGCACCTTCACGGACACCCTTTCTTCGAGCAGAAATATCAATGCGCTCTTTGCTTGCGATGCCTTCGAGTAGCATATCTTTGGTAAATATAAATTGATTTCTATGCAAATTGGATTCAGCTATTGTATTCGTCAGATAAATAGCATCTTTGGGGCAAGCTTCTTCGCAAAGTCCACAAAAAATGCAACGGAGCATATTGATATCATATTCTGCTGCATATTTCTCTTCGCGGTAAAGTTTTTCTTCTCCCTTTTGTCTTTCGGCTGCAACAATGGTGATGGCTTCGGCAGGGCAAGCTACTGCACAAAGGCCACAAGCTGTACAGTTTTCTCTACCTTCAGTGTCTCTTTTAAGTACGTGTCTGCCCCTAAAAAATACGCTGTGTTGGCGCTTTTGCTCAGGATACTGAATGGTTGCTTTCTTTTTGAAAAAGTGGTGAATGGTGATTTTTAATCCACCTATAATAGCAGGAAAATACAATCTTTCTGCCAAGGTCATCTTTTTGTTGGAAACTACTTTGCTCCGGTTAGTCAACATTTGCATCAGAATTAATTATTATAAAGGATGATCGCACCTGTGACCAGCATGTTAATAATGGAAAGTGGCAACAAGATTTTCCAACCAAGATTCATCAATTGGTCAAACCTGAACCTTGGTATCGTCCATCGTACCCAAATGAAAAAGAAAATGAAAAATATTATTTTGCTCATCAATACACCAAAACAAATGAGCGCAAACACTATCTCGCCAGTATTGGCTTGTACTACATCCATGTATGGAAAATTGTATCCCCCAAAATACAGGCAACTCATGACAGCTGAAGATAAAAACATATTGACATACTCAGCAAATAGGTAAAAACCTAATTTCATACTTGAATACTCGGTATGATAGCCACCAATAAGTTCAGTTTCACTCTCAGGTAGGTCAAAAGGTGTACGATTGGTCTCTGCAAATGCACATATTAAGAATATGATAAATCCTAATGGTTGAAGGAAGAAATTCCAATGTAAACCATGCCAACCACTTTGTCCAACGACCATTTCTCTCAAACTAAGCGAGCCAGTCGTCATGATGATAGCAATGATGCTCATACCCATTGCGAGTTCATAACTAATCATTTGTGTAGATGCGCGCACTGCTCCCAAGAGTGCAAATTTGTTGTTGGATGCCCAGCCTCCAATCATGATACCATATACACCTAAGCTTACAGCACCCATGATGTACAAGATGCCGATATTTATATCTGCTACTTGGAGATGCACTTTGACACCAGCTATGGTAATGTCTGGTCCCCAAGGTATGACAGCACTCACCATCAGAGCTGTCACCATACTGATGGCAGGACCTAAGATAAATAAGAGCTTATTGGCGTCAGCAGGTATGATTTCTTCTTTCATAAACATCTTTACACCATCAGCAAGTGGCTGCAAAATACCAAAAGGTCCAGCACGGTTGGGGCCGATTCTGTCTTGGATAAAAGCAGCTACCTTCCTCTCAGAAAAAGTCGAATATGCCGCAATAGTAATAGACAATAAAAATAAAGCGACAACTAAAAATATTTTAAAAATTATAATCTCCATTATTCTTTTTCTGCTGAAATAATACCATTTTCTTCTTGTAAAAGATTTTGAATCACTGGCAACTCATATTTGAGATGGTTTTGAGCAATGACGGAGTGACTATCTACCACCATTGGCCCTTCGATATTCCAATCTGATGTATGCTTTTTGTCAAATCTGCATGTATTGCAAATGAAATCTTCTACTTCATTCCATTTATCTTTCCTACCAGTAACTCTCAGTACTTCTTCTCCTTGATACCAAAGAGTGACCTTGCCAGCACAAGTAGGACAATCACGGTGTGCATTCATTGGTTTAGCAAACCATACCCTAGATTTGAATCTAAATGTCTTATCTGTAAGTGCACCAACAGGACAAACGTCGATCATATTGCCTGAAAATTCATTGTCCACATTTTCTTGGATATATGTAGAGATTTCAGAAACTTCGCCTCTATTAATAACTCCATGTACACGCTCAGGAGTCAACTAGTGCCAACTTGAACATCTATAACATAAGATACATCTATTCGTAAGTTGGATCTTATCACCAATGTCTTGCTTCTCGAATTCTCGTCTTTTAAATTCGTACCTGCTCTTGGACAAGCCATGTTCGTAAGACAAATCTTGCAATTTACATTCACCAGCTTGGTCACAAATAGGACAATCTAGTGGATGATTGATGAGGAGAAATTCTGTAATACTTTTTCTTGCATCCACCACTTCAGGTGAAGTCTCATTTTTAACTTCCATACCATCCATGACCAATGTCCTACAACTCGCTACCAATTTTGGCATCGGCCTTGGATCTTTTTCGGATCCTTTGGTTACTTTAACAAGACAAGTACGACATTTTCCACCGCTACCTTGCAACTTACTGTAATAGCACATAGCAGGTGGCACATTTTGGCCAATCATTCTTGCCGCTTGCAGGATGGTGGTACCTGGTGGTACGTCTATATTGATGTCATCAATGGTTACTTTCAACATGGTAACATTTTTTGGTTGCATCACAATTCAAATGTGATTCATTTCTGGTTGATAAACATGGACAATATCCATCACTCGATGTGGATATTTCACATGGTATTCAAATTCATGACGAAAATGTCTAATCGCTGCTGCCACAGGCCAAGCTGCTGCATCACCTAATGGACAAATGGTATTGCCTTCGATTTTACTCTGAATATCCCACAGCAAATCTATATCTTCTATAGAGCCATGACCATATTCAATATTATGGAGGACTCTTTCCATCCAGCCAGTGCCTTCACGACAAGGGCTGCATTGACCACAACTTTCATGATGATAAAATCTTGCAAAATTCCAAGTATTCCTGACTATACATTGTTTTTCGTCATAAACAATAAATCCGCCAGAACCAAGCATGCTTCCTGTTTGGAATCCACCTTCGCTAAGGCTTTCATAAGTCATCAATCTTGGATTTCCATTGCTTTCGTGAAGCAAAAGATGTTTTGGTAGGATAGGTACAGATGATCCACCTGGCACACATGCTTTGAGTGATAAACCGTGCTTCATGCCACCACAATATTCATCAGAGTAAATAAACTCTTCGACTGGTAAACCAAGTGCGATTTCATAGACACCAGGTTTATTGATATTGCCCGATGCAGAAATCAATTTCGTACCGGTAGATTTACCAATGCCTATTTTGGCATATTCGGCACCAGTCATATTGATGATAGGTACTACTGCTGCTATACTCTCTACATTATTGACAATGGTAGGGCAATCCCAAAGACCTGACACAGCTGGAAATGGTGGTTTGATGCGTGGGTTGCCTCGTTTGCCTTCTAATGATTCAATCAATGCAGTCTCTTCACCACATATATAGGCTCCAGCTCCTGGGTGTACATATAGGTCTAAATCAAATCCTGATCCTAATATATTTTTACCAAGGAAACCTTTGGTATATGCTTCTTTGATGGCTTTCTCTAAGATGCGAAGTATGAACATGTATTCACCACGAATATATATATAGGCAGTATGGCATCCAAGAGCATAGCTTGACAAAATCATACCTTCTATCAGCAAGTGAGGCTTTTTTTCCATCAATAACCTATCCTTAAAAGTACCCGGTTCACTTTCATCCGCATTGCAAAGTAAATATCTTGGTTTGTCGGTAGATTTATCTAAAAATGACCATTTCATACCCGTTGGGAATCCTGCGCCACCTCTACCTCTTAAACCCGAAGTTTTGACCTCTTCGGTGACTTCATCTGGCGACATTTTGCCTAAGACACTATATAAACTGCGGTATCCGCCGCACTTGACGTACCCTTCTAAGTGAAGGATTTCTGGATTTTCTATATTTTCCAATAACAATTTCATATTCCTGTATTGGCTTTTGATGATAATTGGGAAATAATTTCATCTATTTTATCGGAGGTTAGATTTTCATAAAATGTTTCTCCAATCTGAAACATCGGAGCATAACCACAAGCTCCAAGACACTCTACAGTTTTTAAAGTAAACATGCCATCTGAAGTAGTTTCGCCAACTTTGATACTCAATTTTCTTTCCAAATAAGCTATGATATCTTCGGCTCCACAGATCATACAAGGGCCTGTTTGACAGATTTCTATCACATACTTTCCTACTGGTTTGGTAAAATACATTGAGTAGAATGTAGCTACTTCAAAAACTTCAATAGGTTTAATCTCCAATAAAAGTGCCACTTGCTCCATAGTATCTGCTGAAAGCCAACCTTTCTCCTTTTGCACTACATGCAGTACAGGCAATAAGGCAGATTTTTTTCTTCCAGATGGATATTGTGCTATCAGTCGAGCGATCTCATCCATTGACTCTTTTGAAAAATCTATATTCATTATACTCAAAAAATCTTTAAAAATTATGCATCCAGTTCACCAGCTATCACATTCATACTACTCATGGTAAGGATGGCATCACTCAGCATGGCACCTTTGATCATCTCTGGATATGCTTGATAATATATAAAACACGGACGTCTGAAATGTAAACGATAAGGTTGTCTTCCGCCGTCACTGACCAAATAAAATCCAAGCTCGCCATTGCCACCCTCAACGCTTTGATAGACTTGCCCTTTTGGCACATCTATCTCTCCCATGACTATTTTGAAGTGATAAATCAATCCTTCCATAGAAGTATAAACATCGTTTTTGGGAGGAAGATAATACTCAGGTACATCGGCATGAAATGGACCATCTGGCAAGTTTTTGAGCGCTTGCTTGATGATGCGAAGGCTCTGCCACATTTCTTCTTGTCTTACACAAAATCTATCATAAGTGTCACCAGTACTACCCAAAGGTAAATCAAATTCGAAATCTTGATAAGAAGAGTATGGGTTCATCACTCGCACATCATAATCTACGCCAGCAGCTCTAAGATTGGGCCCAGTGAAACCATAATCCAATGCTCGCTCAGCAGTGATGCCGCCTACGTGGATGGTTCTATCCATGAAGATACGATTTCTGATCACTAATTTCTCAAATTCACCTAAGGCATCAGGTAAATGTTTGATAAGATCTTGAATTTTTTCAAATACTTTTGGCGAAAAATCGCGCTCAAATCCACCAATTCTTCCTATATTGGTAGTGAGTCTTGCACCACAAATTTCTTCGTAAATATCATAGATTTTCTCTCGCCATTGGAAGACATACAAAAACCCAGTCAACGCTCCTGTATCAACGGCGATAACGCTATTGCAAATGATGTGATCGGCGATCCTAGCGAGTTCCATGATGATAACTCTTAGATAATCAACGCGTTTAGGAGTAGTGACACCCAACAATTTTTCTACAGTCAGCATCCATCCTATATTGTTGATCGGTGCTGAACAGTAGTTAAGACGGTCGGTAATAGTGGTAATTTGATAAAAAGGTCTATTTTCTGCAAGTTTTTCAAAAGCCCTGTGGATATATCCTATGGTAGGTTCAGCTTCTACTATGATTTCTCCATCCATTTTCAAAATGTTTTGGAAAATACCATGCGTAGCTGGGTGAGTAGGCCCTAAATTGAGATAATTATATTGCTTCAGTTCATCTTCAGACTGAATGACACCATTTATAACCTGCTTTTTTTCTATTTTATTACCTTCCGAAATATTTATCATCTTTGTCAGTACGAGTTGCATCCACGAGTGGATATTGTTTTAATAAGGGATGATAATTCATATCCTCCTCATTCAAAATGATGCGAAGATCTGGATGCCCAATGAAATTGATACCATAGAACTCAAAAGTCTCTCTTTCCATCCAATTAGCTGCTGCAAAAACCTTAGTTAAAGTTGGAATTTCTGGTTTTTGTGCTGGTAGAAAAACATGGATTCTAAAACGCAAATTGTTGGTAAGACTATGAAGGTGATAGACTACAGATAGCTCTTGACCTGTCTTGGTAGGGAAATGAACACCGCAAATAGATGTAAGGAAATTTACCTTCAAAAGTTCATGATTTTTCAACCATAATACCATATCTAAAATAACATCCTTATCTACTACAAAATCTACTGTCTCATAGCTTTCCTTCACCTCAATGATCTTGCTGCCAAAGTAGTCGGAGACTAAGTCTATCAATGTTTGGTTGTATATCTCAGACATCAATCTATGTTATATGATTTTAGCAATTGATTGTACTCTTCTGATTGTCTGCGGCCTAAAGGTTCGTTTTTGATCAATTCTTGGATCTTCATAATACCGTCAAGGATAGCCTCTGGTGGAGGCGGACAACCTGGTACATAAACATCTACAGGTATGACTTTATCGATGCCTTGCAAAACAGAATACGTGTCAAAGATTCCACCACTGCTAGCGCACGCGCCTACAGCAATGACCCACTTTGGTTCAGCCATCTGGGTGTATACTTGCTTGAGGACTGGACCCATTTTCTTGGCAATAGTACCCATCACCATCAAAAGGTCAGCTTGTCTTGGTGAGAAACTCAATCTTTCGGCACCAAATCTGCCTATATCATAAGTAGCGGCCATCGTAGCCATAAACTCGATACCACAACACGATGTTGCAAATGGCAAAGGCCATATTGAGTTAGCTCTGGCAAGACCAATTACCTTCTCTACTTGCGTGAGTCCAAAACCATTGCCAACATACATTTCTAGACTACCTGGCTGATTGATGGTATTTAATCCCATTTCAATGTTCCTTTTTTAATGACATAAAAATATCCAAGCAAAAATGGCGTAATAAATATCAACATCTTAATCAAACCATCCATACCCAATGCTCTAAAGTTGATGGCCCAAGGATAAAAAAATATGATTTCAATATCAAATAGGACAAAAAGGATGGCAGCTAAAAAATACTTAACCGAAAAAGGTAGCCTCGCACTACCTATTGGCTCTAAACCACACTCGAAACTCTGAAGCTTCACTTCACCTTTGCGCTTGGGGCCTACAATATGGGTAAATGCAAAGGTGAGCCCTACAAAACTTGATGCTACTACAAATTGGATCAGAATGGCAAAATAATCTATTCTAATGTTTTCAAAAACCGATACTTCCATCTTCAATAATTAAGGAAAAACCTATGAAGTAAAAAAATGGCTGCAAAGATAAGGTTTTTTAAGTATATATGAGGTGATGAATAAAATCAAATTTTTTGTTAATTAAGTTTTTATTGATTTTATTTCCTTTTGTATGCGCAGAATCATGACTTACCAATTTATATTTTATTTTAAAATTGTTTGTGAAATCACACTGTAATTTTGATTTTTTTTTGCTGAAACTTGTAATTAGAGTGATTGGGTCTTATTTTTTTGACAATAGTAAGGTGACAATAATGTAAGTAAAAGCTACTTCTTAACTCTAATTTGTTATATTACCTTCAAATATATAATGGCACAAATTAGATTTTGTCGATGATAATGTAGTAATTAACTATGCATGTTCTGAAATGTTATGGACGAATTTTGACACGCCATTCGTTTCAAATTTTATGAAAATACTGTATATTTGCAATTAAATCAAATGTTTATGGGATTTCCAGATGTAAAGTATATCACTCAAGAAGAGTATTTAGAAGCTGAGAGACAGGCATTAGACAAACATGAGTACTACGCAGGCGAAATATTTGCGATGAGTGGTGCTTCATTGCCACATAATATTATTTTTAGTAATACGATAGGAAGTTTAAGTGCTAAACTCAAAGGAAAGCCATGCAGGCCTTTTGGTAGTGATTTAAGAGTGCATATCCCCAAAAACACGCTTTATACTTATCCTGACATCACCATCATCTGTGGCCAACCCAAAACAACAGATGACAAAATGGATACAGTGACAAATCCTTCAGTAATCATTGAAATTCTGTCAAAATCTACCTATGATTACGACAAAGGGCAGAAGTTTACATTGTATAGAGAAATCGCTACTTTGAAAGAGTATATTTTGATTGATTCGATGGCTATACGAGTAGAAACCCTCACACGAAACGAAGATGATAGTTGGACTTTTAGGGAGTACAAATCATTGTATGGTGAATTTACCATTGAGACAGTAGGAGAGATGATGAAGCTTTCTGACATATATTTTGAAGTGTTTTGAGGTGGAATTGGCTTTAATTACAGAATTCACCACTTGAATTCATAAAATTTCTACCCATTAATATTTATTGCGCTATCCTAAATTTTTGTTGGGATGATTGCCTTGCCAATTTTAGTTTTTGGTACAGCATCATTCTACTTTGTTACCAATAAATGATGCCAACCTACAATGTAATTTTTAAGAGAAGTAGGAATCCAGACATGACCGAAAAATGGTCAATTTTGACCGCAGCTTAAATATTTATAACCGATGATGCTATATGTAAATAATGGCTTCAGCTGCACAGATATTTTTACATCGAAATTGATGTAGATGTTTCATCGTCAGCACTTTTGAGCAATTAAAATATTGTAAAGTTTGCTGTCAATGCTTAGCATCCTAAGTGCATCATCCAAAGGCCACGGATGATCATGCATCGAGCCATTATTTAATTAAAACCTAAATTTTTTTGTAATGAAAACCTTGTTTCATCTGGCATTCATATGCCTAATCATCTCTGCTTGTCAAAAGGAAACTTCCTTCACTTCTGAGCTAACCTACGATACAAAACAACGAACTTCACTTCCACTTAAAGCTACTTTAGTTTTGGCCAATAATAATACTGTGGAGTATGATGTATTGAAGGCCAAATGTACCTCCGTTAATGATGATGTTTTGGCTGTTACGCTTTTTAGTACTTTATCTGATTCTACATCGTATTCGTGTAAGAGCTTGAAATTGAAAGAGTTGAACTCGCTATTGCGCTTGACAACTATTTCTCCTAGTGGACAATATGAGTATAAAACCGAATGTTTGGCTACACCTAATTCCACAACCAGATTCAAATTGGTCATACAGCCTGGCAATACAACAGTTTATCAATCTAGCTTTATTGGTGAGGAGCAGGATGGTTTATAATTGAAAAATATAGACTGGATTGTTTTTAAATAAAAGCAGTTCAGTCTTATTCATTTTTATTTTTGACTTTTAGTAATAAATGTACACCATTCTCTATAGTAAATTGTCTTATAGTCGTCAAAGTTAACCTTGATTTTCTTATCCACCGATTTCATGATTTCAATAAAGTTGAATAAGCCTAAGTAAAATCTTTGTGTAAAAGCATCTTTATTCCTTTTCAAGAAAGAATTAAAATTATTGAGAGTGGTAATATATAAATCATAATCTGCTTCTCGTTGCATAAAGCAAGCGATCAAATGCATGGACAAGCTCATAGCTTTTTCGGTCTCATCATTATATGTTTTCATGCGAGTATATTCAAATATTGCATCGAATTTATTGTGTTTTAAATTAGTGAGACTGTGACAAACATTACGTGTACTTTCAGGCAAGGGTGCTGAGATTTGGTGATACCAAGTTTCAATAAATTGATTAATATCTGAGTAGCTTTGATTTTGACACAAATTGATGATGATGTTTCTAAATGTAATGGGTGCCAATTTACCATGCTCTAAAAAAACGCCACGTTTCATGGCAAAATCATACAATGTGCCAATGACAAGTTTTGAGTCAATACGTAAGCCCTTTGAGTAGTACTCTGTTGCTTTACGAATCAAGTAGATAGTTGAGATGACTTCTTCCAAACTACCTTCTTTCCACTCTTCATTCAATAACCTTTGGGTCAACTCTTGGAATATATACAAATCATCAGTAATCATAAGTTGGTATAACTTATAAAAGAACTTATTATCTAGATCATCATGGTATGAAGAAATGATAGCCAATGCTTTTGCTTCTAGATTTGTAAAGTCGGTATTGGTGATTTTTCCCCAATTGATGAGTTCTACCAGATAAATTTGGATGACATGGCTTTGAAATTTAATTGTAGTTTCAAAAAGTTGCTCCAAGGCAGACCAACCCAATTCATACTTCTTGGGGTTGAAGCTATAATATTCTTGGTGCAATAGCTCCCTTTTAGTGAATAGAAAGTGGTAATCGGCTGTTTCATAAAAATCTTCTCTGAGTTTATTGGAAAATTGATCAGCAAGGTGATATAATCCACGTTTTTGCATGTTTCTATGTATCAACAGTTTATATGTCTCCTTATCATGGTCGAGTTGTTGAGTGACCATCCATTGTTCAGCCAAATTATAGAGCAATGAAAGGTGATTTAAGATCACTTTAGCGCTCAAATTTTTGAAATGTAAGTTGAGTTGACTGATGATGTCTGCATTTTTTTCGAGCTGGGTGTGCTTATTCATGATCCATACAAAAATCTTGTATGTGTCAGCATTTTTGGTGTAAAACCTGCTTATATGTTTTTTGAAAGAAGACCATTCTTCTGGTTTGAAAGTCTCCAACACTTGGATCAACTTAGGGGATGCCATAGGGATTTTATTGCAACGACAAAAGTAAAAAACTTAGGAAAATATTTAGCAATAAATAACTATAAAATGTTCATAATTAAAATTGTATGCGTTATGTAATTAAGAATATGGTCAAGTATTTTTAGGAAAAATGCAAAATTTTAATTTGCTCGTAAAATCGTTTTATGAAATCTTTGCAGTGTTAGTAAGTTTATTTTCAAATTTAAGCATTAGATTTTAATGTGCTTACCATAATGACAGATTTAAAAATAAAACCCGTGCCACAAATTTTAACAAATCCTCTTATCCCAACTTACCCTCCAATAGGTAGAAGGCAGCTTACAAGATTTATAATCCCGATTCATTATAGAAACGAAATACTCAATATTCAAGACGTCTCCCATTTAGAGGGTTGTGAAAAATACACCTATATTCATCTCAAAAATGGCCGACATGTCCTGTCATCTTACCATATAGGAAAATTTAAAAATATATTGTTAAGTCATGGGTTCTATGTGACGCATAAGTCATTTTTGATCAATCTTGATTTTATCCAATCTGTTACGACATATCATGAAATAATAATGAAAAATGGTCTTAAGGTACCCATTGCGAGAAGACGTAAGACAGAATTCTTCAACCAATTTATTAATTAAGCAATGACTCCCTTTTTTAGAAATATCTGACAGCATTAGTACCGGATGCCCTCTAACAAACTTTACACTGCCGATCAGGAAAAAGGTATTTTATTATGAGAATTGAGTCGGAGATAGGTGTTTCGGAGAGTGACACCTTCTCTGATGTAAGTGGGTAAGATAATATTTGGGTGTGCTTAGCTTTTATATGATAATTTATCTTGACAGAAGT